>CAXTLC010000088.1:0-17589 GCA_964245075.1 uncultured Acetobacteraceae bacterium
CCCGCGACATACTGCGGCATTGGTTTGCCACGCGCCGCATGCCGGTCGTCGAGGCCGCCGCAGCCCGTTCCTCATCGTAGGGCCGGGCCGGCCTCGGCTCCGTCATGCAGTGCCGAACGGGCCGAACGTTTCCGTGCCATTCATCCGCACCACGCTGGCCAGCAACCGCAGCGCGTTCGGTCCGCCGAGGTCACGCAAGGCGCCTTCATCCATCTCCTGCGCCAAGGTCTCGGCCTGTTCGGCGATGATTTCCGCAACGCGGTGCAGAGCCTCCCGCGACAGCACGAGCTGCAAGGCGTCAGACAAGGCATCCCAGTCGGCGAGCATGGTTCGGCTCCGTTCCACAGGGCTTTCTGGCCCTGGTGAGGCCGCGCCAAGCTGCGCGGCCCTGCCTGTCCTAGCGTCCGCGGGTTAAGGCCGCGTTGGAGCGGCTTTCACGGATGCGTGAAGCTCAGCGGCGCGCCAGCTCGTAGAGCGCCACCGTCGCCGCTGCGGCCACGTTGAGGCTTTCCATGCCGCCCGGCATTGCCAAGCCCGCGACCTCGTCGCAGGTTTCGCGCACCAGGCGGCGCATGCCGGGGCCTTCCGCACCCAGCACCAGCGCCACCCGCCGCTGCGCCAGCGCGGGGCCGGACAGCGGCGCGGCGCCTGCGTCCAAGCCCACCGTCCAGAGCCCGGCGGCCTTCAGCGCGACCAGGGTGCGCGCCAGATTGACCGCGCGGATCAACGGCACCGTTTCCAGCGCGCCGGACGCGGCCTTGGCCAGGGCGCCGGTTTCTTCCGGGGCGTTGCGGTCCTGCGCGATCACGCACACGGCGCCGAACGCGGCCGCCGAGCGCAGCACCGCGCCCACGTTGCGCGGGTCACTCACCTGGTCCAGCACCAGCACGGGGCCGGGCTTCTCCAGCACCGCCGCCAGCACCGGGGTGCCAAGCGTGTCGGCCAGCAACGCCGCGCCCTGGTGCACCGCGTCCCGGCCGAGCAACTGGTCGATGCGCGCCCGCTCGGAGCGTTCGGGCGCCAGCGGCCAGGGCAGCTTGCGGCGGGCGACCAGGGCGGCCTCGGCCTCGGCCGTCAGGATCAAGCGGCGCAACCGGCGGTTGGGGTTGCCGAGCGCCGCGTCCACGGCATGCAGCCCGTAGAGCCAAACCGCCCCGCGCGGCGGATCGGGCGCACGGGCTGCGGCCGGGGCATGCGCCCCCCCCGGCGTCGTGGGCCGCGGGCGATGCGGCGTATTGCCCGCGGGCCGCCCGAGGGGGCGCCCAGGAGGCTGACTAGAAGGCTGACCAGGAGGCTGCCTAAGGGGCTGACTCGGGGGCTGACCAGGGGTTTGCCCGGGAGGCCGTGCGGGAGGCCGCGGCGGACCGCCGGGTTTGCGGGGAGGGTGCGACATCGCTGTGGTATAGCCGTCCGATTCCGCGGCTTCTACCATCGCCAGCGTAAATAGGGAGTGCGTGCCATGAGCGAGATCGTCGTTGCCGACCGTGCAGGTGTGCGGGAGGTGGCCATCAACCGCCCTGCCAAGCGCAATGCGCTCACCCGTGCGATGTACCACGCGCTGGCCGAAGCCTTGTCCGGCGCCGCCGCCTCCGGCGCCCGGGCGATCTGGCTGCACGGCAGCGCCGAATGCTTCACCGCCGGCAACGATCTGGGTGATTTCGCCCGCGCCGTGCCGGGGGAGCGTTCCGCCGCCATGGTGTTCCTGGACGCGCTGAGCGGATGCCAGACGCCCATCGTCGCCTCCGTCAACGGCGCCGCGGTGGGCGTTGGCACGACGCTGCTGCTGCATTGCGATCTGGCGTACTGCTCTGAGACGGCGCTGTTCCAGTTGCCGTTCGTCAACCTGGGCCTGTGCCCCGAGGCCGCTTCCAGCCTTTTGCTGGCAGCCCGGGCTGGCGCCGCCCGGGCTGCCGAGCTGCTGATGCTGGGCGAACCATTCGCCGCCGCCGCCGCCCGGGACGCCGGCGTGGTGAATGCCGTTCTGCCTTCCCCCGCCGAAGCGGACGCGCTCGGGCTAGCACGGGCGGGGGCGCTGGCCGCCAAGCCGCCCGAGGCGCTGCGGACCACCCGCGCCCTGCTGCGCCGCAACCAGCCGGAGGTGAGGGCGGTGATGGCGGCCGAGGGGGAGGCGTTCGAACGCCTGCTGCGCGGCCCCGAAGCTCGTGAGGCGCTTGCCGCGTTCGCGGAGAAGCGCGCGCCGGACTTCACCCGGCTTCGCACAGCGACGGAGCAGCCGAAACGTTGACACGGCCTGGCATCGGGCATACGTGCGGCCAGGACGGAGGGGTGCCCGAGTGGCTAAAGGGGGCGGACTGTAAATCCGCTGCTGTAATGGCTACGTTGGTTCGAATCCAACCCCCTCCAGACCGGCGCCGTTAAGCTCCTGACCCCCGCACTACGACTTCCCGCACGATCTGCCCGTTTGCGATCAGGTAGGGCACGCCTGCAACCGTGACCAGCGCCTGCGCCCGCCAAGTAAAGCATGGCGCGCTTGTTGGCGCGGCGCCATGCCATTCGGATACGTGGCCGACTGCATAGGCCATCGGTGGAACGGACGGGCCGAATGCCACGCCCAAGAAGCCTGTCCCCCATTCCGGGAGGGACGCCGCAGTCAGCCGGGTGGAGATTGCACCCCTTGATGCGATGCTGGTGCCCCGTGGCGGCATGGGCGGGCTGTATGCGGCTGCCTGCCACAAACGCTTGTTGTCCGTATCCTGATCCATTCGGTCGTCTCATGGCGGTCTCGCCGCGGATCACGCTCTGGATTCTGCACCGGAGCCGGTCAAGGTGCCGACTAAGTAACACGCCACGCCGTAGGGTGGTCCTACAGCTTTATAAGCCGCTTGCCGGCGTCGAACGTGGCAGCTAGGCCTGTTCGACGCCGGTGTCGCTCAGTCGATCAGTTGCTGGGCACCACGATTGAGAAGTGGGAAGTTCCGTTTGTGTAAAGCGCGGCTGAGCTGCCCGGGACAGTTGAGCCGTTTACCTCGACGCCTTTGACATAAAGGTTGCGGTCAGTTGACGACGTGCCGTTGTAGAGGTCGTTCAGGAACGAGACCGCGACGTCATGCGTGCCGGCGCTCAATGAACTCGGCAGTTCTACGGCCTGAGCCTGACCGCTGGCGTTGGAGGCGGTCACCGTGCCGGTTGCGCTCACGGGATTGCCGTCCACGCTGACCGAGTACTGCGCATCGCCCTGGTAAGCGTCTTCCGCAAGCAGAAGCGTCACCGGGCCGGCAGCGGGAACGGCGAAGTTCTTGGTGCCGTTCGTGTCAAGCGCGGCGCTGGCAGAGGAAACCGGCAGCCCGTCATACGAGAGGCTGTCGACGTAGAGATTGCGGTCCGTGGAGGATGAGCCGCCGTACGCGTCATTGATGAACGAGACGCCGATCGTATGAGCGCCCGTTCCCCAATTCCCGTTGATCGTCACATCCTGAACCTGGCCATTCGCCTGGGACGCAGTGGCCGTCTGCGTGCCACCGACCTGCACGCCGTCGATGCTGATGTTGTACTGCGCGTCTCCAACCCAGGAGTCCTCCGCCACGCCCAGCACGATGGAGTCGGAACCAGTGCTCGTGCTGGCCACCGGCTGATTGGTGGACGGCGTTCCGAAGCTGAAGCTCTGGGTGCCGCTGCTGTCCAGGGTCAAGCTGCTGTTAGGGATGGCGGTGCCGTCAAGGCTGGCACTGTCGACATAGAGGTTGCGATCGGTTTGCGGCGTGCCGCCATAAGCGTCGTTGAGAAAATCGATCGCGACGGTGTGCTGCCCCGAGGAGAAGTTGCCCAGCACGTCGAACGTTTGACTGGCTCCAGCGGCTTGCGAAGCGGTCACCGTCTGTGTGCCGCCAACCTGAGCGCCGTCCACGCTGACGGTGTACTGCGCGTCACCGTTCCAGGCATCCTCAGCCATCTGGAGCGCCAGGGTGTCCGCACCAGACCCTATGGTGGTCACCGTGGGAGCCGTCGTGACGGGCGCCGGGGCAGGCGTGGAAGGGGGAATCGCACTTGTCTGCGCCGCGGCCGGCGTGACTTCCACGACGATCGGATCAGCGGACAGGCCGAACGACACCGAACTGCTGGCGCTGGCGGAACTCAGGGCGGCCGTGCCCTGCATCGGATCGAACACGCTCACGTTCTGATTGGAGGACGCGAACGACACGGTGACGTTCGAGGTTGGCGGCGTGACGTCCTTCGTGCCGTCAGACACGGCCGCATTGCCGTTCCACACCACGATGTCCCACGTGCCATTGGCCTTTTCCAGCAGCATGGAGGAGGCTGTGCTGGGCAGGCCGGACACTCCATAGCTCAGCTTGCCGGGGTTTGCCGGCCCGGCGCCGCCATCCGACAGGATGTGGAGCAGGTTGCTGATATCGGTTGCGACCGGCTTGGCGGTCCCATCGGTGTGGAACAGCCCGAAAGCGTTCTCCTCGGCCGTCGAGTTGGTGTCATCCATCAACTCGTACAGGAACGTCTTCGACGCGCCGTCCTGATAGGCATCCAGAAGCGCATTCGTGTCGATGACGCCCTGCGTCACCTCATCGGTGACGCTGAACTGGCCGCTGCCGTAGCCGGAGCTCGAGATGCCGGCTTCGGTGATGTAGACGGGCTTCCCGGGCGCCGTTGCCTGGGCAGAAGCGACGCCAGCGGCCATGGTGCCGGCAAGCTGCCCGCCATCGCCGGCATAAACGTGCCAGTTCGAGACATCGACATACTGGCCAACCTGGGGGGCGGCGCCGTTTGATCCCGTCGCGGCGGCAACCACCTTGACGCCTGCAAGGGTCGGGTCCGCCGCGACCGCGCCCTGGAGGTCCTGGTCGTCGAGCGCGCCCCAGCCGGAGTTGCCGTACGAGTTCTGGCCATCAAGGTTGTAGCTGCTGATGTTGTACTCGTTGGCGCCTTCCAGGCTCGTGACGCTGCCAGGCACCGCCTTCTGCAACGTGTCGGCGCGCTGCGTGTCCTGGAGCGAGCCGATCGTCGTCAAGGCCGCTGCGGTCGGGTTCTCCTGCTCGAGGTCGAACTTTATGCCGTCCTTGGCAAGGGTGACATACTCGGGGAGCACCCAGTCATACGGTGTCCCGTCCCGAACGTTCTGCACGCCGAGATAGGAAAGCTCGCCTGCGATCTTCTGCGTGTTCAGCCAGTTGGCTTCGCCGGAATCCATGTGGGCGTTCACGCCGACTGAGCCGATGAAAGCGTCCACACTCGTCGCCTGGATTGAGGACTGAGGCGTTGTGGTTGCCATTTAGCACTCTCCTCATGGAGTCTTGCGGTTTACAATCAACAATACATAGGTACCGCTTTGTTGCAATAACGGTCAGATAATGGATAAGCTCTGCTTCAGCGAGCGGTTGATGATGATCTCACACTTGCTTCGTTTGCTTAAGCCTTCACCCCTCGTGTCGAGCGATGCTGGGTTCTGTCAACCATGCTCGGTCCCATGTCAACCTTTCGGGTACGCTAAACTTTGGCATGCAGTGTCCGCTTCAGCCTTGTGAATGGAGCTGCCTGCGAGAGGTTCTGTTGCAAATCCGCGGCAATCCGGTCCCAGTTCAGTTTGCCGTCAGCCGTGTCGCAAGCGCCTTGCTGCAAGCGCGCCCGCAGGCCGGCATCGCGGGCCAGCGCCCTGATCGCATCGGCAAGCGCGGCCGGGTCGCCCGGCGGCACGAGAAGGCCGTTGCTCCCATGCTCAACGAGATCCACCAGCCCACCGGTCCGGCTCGCAACAACAAACCGCCGGCCCGCGAACGCCGCTGCGAGCACGCCGCTTTGCGTGGCGCTCAGGTAGGGCAGCACGACGCAGTGAGCCGCTTGGATCGAACTGATGATGTCAGTCGGCGCCACAAACCCGTTTGACAGACTGACTTGCCGCAGCTTCCTGAAGCGGTCTTGCAGCTTGTCGAGCTCCGGGCCGCGGCCGGCGATCTTGAGCTCGAAGTCGACACCTTCCTCGTTGAGCGTTTCGGCGGCGGCGAGGAGCACCTCGACGCCCTTGTAAGCCTCCATCCGGCCGAAGAAGTACAAGCTCAGCGCCGACGAGACCGGCGGAGGACTTGGGTCCGGGGGTTCGAGGATCAGGCCGTGCTCGCTGACCACGACCTGCTGCGTGCCAGCGCTTGCGAACGTGCGGCATTCTGCGGCGCAGTAATCGCCGTGGCTGATGACCGTGTCAGCCCGGCGCCGGACGTAGTCCCGCAGGATAGCCGTCCGCAGCGCGACCGAGGCGTCGCGTCCGACGTGAGGAAATGGGTCGTGGACAGTCAGGACGATCCGGGCTCGCGGCCTCATCAGGGTTGCCAGACAAGCGTTGAAGAAGCTCCTGCGCAATCCGACTGCTTCCTGGAAATGCACTATGGAGGGGCGATGGCGAGCCACGGTGACGAGGAGCTTGAACAGGTCGCGCACTGTTTTGAAGCGGTTGGTGGCAGGGAGCCGTCCACCTGGCCGCGGAACGTCCCGGCCGGCATATTCTGCGGCCATCTGAGCCTCGTCCACGCAGACGAGAACGTCCCAGGACCTCGCCATCGCTTGCGCGTAACGAATGGTGTACTCCGGAAATTGCGGAGCGATGACGGCAAGACGTGTCATCGCGAGTAACCTGACGCCGCCAACCTTGCGCGTATCATGCCCTTCTCAGGTTCCGTCGCGAAGAAACCAAGGTAGCAGGCGGCAGACAGCAGCAGGTAGACCAGGCATTCCGCGAGAAAGGCTGCGAGCTGTTTTCCAGCCAGCGAGAACCCGGCCACCGAACAAGCCAAGGCAACGAACGCGAAGCAGGCGGGCGGAGCGAAGTCCCGCAAGCGCAGCGGATTGAAGGACAGGACGCGAACAACGTAGATGCACCGGAGGACGTTCACCGTGACGAAGGCGATCATGACCGCCAAGGCCGCGCCGATGCTGCCGAGGGGCGGGATGAAAAGCATGAGGCAAACCACCAGGAGGATCGCGCCGACGCTGAGCACGGCCAGTTCCTGCCGATGGCGGCCCGTCATCGACAGGACGTAGCCGAGGGGGGCGAGCGAGGCGCTCACGTACCATCCGCTTGCCAGCAACACGGCCAGCGCAGGCGGGAAATCGAACGCCTTCCCGAAGATCAGGTCCAAATCCGTGCCAAACACGGCTATGCCGCCGAATAGGAAGCCGCCGAGCATGGACGCCTTGCGCAAGTAACCCTGCAATTCGTCATTGATGCCCGGCATGTCGTTGGCCTGATACAGCGTGGCGATCCGGGGACCCAGGGTTTGCGAGATCGCAGACGGGTAGATCTGTATAAGCTGGGCCACATTGCTCATCGCGGTGTATTCACCCGTGACTTTCGGGTTCGTCAGCGCCGCGAGTACCAGGATGTCCACGAAACGCATGGCTTGGTAGACAAGCAGCAGCAGCGCCATCCACAGGGATTCGGACAGGATGCCACGGATCCTGCTTGCGACAGCCGCGATGTCGAGCGGCGGCATCCTCACTCTCGACCGCCTGTCGGCGTAAGCTATGACGGCGAACGCATAGATGAACATGACAGAGTTCACCCAGGCAATGCTTTCAACGCCCCCGCCCAGGACCAGCACCATGTATGATGCGGCGAGCCGGGCGATTGGCTGGCTGAAGTTCACGATCAAGGCGTACTGCGTGACCTTGTCGGCAACCCGGTAAAGAGCGCCGGAGATCTGCACATCCGCGGCGAACACCAACCCCAGCATCGTTATGCCGCACAAGCGCGAAAAGTTAGGAATGTCTTGATAGACGGCCTGTAGCTTAGGCCCGACCAACGTGGCGACAAGGGCGAGTATGATGAGGTTGAGGGCTGCGACAAGCAGGCGGAGGGCGCCCGAGATCTGTCCGAGTTCGCTGGGCCGCTTGGAAAAGAAGCTGGCGTGCTTGAGCAGCGCCAGATCAAGGCCGAGCGGGGTCACGATGAGGAGGAATGTCGAGAGGCTCTTAAGGGTCCCGAGTTCTCCGAAGCCGCTTGCGCCGAGGTGCCGGGCGATGAGGACTCCGGTTCCGAACACCGTTAGTTGCTGGGTCATGAGCCCGCCAGAGACGATGACCGTTTCGCGAAATCTCATCATACCCTGCTTTCGGGGCCGGCGGCGGGCGGCAGGCACGGGACGCCCCTGGCGTTGGATGCGCTTGAGGTGCCGAGCGCTGGCCATTGACGGCGGTGCTGGCCGCAACGACCCGGCCGGTTCAAACGTTGCCACGTCGCTAAGTCACCTGCAAACGATTGTCAAACAGTGTCTCATACTTTATAACTGGCCTAGTTGAGGAGACCGGTTATGGACGTAGCGGAGCTGGATCGCTCGCTCGAACAGGGCATAAGACGCCTGATACTTGCGGTTTGGCGCCACAAGTTCCTGGCAGTTCTTACCAGCGGGCTTGTGTTCGCCGCCTTGATGGTTGGGGTGCTGGCCATCCGGCCGCTCTATGAGGCTTCTACTACCTTGATTGGCGGGCAGGCTGAGCTGCAACGGACGCCGGGCGAGGCGCAAAAGCCGGCTGAAACGGGGAATGCCCTGTCCCGGATCGCTGACAGCGATTTCGTCGTCCGGCAGGCGATCGAGAAGGTCGGCCTGCATCGCCTGGTTGATAACGCCAACCCTGATCAGTCGGGGACGTTCGCCCGGATCCGGGCCCTCATGTTCCCCTCCCTGGTCGAACCACACAAGCCGATCTCGGAAATCGACGCGTTGCTGCCCCGCATCAAGGCGGGCCTGAATGTGAGGGCAGAGCCGAATTCCGACATCATCCACATCGCTTTCAAGCACAAGGACCCGGCGATCGCCGCCGAGTTCGCCAACGCGGCCGGGCAGGCTTTCGTGGATCGCCAGATCGCGCTGTTCAGCAGGCCAGGGGCCGCCGAGTTCTTCATGCGTCAAAGCAAGCGGTTCGATGACCAGATCAAGCAGGCCTCGGACAACCTTGAGCGTTTCGCGGTCGCGACCGGGACCTACTCCGCCGTGGACCAGCAGCAGATGCTGCTTTCGCGAGTCAGTGACCTTTCCTCGTCGTTGACTGCGACGCGGAGCTTGATTTCCGAGAAGCTCGGTCAACGCCAAGCCCTGGCTGACGAGTTGCGCAAGCTCGCCCCTGTCGCGCGCTCGTCGTACGTGTCATCCATCGTGGACGCGCTGAGCCCAGGGTCCAGCGCACGGTCTGGCGAAAATCACGCGTTGGATGACAGGTCGTCCGACCCTCCTCTTCTGCTCGTGAAGGTTTACCAGGATTCGATGGACACCTTGTTCAAGATCAATGCCGACCTGACCGGCACTCAGAACCTGCAAAAGCAGCAGACCGAGGAACTGGCAAAGCTGACATCGGACTTGAACAGCCTGGCGGACAACGAACAGGAATTCTCCAGGTTGCGTCGCGCCGTCGCACAGGCAACCTATAACTCTGACCTATACTCGAAGCGCATGGTCGAAGAGCAGATCACCGCAGAGTCGGATGCTGCCAAGTTCTCGTCGGCCAAAGTGCTGCAACAGGCTACCCAGCCACTTCGGCCGGTGTTTCCCAACTACATACTCGTGACGATTGTCAGCTTCTTGTTCAGCTTGCTTGTTGGCGTCGGCGTCGCGTTCCTCCGGGAGCAGAGGTATGAGCCCGACGTTCGCGCGCACTTCCTCGCATAGCATGCGGTGAGGATACTTCTCGTCGGGGGAACCCGCTCTCTCCAAGGCGGAGTCGAGCAGTTTTGTGAGCGGGCCGAGGAGGCTCTCACCTCTGCCGGGCAGCACGAGGTCCTGCACGTTCACACAAACGGCAGCTATTTACGTCCGCGTTCAGTTCCAGCGTTCCTGAGTTCGATCAGGACGCTCGTAGCAAGACGGAAGGAGGGATGGGATTGCGTGTGGCTCCAGTACGTGAGCTTTCCGGATCTGTGCGTCTTATTTGTCTGTCGTTTACTCAGGTATAACGTGCTGGTCACGCCTCACCTTGGTTCAAGCTGGGTGTCCCAGACCAACCCCGTGCTGCATTACCTCGGCTTGAAGATGTTCTCGACCGCAAGCGGCGCAGCGCTGATTTCGGAAAGTCAAGCAGAAGAGCTGCGCCTGCCGCCGCATCTGAGTGTGTTCCGGATTCTGACCTTTCTGCCAAGGCAGTTTCCCAGCCAGAGATCCTTGACGTCCGTTGACGGGCCGTTGCGCTTGATTCACGCAGCCAGGCTGTCCAAGGGCAAGGGATCGTTCCTGTTCGTCGAGGTGTGCGCTCTTCTCGCACGTGCTGGTTGTGACTTCCGCGCCCAATTGGTCGGGTCCTGTGACGAAGACACCGCATCGAAGCTTCGCCTGCTCATCTCGGAACGAGGTCTGGTTGAGCACGTCGAGTTCCTTGGCTCGTTGCCGGAAGCCGAACTTCTTTCCGAACTTTCCAACGCCGACGTGTTGGTCCACCTTTCCAAGGTGGACTCGTTTCCGCTTATCGTGCTCGAGAGCATCGCGTGCGGTGTGTTCCCGGTCTGCCTGGATCTTCCCGGCGCCCGGCAGATCACCCGCTCCTATTGCGGCCATCTGGTGCAGGGACCCGGCGAGGCGGAAGCGGTCGCGAGCTTTCTGGCCAGCCAGAACCGCAACGATCTGAACCGTTCCGCGGCCAGCGCTGGCCGCCAGGTCCGGACCGACTATGATTGGCAGAATTGCGTCGCCGCTTGCGATGCTGCTTTCGCCGTCATAGCCAGCGAAGCCTCGGCCTAGCTCACCCCCGCGCGCCAAGATGACGATGATCCGGTTGCACCACGCAGCAACGAACCGAGTGCGCCCCTTGATCTTTGCCGTGCTTGCAACCTGGGCCTATGCGGCTGGCGGGGAGGAATTGTCAGATCAGAGCGTGCCAGCCCCTCTGCCAGGGCTGGTGCAGACCTTTGACTACCTTCCGTCCCGCGATGGATTGGGGCTGCTGACGGGCGGCCCGACTGACGCCGGTTATGCTGCCGATGCGGTCGCGCACCCGCTTCTTCCGACAGGCACGGGCGGCTCCCGTCGGTTTTGGCAACCGCGCAACCCGATCTGGGGCACTGATCCGCGGGGAGGCACGGACGTCTACAGCGGTAGCTACCAATGGAACGTTGACCCTGAGTATCCCGGTTATGCCGGCTACTCGCCGTTCGCCATCGTTGATGGCGACTTGCGTATCCGCGCGCAGACGACGTCCAGCTTGCCGACATCGGCTGCGGCCGCGGTGCTGCCTGTTAATCCGCTCACCAAGACGCCGTACGGCTATGTTTCCGGTGTGTTGAGTTCGAAAAACAGCTTTTCCCAGCAGCTTGGCTACTGGGAGTTCACCGCGCGCAGCACCAATGGCAAGGCCACTTGGCCCGCGCTGTTCCTGCTTCCGGCCAACAAGCGCAATCCGCCGGAAATCGACGTCCTGGAACAAGTGGGCGGGTACGATCCCGCCAGCGTTTACCGGGCGACCGCGATCGACATAGCGACGGGTCCTCACCAGCAATCGTTGCACTACGATGGGGACCTAAGCCAGGATTTCCACAAATACGCCGTGGATTGGACCGACACTGCGATCACGTTCTATTTCGACGGCGAGCCGGTCGGGGAACCGGTGGCGGTTGCCGACCACCCTGAATACCAGACGCCGTTTTACATGCTGATGGTGCCGCAGATAGGGTCCACGATCCGGGAATGGGTGCCGGCGCCGGACGAGGCGACGCCGAGCCCGGCTGACATGCTGATCAGCCGCGTCCGCGTGTTCCAGCGGCCGGGACCGATCGGGGTGGACGTGTCAGCCTCGTCCTACCTGGATGACTTGGCCGTTGACGGCAGGATCGCGACCATCTCGGCGCCAAGCTTTGGCGAGAGCACGGGGGAAACGTTCACCAAAGTGAGCGATCCGGATGGGCTGTTCACGATCGACGGCGACAGCTTGCGGCTCGCCCGTTCGGTCCCGGCCCTGGGGGCCGAGGGGCACGCGGTCAGGATCAAGGTGGAGGACAGCATGGGCCGCAGCCGTGAACGGCTGTTCACGATCGTGACGGTCGCCGCGGCGCGGGCGCAAGCGAACTACCTGGCCGTGCAAGATCTGACAAACCCGTTCTGGAAGCAATCCAATCTCACCACGCCGTCCGAAAGCGGGGTGTTCGAGGCGATCGACGGTGGCCAGCACGTCATCAGCAACGCGTCCACGATCACCCGCGCGGCGGGGGCGGAGCGGTATGACGCCTCGGTCGAAGCCACGGCGGTATCCGGGCGGCCGGATGTCGAGCTCCAGGTGTCCGACGCAACCGGCGCCTCGCACTGCCTGGCTGCTTTCGACATCCGGCGCGGCACGATCGACTACTCGGCATGCGGCGGGCAGTTCTCGGATGTGGTGCCGTACCTGATCGCACTGCCTGGCGGTCCCGTTCGCGTTGGCTTCTCTTTCAAAACGGATGACGCTTCGAGTGGGTTTCAGGAGCAGATCTCGATCGGCGCCGGCATGGATGCCGCCAAGTATCAAGGCGTCACGGCGGCCGGGATGAGGCTCGGCAACCCGTGGCTTTACCGGGCCGAGGCGCCGGCTGGCAGTTTGTAGCAAATCAGCGGCCGGGCTCGGCGAGCCGCCAAGCCCGGAGGAGAGCTGTGCCGTGCCGCCGAAGGCGGTTGCACTGCTAAAAGCATCACGGCCTGGACGGCGAGGGAGTGGCACGTACGATCCGGAATGCGCTAAGATCGTGAAATAAGTGCTAAAAGCGCTGCCGCCGGACGATCCTGGAGAGGACTGCATGACCAAGACCACCAAGGCCGGAGCGTCACGCCGCGCAATCCTGGCTGGCGCCGCTGCGCTTCCGTTGTTCGCCATCCGGACCCGGCCCGCCCATGCGGCGGAGTTCGAATGGAAGTTCGCGACCGGGCAGTCGCCCACCAACCCGATCAACACGCGCATGCAGGAAGCGATCGACCGCATCAAGGCGGCGACCGGCGGCCGGGTGGCGATCACGCTGTTCCCCAACAACCAGCTGGGGTCCGACACCGACCAGATCAGCCAGTTGCGCGCCGGCGGGATCGAACTGCTGAACGTGGCCGGTTCCGTGCTGTCCAGCCTGGTGCCGGCGGCGGCGCTGGTGAACGTGGGCTTCGCCTTCACCGGGTACGAGCAGGTCTGGCACGGGGTGGACGGCGCGCTGGGGGAGTATATCGCGGGGGAGGTGAGCAAGGCTGGCATCGTGCTCGCGGCGCCGCTGGGCGACAATGGCTTCCGCCAGATCACCTCGTCCGACGCGGCGATCAAGGCACCGGAGGACCTGCACGGCTTCCACATCCGCGTCCCGGTCTCGCCGATCTTCACGTCCTTGTTCCAGGGGCTGGGCGCGTCTCCCACCTCGATCAACTTCAACGAGGTGTACACGGCGCTGCAAACCAGGCTGGTGGCCGGGCAGGAGAACGGGCTGGTCACGGTCGAGACGGCCAAGCTGTACGAGGTGCAGAAGTACTGCTCCGAAACCAGCCATATCTGGGACAGCTTCTGCGTGCTGGCCAATCGCCGGGCGATGGGGCGCTTGCCGAACGACGTCGCCGACATCGTCCGCCGCGAGCTGAAGCAGGCGGTCATCGACCAGCGCGCGGACGAGGCGCGGCTGGATGCCGATCTGAAAGCGACGTTGCAAGGCAAGGGCATGACCTTCGTCGCGGTTGACAAGCCCGCGTTCCGGGCCGCGTTGCAGCGATCGACGTTCTATGCCGATTGGAAGGGCAAGTTCGGCGAAACAGCCTGGGCGGCGCTACAGGCGGTCTCGGGCCAGCTCACTTGACCGGGGTGCAGGCCGCCCCCGGCCCGGCGGCCATCGCCCCTCCCACCGGTATGCTTCCGGCCATCGCCCGCATCCTCGCCCTGGCGGTCGAGATCCCGACCGTGATCGCCGTGGTGGCGGAGGTCGTGATCCTGCTCTGCGGGGTCACCGCCAGGTACGTGTTCGGGACGCCGCTGATCTGGTCGGACGAACTGGCCTCCATCGTGTTCCTGTGGCTTGCGATGCTCGGCGCGGCGCTCGCGCTGCAACGCGGCGGCCACATGCGGCTGTCCTACCTGGTGGACCGGCTGCCGCCGGCGGGCCGGGCGGTGGCGGAGGTGTTGAACGCCGGCGTGCCGCTGTTGTTCGTGGCCTTGGTGCTGTCCTCGGCCTGGGACTACGCCCAGGACCAGTCTTTCATCGAAACTCCTGCGCTCGGCTGGTCCGGCCTGGTGCGGGCGGCGGCCATGCCGGCTGGGCTGGTGCTGATCGGGCTGAGCGCCGCGGTGCAGCTCGCCGGGCACCGCTGGCGCCACCTGGCGGCCGGCGCGGCGGTGCTCGCGGCCGTGGCGGCGGTGCTCTGGCTGGCTGGCCCGGCGCTGCACCGCGTGGGCAACTGGAACCTGCTGGTGTTCTTCGTGCTGCTGCTCGGCGTGGGCGTGCTCACCGGGTTGCCGATCGCGTTCGGCTTCTCGCTGGCCACCATCGCCTACCTGCTGGTCGCGACGTCCACGCCGCTGTCCATCGTGATCGGCCGCATGGACGAGGGCATGAGTTCGCTGATCCTGCTCGCGGTGCCGTTGTTCGTCCTGCTGGGCCAATTGATGGAAATGACCGGCATGGCGCGCGTGCTGGTCGGCTTCCTCGCCGCGCTGGTGGGCCATGTGCGGGCGGGGCTGTCCTACGTGCTGATCGGGGCCATCCTGCTGGTGTCCGGCATCAGCGGCTCCAAGACGGCGGACATGGCGGCGGTCGCGCCCGTGCTGTTCCCGGAGATGAAGCGGCGCGGCGCCAACGAGGGCGAGCTGATCGCGTTGCTGGCCGCTTCGGGCGCGATGAGCGAGACGATCCCGCCCTCCATCGTGCTGATCGTGATCGGCTCGGTGACAAGCGTGTCGATCGCCGGGTTGTTCACCGCCGGGTTGCTGCCGGGATTGTTCCTGGCAGTGGTGCTGGGCTTCATGGCCCGCCGCTCGGCAGGGCGGGAAAACCTCGCCGGGGTGGTGCGGGCGCCCGCACGCGTGGTCTGGCGCAGCTTCCTCGTCGCGATCCCGGCGCTGCTGCTGCCGTTCGTGATCCGCGGCGCCGTCGTGGAGGGGGTGGCGACCGCGACGGAGGTGTCCACCATCGGGGTAGCCTACACGGTCGTCGTCGGCCTGCTAGTGTACCGTCAGTTCGATTGGCGCCGGCTCTATCCCATGCTGGTGGACACCGCAGCGCTTTCGGGCGCGATCCTGCTGATCATCGGCGGGGCCACGGCGATGGCGTGGGCGCTCACCCAATCTGGCTTCTCGCACGCCTTGGCCGCGTTCATGGGCGGGCTGCCCGGCGGGCAATGGAGCTTCCTCGCCATCTCCATCGTGGTGTTCGCCGTGCTCGGCTCGGTGCTGGAGGGCATCCCGGCGATGGTGCTGTTCGGCCCGCTGCTGTTCCCCGTGGCCAAGCAACTCGGGGTGAACGAGCTGCATTACGCGGTGGTGGTGATCCTGGCGATGGGCATCGGCCTGTTCGCGCCACCCTTCGGCCTTGGCTACTACGCCGCCTGCATCATCGGGCGGGTTCCGCCCGAGGTCGGGCTGCGGCGCATCTGGCCGTACCTTGGCGCGTTGACCGCCGGGATCGTCGTCATCGCGCTGTTTCCCTGGCTGTCCACGGGACTGGTTGCCAAACCTTGAAGGAGCCAACGCGATGAATCTGCACGCAATGCTGGCCAAGCGTGCGGAGGGCGGACGCCCGGTGCGTGCCGGGCTGATCGGCGCCGGCAAGTTCGGCTCCATGGTGCTGGCACAGGCCGGGCGCATTGCCGGGCTGCACGTGGTGGGCGTGGCGGACCTCGATGTCGGCAAGGCCCGCGCCGCGCTGGAGCGGGTGGGCTGGCCCGCGGAACGCTATGCCGCGCGGACGCTCGACGAGGCGATGCGCACCGGCGGGACCTGCGTGCTCCATGACGCGCTCGCGCTCGCCGCCCATCCCGGCGTGGAGTGCATCATCGAGGCGACCGGACACCCGATCGCCGGCATCCGCCACGGCCTGGCGGCGATCGAGGCCGGTTGCCACGTCGTCATGGTCAACGTGGAGGCGGACGTTCTGTGCGGCCCGCTGCTGGCGGCCAAGGCGCAGGCGAAAGGCCTGGTTTACTCGATGGCCTACGGCGACCAGCCGGCGCTGATCTGCGAGCTGGTGGACTGGGCGCAGTCTTGCGGCTTCGAGCTGACGTCCGCCGGCAAGGGCATGAACTTCGAGCCGCGCTACCGCTATTCCACGCCTGACACGGTGTGGGGCTTCTTCGGCTGGTCGGAGGAGCAGGTGGCGAAGGGCGACTTCAACCCGAAGATGTACAACAGCTTTACCGATGGCACCAAGGCCGCGATCGAGATGGCCGCCGTGGCCAACGGCACTGGGCTGGACTGCCCGGACGACGGCCTGGCCTTTCCGCCGGCCGGGCTGCAGGATTTGGCGCGGGTGTTCCGCCCAGCTGCGGATGGCGGGCGCTTGGCGCGCTCCGGCCTGGTGGACATCGCCGCCAGCCAGGAACCGGACGGACGGGAAGTGCTCAACAACATCCGCTACGGCGTGTTCGTCACCTTCAAGGCGCACAACGAATACGCCCGCGCCTGCTTCGCCCAGTACGGCCTGCTGACCGACCCGTCGGGCTGGTATGCGTCGCTATGGCGTCCGTTCCACATGATCGGGCTCGAGACGAGCATCAGCGTGCTGTCGGCCGTGTTGCGCGGCGAACCGACCGGGTCGGCCAAGGAGTTCCGCGGGGATGCCGTGGCGACCGCCAAGCGGGACCTCAAGCCCGGCGAGATCCTGGACGGAGAGGGCGGCTATGCCGTCTGGGCGAATGCCATTCCGGCCAGCACCAGCCTGGCGGTCGGCGCGTTGCCGATCGGCCTGGCCGGCAACGTGCGGCTGAAACGCGCCGTGCCGCGGGACACGGTGGTCAGGTTCGACGACGTCGAATTGAAGGAGGACGGCGACGTGCTGGCGCTCCGGCGGGAGATGGAGGCTGGGGCGCGGCAGAAGGCGGCGGCCTGATCCAGTCAGGTCGGTAGCCGACCCTTCTGGAACGTTCCCGCGCTGACGGATCGTTCGTTCTCCAGTTTGCGTTCAGGCTGCCTGCCCTCCCGCTCACTCTTCCATATGGCTGCCATCAGTCCAACCACGCCCCGGACCGCCGCGCCGCACCGCGCAGGAACACGGCCCGGCAACGACAAGCCTACACGTCGCCAGTTGTCCCGCCGTGTCCGCGGTTCCGCCAGCGGCAACAACCACGGGCCGGTCGCACCCACCCGGGCGGCCTGCGCCCATGGCCGCTCACCGCCTCCTCTGGCTCCATAACCCATTCTGCCAAGGCAAGCAGCGCCGGCTCGGGGCGTGAGACGCCAAGCACGGGATGGCCCAGGTCAGGAGGGCGACGGCCTTGCCGCGAGGCCCGGCCGGTTCGGTCCCAGCACCTCAATGCTGCCGAGCAGGTGGAGGACGGTGGCCTCACGCCCGCTCTCGTACCCGTCGCAGCAGGAGCGGATCAGCGTCGTGCAGGCGAAAGCGCGAAGCAGGTGGCGACGCCGGAACACCTCGTCCCCAGCGTCGGACGGTGGTTCGTCCCAGCACGCAAGCTCCAGCGCCTCGCGCGGAACCCACTTCAGCACAGA
>CAXTLC010000089.1:0-17247 GCA_964245075.1 uncultured Acetobacteraceae bacterium
CTCGGCGCTGGCGTCCAAGGCGACCGGCTTCCCGATCGCCAAGATCGCCGCCAAGCTCGCCGTCGGCTACACGCTGGACGAGCTGGCCAACGACATCACGCAGGACCTTTCCAAGCCCGCGCAAAGCGCCGTGCCGGCCGCGTTCGAGCCCACGATCGACTACGTCGTGGTGAAGATCCCGCGTTTCACCTTCGAGAAGTTCCCCGGCACCCCGGCCCTGCTGTCCACCGCCATGAAGTCGGTCGGCGAGGCGATGGCGATCGGCCGCTCCTTTGCCGAAGCGTTGCAGAAGGGCCTGCGCTCGATGGAGACCGGGCTGTCCGGCCTGGACCCGGTGGAGCCGCCGGGCGACGGCGGGCGGGACGCGTTCCGCGCGGCGCTGTCCCAGCCGCGGCCGGACCGGCTGCTGATGGCGGCGCAGGCGATCCGCGCCGGCATCTCGCTGGAGGACATCCACGCCGCCAGCCGCTTCGACCCGTGGTTCCTGGGCGAGCTGGCCCGTCTGGTGGACGCGGAGCGCGCCGTCGCCGCCGCCGGCCTGCCCGCGGACGCCTACGGGCTGCGGCAGCTCAAGGCGCTGGGCTTCTCCGACCGGCGGCTGGCGGAGCTGACGGGCCAGGACGAGTCGGAGGTCGAAGCGGCGCGGGAGGCGGCCGGAGTGCTGCCGGTCTACAAGCGCATCGACACCTGCGCCGGCGAGTTCGCGTCCGCCACGCCGTACATGTACTCGACCTACGAGGGCGGCTTCGGCACTCCCGCCTGCGAGTCCGATCCGACCGAACGGGAGAAGATCATCATCCTCGGCGGCGGCCCCAACCGGATCGGCCAGGGCATCGAGTTCGACTATTGCTGCGTCCACGCCGCCTACGCCCTGCGCGAGGCCGGGTTCGAGACGGTGATGGTCAACTGCAACCCGGAAACCGTCTCCACCGACTACGACACGTCGGACCGGCTGTATTTCGAGCCGCTGACCGCGGAAGACGTGATCGCCCTGGTCCGCAAGGAGCAATCCAACGGCACCGTGCTCGGCTGCATCGTGCAATACGGCGGGCAAACGCCGCTGAACCTGAGCGGGGCGCTGGTCGCGGCGGGCATTCCGGTGCTCGGCACCTCCGCCGACGCGATCGACCTCGCCGAGGACCGCGAGCGCTTCCAGGTGCTGCTGCAACGGCTGGATCTGCAACAGCCGCCCAACGGCCTTGCCCGCACGGAGGCGGAGGCGGAGGCGGTCGCCGCCGCCGTCGGCTACCCCGTGGTGCTGCGCCCGTCCTACGTGCTGGGTGGCCGCGGCATGCGGATCGTGCATGACCGCGCCGGGTTGCAGCGCTACATCCGCGAGGCGGTGCGCGTGTCCGGCGACAGCCCGGTGCTGATCGACCGCTACCTGAACGATGCGATCGAGGTGGACGTGGACTGCATCGCGGACGGCGAGACGGTGTACGTCGCCGGGGTGATGGAGCACATCGAGGAAGCCGGCATCCATTCCGGCGACAGCGCCTGCTCCCTGCCGCCCTACACGCTGTCCCCGGCCACGGTGACGGAGCTGAAGGACCAGACGGAGGCGCTGGCCAAGGCGCTGGGCGTCAAGGGCCTGATGAACGTGCAGTACGCGATCAAGGACGACACGATCTACGTGCTGGAGGTCAACCCGCGCGCCAGCCGCACCGTGCCGTTCGTGGCCAAGGCCACCGGGGTGCCCATCGCCAAGATCGGCGCCCGCGTGATGGCCGGCGCCCGGCTGGCGGAGTTCAAGCTGGACGACGACGCCATCGCGCCGCACGTCGCGGTGAAGGAGGCGGTGTTCCCGTTCGCCCGCTTCCCGAACGTGGACACGATCCTGGGGCCGGAGATGAAGTCCACCGGCGAGGTCATGGGCCTGGACGCCTCGTTCGAGCGGGCCTTCGCCAAGGCGCAGCTCGGCGCCGGGGTGAAACTGCCGCTGGAAGGCACGGTGTTCCTTTCCGTGCGCGACGGGGACAAGCCGTACCTGGTCGCCGTGGCGCGGCGGCTGCTCGCGATGGGGTTCGCCATCACCGCCACGTCCGGCACGGCCAAGCGGATCGCGGACGCCGGGCTGCCGGTCAAGCTGGTCAACAAGGTGCTGGAAGGCCGGCCGCATTGCGTGGACGCGATCCGGTCCGGCGAGGTCCAGCTGGTGATCAACACCGCGTCCGGCGCGCAATCGCTGGCTGACAGCTTCGACATCCGCCGCTCGGCGCTGACCCACGGGGTGCCGCACTACACGACATTCGCCGGCGCCAGGGCGGCGGTGCACGCGATCGCGGCGCTCAAGGCCGGGACGCTTGAAGTCGCCCCGCTTCAGTCCTACTTTCGCGGATCGTTCTGACACCCGGCGGACAGAGGTTGCCTGTTCACCGGTTCCCGTGTCCATTCAACGATCCCTAGCAGGCTCAGGAACAGCGTATCTTGCAGAAATTCCCGATGACCGCTCCCGGCCTGGTCCGTCTTGAGACTGAACTGCGCATGCTGAAGTCGCAGGAACGCCCGGCCGTCATCCGCGCCATCGCGGAAGCGCGCAGCCATGGCGACCTGAGCGAGAACGCCGAGTACCACGCCGCGCGGGAACGCCAGTCCTTCATCGAGGGACGGATCATCGAGCTGGAGGAGATCGTGTCCGGCGCGGAGGTGATCGACCCGGCCACCTTGTCCGGCAACACCGTCAAGTTCGGCGCCCACGTCAAGCTGGTGGACGAGGAGACCGAGAAGGAAGCCACCTACCAGATCGTCGGCATGCACGAGGCGGACATCAAGCAGTCCCGGCTGTCGATCTCCTCGCCGCTGGCCAAGTCGCTGATCAACAAGAAGGTCGGCGACACGGTTTCCGTGCCGGCGCCCGGCGGTGACCGGACATACGAGATACTGTCCGTCAGCTTCGGCTGAGACCGGGGACGCCAGGAACGTGATCGGCCTGCCCGACGTGCAGGCGGCGGCCGGCCGCATCGCCGGCCGGGTGCTGCGCACGCCGTCCCTCCATTCGGACGCCGTCAGCCGCGCCACGGGCGCCCACGTCACGCTCAAGCTGGAAAGCTTGCAGGCGATCGGCTCGTTCAAGGAACGGGGTGCGGCCAACAAGCTGGCTCAGCTCACCGACGCGGAACGGCGGGCCGGCGTCGTCGCCATGTCGGCGGGCAACCACGCCCAGGCGGTCGCGCGCCACGCCGGGCTGGCGGGGATCGAGGCGACCATCGTCATGCCGCGCTTCACGCCGGCGACCAAGGTGTCCCGCACGGCGGCCTGGGGGGCGCGCGTGGTGCTGCACGGCGAGACGCTGGTGGAAGCCGCCCTGCATGCCCGCGCCCTGGCGGCCGAGCACGGGCTGGTGTTCGTCCATCCCTATGACGACCCGGCCGTCATGGCGGGGCAGGGCACGCTGGCGCTGGAACTGCTGGAGGACGCGGGGGAGCTGGACGCGCTGCTCGTGCCGGTCGGCGGCGGCGGGATGATCGCCGGTTGCGCCGTCGTCGCGGCGGCGCTGCGGCCGAACATGGAAGTGATCGGGGTGGAGGTGGAAGGCTACGCCGCGCTCGGGCAGACCTTGGCGGGGCATCCCGTGGCCGTGGGCGGGCCGACCATCGCGGAGGGCATCGCCGTGCGGGACATCGGCGCCGCCCCGCTGCAAGTGATCCGCAAGCACGTGCACGACGTGCTGGCGGTGCCGGAACGGGTCGTGGAGGACGCGATCTCGCTGCTGGCGGAGGGGGCCAAGCTGGTGGCCGAAGGCGCGGGCGCCACCGGCGTGGCGGCGCTGCTGGCCTGTCCGGAGCGGTTCCGCGGGCGCCGGGTCGCGACGGTGGTGTGCGGCGGCAACATCGACGCGCGCATCCTGGCCAACGTGCTGCTGCGCGGGCTGCTGCGGGACGGCCGCCTGCTGCGGCTGCGGCTGGAGATCCCGGACCGCCCCGGCGTGCTGGCCGACATCGCGGGCCGCATCGCCGCGCAGGGCGGCAACGTGATCGAGGTCACCCACCAGCGCTTGTTCGCAGCCCCTTCCGTGCAGACGGCGGAGCTGGAGGTCATGGTGGAAGCGCGCGACCCGGTCCATGCCGACGCGATCGCCACGGCGCTGGAGGCGCACTACGTGGTGCGCCGTGCCTGAGGAAGGGGCCTGAAGGGCGCCGGTGCCGCATCCCGACACCTGGCTGAAGGTGCTGCCGGACGGCCTGTTCTGCGAGCCTGGCGGCTTCTACGTCGATCCGCTGCGCCCCGTGGACCGCGCCGTGATCACCCATGCCCACGCCGACCATGCCCGGCCGGGGCACGCGCACGTCATGGCCAGCCCGGAAACGCTGGCCATCATGCGGGTGCGGATGGGGGACGACCGCGCGGGCGGGGTGCAGCAGGCGCAGCCCTACGGCGTGCCGGTGACGGTGGGCGCCGTGCGAGTGTGGCTGCAACCCGCCGGCCACGTGCTGGGGGCGGCGCAGGTGGCGATGGAGTGGCGCGGCAGCCGGGCCGTGGTGTCCGGCGACTACAAGCGCGCGGCGGACCCCACCTGCGCGCCGTTCGAGCCCATCCCGTGCGACGTGTTCGTGACGGAGGCGACCTTCGCGCTGCCGGTGTTCCAGCATCCGCCGCCGGCCCACGAGATCGCCAAGCTGCTGGACAGCGTGGCCTTGTTTCCCGAGCGCACCCACGTCGTCGGCGCCTACGCGCTCGGCAAGTGCCAGCGGGTGATCGCCCTGCTGCGGGAGGCCGGCTGGGACCGGCCGATCTACCTGCACGGCGCGCAAGCCCCTGTCTGCGCCGCTTATGAGCGGCTCGGCGTAGGGCTGGGCGAGCTGCGGCCCGCAACCGTCGCCAACAAGGCGGAGCTTGCCGGCGCCATCGTGCTGGCGCCGCCCGGCGCGATCGCAGACCGCTGGGCGCGGCGGCTGGCGGAGCCGGTGGTGTGCCTCGCGTCCGGATGGATGCGGGTGCGCCAGCGCGCGCGCTCCCGCGGGGTGGAGCTGCCGCTGGTGATCAGCGACCATGCCGACTGGGGCGAGCTGAACGCCACGGTGGACGAGGTGGGCGCGCCCGAGATCTGGGTCACGCACGGGCGGGAGGAGGCGCTGATCCACGAGGTCGCCAAGCGCGGCGTGCGCGGCCGGGCGCTGCGGCTGCTGGGCTACGGGGATGAGGAGGAGGAGGTGACGGGGGCGGCGGAGGACGGGCCGGAGGTGCGGCCGGCCGGATGAAGCCACGCACGGCGCGCGTGGACGCGGCGGACACGCTGATGGCGGCGGTTCAAGCGCTGCCCGGTTGCGTGACATGGCGTGCGCGTCACCGATAGGGCATGTTCGTGGTCGGCTGGGGTTGAAGGAGGCACGCTGTGGACGAGGACAAGGTGCTTGGGGCGATCACCGGGCTAGGGTCGGACTTGGGCGCCCTGCGGTCGGACATGGGCGCGCTGCGGTCGGATATCAGAACGGAGATGGCCGACCTACGGGCGGCATTTGTCGATCGCTTCGACCACGCGGATTACCGCGTGGACCAGATCGAAGACAAGCAAGCCGAGTTTCGCGTCGCCGTGATGGCCCGGTTCGGGCGGGTCGAGGACAAGATGACGGGGTTGTCCGAAGACCTGTCGGTCACGATGGGCACCGCATTGAATGCGATGCAACGGCACGAGAACGACCGCGACGAGTTGCGCCGCCTGACCGACATGGTGGGCAAGATGTACATGCTCGTCAAGCGGCTGCAAACGGACGTCGAGGAGTTGCAGAAGAAGGCGCCGTAGCGGCCGCAGCCTTCGACCTGGCCACGCAGGCCGTCATCCATGATCGCCTTTGCCGAGTTGCTGGAACGCCTGGTGCTCACCCCCGGCCGCCTTGCCAAGGTCGCCCTGCTGCACCGCTACTTCGCCGCCGAGCCCGATCCGGACCGCGGCTTCGCCCTGGCCGCGCTCACTGGCGAGCTGGCGTTCCAGGCCGCCAAGCCCATGCTGATCCGCGGCCTGGCGGAAGCGCGGACGGACCCGGTGCTGTTCGGCTGGTCCTACGACTACGTGGGCGACCTGGCCGACACCGTGGCGCTGATGTGGCCGGCCCGTTCGACCAACCAGCCTCCGCCCGGCATGACGGATGTGATCCAGACCCTGATCTCCACCCCGAAGGCGGACCTGCCGGAGATCGTCGCCGGGTGGCTGGACGCGCTGGACCCTGCGGGCCGCTACGCCCTGCTCAAGCTCATCACCGGCAGCCTGCGCGTCGGCGCGTCGGCGCGGCTGGCGAAGGTCGCCTTGGCGCAACTGGCCGGCGGCCGGGTGGCGCCGGACGAGATCGAGGAGGTTTGGCACGGCCTCACCCCGCCCTACCTGCCGCTGTTCGCCTGGCTGGAAGGCAGGGGGGACCGGCCCGACCCGGCCGGCGCGCCGGTGTTCCGGCCGCCGATGCTGGCCCACCCGCTGGAAGCGCCGGACCTCCAGGCGCTCGACCCGGCGGCGTTCCGGGCCGAGTGGAAATGGGACGGCATCCGCGCCCAGTTGGTCGCGGTGCCGCGCGGCCGGCGCGTGTTCTCCCGCGGGGCGGAGGACGTGTCCCACACCTTCCCGGAGGTGGCGGAGGCGATGGACTTCCACGCCGTGCTGGACGGCGAGCTGCTGGTGATCCGGGACGGCGCGGTGGCGCCCTTCGCGGACTTGCAGCAACGGCTGGGCCGCAAGGTGGTCGGCGCCAAGACGCTGAAGGAGTATCCGGTCCATGTCCGGCTCTACGACATCCTGTTCGATGGCGACGAGGACCTCCGCCCGCTGCCGTTCGACACCCGCCGCGCCCGGCTGGAGCAATGGTTCGCCCGCACCCGGCCCGCGCGCATGGACCTGTCGGAGCTGATCCCGTTCGCCTCCGTGGCCGAGCTGTCCGCCGTGCGCGACGCCACCCGCGCCGCCTCCATCGAGGGCTTGATGCTCAAGCGGGCCGACAGCGCCTACGTTCCCGGCCGGCCCAAGGGGCAGTGGTGGAAGTGGAAGCGGAACCCGCTGACCATCGACGCGGTGATGATGTACGCCCAGCGCGGGCACGGCAAACGCTCGTCCTACTACTCGGACTACACGTTCGGGCTTTGGCGCGCGGATGGCGAGCTGGTGCCGGTCGGCAAGGCCTACAGCGGCTTCACCGATGCCGAGCTGGTGAAGCTGGACCGCTGGGTGCGCAACCACACCACCAACCGCTTCGGCCCGGTGCGCGAGGTGGAGCGCGGGATGGTGCTGGAGATCGCGTTCGATGCCGCCCAGCTTTCCAGCCGGCATAAATCCGGCGTGGCGCTGCGCTTCCCGCGCGTGGCCCGCATCCGCGCGGACAAGCCGCCGGCGGAGGCGGACCGGCTGGAAACGCTGATGCGCCTGGTGGAGAACGCGCCGACGTAATGGCTTGCCGATGTTGCCCGGAAGCCTCATGTCTTGGGCAACAAGCCGGAGAAAGCCGCATGCTGGCCTTGCCCGAGCCGAAAGCCGACATCCTGGCCCGGCGTGACGAGATCGTGGCCGGCCTTCGCGCCATCCTGCCGAGCTCCGGTGTCATCTGCGAGCCGCTGCGCCTCAAGCCCTACGAGACGGACGGGTTGCCGGCCTACCGGCAGGTGCCGCTGGCCGTGGCGCTGCCGGAAACGACGGAGCAGGTCGCCGCCGTGCTGAAGCTGTGCTCGCGCATCGGCGTGCGGGTGATCCCGCGCGGCGCGGGCACCAGCCTGTCGGGCGGCGCCATGCCGCTGGCCGACGCGGTGGTGATCGGCACCATGCGGATGAACCGCATCCTGGACATCGACTACGCGGACCGCTGCGCCACCGTTCAGGCCGGCGTCACCAACATCGGCATCACGCAGGCCGTGGCGGGGCAGGGCTTCTTCTACGCGCCCGACCCGTCCTCGCAGCTCGCCTGCATGATCGGCGGCAACGTCGGCATGAACTCCGGCGGCGCGCACTGCCTGAAGTACGGCGTCACCGCCAACAACCTGCTCGGCCTGACCGCGGTGACGGTGGAGGGCGAGGTGCTGCGGCTCGGCGGCGAGCACTTGGACGCGGCCGGCTACGACTGGCTTGGCCTGCTGACCGGCAGCGAGGGCCAGCTCGTGATCGTGACCGAGGTCGTGGTGCGCATCCTGCGCGGGCCGGAGGGCGCGCGGGCGATGCTGGCCGGGTTCAGCTCCAACGAGGTCGCCGGGCAGTGCGTGGACGCGATCATCGGCTCCGGCATCATCCCGGTGGCGCTGGAGTTCATGGACAAGCCGGCGATCCACGCTTGCGAGGCGTTCGCCCACGCCGGCTACCCGATGGACGCGGAAGCGATGCTGATCATCGAGGTGGAGGGCAGCGTGGCCGAGCAGGACGACCTGCTGGGCCGCATCAAGGCGCTGTGCGAGCCGTTCGCGCCGTTGAGCATGAAGGTGTCGCAATCCGCCGAGGAGAGCCTCGCGATCTGGAAAGGCCGCAAGGGCGCGTTCGGCGCGGTGGGGCGGATCAGCCCGGACTACATGTGCATGGACGGCACCATTCCCACCAGCCGCCTGCCGGACGTGCTGCGCCGCATGGGCGAGATGAGCGAGGCGTATGGGCTCAAGGTCGCCAACATCTTCCATGCCGGCGACGGCAACCTGCATCCTCTGATCATGTTCGACGCCAACGACCCGGACAGCTTCCACCGGGCAGAGCTGTTCGGCGCCGACATCCTGCGCCTGTGCGTGGAGGTTGGCGGCTGCCTGACGGGCGAGCACGGCGTGGGGCTGGAAAAGCGCGACCTGATGGGCGTGCAGTTCAGCGAAGCCGAGCTGGATCGGCAGCGCGCACTGAAGGCCGCGTTCGATCCGCAGTGGCTGCTGAACCCGGCCAAGGTGTTTCCGCTCAAGGCGGCGGCATAGGCGTGCCGGCCGGCACGCCACTCCGGCCCTTTCCCAGGGAAAGAAGATCGGGTGAGGCGCGGCGCGGCACATGACCACCCAGGAAGCCCCTGTCGACGAAGCCGGCATCGCCGCCGCGGTCATGGCCGCGTGCGCCGCCCGGGAGCCGATCCTGGTGGAGGGCGCCGGCACCAAGGGCGGGATGCTGCGCCCCGTGCAGGCCGCCCGGTCGCTGTCCACCCGCAACCTGCGCGGCATCACGCTGTACGCCCCGAAGGAACTGGTGATCTCCGCCCGCGCCGGCACGCCCGTGGCCGAGATCGAGGCCACGCTCGCGGAGGGGGGCCAGCACCTGATCGCCGAGCCGCCGGACCTGTCCGCCCTGCTCGGCACGGCGGGCGCGCAGACGATCGGCGGGGTCGTCGCCACCAACCTGTCCGGCCCGCGCCGGGTTGCCTGGGGGGCGATGCGGGACCACCTGCTGGGCATCCGCGCGGTGGACGGGGCGGGGGAGCCGTTCCACTCCGGCGGACGGGTGCTGAAGAACGTCACCGGGCTGGATCTGTGCAAGCTGCTCGCCGGCAGCCATGGCACGCTCGGCATCATCACGGAGGTCACGCTCAAGGTGCTGCCCGCGCCCGAGCGCACCGGCACGCTGCTGCTGCCCGGGCTGTCCGCGGAGGCCGGCGTGGCTGCGCTGTCCGCGGCGCTCGGCTCCCCCTACGGTGTGAGCGGCGCCGCCTGGCTGCCGGAAGCGGCCGCCGCCCGCGTGCCCGCACTGGCCGGGTTCGCGTCTTCCGTGGCCCTGGTCCGGATCGAGGACTTCGCCGCCAGCGTCGCCTACCGCACTGGCCGGCTCGTCACGGACCTGGCGCCCCACGGACGGGCCGAGCTGCTGGACGACCCGCAGAGCCGCACCGTCTGGCGTGCCGTGCGGGACGCGGCGCCGTTGCCGGCAGAGCCCGGCGACGCCGTGTGGCGGGTGTCCGTGCGCCCGTCCTCCGGGCCTGGCGTGCTGACGGCGACCGGGTTGCGCGGATTCCTGGACTGGGGCGGCGGGCTCGTCTGGCTGGCCGGGGACCCGGCCGCCCATGCCGCCGTCACCGCCGCCGCCACGGAGGCCGGCGGGACTTGGACCCTGATGCGCGCGCCCGACAGCCTGCGCGCGGCAGCCGATGCCGTGCCGCCGGAACCCGCCGCGCTCGCCGCGCTCAGCCGCCGGGTCAAGGCGGTGATGGACCCGGCCGGCATCCTCAACCCTGGCCGCCTGTTTCCTGGAGCGTAGCAGTGCAAACCAACTTCACCGCCGAGCAACTGCGGGACCCGGACACCGCATCCTCCAACAAGGTGCTGCGCACCTGCGTGCATTGCGGCATGTGCACCGCCACCTGTCCGACCTTCGTGCTGCTCGGCGACGAGCTGGATAGCCCGCGCGGACGCATCTACCTGATGAAGGACATGCTCGAATCCGGCCGCCCGGCGACCAAGGACGTCGTTCAGCACGTGGACCGCTGCCTGTCGTGCCTGTCCTGCATGACCACCTGCCCGTCGGGCGTCCATTACATGCACCTGGTGGACCACGGCCGGCGCTATATCGAGGAAACCTACACCCGGCCCTGGCACGAGCGGCTGCTGCGCGAGGTGCTGACCCGGGTGCTGCCCTCGCCCGGCCGGATGCGGCTCGCGATGGCTGCCGCGCGGCTGGCGAAGCCGTTCCGCTTCCTGGTGCCCGGCGGGGTGCTCGGCGGCCGGGTGCGCGCCATGCTGGATCTGGCGCCGGGTAGGCTGCCGCCGTTCCGCTCGGTGAACGGGGTGCACCGCGCCCAGGGCCAACGGCAGGGCCGCGTGGCGCTGCTGGCAGGATGCGCGCAGCAGGTGCTGGCGCCGTCCATCAACGAGGCGACCATCCGCCTGCTGACCCGCATGGGCTATGACGTCGTGGTCCCGCCTGCCGCCGGCTGCTGCGGCGCGCTGACGCACCACATGGGCCGGCATGACCCGGCGCTGGAAGCCGCCCGCGCCAACATCGCCGCCTGGACCAGGGAGGCGGACGGGGAAGGGCTGGACGCCATCCTGGTCAACACGTCCGGCTGCGGCACGACGGTGAAGGACTACGGCTTCATGTTCCGCGACGAGCCGGAACGCGAGGCGGCCGAGCGGGTGTCCGCGCTGGCCGCCGACGTGTCGGAGTTCCTGTTCCGCGCCAACTACATGCCCAGCCGCGAGCCGCCAGGGCTGACCGTCGCGTACCATGCCGCCTGCTCGTTGCAGCACGGGCAGCAGATCGTGCTGCAACCGAAGGGCCTGCTGCGGAATGCCGGGTTCACCGTGGTGGAGCCGGCCGAGGGCCACCTGTGCTGCGGCTCCGCCGGCACCTACAACCTGTTGCAGCCCGAGATCGCCGGGCGCTTGCGGGAGCGCAAGCTGGACAACATCCGCCGCACGCAGCCGGACCTGATCGCCGCCGGCAACATCGGCTGCCTGACCCAGCTCGCGGGCGGCGGGCTGCCGACGGTGCACACGGTGGAGTTGCTGGACTGGATGGCCGGCGGCCCCCGCCCCGCCGCGGTGCCCGGGTGAGGGGCGCGGCGCTCGTTGCGCTGCTGGGTCTTGCCGCGGCGCCGGTCCGGGCGGACGCGCCGGCCCACCCGAGCCGCGAGCAGACGCTGGACCGCCTGCTAGGCATGCTGAGGGTGGCGCCGGACGAGCAGACCGCAGGCGCCGTGGAGAGGTCGATCAAGGGCCAATGGCTGGCCGAAGCGACGCCGGCGACCAAGCTGCTGTTGCAGCACGGCTTCAACGAGCTGTCCGAGCACCAGGCGGGCGAGGCGTTGGACGACTTCGATGCGGCGCTCGACCTACAGCCGGGTTTGCAGGAGGGTTGGCACGGCCGCGCGTTGGCGCGTGGCGAACTGGGCGATTACGCGGGCGCCACGCGGGACATCGCCGAGGTGATCAAGCGCGAGCCGCGGCAGTTCGACGCGTTGGAGGACCTTTCGCGCATCGCGGAGCAGCGCGGCGACTGGCGTGGCGCCTTCGAGGCGTGGCGGCAGGCGCTGGAGCTTGACCCGAAGACGCCGGGCGGGACGGAGCGGCTGGAGGATCTCAGGCGGCGGGCGTTCGGGGAACGCACCTGACGCATCACCGGGATCGGCGCAGCGGCAGGTTCGTCCGGTAAATTACTCGTTTCAGCGCAAAAGCTGACCGGACGCCCCGCACGCCGGGCAGGCGGGTGAGCCGGGTGCGCAGGAATTCCTCGTAGGCGCCCAGATCCGCGGCCACCACGCGCAGCAGGTAGTCGCTGGCGCCGGTCATCAGCATGCATTCCATCACTTCCGAAAGCTGCTGGACCGCCCGTTCGAAGGCTTCCAGAAGCTCCTGCGTTTGCCCGGCCAGTTCCACCGAAACCATGACGTTGACCGGCAGGCCGACCCGGTCCTGGTCCAGCAGGGCCACGTAGCCGGTGATGATGCCGCTTTCCTCCAGCAGCTTCTGCCGGCGGTGGCAGGGCGACGGCGACAAGCCTGCCGCTTCGCTGAGCTCCCCCGTCGTCGCGCGGCCGTCCCGCTGTAGATGGTCCAGGATGGAAAGGTCGATCCGGTCCAGTCGCACGGGCAAACCTTCCATATCACAGCGCGGTATTAGGAATTCCTGCTAATCCTACTGGTTTCAGGCACGAAATACGACAGCAATCACCGCCTAATTCGGCGTTACCCTTCCGTCGTACCGGTTGCGGGAGAACGTGCGGTGGACATCGGCCTCCAAACCCTGCCGACGACGCTGGAAAGCCGCTACGCCGAGTTCGACAGCCCCGTGCTGCTGAGCGGCATCCAGGCCCTCGTGCGCCTCCTGCTGGAGCAGGCGCGGCTTGACCGCATGGCAGGCCGCAACACCCGTGGGCTGGTGTCCGGCTATCGCGGCTCCCCGCTCGGCGGGCTGGACCAGGAGCTGTGGCGCCGGGGCAAGCTGCTGGATGCGCATGGCATCCGCTTCCAGCCCGGCTTGAACGAGGACTTGGCCGTCACGGCGCTGTCCGGGGCGCAGCAGCTCGATTGCTACCCAGGTGCGACCGTCGAGGGCGTGTTCTCCATGTGGTATGGCAAGGGACCCGGCGTGGACCGCTCCGCCGATGCCTTCCGCGTCGCCAACACGTTCGGCACGCACCGCAACGGCGGGGTGCTGGCGGTCGCCGGGGATGACCACGGCGCGCATTCCTCCACCTTCGCGCACCAGACCGACCAGATCTTCGAGGCGGTGATGATGCCCGTGCTCGCCCCGGCCGGCGTGGCGGACATCATCGAGTTCGGCCTGGCCGGCATCGCCCTGTCCCGCTTCAGCGGGCTGTGGGTCGCGATGAAGACCACCGCCGAGACGGCCGAGCAGGCCGCGACGGTCACCGTGCCGTCCGTCCGCAGCTTCGCCACCCCGGCGATTGCCGTCCCGCCGCACGGCTTCAACCTGGACCCGCGGCCGAACTGGCCGGCCGAGCGCTTCGTGTTCGAGAGCCGCATGCTGGACGAGCGCCTGCCCGCGGCGCGCGCCTGGTGGCGGGCCAACGGCTTGGACCGGGTGGTGCGAGGCGGGCCGGACGCTCCGGTCGGCATCGTGACGGTCGGCAAGGCGCACCACGACGTGCTGCACGCGCTCCGCGCCATGGGCCTGGACCGCCACGGGGGGCTGGCGATCTACAAGGTCGGCATGGCCTGGCCGCTGGAAACGGAGGGCCTGCGCGCCTTTGCCCGTGGCCGCCGCGCCTTGCTGGTGGTGGAGGAGAAGCGGTCCTTCGTGGAGGCGCAGGTCCGCGCCGCGCTGTACAACCTTCCGGCGGACGCCCGGCCCGCGGTGCTGGGCAAGACCGGCCTGGACGATGCTCCGTTGCTGCCGGCCGCGCTGGAATTGTCGCCCGAGCTTGTCGGCCGCGCCTTGGCGGCCGTTCTGCCCCGGTTCGGCATCGAGACGCGCGCGCCCGACGTGCCGGCGGCGGCGGAGCGTCCGGACGGGCTGCTTACCCGCGCGCCCACGTTCTGTGCCGGATGCCCTCACAGCACTTCCACGCGCTTGCCGGACGGCTCGCTCGCCATGGCCGGCATCGGCTGCCACGTCATGGCGATGCAGCACACGCCCGGCACCGGTCTGTTCAGCGTCATGGGCGGCGAGGGCGCGGCGTGGGTCGGCCTGGCGCCGTTCACGTCCGTGCCGCACCTGTTCGCCAACATGGGGGACGGCACCTTCCAGCATTCCGGCCTGCTGGCGATCCGCCAGGCCGTCGCCGCCAACTCCCGCATCACCTACAAGATCCTGTTCAACGACGCGGTGGCCATGACGGGCGGGCAACCGGCCGAGGGCGGCCCCACGATCGTCCAGCTCGCCCGGCAGGTCTGGGCGGAAGGCGTGGGCAAGATCGTCGTGGTGGCAGACGACCCGGGGCGTCTGCCCGCCGCGTCCGATCTGCCGCCGGGCGTCGGCCGCCACAGGCGCGAGGAGCTGCCGCAGGTCCAGGAAGACTGCGCCGCGTTCGCCGGCGTGTCCGCCATCCTCTACGACCAGGTCTGCGCCACCGAGAAGCGCCGCCGCCGCAAGCGCGGGACGATGGCCTCGGCGGCGGCCAGGGTCAGCATCAACGCCCGCGTGTGCGAGAACTGCGGCGACTGCACGGCGCAGTCCCACTGCATCGCCATCGAGCCGATCGACACGGCCTATGGCCGCAAGCGCCGCATCTCCCCCACGAGCTGCAACACGGACCTGTCCTGCTTGAAGGGCTTCTGCCCGTCCTTCGTGGTGTCGGCCACGGACGCGCCGTCGCGCGGCGACGGCGCCCCATGGCAGGCGAGGGAGGCCGAACTGGCGGCCGGGCTGCCGGACCCGGCGCTGCCGGACCTGGCCACGCCCTGGCGCGGGCTGTTCGCCGGCATCGGCGGCGGCGGCATCGTGACGGCGGGTGCGGTGGTGGCGATGGCGGCCCATCTGGAAGGCAAGCAGGTCAGCACGCTCGACTTCACCGGGCTGGCGCAGAAGAACGGCGCCGTGGTTTCGCACGTGCAGATCGGGGAGAGCGGGCTGGACGTGGTCCGCATCCCGTCCGGCGAGGCGGACTTCCTGCTGGCGGCGGACTTGGCCGTGGGTGCCGGGCGCGGCGTGCTGGAGCGGGTGCGCCCCGGCGGCACCGTGATCGGCAACCTGGACTTGCAGGCGAGCACGCAGTTCCTGGCCGACCGGGACCTCGTGATCGACGCGGGGCTGCACCGCCGGGTGATCGACCGCGCGGTGGGCGGCAATGGGAGCGCCTACCTGCGCGCCACCGCGCTGTCCGAGCGGCTGTTCGGCCAGGCGCAGGCGCTGAACACCTTGATGATGGGCCTGGCATGGCAGGCGGGGCTGATCCCGGTCGGGCAGGACGCCCTGCTGCGGGCCATCGAGCTCAACGGCACCGCGGTCGCGCTGAACCGCCGCGCGTTTGCCTGGGGCCGCATCCTCCATGCGCGCCCGGAGCTGGCGGACGCCGTGCTGTCGTCCGGCGGGGAGGCGCCGCCCGCAACCCTGGCCGCGCTCGTGTCAGCACGGGAGGCCGAACTGGTGCGGTACGGCTCCGTCCGGCTGGCGCAGCGTTACCGCCGCATCGTGGACCGTGCCGGGGCGCGCGAGGCGGCGGTCTTCCGTGCGCCCGGCCGGTTCACGCGCGCCGTGGCCGAGGGACTGTTCCGCGCCTACGCCTACAAGGACGAGTACGAGGTCGCTCGGCTGCACGCAGCCGCCGAACACGGGGAGCGGCCGGTGTTCCACATGGCGCCGCCGCTGCTTTCCCGCACCGACCCGGCGACTGGCCGCAAGAGGAAGGTGGCGATCTCCGGCCGCGTCGCCCTGCCGCTGTTCCGGCTCCTGCGCCACGGCAAGCGGTTGCGCGGCACGGTGCTGGACCCGTTCGGCTGGCAGGCCGAGCGCCGGGCGGAACGCGGCTTCGCGCGCGACACGGAGGCGAGCATCGAGGCCGCCATTGCCAGGCTGCGTCCGGAAACGCTGGACAGCGCGGTGGCCCTGGCGGAGATTCCGATGCACGTGCGCGGTTTCGGCCCGGTCAAGCATGCCGCGCTGCGTGACGCCGCCCCGCAACGGACCGCGTTGCTCGCGGCGCTGGATAGCGTGCCGGCCGCGGCGATCGCTGCGGAGTAAGCCCTTCCCTCCGGAGAGGGGGTTGGGCAAGGGGACCTCCAAGAAGGATCGAATGAATGCTCGACCACACCGACCCGAACGCCTTGATCGTGGACACCGCGCGGCGCTTCGCCCAGGAGCGCCTGGCGCCTTCCGCGGCTGCGCGCGAGAAGGCCGGGCGCATCGAGCCGGAGATCGTCCGCGAACTGGGTGAACTCGGCTTCCTCGGCGCCACGCTTTCCGCCGATTGGGGCGGGTCCGAGATCGACACCGAAACCTACGCGCGGGTGGTGGAGGAGATCGCGGCCGGTGACGGCTCCGTGTCCACCCTGGTGAGCGTGCACAACGCGCCGACCTGCGAGATCCTGCAACATTACGGCTCCGACGCGCAGCGGGAGCAGTGGCTGCGCCCGATGGCGGCCGGCGCCGCCATCGGCTCCTTCGCCTTGACCGAACCCGGCGCCGGGTCGGAAGCGTCCAACCTGCGGACCCGCGCGGTGCGCGATGGGGACGGCTACGTGATCGACGGGTCCAAGCAGTTCATCTCCAACGCGGCGATCGGCCAGACCACGATCCTGTTCGCCATCACCGACCCGGCCGCAGGCAAGAAGGGCCTGTCCTGCTTCATCGTCGGCAACGATACGCCCGGCTACGGGTTGGCGCGGGTGGAGGAGAAGCTGGGCCAGAAAGCGTCCGACACCTGCCACATCGTGTTCGACGGCATGCGCGTGCCCGGCGCGCAACGCATCGGCGCCGAGGGCGAGGGCTACAGGATCGCCCTGTCCACGCTGGAAGCCGGCCGCATCGGCATCGCGGCCCAATCCGTCGGCATGGCGCGCGCCGCGCTGGAGTACGCCATCGCCTACGCCAAGGAGCGCCGCAGCTTCGGCAAGCCGATCATCGACCACCAGGCCGTTGGCTTCCGCCTGGTGGACGCGAAGACCAAGCTGGAGGCGTCCCGCCAGCTCGTGCTGCACGCCGCCCGGCTGAAGGATGCCGGGCGCCCCGCGTTGGAGGCGGCCGCGATGGCCAAGCTGTTCGCTTCCGAAGCCGCGGAAGCGATCTGCAGCGCCGCCATCCAGACGCTTGGCGGGTATGGCTACCTATGCGACTACCCGGTCGAGCGGATCTACCGCGACGTCCGGGTGTGCCAGATCTACGAGGGCACCAGCGACATCCAGAAGATCATCCTGCAACGCATGCTCTAGCCTGAAATCGCCCCGACTGGAAACAGTCAGGGCGTTAATTGCCAGGCCAAACAAAGAACTA
>CAXTLC010000090.1:0-9241 GCA_964245075.1 uncultured Acetobacteraceae bacterium
GGCGTCCCAGTACGAGGAGCGGCTGCTGCGCCCGCTGCCGCTGCCCGTGCACGAGTGGCGCATGACCGGCCTGGACGTGAACCGGGGGCTGGACCGCGCCGCGGTCAGCGGCCCGGCGTTCTCCGGCGATGCGGCCCGGCCCGCGGCGGCGTTACCCTGATCCCATCCAGCCTGGCGCCGCGTTGCCGGGACAGGGGGGCTTGGATGCATCGCAGGACATTGTTGCAGGCCACCGGGGGCCTGGCTGCCCTTTTAACGCTCGGGCGTGCGTCCGCACGGCATCCTTGCACGAGGTGCGGGACGCCGCGTTCGTTGGCCAGGCATCGCTGCCGCAGCGGGCGGAGCAGATCAAGCGCGCGGGCGCGTCGCTTCGCTGGGTGATGCAGGAGCAGCGACCCGGCCTGATGCGCGGCACGCTGAACCTGCGGACGCACCAGGCCGTCGTGGACGTGCCCTACGACACGCGCCGCTTCTCGATCCACTACGTGTCGAGCATTGACTTGAACTACAGCGGCACCGCGCCACCCAGGCTGGCAGCCCGGTGATCCATTCGAACTACAACGGCTGGATCGAGAACCTGGAACACCAGATCAGCGCGGAGTCGTCGTTCTGGCCGGGTGCCCGTTTGAGCATACCCGAACGAGACGCCGCTTCTTTGCGACTCACGGCAGCGACGTTGGATCAGACCCAAGTAGGAGGATGCCAAGCCAGACGGTTCACTCAACGCACACGTGCCCTTGTCGGTCGAGGCTCTGGACGAGGCGGAGCGCTGGTCGCCGCCGTGGCCGAGTCGTTGACGGACCCACGGCCCGACATCCCGCATGAGGATGTGCGGGTCGAGACGTTGCGCGACTTGGCGGGAGCTGCGGCGGCGCATGAAAGCCAGGCCACCCTCATGAGGGTGGCCTGGCGCGCAGCTGCCTGGGACGACTTGCGCTGCATTTTCAGCTATCTGGCGAAGCGCAACCAAGCCGCCACGGCGCGGCTGGTGGAGGCGCTGATCCTGAGCGCCGACAGCCTGGCGAGCTTCCCCTGGCGCGGTTGGCCCGGCCGGGTACCTGACACGCGCGAGAGCGTCGCGGCGCGTCCCTGCCACCCGGTTCACCGGGTGGAGCATGACGCCGGCGTGGTCCGCCTCCCGCGGGTTTGGCAAGGCGCCCAGACATCGTTGGAAGCAAGCCGATGACAGGCGACGTGCCCTGCCTTCCCGTTGTAAACGCGCGAACAGCCGAAGCGCCGTCGGATGACCGGGATGGCAAGTGGGACCGCGCAGCCAGCGCTGAACAGGTCGTCAGCGTGGCCACATGGGGGACCGAGGCGCCTACGTGGTTCGTACTGCCAGTCCCGCCAGGGTCCAGCGGCCCATTTTGACCTTTGGCGGGCTTGGACACTGCTGACGGTCAAGCCAGGGCGGAACAGAAGCGCAGGGCCAGCCCGAAGCCTGCTGGGACAGGCTCCACGCCTGTTAAAGCCAGGCGCCGCCCCGTCAGGCCATCCCGCCATTGATGGAAACGCACTGGCCCGTGATGTAGCTTGCCCGGTCGGATGCTAGGAAGCCGATCAGGTCCGCCACCTCTTCCGCCGTCCCTGCCCGGCGCATCGGCACGACCTCCGCGATCCGCTTGGCGTCCAGCCCGGCCGCCTGCGTCGCCGGGGACGCGATGATGCCGGGCGCGACGGCATTGGCGGTCACGCCGCGGCTCGCCACCTCCCGCGACAGGGACCGCACGGCGCCGACCAGCCCGGCCTTGGCGGCGGCGTAGTTGGCCTGGCCGCGGTTGCCCGTCACCGCCGACACGGACGACACCGCGACGATCCGGCCCCAGCGCGTGCCCATCATCGGAAGCAGCAACGGGCGGCACGCCGCAAAGAAGCCGTTCAGCGAAACATCCACCACGCTCCGCCACTGCCCCTCCGTCATGCCGGCCATCGGCACGTCGGCGTGGGTGCCGGCGTTGTGGACCAGCACCTGCACCGGCCCGGCCTCCAGCAGCGGCGCCAGGGCCGCGGCCGTCGCGCCGAAGTCCGCGAGGTCGCAGGCCAGCGCCTCCGCGCTGCCGCCGCCCGCGGCGATCTCCGACGCCAGCGCCTGCGCGCCGGCCAGGTTGGCGTGGGCGTGGACCACCACGTGCAGGCCGTCGGACGCCAGGCGTCGGCAGATAGCCTGGCCGAGCGGGCTGGCGCCTCCGGTGACGAGGGCACGGCGAGAGGAGGAGGTCATGCCAGGGGCAAGGTTCGTTGATCCATCATGTGCGGCCGCTTCGGCGATGTGGTTTCCTGGTGACGCCCGCACAGGGGGCACGGCCTCGCGTCGCCATACCCTGCCTTCGGCCATGCCGGCGACGAGCCGCCGGATGCTGGTTCAAGCAGCCTTCCGGCACTGCCATGCCAACAGCCTTCTGCTTTCACCCTTCCGCAAGTGAGCCGTCATCGCGAGCCGCGCAGCGGCGCAGCGATCCGGAGGCCAAAGCCACTGCGCTTGCCGTCCTGGATTGCCGTGCCGCCGCGCTGCCTCAATGACGTGGAACGGTCAGGAAACGGTCGGCTGCTTGTGTCATGCGCCCGTGCGCGGCAGCGACACGGCGGCCCGGCCGCTGAGCAGGAAGCGGCCGTCCGCGGCAGTGATGTTGAAGCTGTAAAGCAACCCGCCGGCTTCCCGGTGCTGCAACTGCGCGCCGACGCGCAGCGTGCCGAGCGCCGGGTCGTCCAGACGGTCCACCAGCAGCCGGACGCCACGCAGCGCCGCGACGCGCCCGGCTGGCTGGCAGGCACCGCCGTCCAGCAGCGCGCCGTGCAGCGCCGCCGCCTGCATGGCGTACTCCGCCCCGCACAGTGCTGCCAGCTGTCCGGCCCGGCGCAGCGGGTTGTCCGGGGCAAGGTGGGACGTCGCACCGCACAGGATGCCGTTCGCGTCCCAGGACAGCACGGACCCCAGCAGGCACATCGCGTCCGCATGGGGCACCAGCGCCGCCAGCGCCGGCCCAGCGATGCCCATCACAGGATCTCGACCCGCAAGTGCCCGGCCAGGTAGGGCGCCGGGCACGGACCCGACACGCTGCGCGCCAGGTGTTCCAGCAGGCGGAGCGACTGGCCCGCCGGGTTGCCCAGCGCCAATGCCCGCAACTCCGGCAGGACAGGCTCGGTTGCGTCCGGCAAGGCCGGCGACGCCTCGTATCCGATCTCCAACTGCGCCCACCCTGCTGCTTCCGGCAACGCGAGCACCAGCGCGGCGGCGAAGGGCGCCAGGATTGGGCGCTTGGCGTCCAGCGGCGGCGGCAGCGGGTGGTCGTAGGCCACCACCAGCACGGGCGCCCCGGCGTCATGGACCTCCACGGCGGCAGCCAGCAGCGCCGCGGCCCAGGTGGCGTCCCCGCACCCCAGGCAGCCCGCCGGCTGCGCCCCGCCAGTGGCGATGGACCAGTAGCCGGCCGCCCCGTTGTGGACGGAGTTGCTGAACGCGGTCGGCGACACCATCCGCCCGTCCGAGGGGGCGCCGGCCGACAGCGCCTCCAGGATGCCGCCCACCACGGGGCCGTCGCCGTTGGCGCTGGCGAACACGCTCCGCAGCAAGGCTGGGGCGACGCCACTGGCCGCCGCGGCCTCGGCCGCCACGGCCAGCGCCAGGCGGACGACGGGGCCGGTCCGGCGGCGCTCGTTGGCCGGCAGCAGCGCGGGCGAGGGAGGGAGCACCGGCGCCGGGTCGTACGGCGCCGCCCCGGCCAGGACCGGGCGCGCGGCGTCCCACCCGGGCAAACCTGGACCCCAAACGGATGCCCCTAAGACCGCAACCCTCATGCGGACCCGAACACGAGGCTGCAATTGGTGCCGCCGAAGCCGAAGGCGTTGGCCAGCACGCGCCGCACCGGGCGGGCCTCGTTGCGGACCAGCACGCGGCAGCGGAACGCCGGGTCTGGCGCGTTCAGGCCCAGGCAGCCGGCGGCGTAGCCCTCCCGGACGCAGCACGCGGCGACCACAGCGCCCAGCACGCCGCTGGCGCCCAGCGTGTGCCCGGTCCAGCCTTTGGTGCTGCTGACAGGCACGTCCGCGCCGTCCAGCACGGCGGCGACGGCCAGGTCCTCCGCAGCGTCGTTGGCGCGGGTGCCGGTGCCGTGCAGGTGGACCCAGTCGATCTGCCCCGGCTCCAGCCCAGCCACCGCCAGCGCGCTCCGCATGGCGGCGATGGCGCCGATGCCCTCCGGATGCGGAGACGACATGTGGTAGCCGTCGCTGGACGCGCCCCAGCCCAGCAGCATCAGGTCGTCCGGCCCGTCAACCCGCTTCAGGACGGCGGGCCGCTCCAGCAGCGCGAATCCGGCGGCCTCGCCGATGGAGATGCCGGTGCGGTCCGTGGCGCCGGGCCGGGTGGGGGTAGGGGAGATCAGCTCCAGCGAGGCGAAGCCGTGCAGGGTCATGCGGCACAGCGTGTCGGCCCCGCCGACCACCGCCGCGTCGCACACGCCGGCGCGGATCAGCGCTGCCGCCGCCATCATGCTGCGCGCGGTGGAGGCGCAGGCGGTGGACACCACCGACACCGGACCCGCCAGCCCCAGCGCCGCCTGCACGTAGTGGCCCAGCGACGCGATCTCCTGCGTGCCGCGGAAGCTGAAGGCGGTGGGCAACGCGCCATCCGCGTCCCGGTCCCGGTAGGCGTCCTCTGCCGACCCCACGCCCGCCGTGCTGGTGCCCAGCACCACCGCGATCCGCCCGGCGCCGTGGCGGCGCACCGCGTCGGCCACCACGCCCAGGAAGCCGTCGGTCCGCAGCGCCAGGTCGGCCAGGCGGTTGTTGCGGCAGTCGTACTCCCCCAAGCCGTCTGGCAGCCGGTGCGCCTCCAGGCCGGGCACGCGGCCGATCCAGCCGCCGGTCGCGCCCTCGAAGTCGTTCGGCCTCAGCCCGCCCCGCCGGGTCCGCAGCGCCGCCGCGTGGGCCGCGACGCCCCGGCCGAGCGCGCTGACCGCCGTCAGGCCCGTGAGCGCAAGGGGGATCACGCTAATCGCCCTTTTCCCTCGCGTCTCCACAAGCGTCCGTCATTGCGAGCCGCCCTTGCAGCGTGGCAATCCAGGGACGACAGCACGGCGCTCGCCGCCCCTGGGTTGCCGCGTCGCTGCGCTCCTCGCAACGACGCGAGCAGTCAGGGCAGAGGACGGTTGGCGTCATGCCGGCGCCTTGTCCGGAACAGGCCCGGCGAACAGGAACGCCGCGGCCATCGCCAGCCCGGCGCCCAGCGCCACGGTTACGCCGATGTCGCGCAGGAACGGCGTGCGGCACAGCGCAAGGGCGCCGAAGGTCAGCAGGGTCATCAGGTTGCAGGTCACCAGGGTCCTCATCGTGCGCGCACGCTCCTCGTCGTCAAGCTGCGGGCGGGAGAAGAACAAGGCGTAGTCGAACCCGACGCCCGCCACCAGTTGCAGCGCGACGACATGCACCAGGGACAGCCGGGCACCCGCCGCCGTCAGCAGCGCCGCCGTCAGCAGCACTGCCGCCAGCACCGGCCCGGCGACACGCGGCAGCCGCCCCAGGTCCCGCCGCAGCCCGGCGGCCAGCACGGCTGCGGCCAGCCCGGCGCACACGGCCAGCCAGCGCCAGGCACCAGATGTGTAGCCGGCCAGCACGCCGCCCAACTCGGCCCGCACGTCCACATAGGTTGCCTCCGTCGGGTCCAGCCCGGCGAAGGCGGCGCGCAGCCGCGCCGGGTCGCGCACGTCCCGGAACGTCACCGGCCCGCGCCAGGACTCGTTCTTATCTGGGCCAGACGGTGCCAGCAGCGGCGAAAGGCGGGCGCCCAGGGCGGTGCCGTCCAGGTCCGCCGGGCGCAGCGGCGAAAGGCCGGCCGTCGCCGCCACGCCGTCCAGGAACGGCTGGAACGCATCCACCCGGTAGGGCAGGCCGTCCCGCGCCGCTGCCAGCCGGGCGGCCAGCGCGTCCCGGGACGGCAGCGCGGCGCGGCGGGCCGCCTGCGCGGCGACGCTCGGCACAAGCTGCGCCGCGTACTCCGACGCGCCGACCGCGCCATCCCCTTGCAGCCGGGTCAGCAGGGGCCGCAACGCCTCCTGCTGGCGCAGCACCTCCTCCGCGTCCCGTCCCCGCACGATCAGGAGCTGCCCGGCATCTGTCGCACCCAATGCCCCGCGCAGCTCCGCGTCCAGCGTCCGCGCCGCGTCTGGCACGGGGCTGAGCGCGGCCAGGTCGGTTTCCCAACGCACCCCGCCCGCCAGCGCCGCGGCGGCCAGCGCAGCGGCGGCCGGGAGCAGCGCCCAGGCCCGGTGCCGCCGGGCACGCTCCACCCGCGGCAGCCAAGTCAGGTCTGATGCCGCCACGGGCGCAAGGTCCGCAGCCACCACTAGCCGCGGCAGCAGCCACCACGTTGCCGCGGCGGTCGCGGCCAGCGCGGCGGCGGAGAAGACACCAAGCTGCTGTAGGCCGGGCAGGCCGGACAGCACCATGCCGCCCAGTCCCAGCACCGCCGTCGCAACGGCCAGGCGGAACGCCGGACCGATCCGCGCCCGAGTAGCCGCGCCAGCCTCGCCTCGCTTGCGGTGGCCGATCAGCAGCACCGGATAGTCCACCGCGACCCCCGCCATCGCCGCACCCAGCCCCAGCGCCGCCGCCTGCACCCCTCCGAACGCCGCCCCCGTTGCCACGGTCGCCGCCGCGATGCCCAGCAGCAGCGGCGCACCGATGGCCGCCAGCACCAGCAGCGAGCGGAACCGCCACGCCAGCAAGGCCAAGACCAGCAAGGCGGAGGTGACCGACACCAACCTGACATCCCGCTTGACCGCGGCCTCGGCGGCTTGGGCGAACACCGCGGGGCCGCTGACCAGCAGCCGCGCGCCGGGCACCCCCGCCGCCGCGTCCCGGAACGCCGATTGCACCGCGCCGAGCGCCACGGCCTGCGCTGGCGCATCCATCCCTGCTGCCGCCGTCACGGCCACCAGCAGCGCCCGGTCGCGATCCGGGTCGAACCACGCTCCGTCCTGCGCCCGCACCCGCCCGCTGCCTCCCCAGGCGCGCAGGGCCGCGGTGAAGGCGCCGGTCGGGTCCGCAAAGCCGTAGGCCGCCGCGACCGGCCCCGCCGAGGACCGCAAGGCGCGCAGCAGCGCCGTGAGCGCAGCGTGCAGCGAAGCCTCGTCCAGCGCCGCGTCGGCCAGCAGGTAGCGCCGGGCGAACAGGGCCGCCTGCTCCTCCGCCGATGGCAGGGCCGCATCCCCGGCTGCGACCACGCGGAACCGCCCGGTCCCGCGCAGCGCCGCGGCCATGGCGGTCGTGACTCGTGCCAGGTCCGCCGGGCCAGCGCCTTCCACGCCCGCCAGCAGCACGCGCCCAGCCGCGCCGGTCCGCAGCTCCTCCAGCATCAGGCGGCCCGCAGGCGTCCGGCCCTCGGGCAGGAACCTGGCGATGTCGGTCCGCACCGGCGTCAGCAGCAGCGCCGCGGCCAGCAGCGTGCCCGCGGCCAGCAACGCCCCGAGCACGGGCGCCAGCCGCCCCACAGGCCGGGTCGTGTCGCTGACCTCCAACCCCGCCCGGTGAACGTCCGTCATCGCGGGCCGCTGTTGCGGCGCGGCAGCCGGGGGGCAGACGGGGCGGTGCTGGCGGCCCCTGGCTCGCCGCGCAACCGCGCTCCTCGCAATGACGGGTGAAGCCTGATAGTGGCCTGCGTCATGGTTCGGCCGCGATGGCGATGAGCTGCTCGTCCCCGTTGCTCTGAACGGTGGCAATGGTCCGCAGCTCCTCCCCGCTCCCGGCGACGCGTACGCTGCGTAGGAAGCGCGCGACGGCTGGGTTGGTGGGCGTCAGGTCGAGCTGCCAAGCTGCCAGGGTCCCGCTCCCTTGCACCCGGAACGAGCGCGCCAGCGCCGGCAGATCCCCAGCCAGCGGCGCGCGGAAGGCGTCCACCAGTGCGCGCAAGCCAGGATCGGCCGTCAGCGGCACCACGCGCGGCGGGTCGTTGCCGGCCGTCAGCACCACCTGGTCCCCATCCACCACGAGCGCCTCCCGCTCCGGCCAGCCGGTCAGCTTCTCCAGGTGGCCGGGGCGGCGGTAGAGCAGGGTGCCGGTGCTGAGCAGCGGGGCCGTCAGCGCCGCGATGCGCTTCTCCTCCCGGAATGCAGCCTGGCGCTCCGGCACGGTGGCCAGGCGGGCCATCAGAGCCGGAACGTCCAGCGGCGACTGCGCGCCGGGTGCCTTCGCGCTACTTGCCTGCGCGCTGGACGCCGCCGGATGCAGCGGCAGAAGGAGCAGCCTGCCCAGGGACCGCCGTCCGAGCGTCCCGCGTGGTGTCAGCATCCGCGTGCGGCTCCCAGAACGAATAGAAGTTGAACCATTCATAGGGGTGCGCGCGGCAGGCGCGCTCCAACGCGGCAGCGTAGGCGCCGACCAGGGCCTGCAAGTCGCCCACCCGGTCCGCGCCGCGACGCAGCACGACGCGGTCCGCGAACGGCTCGAACTGCACCAGCCACCGCCCGCCGCTGGCGCGCACCGCGCGGAACAGCAGCACCGGCGTCCCCAGCGCGTGAGCCAGCACGAACGGTCCCACTGGGAACGGGGCGAGGCTGCCCAGGAACGGGGCCTGCACCCAGTGCCGCTCGGCGCCGCCCGGCGCGCGGTCGGCCATGGTGCCGATCAGCTCGCCGCGCCGGGCCGCCTCCTGCGCCTCCAGCATGGCGCAGGGTCCGCCCAACTCGATCACGTCGGCCAGCAAGGAAGGGTCCAGGCGGTCCATCAAGGCAGTCAGGGCGCCGGAGTTGCGGCGGAACATCATGGGCCGCACCCGGGCCGGGGCGCGGCGGCCGACCAGGCGCATCGCCTCGAACCCGCCGAGGTGCGCGCCCATCAGCAGGCAGCCGCGCCCCTGCGCCAGCGCCGCCTCCACGTCGGCGACGCCCTCCACCGTGACGCGCGCCGGGTCCACGCGGCCCATCAGCAGCAGCGCGCGGTCCAGGATGGAGCGGGCGAAGGTGTGGAAGTGCCGGGCCACGTCCCAGGTGCGTGCCGGGCGGCCCAGCGCCCGGCCCAGGTACTCGCGGGAGGCCGCGCGGGCGGCAGGCGACGTGAGCAGGAACCAGGCGACGATGGGCAGCAGCAGGGCGTGCCCCACCGGCGCCCCCAGCGCCGTCACCATCCAGCGCATGACGCCCAGCCAGGCGGCTGACCCGCGCTCCCGCCGCGCCGCCCAGCCCGCCGTTGTCGCGCTCATGGCGCGGCTGAGGGAGGTTCGGCGGAAGGGGGCGCAGCAGGCAGGGGC
>CAXTLC010000090.1:9341-16966 GCA_964245075.1 uncultured Acetobacteraceae bacterium
TGACGGACAGGAGCGCCGTGCCGCGCACCGCGGTTTCGCCGTCCACGGTGCAGGCGAACGGCAGGCGGCCCCCGGCGGCGGGGCCGGCCAGCACCTGCACGGTCTCGTTCGGCAGCACCGGGCGGAGGAACTTCACGACGTCGAACCCGGCCAGCCCGGCGCAGGCCGGCGCGGCGCAGGCCATCGCCTCGTCCAGCAGCACCATGCCGGGCACGACAGGACAACCGGGGAAGTGCCCCGGCAGGCTCGGGTGCCCTGCGTCAACCCGGAACGTCCCGACCAGGGTCATCAGGACAGGGTCACTTGGACTGCGCCTGGGCTATCCGGGCGTGCAGCGCCACCAGCGCCTGGCGCGGCAGCTTGCCGGCCTCGTTGCGCGGCAAGCGGTCCACCCGCACCACGCGGCGCGGCATGAAGGCGGGGTCCATCCGCCCGCGCAGCTCCGCCAGCAGGTCGTCGGCATGGCGCGACGGCGCGACGGCGAAAGCGACCAGCCGGGCCGCCGCCCGCTCCCCCGCGTCCTCCGGCACCAGGAAGGCGGCATCCTCCACCCCCTCCAGCGACGCCAGCGCGCGGGTCAGGTCGGTCAGGCAGGCGCGCTTGCCCGCCAGCTTCACCAGGTCCGCCCGGCGGCCCAGCAGCCGGAACCGACCGCCGCCCAGCAGGTCCAAGTGGTCGGCCAGCGTCGTCGCCTCCGCGTGCGGCGCGGTCACGACGGTGCCCGCCGGCCCTTCGGCAAGCCCGATGCCGGGATAGGCGAGCCACGCCGCGTCCGCCGTCACGCGGCGGCTGGCGACTGAGCCGACCTCGGTGGCGCCGAAGATCTCCATCACCGGCGCACCCCACTGTGCCTCGCCGGCCGCTGCCAGCGCGGGGTCGAGCGGCGCGGACGCGGAAACGGTGCAACCGTGCCGGTCGCCGAGCCGGCCACCGGCCTCCAGCAGGGCGCGCAGGTGCAGCGGCGTCGTGACCAGGACGGTGGGGCCTGGCACGGCCGCCATCGCGGCGCGCACGTCGGCCGGCATCAGGGCCGGGCCGCACCAGCTTGCGGCGGCGGCGTGCAGCGGCAGCAGGACCGAGGTCTCGAACCCATACATGTGCTGTGGCGGCACGGTGGCGAGGACGCAGCGGGGCGCGGCCTCCTGCTTCCAGCCGAAGCGGGCGGCGGCGGCCAGGCTGCGCTCGGCCAGGGCGCCCCAGGTCTTGAGGTGCGCGGTTGGCGCCCCGGTGCTGCCGGATGTCAGGACGATGGCGGCAAGCTGACTGGCCGGCAGGGTGGGATTCGCAGCCGGCGGCCCGGACCAATCCGTGGCAGTGACCCGGCCGATGCCGTCACCCACCTCCAAGGCGCCCGGGAACCTGACCCGCAGGCTGGCCAGCCCACCGGCGCTCCGGTCCGAGGCCAGCACGGAGGGACGGCCGCGCAGCAGGCAAGCGGCGAATGTCAGCGCAAAGGTCAGCCGGTCCGTGCACAGGTTCAGGGCCGCGCCGTCTCCAACGGGCAGCGTGGCCCCGATGCGGGACGCCGCGCGTAGGAACACTGCGGCGCTGACCCGCCCGTTCTGCGCGCAGCCATCCCCCGTTCCCTGGAACAGGAGCGCGTCATCAGGCCGGCCGACCAGCGGGTAGGCTTCGGCGGGCATGGCCGGCTACCGGGTCCGATGCGCGGCGATGTGCCGGGCGAGGCTGTCCAGGGACGCGAAGATGCGGCCGTTGCGCTCGTCGTCGGACCGCAACTCAAACCCATAGGCCCGGGACACCGCGAGCGCGAGTTCCAGGGCGTCTATGCTGTCCAGGCCCAGGCCATCCACGAACAGGGGGGCTTGGGGGTCAATGTCGCCAGGGGCCATGTCCAGGCTGAGCGTGCTGACGATCAGCCCGGCCAGTTCGTGGTGCCCTGGGCCACCGTTCGGTGGAAGGCTCACGGTTCCAGGGCTGACTCCGGACGCCTCGCTCACGTTCGCCACCTTATAGCCACCGACACACAAATTCGTGTTGTCCCCATAGACTGTGGCGCGACAATAGGCAAAGTCCCGATATGCGAGCGTGGAATGATTTTTGTTAACTCAGCGGCCCTACGGGACCGACGGCACCGGCGCGAACGGGACCCTCCGGCACGTCGGGCGCGGCGCGCTGGCCGTCGCCGCCGTCACCTCGCCGTTCGCGACGCACTTGCTGGTCGCCACGGGGGTGGGACTGCCGGTCGCCCTGGCGCTGGCGTCGGCGCAGTGGTGCCTGGCGCTGGGCGCCCTCGTGCGGTCGTGGTCGGGACGGCGCGGCCGGGCCGCGTTGTGGGCGCTGGGAGCGGCCGCGGCGGCGTGCGCCACGGCCGCCTACTGGGTGGGCGCCCGCATCCCGGCGGAGGCGGGGCTGCTGGCCGTGTCCGGCGTGTCACACCTGGCGATCAACAGCCTGCTGCTGGCGCTGTTCGGCAGGACGCTGCTGCCGGGGCGCACGCCGCTGGTGGTGGCGATGGGCCGGCGGTTCGACCCCAACTTCACCCCGGCGCTGGCGCGCTACGCGCGGCGGGTGACGTGGGCATGGTGCGGCTTCTTTGCCGGGCAGATCGCTGGGTCGGCGCTGCTGCTGGCGCTGGCGCCGGTCGAGGCGTGGTCCTTGCTCGTCAACATCCTGGACTTGCCGCTGGTCGCAGCCATGTTCGTCGTGGAGGACCTTGTGCGACGTATGCGGTTTCCCGGCCACCCCCATGTCTCGCTGCCCGAGCTGGTCCGCGCGGTCCGGCAGGGCGGGGGATGGCGCGGCGTGTTCAAGTCGGCGAGGGCCTAGCACGGTTGCTGCGCCCGCTGCCCAACTGGACCGTGCCCCCTGGATGGAGGCCCACGCCACTGGCCCGTGCGTCGCTGTGGCTGCACGGCGTCGGTGTGCCGCTGCTGGCGTCGGCGCCGCCGTGGTGGCCCTGGCTGCTGGGGGCGCTGGCGGCCAACCATGCCGTGCTCGCCGTCGGAATGCGCCCGCGCAGCCAGTGGGCCGGGCGGACGCTCGTGCGGCTGCCCGGCCCCACGGACCGGGTGGCGCTGACCTTCGACGACGGGCCGGACCCGGCCGTCACGCCCCGGGTGCTGGACCTGCTCGACGCGCACGGCGCCCGGGCCAGCTTCTTCTGCATCGGCCAACGCGCCGCCGCGCTTCCGGCCCTGGTGCGGGAGATCGCCCGGCGCGGCCACCGGGTCGAGAACCACACTTGGTCCCACCCCTATGGCTTCGCCGCCATGGGCCCGCGGGCGATGCGGCGGGAGGTGCGGCTGGCGCAGTCTGCGCTGGCTGACCTGGCCGGCGCCCCGCCGCGTTGGGTGCGCGCCCCCATGGGGCTGCGGAGCCCGCTGCTGGACCCCGTGCTGGCCGGCGAGGGCCTGTTCCATGCGTCGTGGACCCGGCGGGCCTACGACTCCACCTGCTGCGACCCCCGGCAGGCTGCTGCGCGGCTGACCCGGCATCTGGCGGGCGGCGACGTGCTGATGATGCACGACGGCTCGACGGCCTGGTCCCGAGGCGGGCGGGCCGTGGCGCTGGACGCGCTGCCAGACGTGCTGCGGGCCGTCACGGCGGCGGGCCTGCTGGCGGTGGCGCTGCCTGCGCCGGCGGAGGCAGCGGCCAGCCCCGCGCCCGCCGCCACGCCAAGCCGGGCAAGCGCGGCAGGAAGCCCAGCATGAGCCGGACGTGCATCCAGGTCAGCAGCACGTTGTCCCGCCCGTACTTGAAGTGCGACACCCCGCCCTCCTCCCGTGCGACGTAGCGGACGGGGGCGGGCAGGTTGACGGGCGGCACGCCCTGCCAGACCAGGCGCACCGCCGCTTCCGGGTCGAAGTCGAAGCGGCGCATCCCGGACGACCGCGCCATGGCGGCCAGCAGCGGGGCAATGGGATAAACGCGGAAGCCGCACAGGCTGTCGCCAACGCCGGCCCACAGCGTTTCCAGGTTAGCCCACCAGTTGGATACGCGGCGGCCCTTGACGCGCAGCGCCGGGGCCTCCGGCCCGAACTGCGGCACGCCAAGGATCACGGCCTCCGGCTGTGCCGCAGAAGCGGCCATGAAGGCCGGCACCCGGCCGGCCGGGTGCTGCCCGTCCGCGTCCATGACCAGCGCGTGGGTGAAGCCTGCCGCGGCGGCGGCGTTCAATGCGTGGCGCACCGCGGCCCCCTTGCCGCGGTTGCGCGGCAGCGCCAGCACGCGCAGCCCGTCCGGCCCCGTCCCGGCCGGCTGCATCCCCGCCGATGGCATTTCCGCTGTTCGCAGCCTCGCCAACGCCTCCGCAGACCCGTCCGTACTGCCGTCCAGCACGACCCAGACCGGCGACCAAGCCGCCATCGCTGCCGCCACGGTGCGGGACAGCAGCGCCGGGCCGGTGTCGTAGCTGGGGATGATGACCAGGTGCGTGCGCGACGGCGCCATGACCGGAGGCAACGCAACAGGGGCGTTCCGGAGGGCGCGGGGCCGGACATCGGATGCGGTGCCAGGCGGGACGCCGCTGGAGCCGTCACGGCGGGGCGGGGGCGGCAAGCTCGGCGCGGAAGTAGGCGTTCAGCCTTTCGGCGAAGGGACCGGCGGTCTCCCCGTCGGTCGGGAAGCGCCGGCCCAGGCGAGCGCCGTAAACCAGCGGCAGCGGCGGCTGGCGCAGCAACGGCCATCCCTTGCGGAGGTAAGGCGTCGCCATGCTGAGGAACACGGCCTGCACCGGCGCACCGCCCGCCTTGGCCATCAGCGCGAAGCCCGGCATGAAGGGGCCGAGCCTTTCGCCCGCCGGGGTGCGCGTGCCTTCCGGAAAGATCAGCAGGTTGGACCCGGCGCGCAGCTCAGCCGCCGCCCGGCGCACCAGCGGCAGCGGCGCGTCGTTGCGTATGAACCCGGCCAGCCGCACCATGCCGCCCAGCATCGGGTTGTTCCACAGGCCCGCCTTGGTCACGCAGACCACGTTGGGCACCTGCGACACGATCAGCACGACGTCGAACAGGGTCGGGTGGTTGGGGGCGATCACCAGCCCCCGCGCGTCCCGCAGCGCCGCCAGCGCCGACAGGTCGAAGTGGCAGAAGCCGGTTGACCGCATCAGCGCCACGCAGAACTGGAACCCGCGGCGCATGATCGCCCGCCCGCACGGCGCGCGCATCCGGCGCGGCAGCGCCACGGCCAGCACGGCACCCGCCAGGCTGGCCGCAAGGAAACTGACGCCAAGGATGAGCATGACGACGGCGAACGCCACGCGCCCGTGCAGGCCGCGCGACGCAGCGCGGGCCGTCCTGCTTGCGCCGGGCGTTTGCGTTGGCATGGGGTGCGCGTCCTCCGAAGGCGGCCGGCGCAGACTGCCGGGTTTCCGTGCCGGGCACTGTCCTGCCCAGGGCCGGCTTGCTTGAAAGCTGGACCAAGTTCCAGGGTAGATTAGGGTGGCTGCGGCCAACGTCATGAACCCTACCCGGCCAAGCTGTTTAAATTGGCCCGCCTGCCTGCCTGATGCCTGGCCCCACCTTCCGAGGTTTCCGCGACGATGACCCAGACCGCCTCGCCTCCGCCCGGACCCATACGGCCGCATCCGACCCTGGACAAGCATTACAGCGATGACACGCTGCGCCCCGCCTACGTGCGGACCTTGTTCGACGAAACTGCGGTGGACTACGACGGCACCGCCGCTCTGCTCGCCTTCGGGTCGGGTCCCTGGTACCGGCGCCACGTGCTGAGGCTCGCGGGCCTGCGGCCCGGCATGACGGTCGTGGACGTCGCCGCCGGCACCGGGCAAGTGACGTGCGCCGCCGCATCCATCGTCGGGAAGGCCGGCGCGGTCCACGGCGTCGAGCCGAGCGCCGGGATGCTGGCCCAGGCCCGCCGCGTCGTGCCTCCCTGGGTGACGCTGACGCAGGGCGAGGCGGAGGCGCTGCCGGTCCCGGACGCCGCGGCCGATTTCGTCTCGATGGGCTATGCGGTCCGGCACGTGTCGGACCTGGTGAGGGCGTTCTCGGAGTATCACCGGGTCCTGAAGCCGGGTGGGACGGTGATCGTGATGGAGATCGGGCCGGCTAAGGGCAAGCTAGCGCGGGCGGCGCTGGGCTTCTGGATCAGCCAGGCCGTGCCGGCGATGCACGCCGTGTTCGGCCGGGGCCAGGGCCGCTACGGCCGGGCCAAGACGCTGATGAGCTACTACCGGGACACGCTGGACGCCTGCGTGTCGCCCGAGGTCATCGAGGACGCCCTGCGCCGGGCTGGCTTCGCGGACGTGAAATGCACGGTCAGCCTGAGGCTGTTCCGCGAGTACACAGGACGCGCGCCGGGTTGGCACCAGCAGTTGTGACCTTCCCAGCGCGGCGCGGGGCAAGGAGATTGGCGGTGAGCAAGGCCGCATCGTCCCCGCGCTGCTGTCGGACACCAGCGTGTGGGCGGCCGGGTCGGTCAGTTGGTTGAACCGGCGCTGGAGGGTGGCGGCCCATGAGGTCGCTCTGCGGCCTCTTCCTCCAGGGGATCGCTTCGCGATCGTCTCGGCATGGTGCCGGGTGGTCACGGTGTGCCGCAACAGGTGCAGCCGTGTTGCATGGACCTGGGTTGCGGACGCAACTGCCCCAGCCCCGGCTGTGGTTCAGGCGATGCGGACGGAGATTGGGCGCCCCAGGTCCAGCATGCGGTTGAGGACATGGACGGCGACGTCCGCTTCGGTCGTCCGGCGCCGGTCCGTGCGCGAGCGCAGGCCGTCACCGATCACCTGCTTGAACCTGCCGACGGCCGCCTCGGCAGGTGCCGGTTGTTGCCCCACACGGCGCCATCGGCCCCGGACACGGACGGCGGCAAAGCGGGCCTGGAGCTTGCCCTTGGTGCCTTGGCGCCAGGTCACCTGTCGCCAGGGCAGCGCCGCCAGCACGTCCTCGGCCGCTTGCGGTTCCTGGTCCGGCGCCAGCTTGCGCTTGCGCCCCACAGGAGGCACGAGGTGGACGTTCTTGCCATAAACCTTCTGGTTGCGGGCAATGCCGACCCCCTCCGTTGCCATTCCAACCGCTACGCGGCTGGAACCTTGGGCAGCTTCGCCCAGCGCAGCCCGCGCTCGTCCAAGGCATGCCGGAACGCGGCACTAGTGCCGTAGCACGCAGCCGAACCGCATGCCTGCGGCTACCACCCGGTCCAGCTCGGCCAGCGCGATCTCGCCCTTGCTCCGTGGCACACCGTCTGCCGTTTCCGCTTCCGGCACGCCCGCCCGGGCGCAACGCTCCGGGTCGGCCACCCACTCGTCGGGCAGGAACAGGCGCAAGGCCACCGGCACCGGCACCTCGCCCTGCGCCAGGGTGAGCAGCACCAGCGACTGGCAGTTCGCCTTCTTGCCCAACTGGACGCAATACTGCCGCGCCACGCCCACGGACAGCGTGCCCGTCTTGGGCAGCGCGGTATCATCGATCACCAGGTATGCGGCCTTGCTCCTCCGCTGGCATTCCACGCGCTGCCGCGCGCGAACCCTTTGCTCCCTCCGCCTACCAGCCGGTCGGCTTCCCGGGCCAGCACCGTCCACAGTGGGGCGTCGTTCCAGGCTGGGCTGGCCACAAAGTGCTGTATCTGGTCGTGCCCGCCAAGGCCCAGATGCTCGGCTATCGGCTGCACGCTCTTGCGCGCGCTGGGACCCAGCAGGCCGTGCATATACA
>CAXTLC010000091.1:0-1504 GCA_964245075.1 uncultured Acetobacteraceae bacterium
ACGACGACCACGATGGCGGCAACGCCACGCAGCCCCGTCAGCGACCTTATCTCTCTCTTCATGGAGATTCTTGCTTCATGGAGCTTCTTGCCCTCAAACTACCATCAAGTGCCTATCATTTGGTATGATCCACCATATCATAGGATAGTTACTTGCACGTACCGATATTGGCCTCATACCGCTGTTCTTCGGAAGGCACAACCGGCAACTGTACATGATTGCGCATCGCCAACTAAACGCCGGCGTACCGTCGCCAACCTTGGAAGCCTACTCGCCCGCTGCCCGCAACGCGGCCCCCGCAGCTATGGGACAGAGCGGCAGCGCAACTGCCAGCAACGCGCACAGCAGCAGCAGATGCGGCCGCGGGCTCAGCCCGGTTGCAGCGGCGTCGGCCGCCGCGGCGCCGAAGATCAGCACCGGCGTGGCCAGCGGCAGCAGCAGCAGTGGCAGCAGCACGCCACCCCGCCGCGCGCCCAGCACGATCGCTCCCGCCATCGTGCCCAGCAAGGAAAGCACGGCCGTGCCCGGCAGCAGCCCGGCCAGCAGCGCCGGCAGCACGGCCGGCTCCATCCGCAGCATCAGCGCCAGGGGCACCGCGGCAACCAGGAGCGGCAGCCCGGTCACCAGCCAGTGCGAAGCGGCCTTGGCCAGGGCCACCGCCGCCGGAGGCAACCCGCACAGCAGCAACTGGTCGAGCGAGCCATCCTCCCCATCGGCGCCGAACAGCCGGTCCAGCGGCAGCAGCGCCGCCAGGAGCGCGCACACCCACACCACGCCGGGCGCCAGCCGCGCCAGCACCTCCGGCGCCGGGCCGACCGCCAACGGGAACAGCGACCCGGCCAGCACGAAGAACAGGGTCGCCGCCACCGTGTCCCCCCCGTGCCGGACGGACAGCAGCAGCTCGCGGCCCAGCAGGCGCGCGAACATCAGCCGAGCCGCAAGATGGCGGCGCCGGGCAGGACAAGGTCCTGATGGGTGGCCGCGACCACGCCGCCGCCGCCGGCCCGGTGTGCCGCCAGCAGCCCCGCCAGCAGGGCGAGCGACGCGGTGTCCAGCCCCAGGGTCGGCTCGTCCAGCAGCCAGAGCCGGGCGGGGCTGAGCGACAGCCGCGCCAGCGCCAGGCGGCGGCGCTGCCCCGCGGACAGCATGCGGGCCGGCAGGTCGGCCAGTTTCTCCAGCCCCAGCGCCGCCAGCGCGGGCGCCACCGGGCGTCCGGCCGCGGCGAAGCGCAGGTTTTCCCCCGCGGTCAGCCCAGGCTTGATCGCGTCCGCATGGGCGAGAAAGGCCACCGGCGCTGCCGCCTCCGGCCAGGTGAGCGTGCCGGCGTCCGGCCGCTTCAGCCCGGCAAGCAGGCGCAGCAGGGTGGACTTGCCCGAGCCGTTCGGCCCCAGCAGCAGCAGCGCCCCGCCCGGCGGCACGGACAAGGAAACTCCCTCCAGCACCAGCCGCTCGCCCCGGAAGGCGGCCAAGCCCTTTGCTTGCACCAGAGGAGCTTGCACCAGAG
>CAXTLC010000091.1:1604-15896 GCA_964245075.1 uncultured Acetobacteraceae bacterium
ACCAGAGCGGTCCCGTCCGCCACGTTGTTGACGTCCCCTTCGGTGGACCCACGGCGCGTCTGTGCCTATATCAGTTCAACTCGCAAGCATAGTCAGGCCGCGCCGCGTCCCTGCGGCAGCGCAAGGAGCAAGGCAACCGATGAAGAGCACGGGACGGGATAGCTTGAAGGTGAAGCGGAGCCTCGATGTGGGGGGTCGCGAGTACCAGTATTTCTCATTGCCGGAAGCCGCCAAGGCCATCGGCGAGGTCGATCGCCTGCCTGTCAGCCTCAAGGTCCTGCTGGAGAACGTGCTCCGCTTCGAGGACGGCGGCGCCACCACCGTGGACGACGCGCGCGCGATCGCCGAGTGGGTCAAGACAGCCACCAGCGCCAAGGAGGTGCCGTTCCGCCCCAGCCGCATCCTGTTGCAGGACTTCACCGGCGTGCCTGCCGTGGTGGACCTGGCGGCCATGCGCGACAGCATCATCAAGCTGGGCGGCTCGCCGGAGAAGGTGAACCCGCTGATCCCGGTGGACCTGGTGATCGATCACTCCGTCATGGTGGACGTCGCCGGGACGGAAAGCGCGCTGCACGAGAACGCGGAGCTAGAATTCGCCCGCAATGGCGAGCGCTACCGCTTCCTGCGCTGGGGCAGCCAGGCGTTCGAGAACTTCCGCGTGGTTCCGCCCGGCACCGGCATTTGCCACCAGGTCAACCTGGAATACCTGTCGCAGACGATCTGGACGTCGAAGGTCGGCCCCGAGGAGTTCGCCTACCCGGACACGCTGTTCGGCACCGACAGCCACACCACCATGGTCAACGGCATCGGCGTGCTCGGCTGGGGCGTGGGCGGCATCGAGGCGGAAGCCGCCATGCTCGGCCAGCCGATCGCCATGCTGATCCCGGACGTGGTCGGCTTCCGCCTGGTCGGCAGTCTGAACGAGGGCGTCACCGCGACCGACCTGGTGCTGGTGGTCACCCAGATGCTGCGTGAGAAGGGCGTGGTCGGCAAGTTCGTCGAGTTCTTCGGCAACGGCCTGGACGACATGGCGGTCGCCACCCGCTCGACCATCGCCAACATGGCGCCCGAGTATGGCGCCACCTGCGGCTTTTTCCCGGTGGACGCCACCACGATCGACTACCTGCGGCTGACCGGCCGGGAAGAGGAACGCATCGCCCTGGTGGTGGCCTACGCCAAGGCGCAGGGCATGTGGCGCGATTCCGCCCTGCCCGAGCCGGTGTTCACCGACGTCGTCGAGCTTGACCTGTCCACCGTGCACCCCTCCATCGCCGGGCCGAAGCGCCCCCAGGACCGGGTGCTGCTGAACGAGGCGGGCAGCGCCTTCAAGGAGGAGCTGACCCGCAGCCTGGGCGTGCCGGCCAACGACGTCGCCGTCCGCACGGAGGTCAACGGCAAGAGCTTCGACATCGGCCACGGGGACGTGGCGATCGCCGCCATCACCTCCTGCACCAACACGTCCAACCCTTACGTGATGGTCGCCGCCGGGCTGGTGGCGCGCAAGGCGCGGGAATTCGGCCTGCGGCCGAAGCCGTGGGTGAAGACGTCCTTGGCGCCGGGCAGCCAGGTGGTGACCGAGTACCTGGACAAGTCCGGCCTGCACGAGGATTTGGACGCGATGGGATTTGCCCTGGTGGGCTACGGCTGCACCACCTGCATCGGCAACTCCGGCCCGCTGAACGCGCAGATCGCCGCGGCCATCGAGGAAGGCAACGTGGTGGCCGTGGCCGTGCTGTCGGGCAACCGCAACTTCGAAGGCCGCATCCATCCGCAGGTGCGCGCCAACTACCTGGCCAGCCCGCCTCTGGTGGTGGCGTACTCGCTGCTCGGCACCATGCAGGAAGACATCACCACCGCCCCGCTCGGAGTCAGCAAGGACGGCAAGGAGGTTTTCCTGCGGGACGTCTGGCCTTCCAACGACGAGATCATGGCCATCGTCCGCTCCGACCTGAGCCGCGCGCAGTACCTCCGCCGCTACGGCGAGGTGTTCGTGGGTCCGGAGGAATGGCAGAAGATCGAGGTGGAGGCGGGCCAGGACACCTACGGCTGGACCGACGGCTCCACCTACGTGAAGAACCCGCCCTACTTCGAGGGCATGACGATGGAGCCCCCGGCCAAGGGCGACATCACCGGCGCGCGGGTCCTGGGCCTGTTCGGCGACAACATCACCACCGACCACATCAGCCCGGCGGGCAACATCAAGAAGACGTCCCCCGCGGGCGAGTACCTGATCGAGCGCCAGGTCAGCCAGCGGGACTTCAACAGCTACGGCGCCCGCCGCGGCAACCACGAGGTCATGATGCGGGGCACCTTCGCCAACATCCGCATCAAGAACGAGATGCTGCCCGGCGTGGAAGGCGGCCTGACCAAGCACTACCCGGACGGCGAGGAAATGCCGATCTACGACGCCGCCATGGCCTACGCGAAGGAAGGCGTGCCGCTGGTGGTGTTCGGCGGCAAGGAGTACGGCATGGGCTCCTCGCGTGACTGGGCGGCGAAGGGCACCATGCTGCTGGGCATCAAGGCGGTGCTGGTGGAAAGCTTCGAGCGCATCCACCGCTCCAACCTTGTGGGCATGGGCGTGCTGCCGCTGACCCTGCCCGAGGGCGTGACCCGGCAATCACTGGGGCTCAAGGGCGACGAGGTGGTGGACATCACGGGCATCGAGACCATCACGCCGCGTATGAGCGTGCCGGTGACGATCCACCGCGCCGACGGGACGGCCGAGACCATCCAGGCGCTGTGCCGCATCGATACGGATGACGAGGTGGAGTACTACCGCCACGGCGGCATCCTGCAATACGTGCTGCGCGGCATGGCCAAGGCCGCGTAGCACCCGGCGAACGATCCCTCACCGCTGACGAGAAGCCCTCTCCCTCTGGGAGAGGGTTGGGTGAGAGCCTTGCCGCCGCCCGGAAAACCCGAGCGACCCGCACGCCCGACCGCTCAAAGATCCACTCTCATCCCGTCGAACGCGACGTCCCACCCGGCCCGCTCCGCCTCGGCCCGCTCGGGCGAGTCGTCCAGCAGTACCGGGTTGGAGTTGTTGATGTGCAGCAGCACCTTGCGCTTCACCGGGATGTCCGCGAACGCCGCGAGCGTTCCTGCCGGGCCGGCGACGCTCATGTGGCCCATGCGCTGCCCGGTTTTCTGGCCGAGGCCGGCGCGAATCATCTCGCCGTCCGTCCACAGCGTGCCGTCGAACATCACGGCATCCGCACTCCGCAGCCGCGCGGCCAGGGCCGGCGTCATCGCGCCGCAGCCCGGGACGTAGCACAGCGTGGCGCCGGCCTGGGTCACCATCGCGCCGACGGTGTCCCCTTCCTGCGTCTCGGCCGTGCCTTCCAGGTAGAGCGCCACCTTGCCGGCAACTGGAAACAGCCGCACCCGTAGCCCGCCCGGCAGATCGAACTCCTCATCCAGGGTGATGACGCGGCGGGTCACCACGTCCCGCGCCAGCACCTCGAAGATCGAGTTGGCATCGAGCACCGCGTGAACCTGCGGCGTCGCGAACAGGGTGAACGGCTGCCGCTCCCGCATGCTCAGCAACCCGGCGATCGCATCCACCTCGCCGGAGGTGAGCACCACGGCGGCGATGGGCGAGGACCGCAGCCCCGTGCAAGGCTGCAACTCCGGCGTGGCCTCGACCTGCTGCCGCAGGTCCGGCGAGGCGTTGAGCAGCACCCACTGTTTCCCGTCCCCGCTCACGGCGACCGAGGCCTGGGTCCGGGGCCGCGCCCGCTCATCCCCGGCACGCGACCTGCGGCAGGACGGCGCGTTGGAGTTCCATTGCGGGAAGCCTCCTCCCGCCGCCGCTCCGAGAACGATCGACCTCACGGCTCGATGGTCGCCGCGTCGCAAGGCGAGGCCAGCACGGCCTCGGCCCCGAGATCGCCGCTGGCATACTTCTGCAGAGCCTCGTGCAGCCGCTGGTGGTCCGGACTGGCAAGCTGTTCGTGGCAAGTGCGGTCCATGCCCGGCAGTTGCACCGGAAGCCCGCCGTTCTCGTCGATCACCTGATCCAGCTTGGCCCGCGAAACGCGCTGCTGCGCCTGGACCCGGTCGGCGAAGCGGGCACGCGCGGCATCGCTGAACGGGCAGTGCCGGAACTTGTCCATCAGCGCGCGGCGGTAGAGCCTGCCGTCGAGGCCGTCGCCGCAGGCGTCGAAGCCGTAGAAGGAGGTGGCCGCGGCATGCTCGAACGCGCGCGTGTCGGTCAAGGCCTCCTCCGCCCGCAGCCCGGCGGCGGGCACCAGCACCAGGAACGCCAGCCAGGGGGCGCGGCGCCGGGCGGCACGGGTCACTTCAGCGTCGCCAGGAAGTGCGACACGGCGGCGATGTCGTCATCGCTCAGTCCCGAGGCCGCTTCGTTCATGGCGGCCACTCCCGTGCTGGGCCTGGCACCCGAGCGGTAGTCGGCCAGGGCATGGACCAGGTAGTCCTCCCGCTGGCCGGCGATGCGGGCGGCGGCCTGCTTGCCGGTGTAGGCGTCGGTATGGCAGTTGGCGCAATGGTGCTCCGCCGCCAGGCTGGCGCCGGCGGCTTGCAGCGTCCCGCCCTCCAACGCCCCGCTTTCCGCCTTACTGGTTTCCGCTTTACTGGTTTCCGCTTTACTGGGCGCAGGCGGCGGCAGGGATGCGAAATATGCGGCGACGTTCTTCACGTCGTCGTCGCTCAGCCCGCTGGCGACCGCGGTCATGACCTGGTTGCTGCGGCGTCCAGAGCGGAAGAACACGAGTTGCCATTGCAGGAAGCCGTCCGTCTGTCCGGCGAGCGACGGGACGCCCGCCATCGCCGAAACGCCGGCGCTGCCATGGCAGCCGCCGCACGCCTGCGCCCTTTGCTGCCCCAGCGCCTTGTCCCCGGACGCGGCCCAAGCGGACGAGGCCGGAAAGGCAGCCAAGGCGAGCAGCGCCACGATGGGGCGCCAGAACGTTCGCGGCATCGGATACTCCAGGGGGGATGGCTGCCCGGATGCTGGCGCCGGGCAGCCTGCGCTCTCAGGGCGTGCTGTAGCTGATGCGGTAGACCGCGCCCGCCCAGTCGTCCGCCACGAGCAGGGAGCCGTCCTTCGCTTGCAGGATGTCGGTCGGGCGGCCGTCGTAATCCTGCGGCCCAGCCAGCCAGCCCTGCGCGAACACCTCCTGGTGCGCGTTCTTGCCGTCCGGGTCCACCACCACGCGCTCGATCCGCGCGCCCTGGTAGGTGTGCCGGTTCCAGGACCCGTGCTCCGCGATGAAGATGTTGTTCTTGTACTCGGCCGGAAACTGGTTGCCGGTGTAGAACTTCATCCCGAGCGGCGCGACGTGAGCCCCAAGCTCCACCACCGGCGGCGTGAACTCCGAGCAGGAGTGGCCGCGCGCGAAGCGCGGGTCCGGCAGGTTGCCCTGGTGGCAATAGGGATAGCCGAAGTGCTCCGCGACCTTGGTGATGTGGTTCAGCTTGTCGCTCGGCAGGTCGTCGCTGACCCAGTCGCGGGCGTTCTCGGTGAACCAGTAGTCGCCGGTGCGCGGGTCGATGTCGCCGCCCACGCTGTTGCGCACGCCGAGCGCCGCGATCTCCGCCAGGCCGGTTTTCGGGTCCACGCGGCGGATCTGCGCCACGCTGGTGGGCGGGATGCCGATATTGAACGGGGGGCCGAACGGGATGTACATGACGCCGTCCTTGTCGGCGACGAGGTATTTCCAGCCATGCGCCACGAAGGACGGCATGTCGTCATACGCCACGACCGGCGCCGGCATGTGGTCGAGGTTGGCCTCGGCGTTGTCGTAGCGCAGCAGCTTGTCGATCGCCACCACGTAGAGCGCGCCGTCCCGGAATGCCACTCCGGTCGGCATGGTGAGGCCCTTGAGGACCGTCTTGACCGTCCGCTTCCCGTCCACGTCCGTCACGGCATACACGTTGGTGGCGTTGTAGGAGCCGACGAACAGCGTGCCGTTGGCGCCCCACGCCATCTGCCGCGCTTCCGGCAGGCCGCTGGCGTACACCTCGATCCTGAAGCCCGGCGGCAGGGTGATCTTTTTGAGGTTGTCCTGCAATTCCGAGAGCGAGGCGGGAATTGCCGGGCCGACCGGCGGCGCCAACCCCTTCATCGCCTCCGTCTCGTCGCCAAGGAACCAGTCGGCGGGCGGGTGCGCCCAGAAATTCGGCTTCGACGAGTCGTAGCTTTTGAGATCAGCCGCATGCGCCGCCAATACAGTCGTGGAAAGCAGCGCTGCTGCCAAACCCAGCTTTCTCATCAGTAGCCTCCCGGGAGCGGACCTTGTTTCGTCTCGCTTGGCCGGAAGGATGACGCGGGAGTCACGCGACCGCAAGGGGAATGCGATACGCATGCATGCTTGGCCCTGCCGCCTCAACGGCCCCCGGCAAGGGGCTGGTAGATCGGCCGGAACCCGTCGCGGTTCGGCATCTCGACCTTCGGCAGCGTCCGCGCGTCCAGCACCGCGTCGGCGCCGAGGAGGCCGTTCAGGTGCAGCACGTACCCACTCACCGCATACACCTGGTCGGGCGTCAGCGACTGCGGCGCGTTGAAGGGCATCGCCCGGCGGATGTAGTCGAACACCGTCGTGGCATACGGCCAGTAGCTGCCGACCGTGCGGAGCGGGTGATCGGTCGCCAGGCTGCCGATCCCGCCCGCCAGCGCGGGCGCCACGGCCGACCCCTCGCCGCCCGCGCCGTGGCAGGCCTGGCACGCCTGGGCGAACACCTGCCCGCCTTGCGCGACGCTGCCGCTCCCCGGCGGCAGCCCGGCGCCGTCCGGGCGCACGTCGATGTCCCAGCCGGCGATCTCCGCCGGGCCGGCGGGGCGGCCGATCCCAAGCGTCTGCGCCCCCGCCCCGGCCGGAACCAGGGCGAGAACGGCGAGGGCGAGGACGCTAGACCGCAAGGCGCGCCGTCCCGCCGGCATCCACCTGCCAGGCGACGATGCCGTTGAAATGGTACTCGGACCGGGTGCCCCGCTCCGCCACCAGCGCTTCGCGCGTCGGCTGCACCGCCCCCAGCTCGTCCGTGGCGCGGCTGAGCAGCCGGGACGGCCGCCCGTCCCATTGCCAGGGATAGCGGAACCGCGTGAGGCAGACCGGCAGCACCGGGTCCTGCAACGCCGCATCCTCCCAGCGTGCGCCGCCGTCCAGCGACACCTCCACCCGGCGGATGCGCCCGTGGCCGGACCACGCCAGGCCGGATACCTCGTGGAAGCCGGGCGCCATGGCCGGCTGGCCCGGCGACGGGCGGGTGATGACGGATTTCACGTCCATCGGGAACACGAACTGGCGCGCCGTCCCGTCCGGCAGCAACCCCGTGTAGCGCGAGGTTTCTTCCCGCGTCTCCCACGGCCCGTCCGCCAGCTTGAGCCGGCGCAGCCACTTGATGTTGGTGTTGCCCTCGAAGCCGGGCAGCAGCAGCCGGAGCGGATAGCCCTGTTCCGGCCGCAGGTGCTCGCCGTTCTGCGCGTAGGCGAGCATGCCCAGGCCCATCGCGCGGTCGAGCGGGATCGAGCGCGTCAGGGCCGCGCCGTCCGCCCCCTCGGCAAGCATCCAGGTGGCGCCGGGTTGGACGCCCACCTCGGCCAGCACCGTCGCCAGCGGGACGCCGGTCCATTCGGCGCAGCTCAGCAGGCCGTGGGTGTCCTGCACCGTCCAGGCCGGGTTGATCTTGTCCTGTTCCCACAGCGGCGAGTTGCCGGAGCATTCGAGGAAGTGGATGCGCGACACGGAGGGGAACCGGGCGATGTCGTCCATGGTGAGCAGCATGGGGCGCTCCACCGCGCCATGGATCAGCAACTGGTGCTGGTTGGGGTCGATGTCCGGCGTGCCGCCGTGATCGCGGATGTAGTGCAGCCCGTTCGGCACGATGATGCCGTGCAGGTCCTGCAACGGCGTGTTGGCGGACGCCGCCGTTTGCACGGGCGGCGTGCCGCGCGTCCGGCGGACGACCTCCCGCTCGAACGGGGACGGCTGCCCGTACGGGTGCTGCACCACGCCCGCCCCCTGCTCCCGGGTCCACGGCGGCACCGGCAGCGGGCCGGCGGCCGACCCCGCCACCGGAAGCATCGCGCCCGCCAACAGGCCGCGCCGGCCGAACCCCGGGGGGATCACGGCAGAAGCTGGTTCGTGGGCGCGGCGGCAGCCCGCGGCGGCTTGGTCATCGGATGCTCCGTCCCAACCGGGAACGCCGCTGGTTCTGCTTCTTCGTCGGCGTCTTGGGAGCAGCCTAGCCAACTCTCCCGGTTGGCGGAATAGGGTGACGTTGGCGCGTGGGTAGGGAGAGCGATCTCGGCATGACCGTGACCCGGCCATGTTAGCTCGGAAGCGAGTTGACTTCGACCGGTCGATCAATCAGATATATCTAATGTGCCGATATAGCGACGTTTGAGGTGCCACGGTCCGGACGTCGCGGGGGGGAGGGCCACCATCACGGCCGCCACGAGCACGAGGGGCGTGGCGGCGGCAGGGAACGGTTCTTCGGGCAGGGCGATCTCAGGCTCGTCATGCTTCATCTCCTCTCGGAGGAGCCGGGCTCGGGCTACGACGTGATCAAGGCGGTGGAGACGAGAACCGGCGGCCGCTACACGCCCAGCGCCGGGGTCGTGTATCCCACGCTGACCCTGTTGCAGGATCTCGGCCACACCTCGCTCGAAGCGTCGGACGGCAGCCGAAACACCTACAAGGTGACGGCTTCAGGCTTGGCCTATCTCACGGCCTACGCACCCACGCTCGAGCGCCTGCTCGCGAAGATGCAGGAAGCCCAGACGGACGGGGACGTCGTCGTCCCCGACGAGGTCCGGGCGGCGGTCTCCGACGTGAAGGCCGCCATCCGCTCCCGCCTCCACAGGTCGGGCAGGGACGCGGTCGGCAGGCTGGTCGGCCTGCTCAACGAGCTGGCTCGACGCATCAACGAAACCGAAGGAGAAAGCTGATGAACGCAGAACGCCAAGTCCCGTGCGGGGTTGACCACCTGGTCCTGTATGTGGACGACATCGAGCGCTCGCACGAGTTCTGGGCCGGGCACCTGGGCTTCAGGCACGTCGGCACGACGCCCCACACCGCGCCCGATGGACGCGCACTGCCAGGAACGCGCTTCTACAGCGGGGAGCGCGACGGCGAACTGGTCCACCACACCATCGCGCTGGTGCACCAGCCCCGTGCGGCCGATGAGCCTGCGGCCAAGCAGATCAACCACATCGCGATCGGCTACGCCGACCCGGCGTCCTGGCGCAAGCAGGTCGCGTATCTCGAAGGCGCGGGCGTCGCGCTGGAGAGCAAGGTCATGCGGGGGACGATCTACAGCGCCCTGGTGACCGATCCGAACGGCTACACGATCGAACTCGCCTGCGAACTGGAGCGGCGCCTCTGGGCGGATGACATCAACGCGTCGCTGAACAAGGCGCCCGTCCCGATCGATTGAAAGCTAGCCGGCGTTCACGATGCGGCAGGACCTTGACCACATCTTTCCCGAAGCCTCCAGCGAGTCCAGGAACACTTCATGCAATGACAGCTCCGGGAGTCGGTCGCCCCTGCCGCCTCGGCTGTGGTCGAGATCTCACCGTGCCTCACTTGCTGGCCAGGGTGGGGGGACGTCCGGTGAAATCGTGGCGGCGGATCGCGGCAGCGATGGTGTCGTGTGCCAGAACGTCACCGAACGCATCGCTGACAGGGATGGCTTGGTTGCCGAGATGGCTCGGGTAGTCAAGCCAGGAGGTGCGGCGCTCGTCGGCCAAGAAGCCTTACGTCGGACGTGACCAATCACCGAATACCCGCTCTCACCGAGCTCGATACAGGAAGCCGAAGCAGGCGCCCGCCGCGACCGTCACCCCGCCTCCCCCAACCTCCGCAACGGCCGCACCAGCAGCAGCCCGGCGCCGCCCAGCGCCGCCATCGGCAGGAACACCAGCCCGCCGTATCGCGCGTAGCCCAGCCCCACCAGCCAGATCAGCAACCCGGTCGGCGCCGAGAAGCCCAGCGCCGAATGCAGCGCCTGCGCCCCCGCGGCGCGGTCCGCCGGCACCGCGCGGTGCAGCACCGTCATGGACGAGAGGTGCTGCATCGCGAACGTCGCCGCGTGCAGCACCTGCACCGCCGCCAGCGCGGGCAACGCCGTGGTGAACGCCAGGACCGTCCACCGCACCAGGCAGCCGCACGCCGCCAGCCGCGTCAGCCGCGCCGGTCCCAGCCGCGCGACCCAGCGCCCGCCCCAGACGAACAGCACGACCTCCATCACGATGCCCTCGGCGATCAGCAAGCCGACGGTGGCGTCACTCAGCCCGGCTGCCCGCCAGTGGATGGCCGCGAACCCGTAGTACGCCGCGTGCGAGCCCTGGATCAGCGCGCTGGCCGCAACCGTGACCCGCAAGGCCGGCAAGCGCAGCAGCCCTGCCATCCCACGCGCCCGCCGCGCGGCACGCTTCGGCTCAGGCAGCGCCGAGGCCAGCAACGCCGCCGCGCCGTAGCCGGACGCGACCAGCGCGGGCACCAGCCAGGACCCGGCCCAGCCCAGCACCGGCCCCGCCGCCGCCGTCGCCACCATGTAGCTGGCCGAGCCCCAGGCCCGCGTCCGCCCATAGGCCAGCCGCCCGGCCGCCGCCAGCGCCAGGGTCAGCGTGTCCGCCAGGGGCGTCAGCGCCGCCGCGGCGACGCCCTGCACCGTGACCAGCAGGAGCAGCGGCCCGAGCCCGTGCGCCAGCGGGAAACACGCCACGGCCGCCGCCGCGCCTGCCGCCGCCAGCAGCAGCATGGGCCGCCGCCGCCCCACCCGGTCCGCAGCGGCGCCCCACACCGGCACCGCCAGCAACCGCACCAGCGACGCGAGGCCCAGCACCGTGCCGACCCGCCCGGGGTCGATCCCGCGGTCCGTCATCCACAACGGCAGGAACGCCGTGGTGACCGCCGCCGCCGCGAAGAACGCCCCCGTGAACAGCCCGACCCGCAGGCCGGGCGACGCCGTCAGCCCGGCGTTGCCAGTTGCGATTGCGCCGCCTCCCGTATGGCGCGCGCCATGGCGGCGATGCCGTTGCCGCGGTTGGTGGACAGCGCTTCCAGCAGGCCGAGGTCACGCAGGAACGCCGGGTCGGTCGCCACGATCTCCGCCGGCGCGCGGCCGGAATAAACCCGCAGCAACAGCGCCACCAGTCCGGACACGATCGCCGCGTCCGACGCGCCGGCCAGGTTCAGCACCGGGCCCTGCATCGCGGCCTCCATCCAGACCTTGCTCTGGCAGCCCGGCACCCGGTGCGCGTCGTCGGACCACTGCGCCGGGAACGGCGGCAGCTTGCGGCCGAGCTCGATGATGTACTGGTAGCGGTCCATCCAATCGTCGAACACGCCCAGCTCCTCGCTGATCGCGGCGATGGCGTCGGCGGCTTCGGGCTCGGTGGGGTGGACGAAGGGATCGGTCATGCCGCGCATGTGACGCCGGGCTGCCTGTGCGTCAATCTCGGGAAACGCCCGTGCCGGCGTGCTCGCGGACCCAGGCGATGGACTCGCCCTCCGTCATCTCGCTGGATGCCATGTCGAGCATGGCGACGACTGCTTCTGGCTCAGGCGCCTCCAATGGGCAGCCGTTCAGCGACAGGAAAAGAACCATCGCCATGAAGCCTGCGCGCTTGTTGCCATCAATGAATGGATGATCGCGAGCGATGGCGATCGCGTACGTCGCCCCGAGCGCCGCGACGTCCGGGTTTTCGTGACTGGCCAAGTTCAACGGCCGGGCCAAGGCACCTTCCAGCAGGATTACATCACGCACCCCCGCTGCGCCGCCATGCTGGGCAAGTTGCTCATTGTGCATGAGCTCGACCGTGACGCGATCAATCCAGATGGTCACCTGGCCAATTCCCGCAGGACGTTGCGCCACTTCCGCATCAAGTCGCGGGCAACCTCCATCTGCGCCTCGACATCAACGTTCCGAACCGAAAGCTGCACCCCATCCGGTACGTCCGTCGCAAAAAGCGTGTCGCCTTTCTGCACGCCGAGCTTAGCCAGTAGCTCCCGCGGCAGAATGACGCCGACAGAATTCCCGATCGCGATAACCTTCATCTCAGCCATGCGACGCCTCCAACACGACATACGGTATGCCGGGAGCGTTATAACGTTGGTTAGAACAACTGAGCAATCGCCGACGGAATTTCCGCAAGCCTCAACAGAAGCAGAATTGCAGCACGCTCCTTTGCCGGCTCAAAGAATGAACCGGCTGAGATCTCCCCGCGCCGCCAGCGGCGCCACGCGCTCGTTCACGTAGGCGGCGTCCACCGTCACCGTCTCGCCGTTGCGGTCGCTGGCGGTGAAGCTGATCTCCTCCAGCAGCTTCTCCAGCACCGTGGCCAGGCGGCGGGCGCCGATGTTCTCGATCCGGTCGTTGATGTCGGCCGCCAGCTCCGCCAGCGCGTCGATCGCGTCCTCGCGGAACTCCAGCGACACGCCCTCGGTGCCCATCAGCGAGGCATACTGCTTCAGCAGGCTGTGCTCCGGCTCCACCAGGATCTGCCGCAGGTCGGCGCGCGACAGCGGCGCCAGTTCCACCCGGATCGGCAACCGGCCTTGCAGCTCCGGCAGCAGGTCGGACGGCTTGGCCAGGTGGAACGCGCCGGACGCGATGAACAGCACGTGGTCGGTCTTCACCGGGCCGTACTTGGTGGAAACGGTCGTGCCCTCGATCAACGGCAGCAGGTCCCGCTGCACGCCCTCGCGGGACACGTCGCCGCCGCGGAAGCCGCCCTCGCCGGTCCGCGCGCACACCTTGTCGATCTCGTCGAGGAAGACAATGCCGTTCTGCTCGGCATGGTACACGGCGTCCTTGGTCACCTGCTCCGTGTCCAGCAGGTGGTCGGCCTCGTCCCGGGTCAGCGCGGCACGGGCGGCGGAGACGGTCATGCGCCGGGTCTTCTGCCGCTGGCCCATCATGCCCTTCATCATCTCGCCCAGGTTGATCATCTGGCCCGGCGGCATGCCGGGGATGTCCATCTGGCCGATCGGCGAGCCGCCGGCATCGGCGACCTGCACCTCCACTTCCTTGTCTTCCAGCTCGCCGTCCCGCAGCATGCGGCGGAACTTGGCGCGCGTGTCGCCGCCGGCCCCCTCGCCCACCAGCGCGGTGACCAGCTTGTCCTCCGCTTGCAGCTCCGCCTTGGCCTGCACGTCCTTGCGGCTGGCCTCGCGCAGCATGTTGATGCTGACCTCGACCAGGTCGCGCACGATGCTCTCCACGTCGCGGCCGACATAGCCGACTTCAGTGAACTTGGTGGCCTCGACCTTCAGGAACGGCGCCTGCGCCAGCTTGGCCAGCCGGCGGGCGATCTCCGTCTTGCCGCAGCCGGTCGGGCCGATCATCAGGATGTTCTTGGGCACCACCTCCTCGCGCAGCCCCTCGGGAAGCTGCTGGCGGCGCCAGCGGTTGCGCAGGGCGATGGAAACGGCGCGCTTGGCGTCATTCTGGCCGACGATGAACCGGTCGAGCTCGGAAACGATCTCGCGCGGCGAATAGGTTGGAACGTCCATCACAGGGTCTCGATGATGAGTTTGTCGTTGGTGTAAACGCAGATCTGCCCGGCGATCCGCATGGCCCGGCGGGCGATCTCCTCGGCGGACAGCCCGTCCACCTCCATCAGCGCCCGCGCCGCGGCCAGCGCGTAGTTGCCGCCGGAACCGATCGCCACCACGCCGTCCTCCGGCTCCAGCACGTCGCCATTGCCGGTCAGGGTGAAGGTGCGCTCCGGGTCGGCCACGATCAGCATGGCTTCCAGCCGGCGCAGGTAGCGGTCGGTGCGCCAATCCTTCGCCAGGTCAACGCAGGCGCGCTCCAACTGGCCGGGAAAGCGCTCCAGCTTGCTTTCCAGCCGCTCCAGCAGGGTGAACGCATCCGCGGTGGCGCCGGCGAACCCGGCCAGCACGCGGTCGTTGGCGCCGATGCGCCTGACCTTGCGGGCGTTGCCCTTCATCACGGTCTGCCCGGCGGTGACCTGGCCATCCCCGGCCACGGCCACGTGCCCGTCGCGCCGCACGGCCACGATCGTCGTGCCGTGCCAGCCCACGGGGTCATAGGGTGTGTTGTTCTGCATGGCCCCGGAGATGGCGCGCCGCTGCCCGGTTTCCAAGCGGGGATGGCGGCCTGGGCGACTGCATGGCTTATTGCGCCGAACGGGAGGGACACGAATGCAAGTAGCAGGGGATATCGGCGCGCGGCTGGACCGCCTGCCGGCGACGTGGGCCGTTTGGCGCCTGGTCGTCCTGCTCAGCCTGGGCGGGTTTTTCGAGTTCTACGACCTGTTCTTCACCGGCTACGTGGCGCCCGGCCTGGTGCGCG
>CAXTLC010000092.1:0-14998 GCA_964245075.1 uncultured Acetobacteraceae bacterium
GCCAGCCCCCGACACGCCGCGGCCCGCGCCACCGGAGCCGGCGCGGCCCCTTCCGGCCATGCTCGCCGCGGACGCGCCGCCCGCCCCGATCCCGCCAGCGCCGCCGCCCGCCGCCGCCCGCGAGCCGGCATCCTCCCGAACCGCGCGCGCCGCTCCGTTGACGACGGTGCACCAGTTCCACGCCGGGTCGGCGCCGGGGGACGCGATCACCAACGCCATGCTGCTCATCCGCTCCCTGCTCCGCCGCGCCGGCTTCCGCAGCGAGATCTACGTGGAGAACCGCGGCGAAGGCCTGGGCGAGGACATCCGCCTGATGGACGGGCTGCCGGACCACGCCGGCTACGCCTTGCTCGTCCACCACTCGATGGGCTTTCCGGGCTTCGGCGCGCTGCTGGACCTCCCGGCGCCGAAGATCCTGCTCTACCACAACATCACCCCGCCGGCCCTTCTGGGCGACGTGCCGCGCATCCAGCGCCTCGCCGCCCTGGGGCGGCAGCAGCTCGCCGCCCTGCGGGGCCACGCCGCCTTCGCCCTGGCCGACAGCGACTACAACGCGGTCGAGCTGCACCGGCTGGGCTTTCCCGCGGTGCGGACCTGCCCCTTGCTGTTCGACACCGCGGACATGGCGGCGCGCGCCGCGGGGCTGCGGCCCGGTGACGGGGTATTCACCGTCCTGTTCGTCGGCCGGGTCACCCCGTCCAAGGCGCAGGATGACTTGGTTGACGCCTTTGCCGCCTTCCGCCGCCGCTTCGGCCAGCCGAGCCGGCTGGTCCTGGTCGGCGCGCTGGACCCGGACGAGCACGCCTTCCTGGACCGCATCGAGGAGCGGATCGCCGCGCACGGCTTGGACGGGTCCGTCCACCTGACCGGCCGCGTTTCCGACGCCGAGCGGGATGGCTGGTACCGCCAGGCCGACCTGTACGTCTCGCTGAGCCGGCACGAAGGGTTCGGCGTGCCCCTGGCCGAGGCGCTGGCGCACGGAGTGCCGGTGCTGGCCTGGCCCACCGGCGCGGTGCCGTTCACCCTGGGTGCCGCCGGCACCCTGCTCGCGTCCCGCGAGGCGGAGGACGTCGCGGCAGCGATGCTGGCCGCCGCACGGCGCGGCATGACCGCCGGCGCCGCCTCGCTCGGTCGCTTTGCCCTCGGCCATCACCTGCCGGTGCTGCGGGAAGCCCTCGCCGCCGCCGGCGCGCTGCCCCCGCTCGACCGGGAAAGCCGGGCGCGGGTCGCGGCCAACCTGCGCGTGGCGGTGGCCGGGCACGTCGCCAAGAGCTACAGCCTCGCCGCCGTCAACCGCACCCTCGCCCGGCAGATCGAGGCGCAGCGCCCCGGCACGGTGCGGATGCTGCCGGTGGAAGGGGAGCCGACCGCCGAGCTGGGCGAGGTGCCGGAAGCGGACCGGCCGGCGGTCGCCTCCCTCGCCGCCCGCCCCAAGCCGGATACGGGTCCGGAACTGGTGCTGAGCGGCCACTACCCCGTGCACGTGCCGGCCGAGCGGGGGGACCTGACGGCGGCGCTGTTCTTCTGGGAGGAGTCGCTGGTGCCGCCCGCTATCGTGGCCCTGCTGAACCGCGAGTTCGACGCGGTGGTGGCCCCGTCCCGCTTCGTCGCCAAGGCGCTGGTGGACTCGGGCGTGTCGGTGCCGGTGCTCAACGTGGGCCTCCCGCCGGACCTCGGCGCGCTCCTCGCACTCCCCGCCCGCGCGCCGGACCCGGCGCGGTTCACCTTCCTGCACGTGTCCTCGGCCTTCCCCCGCAAGGGCCTCGACGCCCTGCTCGCCGCCTGGGCGGAGGCGTTCACCGCCGCCGACCCGGTGCGCCTGGTCGTCAAGGCCTTCCCCAACCCCCACAACGACGCCGCCGCCCAGCTCGCCCGCTTGCGGGCCGACAGGCCGGACGCCGCCCCTGTCGAACTGGTGGACGAGGACCTGCCGCCCGGCGCCATGCTGGCGCTGTACCGGGATGCGGACGCCGCCGTGCTGCCCAGCCGCGGCGAGGGCTACAACCTGCCAGCGGCCGAGGCGATGGCGGCCGGCCTGCCGCTGGTCGTCACCGCCGGCGGCGGCCACCGGGATTTCTGCGGCCCGGACACCGCCCGGCTGGTCCGCTGCCGCTTGGCGCCCTCCGGCAGCCACCTGGGGCCGCCCCACTCGCTCTGGTTGGAGCCGGACGCCAAGGACCTGGCGGCCGCCTTGCGGGAAGCGGCGTCCGGCGCGCTGGCCGGGCTCGCCGCGCCCGCCCGCCGGGCCGCCGCCGCCGCCGCCGACCCGGCCGCGTTCACCGCGCGCCTGGCCGACGCGGCCGTCACGGTCCTGCTGTCCCCGCCGCCCCCGCCGGTCCGCCTCGCCTGGGTGTCCAGCTGGGACGCCCGCTGCGGCATCGCCGAATACTCCCGCACCCTGCTCCACGCCCTGCCGCGCGACGGCCTGGAGGAGCCGGTCATCCTGGCCGACGACAGGACTCCCGCCGCACGCCCGGCCTGGCGCGCCGGCGACGCCGCCACCGTGGACCGGCTGGCCGCCGCGATCCGGCGCGCGGACCCGGACGTCCTCGTGGTCCAGCACCAGCCGGGTCTGCTGCCATGGCCGGCGCTGGCCCGCCTGCTCCAGGAGGTTGCCGGGGACTGCGCCACGATCGTCACCCTGCACAACACCCGCCACCTGCTGGACGTCCCGGAGGCCGAGCGGGCGGACACGGTGCGGGCGCTTCGCCGGGCCGCGCGGATCCTGGTCCACACCCTGGCGGACCTGCGCCTGCTGGACCGGCTCGGCCTGTCCGCCCAGGCCACCCTGCTGCCGCACCCGGCACCCCCGCCCGCCACCGCGCCGGTCCGGCCGCTGCCGCCGGACGCCGCCCCGCTGATCGGCAGCACCGGCTTCTTCCTGCCCGGCAAGGGCCTCGCCCCGTTGATCTCGGCCGCCGCACGCCTGCGCCGGCGCTGGCCCGCCCTGCGCCTGCGCCTGGTCAATGCCGAGTACGACGACCCGGTTTCCGCCGCCGAGATCGCGGGCTGCCGGGAGCTCGCCGCGGCGGAAGGCCTCGATGTCGAGTGGCACACCGGGTTCGTCCCGCTGGAGGAGCAGGCCGCGCTGCTCGCCGGCTGCGACCTCCTGGTCCTGCCCTACCAGCATTCCAAGGAAGGTTCGAGCGCGGCGCTGCGCTCGGCCCTGGGCACCGGCATCCCCGTCGCGGTCACCCCCCTGCCGCTGTTCGACGAGGCCGCGGGCGCCGCGTTCCGGCTGCCCGGCTTGGACGTCGCCTCCATCGAGCTCGGCATCGCCAACCTGCTCGCCAACCCCGGCCGCCGCAGCCACGTCGCCGCCGAAGCGCGGGATTGGCTGGCGGATCGCTCGGCGCCGGACATCGCCCGCCGGCTGCACGGCCTTATCGGGGGACTCGCCACCTTGCGCCGGCTCGGCGCCCCGCTGGATGGCTCCCTTTGGGGTTCAGCGCCGGCCGCGTAGCCCGTCCGCAACGCGCCGCAGCGGCGCCGTCAGACGCCACGATGTCGAGCGGCGCAAGGCGGCCGTCTCCGCGCGGAGCCGTTCGAGCTCGGCCGCGTAGGGGCCGGGCAGCGACATCCGTTCGAGCGTGGGTGCCGCCGCGCCGTCCCGCAGCCGGATCAGCAGATCCTCCACGAGGCCGTTCCGCGTCATGTTGGCGTGCAGGAAATCGTGCGCGCTGCCATCCGCCGCCACGACGCCGCCATCGTGTGACAGGCGGCCGACCTCGAAGCATTCCCACAACGCCCCGGCGAACGCGGCCGGGCTGATGCCTGCCACGCCGGTCAGGCACCAGGAATGGAACTCGATCAGCACCGGCGGCCGGTCACGTTCCAGCACCGCGCGCGCGCCAGCCAGCACGTGCGGCTCGTACCCTTCCGTGTCGACCTTCACGAGATCCACCCGACCCCGGCCCCTTGCAGCCGCATCGATCGTGGTGACCGGAACCTCCACCGACGGAAGGCCGGGCAGCATGTGCCCCCGGCCCACGACATGCGTCCAGGCGCCTTCGAGGTGCACGCGCAGGCGGCCAGGCCCGTCCGACACCGCCGCTTCCACGACCTGGATGTTGCCGGCCCCGTTCGCTTCCGCGTTGCGGCGCAGGAAGGCCGCATTGACCGGCGATGGGTCGAACGCCAGCACGGTCGCCGCCGGGCAGGCCCTCGCGAGCAGGATGGACGACAGGCCGATGTTCGCGCCGACATCGAGGATCAAGCCATCCCGCCTGGCATGCCGGGTGGCGAACCGCCCGAGCGGCGCCAGCCCGGCGAGATGCACTTCCGCGTGCTGGAAGTATGGATCGGCCGGGTCACCGAACACCGTCATGGAGCCGTCGCCGTCCCCGACCCGCTTCGGCGCAGTCATGCCGGGACCGCGGTCATGGTTGCGGGCCGCACGGTGAACCTAGCATCACATCGCACTCCCAAAGCGCTGCCACATCCGTTGAGGTTTCGCCTTGTTCGACGTCCGTTGTCGTTCTTTTAAAGCTCGGCACGCATCTGTCTTCAAACCAGGGCGGTATAGGACGGTGTGGTCGCCGAGCGCGGCCGGGAAACGTGCTCCCCTATCGAGCGCCGGATAAGAACCAAGGGCAACGCAATGATTGATCACGAGATGCTGACGCAGAAGGCTCTCGCGTCGCTGGAACGGCGCGCGATGTTCAAGCGCGCCGGGACCGGCCTCGCCAGCGCGGCCGCGCTCGCCGCGCTGTCCGGCACCGCGTTCACTCCCGGCTCGGCACGGGCGGCGACCACGGCGCAGGCCCCGACGGCGGCGCCGACCCAGTTGGACGCGAACATCCTGACCTTCGCGCTGAACCTCGAGTACCTGGAAGCGACGTTCTACCTGAACGCGCTGACGGGCACCGGCCTCGCCGCCGCCGACACGGCCGCCATCAACGCCGGTGGCGCCGCGGGCGCCGCAGGTGCCGCGCAAGTGGCTCCGGGCGGCTCGCTCGTCCCGTTCCAAACGCCGATCATCCGGCAGTTCGCGCAAACCATCGCGGCTGACGAGCAGGCGCACGTCCGCTTTCTCCGTGCGGGGCTGGCTGCCGCAGGCACTCCGGTCATCGCCGCCCCGGTCATCGACGTGACGGCCGCCGGCGCGTTCACCACCCTCGCGGTCGCCGCGGGCTACATCCAGCCCGGCCAGGTCTTCAACCCCTACCGGGACGAGAACTCCTTCCTGCTCGGCGCCTACATCTTCGAGGACGTCGGCGTCACGGCCTACGGCGGCGCGGCGGCGCTCATCTCCCAAGGCAGCGCGCTGGTGCAGTATGCCGCCTCCATCCTCGCGGTCGAGGCCTACCACGCCGGCACGATCCGGACCCTGCTGGCCATCCGCGGCGGCGGCGCTGCCACGGACGGCGTGTCCAACCTGCGCTCCATGCTGTCCAGCGGCGCGGCGCCAGGCACCGCCAACGGCGACGATTTCGGCACGCTCGACCCGGTCAGCGGGAACGTCGTCCTAGCCCCGCTCGACCCGAATGCACTGACCTACCGCCGCAGCGTCGCGCAGGTGCTCAACATCGTTTATGGCAACGCTGGCGGCAAGCCGGGCCTGTTCTTCCCCAACGGCCTGAACCAGATCGCTGGCCAGACCGGCTTCGCCTGATAAGTCTGGGCTTCTTCGACGCCGCAACCCATAGCGGCACCTGTCGGAAAGCCTTTAGCGTGCCGTGACATCCTGGGACGGGACTGGCGCCGCTTGCGCCGGCTCCGTCCCGCCTCGGCCATTGGCCACGGCGCCGAACAGCGTGCCGGCCGACCGCAACACCTTGTCCTGGTAGGACAGGTTCAGCGCCGGCGTATGCGAGTGGTAGTCGCCGACCGCCTGCATCAGGTCGCCGCGCGTCTCATCCAGGTAGGTTCGCAGAATCATCCCGGCCGCCGCGATGTTGTAGCAGGGGCGCGTCAGCAGGCTTTGCCGCACGAACGCCTCCGCCTGCCCCGTGTAGCGCGACAGCACCGGCAGCCAGCGCGTGTTGATCTGCATCCATCCCAGGTCCTCGGACCCATCCGTGTTCACGTGCACCGTTGCGGTCTGCCCGCCTTCCACGACATGGATGGACGGCAGCACCCTCGGCGGGAGATGATAGAGCGAGGCGACCAATGCCATGCAGGCGACGTAGGGTACGGCCATGCGGCCTGCCTATCCGATCGCCTTACCCAAACGCAACGACCGGTGGAGCCTATCCGTGACCGAACCAGCAAAGCCGCGCTCCGACGACGGCTTCACCCTGCTCGAAATCCTGGTGGTGATCGCCATCCTGGGCCTGCTGATCGGCTTGGTCGCGCCCGCCGTGCTGCGGCAGCTCGGCAGCGCGCGGGTGTCGATCGCCCGGCAGTCCATCGACCGCCTCGGCGCCATCCTGGACACCTACAAGCTGGACGTCGGGTCCTACCCGTCCACCGAGCAGGGCTTGGCGGCCCTGTCGGCGCAGCCGGCCGGGGTCGCCAACTGGAACGGTCCCTACGTCAAGGGCAACACCGCGTTGCTGGACGCTTGGAACCACCCCTATGGCTGGCGCAACCCGTCGCAGCGCGGCGGCCATGACTACGACCTGTGCTCCCCCGGCCCGAACGGCAACGGCGACGGGCAGATCTGCAACCCCTGACCGCTCCTCCTCGCCCCCCTCTCCCAAGAGGGGCCGGCGGTCACCGCTGCAACCCGAGCCGCCGCCGCAGCGACTCGCTCGGGTCCGACGACCCGGACGGCTGCAACTGATTGAGCTTCTGCGGCACCGCCGCCGCGCTGTTCAGCTCGTCGCGCAGGTCCTCGGTCAGCGAGCGCGCGTCGCGCTGGTCATGCACGACGTGCGGGGTGATCAGCACCAGCAGCTCGGTCCGCGCCCGGTTGTTGGCCTGCTGGCTGACCAGCGCGCCGAGCAGCGGGATGTCCTTCAGCCACGGGATGCCCTGGTTCTGCCGCGAGTCGCTGTCGGTGATCAGCCCGGCCAGCCCCGCCGTCTGCCCATCCTGGATCACCACGCGCGAGGTCACGCTCCGCTCATTGAAGGTGGGCGAGTTCACGCCGGCCGTGGTCACGGCCGCCGCCACGTCGCTCACCTCCTGCGAGATGTCCAGCGTCACCAGCCCGCCGGTGTTCACCCGCGGCGTGACTTGCAGGATCACGCCGGTCTGCTGATAGTTGATCGAGTTCACCACCGGCGCACCGGTCGTGATGGTGCTCTGCGAGGTTTGGCTGAGGTACGGCACCAGCGCGCCGACCTGCAACCGCGCCGCCTCGTTGTCCAGCACCAGCAGTTGCGGCGATGACAGCACGCGCACCTTGGTGATGGATTGCAGCAGGGACAGCGCGGCCTGGGTGTTGTTCGGCCCGCTGAGCACGAAGCCAGGGAACCCGGACGCGAAACCCGCTGCCGTGGTGCCGAACGACAGCGCGCCCTGGATGCCGGCCCGGAAGAAGAACTGCGTCCCGTATTGCAGCTCGTCGTTGAGCGTCACCTCGGCGATCGTGGCGTCGATGCGGACCTGCAACGGCAGTATGTCGAGCTTGCGCAGCATGGTCTCGACCGTGTCGTTCTCCTGCGGCGTGGCATAGATCAGGATCGCGTTGTTCTGGCCGTTGGGAATGATGCGCATGCCTTCCGGGGCCGCGCCGCCGGGGCCGCCATTCTCCGAAGGATCGAGCCCGCCCAGCAGTGGGTTGCCGGAAGCCGGGGCCGCCGGCGCCGGCGTTCCGGGCGTTGTCGCGCCGAAGCCGCCTGCTCCCGTGCCGCCCAAGCCGCCGCCGCCAAGCCCACCGCCGCCCAAGCTGCCGCCCAGGCCGCCGCCGCCGCCCGCCCCGCCGCCAAGCCCGCCGCCGCCCAAGCTGCCGCCCAGCCCGTTGCCGCCGCTCAGCGTGCCGCCGAACCCGCCGCTCCGGTTGCCGAGCCCGCCCGCCTGCTGCGCCGTGATCGCGTTGGGGCTGGAGCCGGCGGGCGAGGTGGGCGTCGCAGTGATGTTGTTGGGCGTGAACGCCTGTTGCAGCACGTAGGCCGTGTCGTTGCTGCGGCTGTTCTGCAAGTAGTAGACGTGCCAGGACCGCACGGTCTGCCGCCGCTTGCGGTCCACCAGCGCGTAGATCCGCCGCGTCTCGTCGATGTAGCGCGGCTGGCTGGACACCACGAGCACCGCGCCGATGCGCGCCATGGGGATGACCCGCACGACGCCGGCCAGGGCGGCGCCTGAGCCGCGCACCGCGTCCTGCAACGCCGTGGCGAAATCCTTGGCGTCGCCGGACGTGACCGGCAGCAGCGCGTAGGACTGGCCTTTCAGCACGTCGATGTCGAACGCGGCGATCAGCCCGGCCAGCGTTTGCCGGGTCGCCGGGTCGCCGGTCACCACCAGCGCGTTGCGCCCGGCGTCCGCGGCGATGCGCCCGCCGCCTTGAACGAAGGGTTGCAGCGTCTTGGCCAGGTCTTCCGCGCTGGCGTAGCGCAGCGCGATCAGGGTGGTGGAGCCGCCGCCCTCGCCGTTCGCCAGGCCCGGCGCGTTGGCCGCCCCCGCGGCCGGCTGCACGCGGTAGATGCCGCCCGCCTGCACCAGCGTGGCGCCGTTCTGCGCCAGCAGGGTTTGCAGCACCGGCAGCATCTGGTCCCGCCGCAGCGGCTGCGCGGTCCGCAGCGTCACGGTGCCCCGCACCCCGGGGTCGATGGTGTAGGTCTGGCCCAGCGTCGTCCCCAGGACCTGCGCCACCACGTCCCGGATGTCCGTGTCCGCGAAGTTCAGCGAGATGTCGCCGGGTCCGCCCGTCCCGCGCGCCGGCGGGGCCAAGGACACGTTCGCCGCCGGCGCCTCGCTGAGCTGGGCGCGGCCATCCTCTGCCACGCTGCCCACCGGCCCGTTGACGCGGGCGCTGGCCTGCCCGGCAGCGGCGTCCGCCTCCGGCAGGGTGGTCAGCCGCGTGCCTTCCTGCGGCGCGCAGGTGGCCAGCAGCATCAGGGGAAGCAGTGTCAGCCACCGCCGGTGCGTCATCGGGTTGCCTTGGGGGGTGCCTGGGCAAATCCCTGGGCAAGTCCCTGGGCAGGTCCGGGAAATGCCGGCGCGTTGGCGAAGATCGCGGCGCCGGACGGCTGCTGCTGGGAAGCGAACGGCCTGTTGTCGAACGGCGGCAGGGGAGGCAGCAGGTTGTTGGCGAGCGGCGACGGCAGCGGCGGCGCGGCGGGCGGCAGGTCCGAGAAATGCGGCCGCACCGTGCGGGCGCCGTCCGCGCTGGTAAGCTGCACCTCCCCGGCGCCGATCGCCTGCACCTTCCACACGCCGATCTTGGCGCCCTCGGCGGCGACCGTTGCCGGGCCGCTTTCCCCGGCCGCCGCGAAGATCGCCCGGCGGCCCCCGGGCGTGACCATGATGCCGGCCAGCCGCGGCGGCTCGGACCGTCCGGCTTGCGCGGGGGTCGGCGTCGCGTCCGGCGCGTCAGGCTTGCGCTCCGGGTTGAACACGGGGCGGTCCAGGATCAGGCGCGCCCAGGCGGCGACCGGCTCGGCGCTGGCGGCAGGGGCCGCAGCCCCCACGGGCGGCGGGGGCGGGGGGGGCGGGGCGGCCGGGCGGGGCCACGCCAGCTCCGTCCCGGCGGCGGCGGCGAGCAGGGCCGCGAGGCCCCAGCCCGCCGTGGCGGCGGTCAGCCTCATTGGGGCGCCGCCGCCGCCGCGGGTGCTTGGCCCGCGCTGAACGCGATCACGGTGAAGGTAGCCTCCAATTTTTGGGCGGTGCCGCGGCCAAGGACCAGGGTTTCCCGCAGCGCGACGTCGTTCAGCAGCATCCGCGGAGCCGCCTCCGCCACCGCGGCGAAAAGCTTGACCAGCACCGGCCAGGTTCCGGCGGCGCTGACGTGAAGGTTGATGCGGCGGTAAGCGCCTACCGGCTCGGCCGGCAGCAGTTCGGCGCTGGACACGGTGGCCCCGGCGGCGATCGCCATATCCTGCACCGCGCTCTGCAAGCCCGCCCCGGCGATGGCGTCCGTCCCGCCATCCAGCACCGCCCGCGGCGCCGGGGCCGCGGCGTCGGCCTGCGCCAGCCGGGCCTGCAAGGCAGGCGCCGTCGCGGCGATGGACTGCATGCGCGCCGCCAGGGCCTGCTGCTCCGCCAGGTGCTCGCCGCGGCCGGCGTACCATTGCAGCACCGGCGCCGCCCCGCCCACCCAAACCGATGCCGCCACGACCAGCAGCAGCCCGATGGCCAGCGCCTGGCCCCTGCGCCCGGTGGGCAGCCCGGCGGCCGTCATGGCGCCAGCGTCGCCCGGATGGAGAACAGGTCCGACTTCTCGCCGATTCGGGTCACTGGCGCGTCGAACGCCGGGTTGCGCAGGTCCGGGTCCGCGGACAGCAGCCCGATCAGCTTGACGGCGGCGGCGGACCGCCCGGTCAGCGACAGCGAGCGGTCCCGCAAGGTGAAACCGGTGAGGTAGGTGTCGTCGGGCAGCGCCGTCGTGACCGCGGCCAGCGCCCGCAGCAGGCTGCCGAACCGGGCGCTTTCCGCGGTGAACAGGTCCGCACCGCTCGTATTGGCTGCCAGGCGGCGGCGCAGGGCGTCGACCTGGGCAATGCGGGGGCGCGACGCTTCCACGGCGTCCTCCGCCCGCGCGATGGCGCGTTCCTGCCGCACGACGGGGACGGCGCAAACCGCCACCGCCAGCACCGCGCAGGCCACGCCCGCCAGGCTCGCCCCCGTGCGGCCTCGCCCGGCCTCGCCCGGCGGCGTCAGCGGCAGGTACTCGAGCGTCTTCCCGCTCGCAATCTCCAGCGCGGCCGGCTGCAGACCCGCTTCCGACAGCGCCGCCAGGCTCGCGGCAACCGCGCGCTTCGGCACTAGCAGCAGGCGCAGCTTGAGCCGGCCAGCCACGCGGTCCCGCGCGTCGATGCGCCAGGCCCAGAACAGATCCTCCGCGCGGAAAGGCGTCAGCCGGTCCATCTCGTGGCGCAGCACGGCGCCGAGGTCCCGCTCCGCCGCCAGCGGCAGGCTGGCCGGCTGTTGCAGCAACGTGGACGGCGGCAGGCAAAGCAGCACTGGCGGAGCCTGCCGCCCGCGCAGACGCCGCAGCACGGCGCCGCCCCCGGGAACGATCGGGCCGAGACGGCTTTCGATGCCGCGGCGGCGCAGGGCGGCGGTGAGGCCGACGCCATCCGGGCGCAGCAGGATGGCGTCGGCATAGCGGGCGCCAGCGAACAGCCGCCGCGGCAGCACGTCGCGCATTTGTTGCAGCCACCAGGCCCAAAGTTCCGCCAGCATCGCCGAAACCCTCCTCCCGTCGCACTTCTTAGACGTCTTGCCCGCCAGAACCAACCGGTGTGGTCAGCTTCCCGGATGCAGCCGGCCGGTGGCGGCGATGATGTCGGGCCAGTTCCGGTGGGTTTCCGGCATAAATCGCAGCCGGACCCGCACCAGCGGCGGCAGATCTTTCTCATGCCAGGCAGACAGCCACTGCCCGGCGCCGCCCGCGCCGCGGCCCCAATAGGCGAAGTCCACCCGGTCCACGCCGTCCAGCAGCACGGCCGTGGCCGGGCGGGGCGCCGGGCCGAGCCGGAAGGCGTGCAGCGCGGGCGTCCAGCGCAGCACCAGGTGGTGCCCCTCATCCACGCCGATCCCGACATCCGCCTCTCCCGCCACCCCCAGGGCCGCCGCCGCGTCGCCGAGCGCGGTGGTGAAGGCGAGCGAGTTGGCCCCGCCCGTGACCGTGCTCTCCGCGCCGTCCCCCGGGTCCATGTCCGCGACCAGGCGCCGCAGCAGGCGCTCCGCCCCGCCCATGTCGGCGTGGGAGGCGATGCTGCGGGCCTGGGTCGCCGCCGCGCGCTGCCCGAACTGCACCCCGCCCGCGATGCCGGCCAGGATGAACCCCAGCACGACGAGCGAGACAAGCACTTCCAGCAGGGTGAACCCGGCCTCGCCAAGAACCCTCTCCCGCCGGTGGGAAAGGGCAGGGTGAGGGTGGGGCCGCACCGCGCACGTCCGGGTTCTGGAAGCGCGCCCACCACGAACCGCGCCCTTGCGGACCACTCTCACGGCGGTGCCGGCGGCGCGGACGCGGCGCGCTGCGTATCGAGTTCCACCCGCCGCGTGTGCCCCCCTTCCGACCAGGACACCGCGGCACTCACGGCGTACAGCGTCAGCACGGGCTTGTTGCGCGCCGCCGGGTCGCCCGCCTCGGTGGCCGATGGCACGATCCGCACGCGCCAGTGGAAGCCCGCGCCTTCGTCGCCCTGCCGGTCGCCGGGCGCCAGCGCGTCCCCGGTGGTTGCCGCCGCCAGGTGGGACTCGGCGCGCGACACGGCTTCCAGGTAGCGCCCGGACGTGGACGCCGCCTGCAATCCACCCAGCCCGCCGCCGAACAACGCCGCCAGCGCCAGCGCGGCGATCACGAAGGCGACCAGCACCTCCAGCAGGGTGAACCCGTCACGGGCCATCGGAGATCGCCACCCGCCCGGTCAGCCAGTCCACGCTGACCACCTTGCGCACCGGCCCCGCCGCCACCCCGACCCGGAAGCCGGCGCAAGAGCCGTCCGGCAGGAACAGCATCGGCCGCGCCGGCGGGACCAGCACGGCGCCCAGTGCCCGCACCGGCCCGGCGCCCACGCGCACCGTGCCCGCCGGGCCGTCCATCGCCACGAGCACCGGCCGGTCCGCCGCGATGGCCTGGCTGCGCGCCGCCCGGAACGTCCCGGCCAGCAGGTTGGCCGCGATGCGCGCGTCCAGCCCGGCGCTGCGCAGCGGGCCGCGCCCGATCACCAGCCCCACCATCAATCCCAGCACCGTGAGCACGACCAGCATCTCGAGCAGGGTGAACCCGCGCTCGGCCCGCCGGCTCATCCCGCCGCCAGGTCGTTCAAGCTGAGCATGGCCAGCAGCAGGGAGGACACGATCGCCGCCACCGCGGCACCCATCACGATGGTGATGACCGGCACCAGCAGGGAAACCAGCCGGCCCACGCCGAGCCTGGTCTTCTCCTCGTGGATCTCCGCCGCGCGCAGCGCCATGGGGCCGAGCTGCGCCGTTTCCTCGCCCAGCCGCAGCAGGTAGATGGTGCGCAGCGGCAATACCCCCGCCTCGTCCAGCGGCCCGGACAGCCCGGCGCCGCCCTTGGCGGACCGCGTCGCCGCCTCCACCGCCGCGGTTCCCGCCGTGTTGCCCACCGCCTCCGCCACGATGCCCAAGGCGGCGATCAGCGGCACCCCGTTGGTCAGCAGCGTGCCCAGCGTGCGGGTGAACCGCGCCGCCAGCACTTCCCGCGCCAGCCCGCCCAGCACGGGCAGGCGCAGCAGCAGCCGGTCCGCCGCCAGCCGCGGCCCGGGCCGCTGCAAGGCCTGCCGGACCGCGAACCCGGCCAGCAGGAGCAGCAGCAGCGCCCAAAGCCCGTAGGAGGACACCGCGGCCCCCAGGTCGATCAGCAACTGCGTGGATTGCGGCAAGGAAGCGCCGTTCTGCTCGAACAGCGGCACGAATTGCGGCAGCACCTCCGTCAGCAGCAGGACGATGGAGCCGACCGCGGCCACCACCAGCAGCGCCGGGTAGATCATGGCGGACTTCACCGTGGACGCGAGCGAGCGCTCCCGCTCCATCAGCGTCGCCAGCCGGTCCAGTGTGGCGGCCAGCGTGCCCCCCGCCTCGCCGGCCCGCACCAGCCCGATGTACAGCCGCGGGAAGGACCGCGGCTCCCGCCCCAGCGCGCTCGCCAGCGGGGCCCCGTCCCGCACCCAATCGCGCACCCGTCCCACCACGCCCGCCACCCGGCGGCTCGGCGCCGTGGTCACCAGGAAGCGCAGCGCCCGGTCGATGTCCTGCCCGGCGCCCAGCATGATGGACAACTCACGGGTCAGGTTGGTCAGCTCCGACCGCCCGAGCGCCTGGCCGCGGCCAAGCTCCAGGCTGAGCAGGCCGGACAGCCCCGTCTCCCCCGCCGGCTCCGCCCGCACCGGGATGGCGCCCTGCCGTTGCAGCGCCTGGATCACGGCCGCCTCGTCCGCCGCCTCCATCTCGCCCCGGCCCATCGCGCCGGATGGGTCGATCGCGGTGTAGCGGAACCGCGGCATCAAGCCTCGGCGCGGATGGAGCGGACGACTTCCTCAACGGTGGTGGTCCCGGCCAGCGCCGCTTGGAGCCCGGCGTCGAACATGGTCACCATCCCGGCGGCCACCGCGGCCCGCTCGATCTCCGAGCCGTCCGCCCGGGTGAAGATCAGCCGCTCGATGGCGGCGTCCGGTTGCAGGAACTCGGCGATCGCCTGCCGCCCGCGATATCCGGTGCCGCGGCACTTGGCGCAGCCGACGGGGTGCCACAGCACCGGGTCGCCCCCCTCGCCGCCGGCTTCCCGGCAGCGCCGGTCCAGCCCGAACCGCCGCACCATCTCCGGCGCGGCCGGCGCCGGGCGGCGGCATTCCGCGCACAGCCGCCGCACCAGCCGCTGCGCCAGGATGCCGCGCAGCACGGCGGTCATCAGGTAATCCTCCAGCCCCATGTCCCGCAGCCGCGCGATCGTGGTGGCGGCCGAGTTGGTGTGCACGGTGGACAGCACCAGGTGCCCGGTCAGCGCCGCCTGCACCGCGATCTGCGCCGTTTCCCCGTCGCGGATCTCGCCCACCATGATCACGTCCGGGTCCTGCCGCAGGATGGAGCGCAGCAGGGTGGCGAAGTGCAGGCCGATCTGCGGCTTCACCTGGATCTGGTTGATGCCGCGGAGCTGGTACTCGATCGGGTCCTCCACCGTCACCACCTTGCGCGTCACCGCGTTCAGGTGGGTGAGCCCGGTGTAGAGCGTCGTGGTCTTGCCGCTGCCGGTCGGCCCCGTCACCAGCACGATGCCGTTCGGCAGTTCGAAGGTCCGCTGCAAGCGGCTGACCACCGCCGGCGCCAGCCCCAGCGCGTCGTAGTCGAGCGACACCGCCGTGCGGTCCAGCACGCGCAGCACCACCGTCTCGCCGTACAGGGACGGGATGGTGGACACGCGGAAGTCCACCTCGCTGCCCCGCACCGCCAGCTTGATGCGGCCGTCCTGCGGCAGCCG
>CAXTLC010000093.1:0-7959 GCA_964245075.1 uncultured Acetobacteraceae bacterium
CTAGATCTCCTGCACGACTTCCGCCCAGAACATGCCCCAGCTCTCGTTGGCCCAGGCGGCGTACTCCTGCATCGCGCGGGCGAAGCACGGGGCGTCAACACCGGTTGAACGGTGGAGGTGCTTCGCCATGGCGGCCGGTGAAAGCGATCCCCATGAAATGGGCGCGACCTCCTTGCCGATCTCGGCCAGCTTCTGCTGCACTGCCTGCATCACCCGCTCCTACGGTAGGAGGGAGCATTGAGCGTGGGCCTATGTGTCAGGGATGTGTCGTGATCTTGTCCAACTGCGTCACAATCGCCTAACGGTCGCGTGTGACCGAGCCATCGCGCCCGAAGGTGTAGCTGTCCGACTGGTTTGAGAAATTCTGCAAGATCGTGTCGTGCAAGTAATCGACGCGCACGTTCATGGCGGCGAAATCAAGGTCGGCGAAGGCGGGCTGCACGTGCACGTCGGCAACCTGCCCGCCGCCCAGGTCGAGGGTCACGGTGAAGCCACGCCCCGTGCGGGCCATCTTCCAGCGCGTGCCTTGCCCCGTCACGCTGTTCCACCGCGGCGAGGGCGGCGGGGGATCGGGGGGAGGCTCGGGTTGCGCCACGGGCGGCGCGACCGGGGCAGGGACGGGTGGCGGGCCTGCCCCAGGTGCGGCCATCGGGGCGGCGACCGGTGCGGCGACTGGCGCGGCTCCGTCAGGGCTGGCCGCCCCGGCGCGCAGGCGCTGCATGACGGCGTCCAGATCGACCGGCGGGCTGGGAGGCGCGGCCGTTTCCGGAACTGGGACGGGAGCGGCCGGCGGCGCGTCGTGGATCACGAAGCCGGCCGCAGGAGCGGTGTCCGCCGATGCCAGGATGCGCGGCGGCTGGCGCGGCCCCGTCGCCGCCGGGAGCGCCACGATGGCGACCGCGACCAGCGCCGCCGCCGCGACCGCCGCCAGGGCGTATTTCAACAAGGCCGGCGACCCCTCATGCCCGCCATGTAATGGAGGGCGGCCCCCGGGAGAAGCGGTTGCCTCACGCTTTCTTCTGCCAGCCCCGCTCGCCCTGCTGCCAATAGGTCGCTTCGTGCCCGGCCGCCTTGGCGGCGCTCCAACGGCTCCGGGCGGCGGCAAGCGCTGCCTCGTCGCCGCCCTCGAACAGGTCGAACACCCGCTCGAACGCCGCCGGGTCAGCTTCCGCGCCGTCCAGCCGGAACAGGAAACGGCCGCCGTTCGGCGCTTCCGCCGCCGTGGTCAGCCAAATCGGTTGCAGGTCCGCCTCGCCGGTGCTGGCGCTGCCGTGCGGCAGCCAGTCCGGGTCGGCCGATGCCCAGAGCGCGTCGTCCAGCACCCGCAGCCGCGCCTCGCTGCCGCACAGCACCACCGCGCGCTGGCCCGCGGCCAAGGTCCGGCCCAGCAGCTTGGGCAAAGCCTGCTCCGCCGTCGTGCGCGTCAGGTGGTAGAAGCCGATGGCGGCCACCGGGTCAGGAACCGGGCGAGGCCGCCTCGTAGTGCTCGGCCAGCAGGCGGTCGATCAGCCGCACGCCGAACGCCGTGGCGCCTTTCGGGGCTGTCGGCGTGTCCTTGCTGCTCCAGGCGGTGCCGGCGATGTCCAGGTGAGCCCAGGGCACGCCGTTGGTGAACCGCTGCAGGAAACAGGCGGCGCTGATGGACCCGCCGGGCCGGCCGCCGACGTTCTTCATGTCGGCGATCTCGCTGCGGATCATCTTGTCGTAGGCGTCGCCCAGCGGCATGCGCCATAGCCGCTCGCCGCACGCGTCGCCGGACGCTCGCAGCTTGCCCGCCAACGCGTCGTCATTGCTGAACAGCCCGGCGTACTCATGGCCGAGCGCCGTGATGATGCCGCCGGTCAGGGTCGCCAGATCGACCATGAACGCGGGCTGGAACCGTTCCTGGCAGTACCAGAGCACGTCCCCCAGCACGAGCCGGCCTTCGGCGTCCGTGTTGATGATCTCAACCGTCTGCCCGGAATAGCTGGTGACGACGTCGCCGGGCCGCTGTGCGGCGGCGGACGGCATGTTCTCCACCAGCCCCACCAGGCCGACCACGTCCACCGGCGCCTTGCGCCCGGCCAGGGCGGCCATGGCGCCGATCACGGCGCCCGCGCCGGCCATGTCCCACTTCATGTCCTCCATCCCGCCCGCGGGCTTGATGGAGATGCCGCCGGTGTCGAAGGTGACGCCCTTGCCGATGAAGGCGAACGGCTTGCCGTTCGCATCGGGCGCGCCGTTCCAGCGCATCACCACCATCCGCGGCTCCGTGGCGCTGCCGAGCGAGACGCCCATCAGCATGCCGAAGCCGAGCTCCGCCATCTCCTTCGGCCCGAACACCTCGACGGCCACGCCGAGCTTCTCCAGCGCCAGGCAGCGATCCGCCATGGCGGCGGGGAACAGCACGTTGGGCGGCTCGCTGGCCAGGTCGCGGGCAAGGAACACGCCGGCCGCCACGGCCTGCCGCTTCTGCCAAGCCGCTTCCGCCGCGTCCCGCTCCGCGCACAGCACGGACACCGCGGCGAGCTTCGGCTTGTCTTCCGGCTTCTCCTTCGTGCGGTAGCGGTCGAACCGGTAGGCGCGCAGCACGGCCCCCATGGCGACCGCCGCCGCGATGTCCGCCGTCACGCCGTCCGCCGCCAGCGCTGCGTCCGCCTCGCCGGACAGCCCGATCGCGAGGGCGCCGCCAGCCTCCTCGGCCGCGAACGGCGTCAGCGCCTCGGCCTTGCCGAGTCCGATGGCGACCACGCGGGAAAGCCCGGCGCCCGGGGCCAGCACGGTCGCGCTCGACCCCTTCTTGCCGGTGAACCTCGCCGCGGCGAAGGCGCGCGTAAGCGCCCCGCCCGTCGCTTCGTCCGCTTGCTTCGCCAGCCCGGCCAGCCCGGCCTCTTCCATCACCAGCAGCGCGAGCGCGCCGGCGGCCGGCAAGGCAGGGCGGGCGAACCTGATGGCGAGCATGCAGAAACCTCTGGATGTGCGGCGAGGCTCGGAGTGTAGCAGCGCCAGGCGGGTTTGCCACAGTGGGTTTGCCGCACGGGTTTGCCGCATTGGGCAACGGCCCTACATTGCCGTGATGGAAGACACCGCCCTGCTCGCCTTGGCCGCAGACCTCGCCCAGCAGGCTGGCGCCATCATCCTCGCCGTGCGCGCCGCCGGGTTCGAGACGATGCGCAAGGAGGATAGCAGCCCGGTCACGGCGGCCGATCACAAGGCCGAGGCGCTGATCGCCGCCGCGCTGCGCCAGGCCACGCCGGACATCCCGGTCGTCGCGGAGGAGGAAGCTGCCGCCGGGATGGCGCATGACCCGTCCGCCACCTACTGGCTGGTGGACCCGCTGGACGGCACGCGGGAGTTCGCGGCCGGACGCGATGAGTTCACCGTCAACATCGGCCTCGTGCACCACGGCGCCCCCTGGCTGGGCGTGGTCGGCGTGCCCGCGCTGGGCGAGCTGTTCGGCGGCATCGTCGGCCGCGGCGCCTGGAAGCGCACCGGCCTGGGCGAGCAGCCCCTCAGCGCCCGCGTTCCCCCTTCCGAGGGCCTGACTGTGCTGGCGTCCCGCCATTACGCCGCGGACGCGAGGCTGGCTGCGTTCCTGGCCGGGCACCCGATCGCCACGGTGACGAACTATGGCTCCGCGCTGAAGATCGTCCGGGTGGCGGAGGGCGCGGCAGACCTTTACCCGCGCTTCGGCCGCACCATGGAGTGGGACACCGCCGGGCCGCAGGCGGTGCTGGAGGCGGCCGGGGGCAAGCTGGTGGACCTGGACGGCGCCGCCCTGCGTTACGCCAAGCCCGGATGGGAGAACCCGCACTTCATCTGCTCCGGCCGTTGACCCGGACGTTGCAGCCTGGTGATCCGGACGCCGCGGCGCTGCTCTCGGCCGGCAAGCTCGTCGCCTTCCCGACCGAGACGGTGTACGGCCTGGGGGCGGACGCCACATCCAACGCCGCGGTCCAATCGGTGTTCGTGGCCAAGGGCCGGCCGCACTTCAACCCGCTGATCTGCCACTACCCGGACGCCGATGCCGCATTCCGCCACGTGGACCCGGCAGGCGTCGCCGCCCGCCTGGCCGCCGCGTTCTGGCCGGGGCCGCTGACGATGGTGCTGCCGCGCCGCATCACCTGCCCGGTCGCGCTGCTGGCCGGCGCCGGGCTGGACACGCTGGCGGTGCGCGTGCCGAACCATCTGGTGGCCCTCGGGCTGCTGCGCGCCGTGGGCCGGCCGGTGGCGGCGCCTTCCGCCAACCGGTCCGGCGCCGTTTCCCCCACGACGGCCGCGCACGTGCTGGACGGGCTGGGCGGGCGGATCGCCGCGGTGGTCGATGGCGGCCCGTGCCCCGTGGGCCTGGAGTCCACCGTGCTGGATTTGTCCGGCGCGCGCCCGTTCCTGCTGCGGCCCGGCGGGGTGCCGTCGGAGGCGGTCGAGGCGCTGGTCGGCCCGATCGGGCGTGGCCTGACCCCGGCGGAGGCCGAGGCGACCCGCACGCTGCGCTCCCCCGGGCTGCTGGTGTCCCACTACGCGCCGCGCCTGCCAGTCCGCCTCGGCGCGGAAGCGGCGGCGGCGGACGAGGCGCTGCTGGCATTTGGGCCGCCCTTGTCCGGCGCGGGGCTGGTGTTCCAGCTCAGCCGGGGCGGCGACACGGCGGAAGCGGCCTCGCTCCTGTTCGCCGGCCTGCGCTGGCTGGACGCGGAGGGGGCACGGCTCGGGCTGCGGAGGATCGCGGTCATGCCGGTGCCGGAGGATGGGTTGGGCGCCGCCATCACCGACCGGCTGCAACGCGCCGCCGCCCCACGTTGACCGAGTACGACGTCGTCGTCATCGGCGCCGGCGCAGCCGGGCTGATGTGCGCCGCCACTGCCGGGCAGCGGGGCAGGCGGGTGCTGCTGCTGGACCACGCCGCCGAAGCCGGGCGCAAGATCCTCATCTCCGGCGGCGGCCGTTGCAACTTCACCAACACCGGTACGGCGCCGGAGCGGTTCTTCTCCGCCAACCCGCACTTCGCCCGTTCCGCCCTGGCCCGCTACACGGCCGAGGACTTCACCGCCCTGGTCAACCGGCACGGCATCCCGCACCACGAGAAGACGCTGGGACAGCTCTTCTGCGACGGGTCCGCGCGGGCGATCGTGGCCATGCTGCTGGCGGAATGCGCGAGCGGCGGGGTGGACCTGCGCCTCGGCTGCCGGGTGACCGGGCTCGGGCGGGCCGACCGGTTCACCGTGGACACCGACCGGGGGGCGGTGGCGGCCGGGGCGCTGGTGCTGGCCACGGGCGGGCTGTCGATCCCGAAGCTGGGCGCCACCGGCTTCGCCTACGACGCCGCCCGGCGGTTCGGCCTGCCGGTCACGGAAACCCGGCCGGCCCTGGTCCCGTTGCTGGCGGACGGGCAGGACCTGGAGCTCATGCGCCCGCTCAGCGGCGTCGCCTTGCCGGTGGAGGCGCGCTGCGGCCGCCATCGCTTCGCCGAGGCGATGCTGTTCACCCATCGCGGCCTGTCCGGCCCGGCGATCCTGCAAGTGTCGTCAGCGTGGCGGGACGGCGAGACCGTCACCGTGGACCTGCTCCCCGGCACGGACGCGCTGGCCGCCCTGCGTGGCGCAAAGGCCGAACGGCCGCGCGCGAGCCTGCGGTCCGTGCTGGCCGGATTGCTGCCGCAACGCTTGGCGGACGCCTTGGCCGCGCGCTGGCCGGCTGGTCCGCTGGCCAACCTGACGGACCGCACGCTGGCCTCCGCCGCTGGCTCCCTCACGGCTTGGCCGGTAGTGCCGGCGGGAACGGAAGGATTTGGCAAGGCGGAGGTCACGCTGGGCGGGGTGGATACCGCCGCCCTGTCCTCCCGCACCATGGCGGCGCGGGAGGTGCCGGGGCTGTTCGTCATCGGCGAGGCGGTGGACGTCACCGGCTGGCTCGGCGGCTACAACTTCCAGTGGGCGTGGGCGAGCGGCTGGTGCGCCGGGACGGCCGCTTGAAGCCTTGTTTCGATCGAAGTGGATCGGAAGAAGGCTCTGAACCCGTGTTCTCACGAGCATCTTTGCCCGGCGGCTGACCGCGTGCGGTCGGATGATGCTTCAGCGGGCCAGCGGCTCCACTCCCATCAGCAGCTTCTCGGTGCGGGCGTCCTCGATGCGGTTGTGCAGCCTGGCGCCCTCGTGCACGTCGCGCTGCGTCTTGGTCAACGTGACGATGGACTGCACCAGCATCAGCACGCCCATCAGCAGGTAAGCGCGTACCCACAGATCGATCGGCAGCATCGCGATGCCGCCGACCACGGCGACGGTGGCAGCGATGGTGGAAGCCCAGGTAAAAGCGACCCAGGCGGAGGAATGGCTGGTTTGGACAGGGTTCATGGCAGCCATGCTCCGGTTATGCGTGGATCTTGAGGCGGGCGAGCACGCTTGCGGCCGTCGGGCGCAGCGCCGGGCCGCAGCCGGCCTCGGCCAGCCGGGTCTCGATGTCCGGACTGTCCGGCTGCATGCCGTCCATGGCGTCGGCCGCCTCCATGGCGAGGGTCTGCCGTTCACGCAGCCGGGCCAGCGTGGCTTCGGCCTCGGCCAGGGTGCAATCGGGGGTCCCCGCACTCTCGGCCCGGTCACGGCGGGCTTCGCGCACCGCCTCCGCAACGCGGGCGACCCGGCGGCCATGATGCAGGCCCGCCATGCGCCGCTGCGCCTCGCCGGCAAGCCGGCGCAGCTGCGCGATCTCGCCCCTGAACGCCGCCTGCGCGCGTTCCAGCGCATCGAGTTCATGCTCGAGGTCGGCGATGGCGGCAGCCGCCTCGACGGCCAAGTCTTCCCGCCCGGACGCGAGTGCGGCACGGGCGCGCCCTTCCAACGCGTCCACCCGCTCTTTCACGACGGCGGCATGGCGGGTTTCGGCGGCATTCTCCGCGATGGCCAAAGCCAAGGCGCGTTGGGCGCGAGTGAGGGCAGTCTGCGAGTCGCGCATCTGCTGGTCGAGGATGAGAAGCGCGTTGCGGTCGGCAAGGTCCTCAGCGGCGGCGCTGGCGCGGCCCCGAACCAGGGTGATCACCGTCTTGAACATGATGGGGTCCTTCCTGAACGTTGTTCAACACCGAGATAGACGATGATTGAACAACGTTCAAGGAGGATTTCATCTTGGCGCCAGACTTTCCCCGCTGGGGAAGCGCCGAGGTCGAGAGTTCACCTCCGGATCAATCCTGGGCGCGGCTGCCGGCGCTAGACGTTTCCTGCCCAGCAGTTCGGGGACATGGGGATCAACGGCGCCACCAGCCCCGCTTCTTCTCCCCTGGTGCTTCACTGCCCACGAGCACCGGCGGCGGCACGGGCGAGCTGACCGGCTCGGCCGTGGCGCCCGCCGGTTCCGCATCGGGTGGCGCATGGCCGTTCAGCAACGCCGGTTCCTCCTCCACGAGCGCGGGCGTCTGGGGGGGATGGGCCGTGACCGTTTCCTGTGGCGTCTCAATCTGGCCCGCTTCCGGCATGACCGTTGCCATAGGCTCCGGCGCCGCCGCCGTCGGGTCCTCCCTCTCAGCTAGCCGCGCCGGATCGGCCGGCGGCTCGGAAATGATCGAAGCTGGAGCCAGCTCCGGGGACCCCTCGACGTTCACTGAGTCGGGTGAAGGGGGGAACGGCTCGACCGGCACCGTTGCCTCAGCCGCATCCGCTTCCACCGCTGGCCGGGCCGGGTCGGCCACGTCCGGCGGCGGCTCGGGGGTAGGGGGCGCCGAAACTGGCGGTGGCAGCCGTTCGTCGGCCTGATCCATCATGTCGAAGATGTCGAACACCTGGCCGCCGAACGGGTCGGCCGGTGTCGGCCCGGTGTAGGCGGGCACCACCGCTTGGCTGTCGAACGAGGCAGGCTCCTCGCCCCTTGCTTCCCCTGGTGTGGCCGCTTCGCCTTCCGCTGGTTCCCGCCGGCGGCGGCGGCCTCCCCGGCGGCCCCGGCGGCGGCCTTTGGCATCCTCGTCGTCTGCGGCCCCCGTGGCAGCGGCTCCCGTGG
>CAXTLC010000093.1:8059-14585 GCA_964245075.1 uncultured Acetobacteraceae bacterium
TCCGTGGCGGCAGTCTCCTGGGCCACGGCCGGCGTGCTGTCCGCGGCTTCATCCGGGGCGGTCAGATCCAGGTCCGGCTGCTCGGCTTCCGCCAGGTCGGAAGCAGGGGAAGCAGCCACGGCGCTCCCGTCCTCGCGGCGTCCTCCACGGCGGCGGCGGCGCTTGCGGTTGCGGTTGCGGTCCTCGCGCTCCTCGGGGGTCTCGTTCGCGGGAGCATCGGCCTCCATCTCCTCCGCCCGCTCGGCTTCCTCGGTGGCATTCTCCTCGTCCGCCTCCTCGACGGCCAGGTCATCCTCCTCCGGCGTGGGCGCCGCGACGGGAACGGCGGACGGCGGGGGCAGTGCGTCCATGGCCTGCACGCGGGTCCGCTCGATGCGGGTTTGCGGCGGCAGCAGGCTTTCGTCCGCCGCGAAGCTCACGCTCATGCCATAGCGGGCCTCGATCTCGGCCAGCCGGGCGCGCTTGTTGTTCAGCACGTAGAGCGCCACCGACCCGGCCACGTGCACCACGATGGCGGCGGCCCGGCGCTTGGCGCCTTCCTCCTCCACCGCGCGCAGCACGGCCAGCGCCGCGGTTTCCGTGGTCCGCACCAGGCCGCTGCCGGCGCAGTGCGGGCAAGTGGTGAAGCTCGTTTCCGTGAGCGACGGGCGCAGCCGCTGCCGGCTCAGCTCCATCAGGCCGAAATGGCTGATCGAGCCCAACTGGATGCGCGCGCGGTCATCCCGCAACGCATCCTTCATCCGTTTCTCGACCAGCCCGTTGTTGCGCCGGCTTTCCATGTCGATGAAGTCGATGACGATCAACCCGGCGAGGTCGCGCAGCCGCAACTGGCGCGCCACCTCGTCGGCGGCTTCCAGGTTGGTCTTCAGCGCGGTTTCCTCGATCCCACGCTCCCGCGTGGACCGGCCGGAGTTCACGTCGATGGCGACCAGCGCTTCCGTTTGGTTGATCACCAGGTAACCGCCGGAGCGCAGTTGCACCGTCGGCTGCATCATCCCGTCCAACTGGGCTTCCACGCCCTGCCGGGCGAACAGCGGCTGCGGCTCGTTCCACAGGATGACCTTGCGGGCGTGCGCCGGCATCAGCATGCGCATGAAGTCGCGGGCGGCGCGCCAGCCTGCCTCGCCGTCCACCAGCACTTCCTCCACGTCACGGGAGTAGTTGTCGCGGATGGCCCGCTTGATGAGGTTGGCTTCCTCGTGGATCAGCGCCGGCGCGACCGAGGCCATGGTGGTTTCGCGGATGCTGTCCCACAATTCGAGCAGGTACTCGCAGTCGCGCTTGATCTCCGCCTTCGGACGCGCGGCGCCGGCGGTGCGCACGATCGTGCCCATGCCGCGCGGGATCTGCATCTCGGCGGTGACTTCCTTCAACCGGCGGCGGTCGGCGGCCGAGGTGATCTTGCGGGAAATGCCGCCGCCCCGGGGCGAGTTGGGCATCAGCACGCAGAACCGTCCGGCGAGCGATATGAAGGTGGTCAGCGCGGCGCCCTTGGTGCCGCGCTCTTCCTTGACGACCTGCACCAGCAGGATCTGCCGGCGGCGGATCACCTCCTGGATCTTGTAGGACCGCATGAACCGGGCGGGCGGGCGGGAGCCGTTCCGGCCGACGCCGTTGGCATCGCCGGCTTCCTCCATGTCCTCGTCGCCGTGCCTGGCATCCGCCGCTTCGAGGGGGGCGGGCGCCATCGCATCCTCGGCAACGGCCTCCGCCGGGTCGGACAACACGCTGTCCGCCGTTTCGCCGGTCACCTCGTCCCCGGCCGCAAGTGGGGCCGCTTCCTCCGTCTCGCTCGGTGAAAGGGCTGTCGGGGCTGCTAGCTCGGCAGCTTTTGCCTCCATCGGCTCCAGCAAGCTGTCCATGGCCGGTTCTGGAACCGGCTCGGGGTCGGACTCGGGCGGCGCTTCCGTTTCCATCGCCTCGTCGCGGGCGACCATGAACTCCTCGTTGAACGCTGCGGCCTGGCTGGCAGGCTCCGGGGCGTCCTCCATGGGAAGCGGCGGAGGGGGCGGAATGTCCGCTCCGTCGTGCAGGTCCTCGCCCGCGGCTTCGGCGGCGGCGGCGGCAGCGTCTTCCGCTTCTTCCTCGGCGCGGGCCTCGGCTTCCTGCATCTCCAGCAGGCGTTGCCGGTCGGCCACGGGGATCTGGTAGTAGTCGGGGTGGATCTCGCCGAATGCGAGGAAGCCGTGGCGCCCGCCGCCGTACTCCACGAAGGCGGCTTGTAGGCTCGGCTCCACGCGGACGACCTTGGCGAGGTAGATGTTGCCCTTGAGTTGGGCCTTGGCGGCAGTCTCGACGTCGAAATCTTCGAGCCGGCTACCGTCCAGCACCACCACGCGGGTTTCTTCCGCGTGAGTCGAGTCGATCAGCATACGCTTCGTCATGGAATGGAGAACTCCGGTGCGCTTGCCGGGCTGGCGCAATGGGCGCGAGGCGGCAGCGGCTTGAAAGGCGAGGGGAGGACGGTCCTGAGCGGAACGGGCGCACGCTGTCGGGTCGCCCCCAGCCGTCGCGCGGTGCGGACGGGCTTGCGGGGCGGTTTACGACGGCTGCGGCGCTCATTCGGCCTTGGATGATCCTGGGTGATCGGCCACGCGAGCGAAGGCTGCGGAACCGGGTTGGCGCGTGTGCCGGCCACAAACCCGCAACCAGAGTGGCGGACAGAGGCCCCGGCGCGCGAAACGCGCGACACGGGCAGCAGGCCGACCTCCCGGCGCGGACACCACCGCCAAACCGGCTGGCGATTGCTCAGGAAGGCGGCACCGCCGCAACGGCAAAGACCATGGCGCAAACCGGCGGGACCTGCAAGCCCGGCATCCCGACCGGTTCCGTTGCACGGCGGCAACATGTGGCCGCCATAATTTGCCGCTTGCATCAGCTAGTCCAACTCAACGTGTTAAAAGACAATCATGGCCCAATTTGTTGTTCGGCGGCGCTCGCTGCTCGCCGCCGCCGCCACTACGCTTGCGGCCGGGATGGCGCAGGCTGCCGTTCGCAAGCCCGGCCTTCCGCCGCCCCGCGCGGAGCCGGCGCTGCCGCTGGTCGTGCTCGATCCGGGGCACGGCGGCAAGGACCCCGGCGCCATCGGCGTGTCCGGCACCTATGAGAAGCACGTGGCGTTTGCCGCCGCCACCGAGTTGCAACGGCAATTGCAGGCCGACCGCCAGGTGCGGGTGCTGCTGACCCGCGGGCGCGACGTGTTCATCCCGCTGGAAGACCGCGTTGGATGGGCGCAGCGTCGCGGCGCCGCGTTGTTCGTGTCCATGCACGCGGATGCCGTGTCCGACCACAGGGTCCGCGGGGCCAGCATCTACACCTTGTCCGACACTGCGTCCGACATCCAGACCGCCGCCCTGGCCCGGCGGGAAAACAGCGCCGACCGCTTCGCCGGCCCCGCATTCCGGGACCAACCGCCCGCGGTGGCGCACATCCTGGCCAGCCTGGTGCGGCAGGAAACCCGCGCCGGCTCCGCACGGCTGCAACGCGGCATGGTGAGCGCCCTGGACCGGGACCTGCCGATGTTGCAGAACCCAGCCCGGCACGCCAGCTTCGTCGTCCTGAAGGCAGCCGACATTCCGTCCATCCTTGTTGAGATGGGATTTATGTCGAACGCCCAGGATGAGGCCGCGCTGCGACGTGCCGAGCACCGCGTGGTCGTAGCCACGGCCATGAAACGCGCGGTGGACGCCTTTTTGTCAAATGCCGCGATCCGCATGGCCGGCTAGGCCGGCGGAAGGGAAGTAGGGCTGCGAACGATGAACAACGTCACCTCCCGGGAGCGCGTGCTGCCGCCCGATCCGGCGGGAACGCCGCCGCGCCGGCCGGCGCGCAAGACCGCGCGCGCCCGGCGTTCGCCGCTGCGCTGGATCGGCCGCCTCATCGGCATCGGGCTGACGGCCGTGGCGGTGCTCGCCATCATCGGCGGCGCCGTCGCCTACCACGAGTATCAGCGCATCACGGCCGAACTGCCGACGGTGGACGGATTGCTGCAATACCAGCCGCCCGTGATGAGCCGCATCTACGCCGGAGACGACCGGCTCATCGCCGAGCTGGCCAAGGAACGGCGCATCTTCATTCCGTTCACCGCCATTCCGGACATCGTCAAGCAGGCGTTCGTGTCGGCGGAGGACCAGAACTTCTGGACCCACAAGGGCGTGGACCCGGGCGCCATCGCGCGCGCCGCCTTCACCGACCTGGTGCAGATCGGCAAGAACCGCCGCCCCATCGGCGCTTCCACCATCACCCAGCAGGTCGCCCGCAACATGTTGCTTGGCAGCAACGAGCGCAGCCTGGACCGCAAGGTGAAGGAGGCGGTGCTCGCCATCCGGATCGAGGCGACTCTGTCCAAGGAGCGCATCCTCGAGCTTTACCTGAACGAGATCTTCTTCGGCATACAGTCCTATGGCGTCGCCGCAGCGGCGCAGACCTATTTCGACAAGTCGCTGGATCAGGTGACCCTGGCGGAAGCCGCGTTCCTCGCGGCGCTTCCCAAGGGGCCGAACAACTACAACCCGTTCCGCTTCCCCGAAGCGGCCCGCGCCCGGCGGGATTGGGTGCTGGACCGCATGGCGGACGACCACGTCGTCTCTCCGGAAGCCGCCGCCGCCGCCAAGACCGGCCCGGTCGTCACCGGACAGTTCCATCGGCCGGAGGTGGTCGGCGGCAGCGAATGGTTCGGCGAAGAGGTGCGCCGCCAGATGGTGGACCGCTTCGGCGCGGACGCGACGACCGAGGGCGGCTTGGTCGTGCAAACCAGCTTCGATCCGGCCATGCAGGCGACCGCCGACCAGGTGCTGCGCCGCGGCCTGATGAGCTACGACCGCCAGCACGGCGGCTGGCGCGGCCCGGTGGCGAGGCTGGACCCGGGTGCGGCCCTCCACACCGGCTGGACGCGCTCGCTTGCCGCTCTGCCGCGGCCGCCGGGCATGCTGGCGGGATGGTTCCTGGGCGTGGCGCTGGAGGTGGGCGGGGCAGAAGCCAAGGTGGCCTGGACGGACAATGCCGGGGCAAACCACAGCACGCCGATGCTGCTGGCAGACTCGGGCTGGGCGCGGCCGAACCGCAACGGCGCGCTCGGCGCCGCACCCCGCCGGATGGCCGACGTGGTCCAGCTCGGCGACGTGGTCATGATCGAGCCGGTCGGCGAGAAGCTGCTGCTGCGCCAGGTGCCGCAGGTCCAGGGGGCGTTGGTTTCGCTGGACCCGCTGACCGGCCGGGTGCTGGCCATGTCGGGCGGCTGGAACTTCGAAAGCAGCCAGTTCAACCGCGCAACCCAGGCGCAACGCCAGCCTGGCAGCTCCTTCAAGCCGATGGTGTACCTGACGGCCATGCAGCAGGATCTTTCCCCCAGCCAGAAGGTGCTGGACGGGCCGTTCCAACTGGACCAGGGCGCTGCCGGGGTTTGGCGGCCTGGCAACTACGAGAAGGGCTTCGCCGGCCCGATCTCCATCCATCAGGCGCTGGAGCGCTCGCTGAACCTGGTCACGATCCGCCTGGCGCAGAAGGTCGGCATGGACGCGGTGGCGGCCAATGCGATCGCCTTCCACGTGGTGGACGGGATGAGCCATTTCCTGCCGAATGCGCTCGGCGCCGTGGAAACGACGGTGCTGCGCCAGGCCGGCGCCTACGCCTCGCTGGATGAGAACGGACGGGAAGTGGTGCCTTCGGTGATCGATTCCGTGCAGGACCGGGACGGCCACGTGATCTGGCGGGCGCCCGGCTACGCTTGCACGGGCTGCTCGGACCCGTCCCGCGGGCCGCGTCTGGACGACAACCGCAAGCAGATCGCCGATCCGCAGAGCGTGTTCCAGGTCGTCAAGATGATGGAAGGCGTGGTGGCGCACGGCACCGGGTTCGAGGCCGGCCACGGGCTGGGCCGGTTGGCCGTCGCGGGCAAGACCGGGACCACGCAGGACTTCAACGATGCCTGGTTCGTGGGCTTCACGCCGGACCTGGTGACTGCCGTTTGGATGGGCTTCGACAACCCGTCCAGCCTTGGCGACAAGGAAACCGGCGGCACGGTGGCCGCGCCGATCTGGCACGACTTCATGGCGCAAGCGCTGAAGGACCGGCCCAACCTGCCGTTCCACGTGCCGGACGGACTCACGGTGGCGTCCTGGGGCGGCCATCTCACCGACGCGTTCAAGGCCGGGCAGGTGCCGGGACAGAGCGGGCCGACGATCGGCGGCGGCGACGGTCCGGCAACGGGCGGGGAGACTGCCAGCACGGGCGGAACGGGAACGGGCGTGGACAGCGGGGTTGGCGGACTGTACTAGCTGCGTCCCTGACCCGCGCCCTGTCGAAGAACGGCGTTCTTTAGGATCTCGCATCAAGAGGTGCGCGGGACGAATGTCCGCCACCCTGCCCAGGGTGCAGCCCTGGCTTTTAGCTTAGGTGTCCCATGTCCACCGAGTCCGACGCCCTCAACGACCAGATCAAGCAGTCCGTGGCGCTGCTGAGGAGGCATCTTTGACTGGGATGCCGCCGTCGAGCGCCTCGCCGAGCTGAACCATCGCGCCGAGGACCC
>CAXTLC010000094.1:0-14258 GCA_964245075.1 uncultured Acetobacteraceae bacterium
CATGCCCCAGCTCAAGCAGCCGCTCATTGGCCAAATCCGCCCAGCGCTCCCGCCACTCTCCCAGCAGCGCCCGATCGTTCCAGCCCACCACCTTCTTGCCGAAGCCAGCGCCCTCCCTTTCCTCCTGCCCGTCTTTCCCCGGCACCACTTCCCGCATGGTGAGCATGACGTGCGCGTGCGGCTGCTCGCCCCCGTCCCGCGCCTGCGTCCAATGCACATTCACATCCGCCACCATGCCTCGCGCCACGAACTGCTCGCGGACGAAGTCCTGTGCCAGCCGGATCGCCTCGGCCTTGCCCAGTTCGCGCGGCAGGGAGATTTCAATATCGCGGGCGAGCTGCGCGTCCTTCCGCTTCTCGCCGGCCTCAACCTCGTTCCACAGCACGCCACGGTCCAGCCAGCGGGCGGGGGCGCCGTCTGACAACATGATTTCCCGATGCACAACGCCGGCCTTGTCGGTGTAGTCGTGGTCGCGGTCGAGTCTGTCATCGTGCAGCCGCTCGCCGGCGCGGTAGGCGGCCGAGGCGATGGCGCTGCGCCCGCCGGAGCGGCCGATCACTTTGGCGCTGAAGTGGTAGATGGCCAGGGCGGAAGCTCCGGATCGGCTGCTGCGTCGGTCAGCTTAGCGGCAGCAGCGCAGGTTGTGCAACAACCTATAAGCGCGCATTTACCTAATGACCTTCACTGCGCTCCGGTCGGCAAATGACGATATTCAAGCGTAAGCTGGCGGTCCGAATGGTTGGCAACGGGTTCTGGCAGTTGCTAGGTTGGCTGGATCGTTCACGAACCGAGGTAGACCAATGGCCCGCAAACCACGCGACTACGATGCCGAACTCCAGGCCCTCATGGAGCGCGCTAAGAAGGTCAAGACGCAGAAGACCACGCAGCTTGGCGAACTGGTCCAGGTGGTCGGTGCCGATGCCCTACCCATGGAAGCACTGGCCGGGGCGCTCCTTGCCGCCGTCGAGCAATCCAAGAAGACACCCGAAGCCGTTGGGAGGTGGACCGAACGCGGGCAATCTTTCTTTCAGCAGGGCGGCAAGCGGGGGGCCAAACAAAAATCCGGCGACACTGCTGGCGGAGCTGCTGAAGACAGTGGCTCAGTCAAAGCGTCTGGACGTGCTGCGTAACCGTTTGGACCGGGATCGTGCACGCGACGATAAGCGCCAATGGGTGCAGGACAGGCGCGCGCGGACACGGCATCTGATCGAGCTTGGCGGCCTGGTGCAGAAAGCCGGGCTGGTCGAGTTGGTGGCCGATGATCGCGCGACCCTGCTTGGGGCGTTCCTCGAACTCGCGGCGCGGATGAGCGGGCACGAGGACGAACACCAAGGGGTGAGCCAGGCTGATCTTCTGCTGCGATGGCGGCGAAGGGGATTGCGCGCGTTTGACGCCGATAGGGAAGCGGCAGGCGCGGACGCAATGGGCAGGAGAAAGGAAGACGGGCAAACGGAGGAGGCGTTGCAGCGGTAGCACGGAGCCGGCTGGTTGCCGCCGTGCTACGCGGCAGCCCGCTCAATCTGCATCTGCACGTCCAAACCAGCGCGCGCGGCCAGCACCGTTAGGGCGTCAAGGCTGAAGTTGTTGATGCGTCCGCGCAGCAGGTCGTTAAGCCGCGGCTGCGTCACTTCCAGCCGTCTAGCCGCGATAGCCTGGGTGGCCTTCCACTCCCCTACCGCCTGCCGAATGGCGGTCATGAGTTCGGAACGTAGGCGCATGTTGGCGGCCTCGGCAGGGCTGTCCTCCAAGGCGTCCCATACGCTCGCAAACACTTGGCCGGGAATACCGTCTGCCTCGGTCATGGTCTGCTCCGTGTCAGTTCTCTCAATCGCGCTTCCGCCAAATCCAAATCCCGCTTGGCCGTGGCCTGCGTCTTCTTCTGGAAGGCGTGCAGCACATAGACCGCCTCGGGGCGGGTCATGAGATAGATCACCCGGAACGCACCCGCATGGTCGCGTATCCGGACTTCCCGCACTCCCGCTCCGACGCTTGGCATCGATTTCCAGTCGTCCGGATCAAGCCCGCGCTGCACCTGGTCGAGCTGATGCCCAGCTTCCCGCCGCGCCGTCTCTGGGAAAGCCCGAAGGTCGTCGAGAGACGATCCGAGGAAGGACAACAGCTTCACGCAAACAGCAGTATATCAGAATTGATATAGGCGGTCTAGGCTGGCGACAACGCCTCGATAATCCGGCACTCCGCGACGGTGCCGTGTCCGCACTGGCCGATGATCTGGCGCAACTCGTGCCCGAGTGCCGCGAGGTCAGCGACTTTGCGCTCCACCTCGGCCAGATGACCGCGCGCAATCAGGTCGATTTCTTCGCACGGTCGGTCACGCTGATCCGACAACCGTAACAGCTCACGCACCTGGTCCAAGGAAAAACCAAGATCGCGGGCACGGCGCACGAAGCTCAACCGCTCCAGGTGTTCACGGCCATAGGCTCGGTAGTTCCCGCCTGTCCGGGCTGGCGCTGCCAGCAAGCCGATGCGCTCGTACCAACGCACCGTCTCCACTTTCGTGCCAGTCGCGCGCGCCAGCTCACCAATGCCGAACGTGTCACTCGCCATGCCTTGACCCTGTAGTGGCTACAGGGTGCATGTGGGCGGTCACGCCGAAGCTGTCGAGGTGACCCGCCATGCCCTGCTGCAATGAATCGAGCTGCGCCAGTAACGCCAAGCAGGCTTTGGATAGCCCGCGCTGGCGTCGGGCGTTATGGATCGCGCTCGCGGTCAATGCCGGGTTCTTCCTGGCCGAAATCATCGCCGGTGCTGCGGCCGGCTCGGCCGCCCTGCAAGCCGATGCGCTGGACTTCCTGGGGGATACCGCGAACTACGCGATCAGCCTCGGCGTAGTTGGCATGGCGCTCGTCTGGCGCTCGCGGGCGGCCTTGCTGAAAGGCTGGACCCTGATTGTCCTGGCGCTTTGGGTGCTGGGCAGCACGGCCTGGCACGCCTGGTTCGGCACCCTGCCCCGTGCGGAGGTGATGGGCGTGGTCGGCACGGCCGCGCTGCTGGCCAATGGCGGCGTGGCCCTGATGCTCTACCGATTCCGCACTGGGGACGCGAACATGCGTTCGGTCTGGGTCTGTTCACGCAACGACGCCATCGGCAATCTGGCCGTCATGGTGGCGGCGGCCGGCGTGTTCGGCACCGGCACCGGCTGGCCGGACCTGATTGTGGCCGCGATCATGGGCGGCCTGGGGCTGTCGGGGGGCCTGAGCATCGTTCGGCAAGCGCAGGGTGAGCTGGACCGTAGCCGGCTTCCCTCCTCCATCACGGCCGGAGCGGCATGATGGGCGACCACGGGCACGACCACGACAGCCACGATCATCATGGCCATGACCATGACGGACACGATCACGGGCACGCGCATGGTCCAGGGGGCCATCACCATCATCAGCCTCCGGCCGGGTTTGACGGCGCTTTTGCATTAGGAGCCGCGCTGAACGCGGCATTCGTCGTTGCCGAGGTCGTTTTCGGCTTGGCTGCCCACTCAGTCGCGCTGCTTGCCGACGCGGCGCACAATCTTGGTGACGTGCTGGGTCTGCTGCTCGCCTGGGGTGCGGTTTGGCTGGGCCGGCGCCGCCCGACGCGCGAGCGGACCTATGGCTATGGCCGCAGCTCAATCCTGGCCTCATTGACCAATGCCGTCGTGCTGCTGGTCAGCGTCGGCGCTATTGCCGTCGAAGCGGTCCAGCGCCTCGCGGCCGGCGTGCCTTCGGGTCAGGTTGGCGGCAAGACAGTCATGGCGGTTGCCGCCGTCGGCATCGCGGTCAACGGGGTCACGGCCTGGCTGTTCGCGCGCGGTCGCAAAGGGGACCTGAACGTGCGGGGGGCCTTCCTGCACATGGCGGCGGATGCTGCTGTTTCGGCCGGCGTGGTCGTCGCTGGCCTCGTCATCCTGCTGACTGGCTGGGCCTGGCTTGATCCCGTGGTCAGCCTGGGCATCGCCGCCCTGATCCTGGTTTCAACCTGGGGCCTGCTGCGCGACAGCGTGAACCTGGCGCTCGACAAGGTGCCGGAAGGCGTGAAGGCCGATGAGGTGCGAGCCTATCTAAGCGCCTTGCCGGGGGTGACCGAAGTGCATGATCTGCACATCTGGGGCCTGTCCACGACCGAGACGGCATTGACGGTACACCTGGTGCGCCCTGGTCTGGGCACCGATGACGCCCTTCTCCGCCGCGCGTGCGACGATCTGCGTGACCGTTTCGGCGTGGGCCACGCCACGTTTCAAGTTGAAGAAGGCGATCCTGCCCAGCCGTGTGCCCTTGCACCGGAGCATGTCATATAGATCAGGCTGAGCGGCATCGAAGTGGTGGGAGACTGTTCGTGAGTGAGTTCCCGCGTGTCGAAGCGTTCCGGCGCGAGCTGCGCGCCCTGCCCTTCCCCCGGCTTGATGATGCCGAGCTGGCGCACCTGCGCGCCCGGCTGCTCGTCGGCCACCATAACAACGCCATTGAGGGTATCGAGCCATCGCCGGAGACGGCGGCACTATGCGAGATGTTCTTGCAGGAGCGCGCCCCCCTTCCCGTGTCAGAACCCTTCGTTGACCGGTTTTTCCGGGAGTAGCCGGCGATGCAGGTTCAAGGGTTCGCGGACGTGTTCGATGCCCTGGCCGATACGCCGGCCGAAGCGGCGGACCTGAAAGCCCGCTCCGATCTGCTTTCGGCCCTGAGTGACCGGGTGAAGGCGTGGAAGCTGCCGCGATCGTCGGCGGCAACGCGGCTGGGGATCACGCCTGCCCGGCTGGACGACGCACTGCACGGCAAGCTCGGCAGGTTTTCCCGCGATGACCTGGTGAGCCTCACAGCGGCGGCCAAGCGGCGTGAGGCCACCCAAAGCCTCCCCGATCACGGCAGGGTGCCAAGCCCGGCAACGACCCTCAAGACCGCCTGCGGCGCCGCTGCGCGGTTGCTGCGCAAGCCTTGACCGTCGCCGCCAGCCTCGGCCGCGAAACCGCGTCGGGGCGGGAAACATACAAGGGAAGCACGCCGCCGCTGGCGTCGAACGGGAAACGGATCAGGCTACGCCATCCTTGGGGGCTTGCTGGACGCCCTTGCTCTCTTGTCAGCCCCGCTTGCCTGCCTTGTCGCTCTCAATGCCCACAGCGCCCGATTTTCCCGAGTCTCACGGCTGTTTCTCCACTACCTTCCTGTTAAGCCGCTTTCTGTTCGACCCGCCGGAGGCGTCTGGTCGAAAGTCGGGGCGCTTTCTGCCCCGACGCCATCCAGCAGACACGGCGCGCAGGGACGGTCAGGGATGCCGAAGGCACCGCGAAGCGGCGGGAGCCGAAGGCGGACGTCCTTGACGGTCCCGAGCACCGTGGCACCGCCAGTTGTCCACAGGGCGAGCTGCGCCAGCTACCGGGAAAAACTATTGGTAAGAGTCTATAGGTTTTAGGGGGTGGCGATTCAGCGTTGGAATCCGAGTCGAAGGGGTGGCGATTCAGCGTTGGAAGGGGTGGCGATTCAGCGTGGATAAGTCTCGCGATCCACAATCTAACGGCCCTGGAATGACATGCCGGCGATCAGTTTCCTTGCACAGCCAAGGACAGGGGTGGCGATTCAGCGTTGATGGATAAAACCTAAGCCAGAACAGTAACTTGCGTCTTCGGCATTGGTGGTTGTGAAGGGCGAAGAAGAATTCCGCCGGCCACTTCTTCAACGCGGGCATCTGGATAGACGGCCAGCGCCGGCCGTATGGCCTGGCGGAACTCCTTTTTGAAGTTCTTCGGGTCTGCATACTCCTGCCCAAACTGTTCCCTAAGGTTCTCCCAGCTCAACTTGACCCCCCCCGGCTTACGCACCCGGCAAAGCCGATGGGCAAGCCATGTGTAAAGATCGAGCGACAAGGCGGAGTGCTTCAACGCCCCCAAGGCGCGGTGATCCAGCGGCACCGCATGCGCCGCCAGTGTGTCAAAAAACTCCTGGCTGAGTTCCAGTAAGCCGGGCCACAGCGGGCGCTGCTCTCCGCTTGGATGCAGCCATGCTTCAAACCGGCTGATAGGCTTAGCGTCGAGCGTGACGGCTCTACCGCCGCCCGTGAAGCCAAGGGTTAGGCGGCTGGCCGCCAGCGCCTCCATCTGGCGTTTGAACATCGTGTAGCCGCCCCGCGCGCCGCCATTGGTATCGATTCCAAGAGCAATCAGAAAATCCTTCATGCTGTCGCCAATGTGGATTTCTCGGCTCCGGGTCCGAACGGCCTCGCTGGACACATGCACCATGACTAAACGGGGGCGCGTGCCGTAGGGCAGAGGAACCTCTCGCCAGGTCCGCCCGGTCCAGAGCTTGCCGGCTTCCAGCATCATGCTGGCACCGCCGCTGGACCGCTCGAAAACCCGACCTGGCGTGGCTTTTCGAGGCATACCAACCTGACAAAGGATCGCATGCAGAAAGTCGGCCCGGTCTGGGGCCTCCTGCATGATGGTGGCTCCCGCGGCCACTACCCGCCGCGTAGTTGGAGGCAAAGGCCGCGTCTGCCCAAACAGGTCTAGGACTTCGCCATTGCCGGCAGGGGGAGTGTCCTCCTCCATCAGGAAGCCCGGCGCTCGCGCTCGATCGGCGCCACCTCGGGCTTTCCGTGCTTAGCAAACAAGTCGTTCAACGCCTCAGCCATGAGGTTCTGAACGGTTGTCTTGCGCTCGACCGCGAGGCCGCGAAGCTGCCACGCTACATCCTCCGGAAAGTGGGCCGCGATTTGCTTCGTACCCATGCGGGTCTTTGCGATACGCCCTGACGTTTCCGATGCGGCCTCTGTAGACGAAAATGACGATACCTCGGACCGGCGGGTGCTCCCGGCAGCAGCGGCGACCGCCGCTAGATTTGGCCGCTTGCTCATCGTGCCATCTCCTTTGTCGGCGTGTCGACAATCTGACATATCGCAGTGTAGAGATGTCTAATATCTGACGCAGCCCTACCCTCCGCTTCGTACTCGGTGACTGTAAGCCCCGCCTGGGCCGCATACTCGAAGGCGACCCTCTGGCCGATCTGCGCCGTGCAAACCGTAAGGCCCATCGCGGCAATCGCCTCGGCTGCTTGCTCATGCCTGGTCCCCTGGGCCGGAACCGCGTTCAAGATCACCAATGGGGGGCGTCTAGCTCGCCCATGTACAAGCTCTGCTGTCGCCCGAAGTGTCTCCAAGTCGAGAATCGACGGCTTACAGGGGATCAAAACTAAGTCGGCTGCCTTGGCAGCCTCAGCCGCCGCCTGTTCAACACGTGCGGGCGTATCAACGATGGCGATGTCGATGCCAGCCTGCTCGGCTTTTGCCAGGGCGGCAACCAGGCGCGCGGGCTGAGCGTCCATAACTGCCGGCGCGTCTCGCCCCCGACGATCGCTCCACTTGCACGCGCTCGCCTGGGGATCGAGGTCGATCACCAAAACACTTCGGCCAGCCGCTTCGGCCGCAACGGCAAGCGACAGAGCCAACGTGGTCTTACCAGTGCCACCCTTCTGCGCGATCATGGCTAATGTCAGCATTTCGACACCTCTAGTTGTCGACACGTCTAAGTGCAGACTGCCTGACATGTCGCTTAGCAGACACCTTGATTCGCTTCTAGTAAATTGGTGTTGGTGCTTCTGCTCGTGCCAACAACCGCCGCACCTGCGCCGGCGACCAGGCCAGCTTGCCCGCCGGCGTGAGTACGCCGTAAGTGTGCAGTTCCGCCGCGATAGCGCGAAGGCTGCTTGCACCTTCGGCTTGCACCTGGCGCACTACGGCCAGCACGTCCGCCGCTCGCGCTGCCACCTGGCGGCTGCGCGCCTGCCGGGCTGCCGCCGCCATCTGTGCCGTCGCCGGGGTAGGGGAGGGGTTACCCAGGCGAACGCCGCGCGTCTTTGCCACGGCGAGGGCCGCGCGCGTCCGCTGGCTGATCAACCCCGCCTCCAGCTCGGCAACCGCCGCCATTTGCGTCAGCATGAACTTGCCCACCGGTCCAGCCGGCAACGTGGGCAGGTCGCAGAACACGACACCGGCCTCGCCGCTGCCCTCCACCACTGACAGCAGAAAACGCGCGTTGCGCGCCAGCCGGTCCAGTTTGGCGATGACCAGCACGGCCCGGCGGGTGCGGCAAGAAGCCAACGCGGCGGCAAGCTGCGGCCGATCGGCGCGCTTGCCGCTCTCCACCTCCTGGAACTCCGCCACCACCTCGCCGCCGGCCTGGATGACGTGTGCCGCCACGGCCTGGCGCTGCGCTTCAAGGCCAAGCCCGGAGCGGCCCTGGCCATCGGTGGAAACCCGGAGATAGCTGACAAAACGGGGGCGGGGAGGCGGCATCTAGGCAGTTCCATTGTGCGACAGGGCGTCGATCAAAGGGCAGCCTGCCTGCGTACCAGAATCGCACTCCCGGACCGCTTTGGCGAGCGCGCGCTCCATGGAGCGAAGGTCAATGATCTTGGCGCGAACATCGGCCAGGTGCTTGGCCGCGAGCGTTCGTACTTCGGAACAGGCACCCTCGCCGGAGGCGGCCAGTCGCAGCAACGCGCGCACCTCATCAAGGGTGAACCCCAATTCTCGTGCCCGCCGGACAAAGATCAGCCGCCCCACATCCCCGGCTGCATAGTGGCGATACCGGCCCCGCCGCCGTGGCTGGGGCAGCACGCCGACCTTTTCATAAAAACGGACGGTCTCGATGGCGCATCCCGTCCTTCGGGAAAACTCCCCGATTGGCATGTCGTCGCCACCCATCGAGCGTGCCTCCAGATTGCACTTGAGTCTGTAGTGACTACAGACCCTAAGGTCCGCCGATCTCGGCGACAAGGAGACTGGCCATGCTCTCGACTGAAACGAACCGCCTATCGGATCACCAGCAGCTCCGCGATACCGGAGCGACATTGCTGACCCTGGGCGGTGTGGCAGCAGCTTTTGGCGTGGCGTCCTGCTGCGGCCTGCCGTTCCTGCTGGCGACGTTCGGGCTGAGTTCGGCGTGGCTGGGCGGCATTGCGCTGCTGGCTGCCCCACACCGACCGCTGCTTCTTTGGGCTGGCGCACTCTGCCTCGCCGTGGGGGCTGTGCTGCTTTGGCGACGGAGGACGACGAATTGCACCTCGGAAGCGGTGTGCTCCAAGCCAGCCGTCCGCACCATGACGGCAGTCGGGCTGCTCGCCGGCCTAGTCCTGCTGACCATCGGATATCTCTATGCCTGAGGTGCCCATGATTGCGGATTCGACGATCACCTGCCCGCAGTGCGGATTTGCGGCGACCGAGACCATGCCGACTGATGCCTGCCAGTTCTTCTATGACTGCAAAGGCTGCGGCACGCTGCTACGCCCCAAGGCCGGCGACTGCTGCGTATTCTGCTCGTTCGGCACCGTGCTCTGCCCGCCTATCCAGGAAAACGGCAAGGAAGCTCGCTGCTGCACCTCGGCTTAGGCCAGGTGTATCACTTCGGGAAACGGACGTTTGACAAAATGATACACTTAGGAGGTCGCCTCCACAGACCAAGTGGCGGACAGGATCAGCGGTGAGTGTTCCAATGCTGCAACCACTGCGTCCAGCTCTGCCTCTTCAGCCGTCGTCGGAACTAAGATAGCCGCTAGTTCGACGTGCTCGTCGTTATCCGACAGCGTTTCGACCTCCCGGACCGGATAGCTTGCCCGGTCCAACTCGGTGTCGAGCAGGTCTCGCACGTCGGATACATCCCGAGGGTGGCAGGTGACGTGGACCGAATATTTCGCCTCTGTCACGCTGGCATCGATCGGGCGTCGATTGACCCAGTTCACCAAGGGACGCAGCAGCGTGTTGCCGGCCAGAACGAACCCGGCCAGGGTGGCAGCCTCTGCTGGCAAGCCGCTTCCGGACAACGTGCCGACCGCAGCGGAGCACCACAAAGTCGCGGCCGTATTCAATCCACGGATGTTGGTGCCATCCTTCAGAATCACGCCCGCCCCGAGAAAACCGATGCCGGAGATGACGTAGGAGATGATCCGGGTCGCCCCTTCCGTCCCGAGCAAGCGAAGGCCCAAATCCGAGAACGCTGCGGCACCCACAGCCACAAGCACATTCGTTCTGAGGCCTGCCGACCGTTGCCGCCATTGGCGTTCGAGGCCGATAAGAGTGCCCAACACGAACGACGTCGCATAGCTCACGAGGGTATGGGCGTAAGGGCTGGCCACAAAGGTGGTCCACCAAGCCGAGACGGTGGCCATATTCAAGTCAGATAGGAGTGGACGATGCCGATTAGCTCTTCGGCCGCACGGGAGGCCTCGCTCTTCGTCTCGGCCTCTACAACCTGCTCCCGGATATGATCCTCAATCACCTCCGCGATAAAGCCGTCCATCGCACCCCGGCAGGCCGTCGCCTGCTGCAACAGCTTAGCGCTGGGCGCATCCTGTTCAGTGATCGCTCGCTGTAAGGCGTCGACTTGGCCGCGGATGCGACTAAGTCTCTTCACCAACTTGGTCTTTTCCGCACCCGCGTTCGATTTTACGCTTGCCATCATACTCCCAGGGGTATAGCCCGCCGTGGTCCGCAATGCGAGGCTCATGGCTGAGCGTCGCGGGCAAACGCTCCCGGCACCAGCTGGTCCGCAACCAAATTAAGGGACTTCATGAACCCGCTTTCTACCAGCCAGCCCCTGGAAGACGACAGTAGGCGCTCTGCGCCTGTTCTGACGGCTTCTCCGGGCTGGATCATCCGTGCTCGGGTGTGCATGAACCCACCGAGGTCTCCGCGCTGCTGATGCGCTGACGCCTGGGCGGTCGCGCCCTCCCGAGCTTGAGCCAACCGCTTAAGCGAAAGGAGGCAGCCGATGGCCGCCCTTCTCAACATCGTTGATCTGCGCCGGCACGCCTTTCCGGCAAACTTCATGACCGGTTTCGTCCCCGAGACCAGCCATTTCGATAGGCCGCGCCCGCCTCGTGGCGGCAGCGATCACACGCGCTTGCTGGCCCGGTGGCACATAGGCACCGAGGGCCGCCCGGTGTGCTCTTGGTCGGTCGTCGGCCACGAGGTCAGAGCATCGCCTTGCTGACCCGGCACAGGCGCTTCGTGCGCCCGCCGCAACACCGCTCCACGGCACAAACCGACCGCATTCCGTCACTCGCTCATTCGAGGCTTTCATGCTCGACACGAATCTGACTGACCTGCCGCGCCGCCCGACGGCCCAGCTTGACGCTGCTCATAAGGGCGACATCAACGGTGCTCTGGGCACGATCTATGAGGGTGACCTCCGCCCGCGCCGGACCCTCTCGGCCAAGCTGAAGACGCTGGCCGCCATCATCGGACCAGGCTTGATCGTCATGGTGGGCGACAACGACGCCGGCGCCTTCGCGACCTACACGCAAGCTGGCCAGAACTACGGCACGGCGCTGCTGTGGACGCTGCTGCTCCTGGTGCCGGTGCTCTACGTCAACCAAGAGATGGTGCTGCGCCTCGGCGCGGTTGCCGGCGTTGGCCATGCTCGGCTGATCTTGGAACGATTCGGCAAGTTTTGGGGCGCGTTTAGCGTCATCGACTTGTTCATCCTGAACGGATTGACCATCGTGACCGAGTTCATTGGCGTCAGCCTGGGCCTCGACTACCTCGGCCTGCCCAAGATTTGGGGCGTCTTGGTCGCGGCAGGCGTGACCATGCTGGCTGCGACCACGGGCAATTTCCGCCGCTTCGAGCGGTTCTCGCTGCTGCTATGCCTGGGCAGCCTGCTGTTGGTACCCGTCATGCTGATGGTGCATCCGCCGGTCGGCGAGATCGCCCGCGATTTGGTGATCCCGCGCCTGCCTGAGACGGACAAGCTCTCGGACGTGCTGCTGCTGATTATCGCCATTGTCGGCACCACGGTCGCGCCTTGGCAGTTGTTCTTTCAACAGAGCTACGTGATCGACAAGCACATCACGCCACGCTTCATGGCTTACGAAAAGATCGACCTCGGCATCGGCATCGTGTTCGTCATTGTCGGCGCAGTTGCCATGATGGCGTTCTGCGCCGCGACGTTCGTCGGGCACCCGGAGGCAGGCAACTTCACTGATGCCGGCGGCGTGGCGGCAGGACTGGCCAAGTACGTTGGCGCGTTGCCGGCGACGCTGTTCGCCATCGCGCTGATCGACGCCAGCATCATCGGTGCCTCGGCCGTGTCACTGGCGACGGCCTATGCGCTGGGGGACGTGCTGTCACTCAAGCATTCGCTGCACCGAGGCGCCCGGGACGCGCGCGGGTTCTACGTCGTCTACTGCGGCCTAATTGCGGCGGCCGCGGCGCTGGTGCTGGTGCCCGGCGCTCCGCTGGGCCTTATCACCGAAGCGGTGCAGACTCTGGCGGGCGTGCTGCTACCTTCCGCGACGGTGTTCCTTCTGCTGCTGTGCAACGATCGCGCGGTGCTTGGCCCGTGGGTGAACGGCAAGTGGACCAACCTGTTCACCGGGTCGGTGATCGGCATTCTGGTCATGCTCTCCATCGTGCTCACGGCCTCGGTGCTCTACCCGACGATCACCGGCGAGCAAATTCTTTGGATTCTCGGCGCCGGGACTGTGCTGGCCCTGGTGGCGACCGGAGTGACGCTGGCGTTTCGCACCCCTGTGACCGAGCCGCCACTGGATCGCGCGCTGCGCCCGGCTTGGCGCATGCGCCCGCTGACCCAGTTGACGCCAGCACGACTGACCGGTGCCACTCGGGTCTGGATGATCGTGCTGCGCTGCTACCTGCTCTTGGCTGTGGCCCTGGTTATAGTGCGCGTTGTGCAGCTCGCGTTGAGCTGAGGCCAACGGTGAGCCGAACGCGGGGATGGCAAGGATCATTGCTGGCCATCTCTCCTCGTGATCGAGTGACGCAGAGGAAGCCATGACAAAGGCTATTCGAGGCATTTTCCACGATGAGGCGAACCATCCATAAAGCGCATAATCATTGCCCGCTGCGGCGGGCGATGCTCACGGCTGCTTCGTACGGTTCTCACGCGGCAAAGGCCGAGACGGCGGAATAGTCCGCACCGCTTCCGCTGCCTCACATAAATCGGTCGTGCTGTCCTGCGGGCACGCCTTGTAGAGCCGCACCATCCGCTCCCACTGGCCGGGGTTCGCGTCCTGCATCATCGCCTCTCCCGCAGTCCATCGCCCACCCCAGGCCAAACCCGCCAGCCAGGTCCCCCCACCCCAAGGCAGCATGGCCGTCAGCAGGAACCACAACACCGCGCCCGCCATCGCACCACACGCACCCGCCGTCCAAAGCCATTGCTTCTGATCCCGCCACTCCCGCGCGGACCCGATCATGCCCCGCAGCTCGCGCACCGTTCCGTCGAGCTGTGCCTGGCTGTGCACCAGCCCGCTCCGTGCATCCTGCCCGATCTGGTGCAGCTCCCGCCGTACCCCGGCCGCCTGGTCCGCCGCCGTCACGGCCAGCGCCGGCGCCCGCTCCATCGCGTCCAGCCGCGCGCCAATGCCCTTCAGCTCCTTGGCGATCGCCCCAAGCGTCGGGCTGTAATCCGGCCCAGCCTCGGCCGGCCCCCTCGCATCCTGCCCCTGCCGATAGATCAGCTCGACGCCACGCCGCAGCGCCGCCACCTCCCCGCGCAGCGCCTCAAACGCCTGCTCGGCCCCGTCTCCGTCAGCGCCATCCGCTTCGTCAGACGGTGCGCCGCTCCGGTCCATGCCGTCCGCCACTCTACCGGCCCATGCTCATGCCGCGGTCCTGGCTTAGCCCCAGCTCGCGCCGCAGCTCACGGGTGATCTCCTGCTCCTTGCCCTGCACGATCCGCTCCAGCCGCGACCCCTCCGCCATGCCGAACTCCCGGCCGCGCTCCCGCAGCAGCCCATCGAGCTGCGGATTGGCCTTCAGCGCCTTGGCCGAGGCCTCCATCAACGCCCCCAGCTCGCGCTTGCCATCCCGGTCGTACTTACGCACCGCCTTGTCATACGCCTGCTCCAGCCGGCTCCAGGTCTGCACCGTTTCACGGCCCATCCTGTCCACGGCCAGCCGGGTTGCCCGCTCCACGCCGATCGCGCGCCCGAACGCCACCAGGCCGTCCCGCTGCTCAATGCCGCGCGCCAGCCCCGGATCGGCAACCAGCGCCGCCCCCACATCGCGAGACAGCCCGGCCTCCCGCGCCTCCAGACTGCGCCCGGCGCACGCCAGCGCCTCGAGCTGGTGCGGCAGCACCGGCAATCCCTCCCGCGCCATGCGCTCCGCATCCGACCAGGCGCGCGCATAGGCCCGCAACTCGCGCGACAGCCTCTCGTCCTCTGTCCCCCTCTGGGCCTCCCGCTGCTTCCCGGCAGGCGCCGGCGGCTCCTCCCGGCCGGCCGGCGCAATGTCCGGCTCCCGGCCGGATGCCCCGC
>CAXTLC010000095.1:0-7508 GCA_964245075.1 uncultured Acetobacteraceae bacterium
GGCGGCTCGTTGATGTGCGACATGGTCTTGATCACGCCCAGCACCGCCGCAACGATGCCCAAGGCAGGCAAGGCGTCCGCCATCGACTGCATGGCGTGGCTCGGGTGCAGTTCCTCGTGCAGCGTCTTCTTCAGCTCCCGCCCCATCACGTCCTCGATCTGGTGGGGATCGTCCGCGTTCATGCCAATCATGCGGAGATAGTCGCAGATGATCGACGTCGCGTGATGGTTGGCCAGGACCTTGGGAAACTTCTGGAAAGCGGTGCTGTCCGCCGGCTTCTCGATGTGGGCTTCGAGCGCCATCGGACCCTTGGTGGAGGCGAGCCGCGTGAAGTAGTACAGTAGGCTGAGCAGTTCCATGTAGTCCGCCTTGTGGAACTTCGCCCCTTTCATGACCTTCTTGAAGCTGCCCAGCGTGTGCTTCACGTCATGCATGCTGTTGGACATGATGAATGTGCCGATCGCGGCGCCGCCGATGGTCAGCAGCTCGAACGGCATCGCCTCGATCAGCGGTTCCAGGCTGCCGCCGGACATGATGTAGCTGCCGAACACGCAGGCCAGCAGGAAGCCGAGGCCGCCCAGGGTTAGCATGTGCCGGTCATCCCGCTCAGATGCCTGTCTTCGGCGCGGCATCCCGCAACACAACGATCGCGATGCGGCGATTGACTGCGGCCAGCGGATCACCGGGAAGCAGCGGGTCACGGTCTGCCCGGCCGGACACGGTCTGCACCCGTGCTTCCGGCAGCCCGGCATCTGCCAGCAGCCGCCGCGTGGCGTTGGCGCGCTCGGCCGACAGCTCCCAATTGGACCGGTCGCCGCCGTGGTAGGGCGCCGCGTCCGTGTGGCCCGTGATCGACAGCCGTTCCGGCAACTTCATCAGGATCGGCGCGACCTTCATCAGCAACGCCCGCGCCCGGTCGTTCAGCACGGCCGAACCGCTGGCGAACATCGCCTGCTTATCCTCGTCCAAGATCTGGATGCGCAAACCTTCCGGGGTGATGTCCACCGCGAGCTGGCGGGCCAGGTCGGCGAGCGCCGGATCGGCGGCGACCTGCTCGCGGAGCTGCTGTGCCGCCTGCTCGAACGCCGCGCGCTCCTTGGCGGCCAGCTCGGCCCGCAACTGCGCTGCGGATGCGCCGGCTGCGGACGCGGCATGGCTTCCCTCGCCTGGCTTGTCCGCTGGCGTGTCGGCCGCGCCGCCGGGGTGCTGCTTCTGCGCCCGCCGGGTCATGTCCCCCTCCGTCCCGGCCCCGGCGGAGGCGGCGGTGGCCGGCACGTCGCTGTCGTCCTCCTCGACGTCGAAGGTCGGCTTCACGTCCTGGTTCATCGCCTGGATCGCGCCGCGGTCGGAGGCGAGCGAACCGTCATCGTTCGGGGTATGCCCGCCGAAGATGGCGCCGAAGCCGGACGTGCTGCGGGACATCTGGTTGGTCGGGCTGAAGTAGTCGGCGAGGCCGCGCCGCTGCTCGGACGTGGTCGCGTTCAGCAGCCACATCAGCAGGAAGAACGCCATCATGGCGGTGACGAAGTCGGCGTAGGCGACTTTCCAGGCGCCGCCATGGTGGCCGCCCTCAACCACCTCCTCCCGCCGGATCACGATCGACGCTTTGCCGTTTGCCTTCCTGTCGCCCTTTCCTGCCATCAACTATCCCCGGATTGTGGGGGCAGTCTGCGGCAAGGTGCTTAACGGGAGGATAAGGGCGTGGCCTTTCTGGGCTTGGCGAAGACGAAGCGGTTGGAGATGCACGCCGTGGGCGGCCAGATCAGGCAGTCCTCCCGCACTTCCAGCGGCACGCAGCCGGCAGCTTCCGCCAGGGCGAAAACGGCGGGCTGCGGCAGGACGTGGATCTCCAGCGGGTCCGGCCCATCCGGCGCCTGAAGATAGCTGGCCGGGTCGAACGCGTAGCCGGCGCGCTCGGTGGGCAGTTGAAACACGGCCACCCCGCCCGGCGCCAGGAGCGCGAACATCCGGCGCAGGATGGCGGCAATCACCGGAGGAGGGTTGTGTTGCAGGGTGAGCGTGCTGAACCACAGGTCGAACGGCGCCGCCATGCCAAACCCCGGCGCCGCCACAAGGGCGAACACCACGCCGGCCCCCGCGGCGGCACGCGCCAGGGTCAGATGCGGCACCGACACGTCGCACCCGGTGACCGCGGCGAAGCGGCGGCGCATCGGCACCGTCATCCGGCCCACGCCGCAGCCGTAGTCGCAAGCGCGCGGCAGGTCCGCCGGGGAGAAGCCGTGGCGCGCCAGCACGCTCAGCAGCACGCAAGCATCCGCCTCGCCGGACGCTTCGAACAGGGCCCGGTTCGCCTCGATCCGGTCCGGCGCGAACTCGGGACGCGCGTTGACGGACCAGTGCGGCCGCTCCTCGCCGAGACGGGCCCAGCGGGCCTGCACGCGAGCCAGCAGCGCCGCCTCGGCCGCCGCGTCCACCTGCCACACGACCGGCGGGGCCGGCAGGTCCAGCGCCATGCGCACCGCATCGCCCGGCAGCGCCACCCGGAACGCGTCCGTTCCCATCAGCCCGGCGCGCAGCCCTTCGGCGGGCACCGCTCCCCAGTGCGCCGCCTCGGCCGCGTCCGGCGGGCGGCCGATCAGCAGGCGGAAGGCCGCGTCCACCTCCCCCGCTTCCGCCACGTCAGGCGGCGAGCGCGCGGGCGAACACCGCCGGGTCCACGTTGCCGCCGCTGATGACGACGCCCACCACCTGACCCTTCGCCGCATGCCGGCCGGACAGCAGGGCCGCCAGGGCCACCGCGCCGCCGGGTTCCACGACCAGCTTGAGATGGATGAACGCGAACGCCATCGCGGCCAGCACCTCGGCGTCGGAAACCGCGACCGCACCCGCGAGGCGGGCGCGGTTGACCGCGAAGGTGATCTCCCCCGGGATCGGCGCCAGCAGCGCGTCGCAGAGCAGCGAGCCGCCCGGCGCGCCCACCCGCTGCCCGGCCGCGAGCGAACGCCCCGTGTCGTCCCAGCCTTCCGGCTCCACCGCAAGCACCCTGGTCGCCGGGGACGCCCCCGCCATCGCCAGGGCGCAGCCGCCGATCAGCCCGCCGCCGCCGGTGCAGACCAGCAGCGCGTCCATGGCCAGCCCGGCCGCCGCCGCGTCCTCCGCCAGTTCCAGCGCCGCCGTGCCCTGCCCGGCGATCACGTCCGGATGGTCGTACGGCGGCACCAGCGATGCGCCGGTGTGGGCGGCGAAGGCGGCGGACAGCGCTTCCCGGTTGTCGCGCGCCCGGTCGTACTGGATGATCTCGGCGCCCCAGCGGCGCGTGCTCTCCACCTTGATGGCGGGGGCGTCGGCCGGCATGAACACGGTGGCGCGGATGCCCAGCCCGGCCGCCGCGCAGGCGACGGCCTGGCCGTGGTTGCCGGAAGAGTGCGTCACCAGCCCGGCTTCCCGCTGCGCCCGGCTCAGCTTCAGCGTGGCGTTGGTGGCGCCGCGCAGCTTGAAGGAGCCGGTGCGCTGCAACGGCTCCGCCTTGACCAGCACGGTGGCGCCGGTGCGCTCGTCCAGCAGGGCATTGCGCAAGACGGGCGTGCGCACCACCCGGCCGGCGATGCGGTCGCGGGCCTGGAGAACGTCGTCGTGAGTGGGCAGGTCCATCGGGGTTCCTCAGGGGTTCGGCAGTCGCACCATGTCCTCGCGGGCGGTGACGCGGAAGAGGTCGTACTCCTCCGCCACGGCACCGTCACGGCTGCGGGTGGCGGCGCCGGCTGGGACGATGCTGAGCCAGGGCGCCGGGTCCGGCGGCCCAGCCCGGCGGCGGCTGCGGATCAGCAATCCGCTGCGCCCGGCGGTCGGCGCCACGGGCAGCGCGAACAGGGACCAGCGCGGTTCCGTGCCCACCACGGAGCCTGCCCCGTCATGCGCCAGGATGGACGCCAGCCCGTAGTTGTCCGCGGCCACGAACCCGGCGCCGGCAGCGGCGATCTCCTGGGCGAGCCGGTCCCAGCCGCCGAGCCGGATCAGCGTCGGGTCCAGCCGGCGCGGCAGCGGCAGGAGCGCGGTTGCCGCCTGCACGTAAACGGCGGCGCCCACGGCGAAGCCCAGTGCGGCAGCCGGCCGCCAGAACCGCGGCGCGTAGGCGGCGGCGGCGATGCAGGCGGCAGGGAACAGGATGGCGGGCCAGTTCGCCTGCACCCGGTCACCCACCGCGTGCTGCACGAACACGAGCACGCCCGGCACGGTCAGCGCCGCCAGCAGCGCCGGCGCCGCGCCCCCTCGCCAGCGCCTGGCCGCCGCCCAGACCCCGGCCGCGCAGAGCACCGACACCAGCGGCGTGCCCAGGCCGAGCTGGCTGCCGAGCAGTTCGGCCAGGTGGCGGAGCGCGTCGCCGGGGTGCCAATCGCCGGTGCGGCCGCCCTGCTTGGCGAAGCTGGCCCAGCCGTGCCGGGCGTTCCACCACAGCACGGGCGCGAAGCACAGCCCGGCCAGCGCGCCCCCCGCCCAGGGCCACGGCGTCCGCAGCCAGCGCCGGCCGCCGGGCGTGGCCAGCAGCCACAGGGCGATCCCGGCGCCGAGCAGCGCCGCGGTGTACTTGCTGTCCAGCGCTGCGCCGGCCCCCACGCCCGTGGCCAGCCACCAGGCCGGCCGGCCAGTGGCGTGCAGCCGGGCCAGCGCCCATAGCGCCGCCGTCCAGAACAGCAGCAGGGGGGTGTCCGGCGTCATCGTCACCGCGCCGGCGGCCAGCAGCAGGGTCGCGTTCAGCAGCGCCGCCGCCGGCACGCCCAGGCGGCGACCGGGAAACAGGTCCTCCGCCGCCTGCGCCAGCAGCACGGAGCCGAGCGCCGCCGCCAGCGGGGCCAGCAGCCGGATGCCGAAGGCCCCCTGCCCGGCCAGCGACGTGCCCGCGCGGATCCAGAGCGCCACCATCGGCGGATGGTCCAGGTAGCCCGGCTGCAACGCGCGCGACCACACCCAGTAGTATGCCTCGTCCGCCGACAACGGCGTCCACCCCGCGAGAAGCAGGCGGACGGCCGTCAACACGGCGAGGGCGGTCAGCGCGCGCGCCAAACCAGCGTCGCCGAGACCGCGTAGTTCCACACCAGGCCGATCGCCGCCCCCGCCAGCCCGGCGGGCGTCCATCCCGTGTGCCCGGAGTACAGCACCCGGGCGATGCCGATGTTGGCGTAGGCGCCGAGGCTGCACACCAGCAGGAACAGCAGCAGCCCGCGTGGCAGCGCCGGCCCCTGCAAGCGCGCGTCACGATAGGTGACGGCGTTGTTCAGCTGAAAGTTCGCCAGCATCGCCACCAGCGTCGCCGCGATCTGCGCCGCCTCGAACGGCATGCCCGCCGCCCGCGCCGCCGTCAGCACCAGCAGGTGGACTGCGATGCCCAGCGCGCCCACGAGCGCGAAGGAAACGAAGCGCAGCGGCAGCAGCCCGCGCGTGAGCTTGTCCAGCAGCAGCGCCGCGAACTGCACCAGCACGAGGATGTCCAGCTTGCTCTGTCCCGCCACGCGGGGGTGGAAGCGGCACGGCACCTCCACCACGCGCAGCGGCGCGGGGGCGGACAGCACCAGGTCCAGCAGCACCTTGAAGCCCTGCGCGGTCAGGCGGGGCGCCAGGCGCTCGAACAACGGCCGCGGCAGCAGGAAGTAGCCGCTCATCGGGTCCGCCAGCGGCACCGGCAGCACGCGCTGCGCCAGCCGGGTCCCGGTTTCGGACGCCCGGCGGCGCCACGCGCCGGCCAGCCCCTCCGAGTCGCCCCCGGGCACGTGCCGGCTGCCGACGGCGATGTCCGCCCCGGCGCGCACGGCCGCCAGCAGGTCGGGCAGCCGGGTCTCGTCGTGTTGCAGATCCCCGTCTATCACCGCCACGAACGGCGCCGAGGAGGACAGCGCCCCTTCCACCACCGCGGAAGACAGCCCGCGCCGCCCGATGCGCCGGATGCAGCGCACCCGCGCATCGGCGGCGGCGACCCTGCGCGCCTCGTCGGCCGTCCCGTCCGGGCTGTCGTCGTCGACGAACACGACCTCCCACGGCAGGCCACGCAGGGCGGCGTCGAGCCGGGCAACCAGGGGGCGGACGTTGGCCCGCTCGTTGAAGCAGGGCACGATGACGGAAAGCGCCGGCGGCATGGACGGGTGGTGTGCCCGCGACCGGGCGGCGTCAAGGTTCAGAAGGATACGCTCATGGAAGGCGCGGACGGGCTGCCGCCGGCGCAGCGGCGCTGGGTGATGCTGTGCGGGGTGCTGGGCGTGGTGCTGGCGGGGCTGGACTCCGCCATCGCCAACATCGCGCTGCCCACGATCGCGCGGGACCTGCACAGCAGCGACGCGGGCGCGGTCTGGGTGGTCAACAGCTACCAGTTGGCGGTTGCGGTCTGCCTGCTGCCGGTGGCCTCGCTCGGCGAAACGATGGGGCTGAAGCGGGTGTACGGCTTCGGCCTGGCGCTGTTCACCATCGCGTCGCTGTTCTGCGCCCTGTCGCCCACGCTGCCGGTGCTGGTGGGCGCGCGGATGCTGCAAGGGGTCGGCGGGGCGTGCATGGCGGCGCTGGGCGGCGCGCTGGTGCGGGCGATCTATCCCCGGGCGCTGCTGGGCAGCGGGTTCGCCTTGATCGCGCTGGCGGTCGCGATATCGGCCGCACTCGGGCCGACCGTCGCGGCCCTGGTGCTGTCGGTGGCGACGTGGCCTTGGCTGTTCCTGGTCAACCTGCCCATCGGGCTGCTGGCAGTGCCGCTGTTCCTGGCCGTCGCGCCGGCGATGCCGGGCCGCGCGCGCCGGTTCGACACGCTGGGCGCGGTGCTGAGCGCGGCGGCGCTCGGGCTGACGGTGACGGGCGTGGACGGGCTGGGCGGCACGGGTCTGCGGCTTTCCCTGGCCGAGATCGCCGCCGGCCTCCTGAGCTTCGGGCTGCTGCTTTGGCACTCGATGCGCCGCCCCGCGCCGTTGCTGCCGGTGGACCTGCTGCGGATTCCGCTGTTCCTGCTGTCGGTCGGCACGTCGATCTGCTCGTACTCGGCGCAGATCCTGGCCTACGTGTCGCTGCCGTTCCTGTTCCAGTCGGTGATGCACCGCTCCACCACGGCGACCGGCCTGCTGGTGACGCCGTGGCCGTTGCTGGTCGCGGTGGCCGCCCCGGTCGCCGGGCGCCTGATCGGGCGCTACCCGGCGGCGTTGCTGGGCAGCCTGGGCATGGCGGTGCTGTCAACCGGGCTGGTGCTGCTGGCGGTCATGCCGGCCGCGCCGGCCGATTGGGACGTCGCTTGGCGGATGGGCCTGTGCGGGCTGGGCTTCGGCTTCTACCAGACGCCCAACAACACGACGCTGATGACCGCCGGCCCGCCCGAGCGGAGCGGGGCGGCCAGCGGCATGATCGCGGTCGCCCGGCTGGTCGGCTGGTCGTTCGGCGCGGCCCTGGTGGCGGTGATCTTCGGCGTCGATGGCGCGAAAGGGGCGGTGTTGTGCCTGTGGGTCGCGGCCGGGATCGCGGCGGTGGGGTCGGTGGTCAGCGTGGCGCGGACGGGGGCCAAGCGTGTTCCGGCCTATTGAGCA
>CAXTLC010000095.1:7608-13849 GCA_964245075.1 uncultured Acetobacteraceae bacterium
TCAGACCCATTGTTCAGACTGGCACCCCCGCCACGTCACGGCTGGTCCGGATCGTTTGCAGCGTTTGCACCCGGCTGACCGAGTCGGCGCCGGTCAGCGCCTGCGTCAGCCGGTTCTCGTGCGCCGTGTCCCGCGCCACCAGCCGGAGCAGGAAATCCCCGCCGCCGCGGATCATGTGGCATTCCCGCACTTCCGGCCACTTCGCCACCAGGCGCTCGAACGCGGACAGCACCGCCTCCTTCTGGCTGTCCAGCCCGACGATGGCGAAGAACTCGATCGGCCAGCCCAGCAGCGCCCGGTCCGTGTCGGCGCGGTAGCCGCGGATCACGCCCGCTTCCTCCAGCCGGCGGACCCGGCGCAGGCAGGGCGGGGCGGAGATCTCCGCCCGGCGCGCAAGCTCCACGTTGGTCATGCGGCCGTCCTCCTGCAACTCGGACAGGATGCGACGGTCGATCCCGTCCAGCTCGGGGATGTTTGCCGGGATGTGCTTCATGGCGGCGTGTTCGGCGCTTTCGTTATCGCTTGAGGCCTTTCCACGCAGTAATATTCCACATGCCGCCGCGAGCAAGAGGCCGCTTGCACATGGCCGCCGCCGCGCAGATATCCACCGGGGCTTGGGAGCACACCGATGCCAGAATCCATCCACAGCCGCATCCTGATCCTGGGCGGCGGCCCGGCCGGCTACACCGCGGCGATCTACGCCGCCCGCGCCAGCCTCCATCCCCTGCTGGTGCAAGGCCTGCAACCCGGCGGCCAACTGACCATCACGTCCGAAGTGGAGAACTACCCGGGCTTTGCCGAGGCCGTGCAGGGTCCCTGGCTGATGGAGCAGATGGCGGCCCAGGCGGAGCACGTCGGCACGCGGATGGTGGACGACGTGGTGACCGCGCTGGACCTGTCCGCCCGCCCCTTCGCCGCCACCGGGGACAGCGGCGCGCGCTACACGGCGGACACGCTGGTGCTGGCCACCGGGGCGCAGGCGCGCTGGCTGGGCTTGCCGTCCGAGAAGGCGTTCGGCGGCGCCGGGGTTTCCGCCTGCGCCACCTGCGACGGCTTCTTCTTCCGCGGCAAGCACGTGGCGGTGGTCGGCGGCGGCAACACGGCGGTCGAGGAAGCGCTCTACCTCACCCACCACGCCGCCAGCGTCACCGTGATCCATCGCCGCGACAGCTTCCGCGCCGAGCGCATCCTGCAGGACCGCCTGTTCGCCAACCCGAAGGTGCGGGTGGTGTGGAACAGCGCGGTGGAGGAGATCCTGGGCACCGCCACCCCCCGCTCCGTCACCGGCGTGCGGGTCCGGGACCGCGCGGGCGCCGCGTCCGTGCTTCCGGTGGACGGCGTGTTCGTGGCCATCGGGCACGACCCGGCCACCGCCCTGGTGCGCGGCCAGCTTGACTTGGACGAGGCCGGCTATGTCCGCATCGCGCCCTGGTCCACCGCCACCAACGTCCCCGGCGTGTTCGCCGCAGGGGACGTGGCGGACCCGCGCTACCGCCAGGCCGTCACCGCCGCCGGCATGGGCTGCATGGCGGCGCTGGAAGCGGAGAAGTTCCTGGCCGAGCATTCCCCTTCCCCCGGCCTGCGCGCCCGGGAAGCGCGAACGGAGCAGATGATCGGCGCCTGGGACTAGACAAAGCCGTAATTCGGGCAAGACATGCCGGCGCAGGCTGTTAGTCTGTCCGGCATGATGTCGAATCGCACCAAGGGTCCCTCCATGGATTGGGACAAGCTGCGGGTGTTCCACGCCGTGGCCGAGGCGGGCAGCTTCACCCATGCCGGCGACACGCTGAACCTGAGCCAGTCCGCCGTCAGCCGGCAGATCTCCGCTCTGGAGGAGAACCTCCAGGTGTCCCTGTTCCACCGCCACGCCCGCGGGCTTATCCTGACGGAGCACGGCGAAAGCCTGAACCGCACGGTACGCGACGTGTTCGCCAAGCTGGCGATGACCGAGGCGTTGCTGACCGAAAGCAAGGAGCGCCCGACCGGCCGGCTGAAGGTCACCACCACCGTCGGCTTCGGCACGCACTGGCTGGCCTCGCGGGTGGGCGGGTTCCTGTCCACCTACCCGGACGTTTCGGTCATCATGCTGCTGGACGACGCGGAGCTGGACCTGGCGATGCGGGAAGCGGACGTGGCGATCCGCATGCATGCGCCCAAGCAGCCGGACCTGGTGCAGCGCCACCTGATGACGGTGCGGTGGCGGGTGCTGGCGTCGCCAGCCTACCTGGCCGCCCGCGGCACGCCGAACCGGCCGGAGGAGCTGGACGACCACGCGCTGATCCTGTTCGGCGACTACCGCCCCCCGGTGGCGGAGATCAACTGGCTGGCCACCGCCGGGCGCCGCGCCGGGCAGCCGCGCCGGGCGCTGCTGGAGGTGAACTCGCTGCACGCGATGGCGATGGCGGTGCGCGCCGGCGTAGGCGTCGCCGCGTTGCCGAACTGGATGAACGAGGAGCTGGACGGGCTGGAGCAGGTCCTGCCCGACCTGAAGCCGCCCAAGGTGGACGTGTTCTTCGTTTATCCGGAGGAACTGCGCAATTCCAAGCGGGTGTCGGTGTTCCGGGACTTCCTGCTGGCCGAAATGCAGGCGCTGCAATGAGGGGGGCGCTGCTCGCCGCCCTGCTGTTGCTGGCCGCGGCCAGCCCCGCCCGGGCGCAGCCGGAGCCCGCGGGAACGTTCCTGCTGACCATCTTCCTGCGCCACGATGAGACGAAAACGCTGGGCGAGATCAACGAGCACCTGCGGCAAACCGGCTGGTACCAGCAATTCCCGCCGCCGGGCGTGGAGATCGTGTCCTGGTACGTGATGATGGGCGTGGGCCAGGTCGTCACCCTGCGCGTCCCGGCGGACAAGCTGCGTGACGTCAACCGGGTGGTGGAAAGCAGCGGCTGGGGCGGCTACCGCACCGAATTCTATCCCACCTACGACTACCGGCAGGCCTGGGAAGACCAGAAGAAGCAGGTGAACGCGAAATGAAGGCGTGGACCGTCGAGGCGATCACCGAGAGCGGGGCGATGCGCCTGGCCGACCTGCCGGACCCGGTGGCCGGGCCGGACCAGTACGTAGTGGCGGTGGAAGCGGCCGGGCTGAACTTCCTCGACTCGCTGATGCTGCGCGGGATGTACCAGACCAAGCCGCCGCTGCCGTTCACGCCGGGCGTGGAAGCCGTCGGCCGCATCCTGTCCGCCGGCGCGGGCGCGAAGCTGCCGCCCGGCACGCGGGTGATGGCCAGCGGCCAGGGCGCCTATGCCGAGCGGATGCTGGTCGCCGCCAAGGCTGCCGACGCCATCCCGGACGACATCCCGGCCGCCGAAGCGGTGTCCCTGTTCGGCGTGGTGTACGGCACCGCCTGGCACGCGCTGCACAACCGCGCCGCGTTGCAGCCCGGCGAGACGGTGCTGGTGCACGCGGCGGCGGGCGGCGTCGGCTCCGCCACGGTGCAGCTCGCCGCCGCCCACGGCTGCCGGGTGCTGGCCACCGCGGGGGGAGCGGCCAAGGGGGCGCTGGCGCGGGAGATGGGCGCCGAACTTTCCATCGACTACGGCGCGGAGGATTGGGTGGAGTCCGTGCGCGCCCACACGAAGGGGCGCGGCGCCGACGTGATCTTCGACCCGGTCGGCGGGGCGGTGGGTGAGCGCAGCCTGCGCTGCCTGGCCTGGCACGGCCGCCACCTGGTGGTAGGCTTCGCCGCCGGCCCGATCCCGAGCCTGGCGGCCAACCGGTTCCTGTTGAAGGAGGCCTCGGCCGTCGGCGTGTTCTGGGGCGCGGCCAACGCCGCCGACCCGGCGCTGCGCCCGCGCGTGCACGCGGCGCTGCTGGCGCTCCACCGTGACGGCAAGGTCAAGCCGCTGGTGCGCGACCGCTTCCCGTTGGCCGAGGCGGAGGCGGCCGTCGCCGCGCTGGCCGGGCGGCGCAGCGTGGGCAAGGTGGTGCTGGACGTGGCTGGGTAGGCCAGCGGAGGTTTGATGGGCAGGACCCTGGCCAAGGCTGGCGACCTTGGCTCCGCGCCACCAACACGGCCGCGGAACCAAGCCGAGGCGCGGCGGGTGGCGAGCCAGGCCTACCCCTTCCAATGCTGCGCCGTGTGCGGCTTGCAGCTCGTGGCTTGCCTGCAAATCGCGCACTTGGACCACGATGCCGGGAACAACGACCCAGACAATCTTGCTTACCTGTGCCCGACACACCACTGGATGTACGACACGGGCTTCTACCCGATCGAGGCAGTTCGCCTGTTGCGCGCATTGGAATTCGAACGGGGACAAACCTGACCACGGGCTTCGGATGAAGGATGCCGGCGCAAAGGCTGCGCTGGCACGCAAGCGAAGCGCTTCGGCGCGCAAGGCAGTCGCGACACGGCGGGCGAAGGGCGCAGCAGGCGCCTAGGACCTCGTTGCTCTGGAACTTGCCGTTTCATGAGGAGATAGCGGCAAGGTGCATGGCTTGCGGACCCTTGCCGCGGCAGTTGACCCGCCTTCCCCAAGCCGCGACCATCGCGCCCAACGATCAAATTGGTGGGGAGAGGCAGATGAGATGTGCGGCATGTTCGCCCTGTGTCAGATCCCCGTGCGCCGCAGGGATGGGCCTGTGATCGCCGGCCGGCCGGACCGGGTGCGGTGACGGACGCCCTCAGCTACGTCCACGGCGCGGTGGACACGCCGCTGCTGGGCGAAACGCTCGGCCGCAACTTCGACCGCGTGGCGGCGCGCTGGGGGGACCGTCCCGCCCTGGTGGTCCGCACGGAGGGCGTGCGATGGAGCTACGCCGAATTGGGCGCGCGCGCGGACGCCTTCGCCGCCGGGCTGCTGGCGCTGGGCATCGCGCCCGGCGAGCGCGTGGGCATCTGGTCGCTGAACTGCGCCGAGTGGCTGGTGGCGCAGATCGCCACCGCCAAGGCCGGCGTCATCCTGGTGAACATCAACCCGGCCTACCGCGTGGGCGAGCTGGCCTTCGCGTTGAACAAGGTGGGCATCGTGGCGCTGATCACCGCCACCGCGTTCAAGACCAGCGACTACCTGGCCATGCTCCACGAGTTGTTGCCCGAACTGGCCGCCTCAGCGCCCGGCGCCCTGCACGCCGCCCGCGTGCCGAGCCTGCGGACGGTGATCCAGATCGGCGGCACGTCGCCGGGCACGCTCGGCTTCGACGCGGTGGCCGCGCGCGGCGGCCCGGCGGAGCGGGACCGGCTGCGCGCGCTGGACGGCATCCTGCAATTCGACGACCCGATCAACATCCAGTTCACCTCCGGCACCACGGGCAGCCCCAAGGGCGCGGCGCTGACCCACCACAACGTGCTGAACAACGGCTTCTTCATCGGCGAGGCCATGCGGCTGACGCCGGAGGACCGGCTGTGCATCCCCGTGCCGCTGTACCACTGCTTCGGCATGGTGCTGGGCAACCTCGCCGCCATCACCCACGGCGCCTGCATCGTGTACCCCGGCGCGGGCTTCGACCCGCTGGCGGTGCTCCAAACGGTGGCGGCCGAGCGTTGCACCGCCCTGCACGGCGTGCCGACCATGTTCATCGCGCAGCTGGAGCACCCGCGCTTCGCCGAGTTCGACCTGTCCAGCCTGCGCACCGGCATCATGGCCGGCTCCCCCTGCCCGGCCGCCATCATGCGCCGCGCCGTGGACCGCATGCACCTGCGCGAGATCACCATCTGCTACGGCATGACCGAGACCAGCCCGGTCAGCTTCCAGTCCGCCACGGAGGACCCGCTGGAGCGCCGGGTTGCCACCATCGGCCGCGTGCACCCCCACCTGGAGGTGAAGGTGGTGGACGCCGAGGGCCGCATCGTCCCGCGCGGGGTGCCGGGCGAGCTGTGCACCCGCGGCTACAGCGTGATGCTCGGCTACTGGGAGGACCCGGAGCGCACCGCCGCCACCATCGACGCCGCCCGCTGGCTGCACACCGGCGACCTGGCCGTGATCGACGCCGAGGGCTACGGCACGATCGTCGGCCGCATCAAGGACGTGGTGATCCGCGGCGGCGAGAACGTGTACCCGCGCGAGGTGGAGGAGTTCCTGTACGGCCACCCGGCGATCCTGGAGGTGCAGTGCTTCGGCGTGGCGGACCCGCGCTACGGCGAGGAGCTGTGCGCCTGGGTGAAGCGGCGGGACGGGGCGTCGCTGACGGAGGAGGAGGTGCGCGCGTACTGCCGCGGGCGGATCGCGCACCAGAAGGTGCCGCGGTACGTGCGGTTGGTGGAGGAGTACCCGATGACGGTGACGGGGAAGATGCAGAA
>CAXTLC010000096.1:0-13780 GCA_964245075.1 uncultured Acetobacteraceae bacterium
CCCGCTCTGCTTCAGAAAGCACTGTCGGCCACAGAGCGGTTGGAATGGCCTGGTCCCAGGGTTGGGCATCCCTCCCGTGGATCTCTTGGTCGAAGTGACCGGCGAGGCCCTCGCTGACCAGCGCGTCTCCCAGCGTGTTCCCATAGCCGGCCACGGCGAAGCGCATGCAGTGGTGGGCCTCGTGCGCGATCATCCGCCGGAACTGGCCTGCCTCAAGCGAAGCGGCGAACGCAGGGGAATCCGGGTCGAGCGTGATGCTCATCAGGCTGCGGCGGTGGCTGTGTCCGCCCATGCCGAGTTCGGGGATGACCTGTCCGGGCAAGCGCTGAACCAGGATGTCCAGCTGGGGCACCGCGAGGTCCGGCGCGAGCAGTTGGGCCAGTTGCCGGTGCAGGATGGCGGCTTCGTGCTCAAGCTGCCGGCGCCACTGCGCCAGCGAACCTTCCGACTCCAGGAAATGCAACGTCCAGTTCATCCGGCACCGCCCAGCAGCGCCCGGCAGGCATCTGCCGCGCGTTCGTCCGCCGGCACGCGATGCCACGTGATCGGCCCGGCATCAAGGGCAGCCAGCCGGTGCAGCACCGCTTCCGTGGCGTCCGAAGCGTCCCCGCCCCGCGCGCCGACCCGGCGTGCCAGCTCCGGCAGCGGCGCGTCCAGCCAGATGCCGGTGAACGGCCGGCCGCACCCGGCGACGGCCGCGCGCAGGGCCGGGGACAGGAACGTGGCGTCCAGGATCACGCCGTGGCTGCCCGCTGCCCGTACGCCGTCCAGCAAGGCCGCATCCACCCGGGCGTTCGCCTCGGCCGAGTAGGCGTCCCGCCCCAGGCGCTGCTCGGGCGCGGCGCCGTGCAGGCGCTTGCGGATCTCGTCGCTGCGCAGCACCAGCGCGCCGGGCGCGGCGCCCAGCGCGGGGGCGAGCGCCCTGGCCAGGGTGGACTTGCCGGCGCCGGGCAGGCCGCCGATCGCCACGACGGGGCCGGGCGGCGGGCGCAGGTAGGCGAGTGCCGCGTCCAGATAGGCGCGCTCGCCGGTGACATGCGCGCGCACCATGGCCCGGCGGGACAGGAAGGCCGGCAGCAACCGCACCAGCGCCGCGTCCCCGGTGCGCGCGACGTAGCGGTTCAGCACGCGGTTGGCCGCAGGGCGCCCGGCGCGGCGGTCCAGGTCCATCAGCAGGAAGGCGAGGTCATAGGCCAGATCGATCGTGGCCATCGCCTCGTCGAACTCCAGCGCGTCGAACGGCGCCGGCACACCCTGCCACAGGCAGATGTTGCCGAGATGGAGATCGCCGTGCGCGCGGCGGACAAGCCCGGCGTCCGCCCGGGCCGCCAGGAACGGCGCGGCTGCGTCCAGCGCCTGTTCCGCCGCGAGCAGCCAGGCGGCGACGGCATCCTGCGGCAGGCCGGCATCCAGCGCGGAACGGGCGTTGGTGCGGGCGTTGCGGCCGGGATGGCCCGGATCATGGCCGGGCGCCGGAGGGCGGCCGGCATGGTCGGCGGCCACCATGTCGCCCAGCGCGTCCAGCGTCGCGCCGGACAGGCCCGCCTTCACGCGGTGCAGCAGGAAGTCCTGCGCGGGGACCGGCGCCATGCGGAGCACCCAGTCCACCACGGCGCCCGCGCCGCCCAGGGCGAGCCCGCCGGCGTCCCGGGTGATGGGCACTACGTCCCGGTACAAGCCGGGCGCGCCGGGGCCGCACAGCTCGATCTCGCGTTGCAGGAAACGCCGGCGGTCGGCGGCGCGGGTGAGGTCCACGAAGGCGAGGCGGACGGCTCGCTTCAGCTTCCAGGCCGTGTCGGGGCCGACGAAGACGGCGGAGATCTGGGTGTCGCTCGCCTTGCGTCCGGCGAGCGTCTCGAGGAAGGCACGGATGTCTGCCTGGGCGTCTTCGGGATCTGGCAAGGCACGGCTTCCCCCCGCTTTTCTCCTCGCCGGCACTCGGCGCGGCACTCACCCCGAAGGTCCGCCGCGCCCACCGGCGCCGCCCCTGCCAGAACCGGCACCTCGGCCGCCTTTGCCTCCCGCGCCGCCGCCACAGCCGGGCAGGCCCGACCCGCCATCGCCGCCGCGTCCGCCGTCTCCCCCATTGAGCCCGGAAACGCCGGTGCCCCCTGTTCCGCCCCGTCCGCCGGGGCAACCTGGTTGCCCCGGCTCGCCGGCTTGGCCAGGCTCTCCGTCACGTCCCGGCGCCCCTGGCGCCGGTCCTGTTTGTGCCAGGACGGCTCCGGCCGGGAAGGCCGCCAGGAAGGCGACCAGAGCAAGCCGGCTCGGCATCGCCGTCAAGGATACAGCGCGCCCGATGACCATCCCTCGCCACGGCGCGTGTACACCCGCCGGTCATGCAGGCGGAACGGCATGTCTTGCCAGAACTCCACCGCGTCCGGCCGGACGCGGTGGCCGGACCAATGCGCCGGCCGCGGGATGCTGTCGCCAGGGTAGCGCGCGTCATACTCGGTGACCCGGCGCTCCAGCTCCGCCCGGTCCGGCAAAGGGCGGGATTGGTCGGACGCGATGGCGCCCAAGCGCGACACGCGGGCGCGGCTGGCGAAGTAGGCGTCGGCCTCCGCCGGGGTCACGGGGGTTGCCGGGCCTTCCACCCGGACCTGCCGGCGCAGCGTCTTCCAATGGAACAGCAGCGCCACCTGGGGGTTGGCGGACAGTTCCATGCCCTTGCGGCCCTGCCCGTTGGTGTAGAACACGAAACCGTCGGCATCGACGCCCTTCAGCAGCACCATCCGCACGGAAGGGTGGCCGTCCGGCGTGCTCGTGGCCAGGGCCATGGCGTTGGGATCGTTCGGCTCGGTGCCTTCCGCTTCCTTCAGCCAATCCTGGAACAGGCCGATCGGGTCGGACACGACCGGGACGGGGCGGGACGGGGCGGGCGAGTGGGTATCGGGCATGGCGGGGGGCCTCCGGTGCCGAGGAGCACGGGGCACCTCCGGTGCCAAGGAGCATGGGGCGGACAGGCCGCTTCGCCAAGCCGTCCCTTCCCACACTCCCAAGGCTGTGCCACCACGGCCGACGCGCTTGTTGATTGAGGACCATTGCCATGCCGGAAGCCGATAAGCTGGCCAAACCAACGCCGGGCAACTTGATGTCTGGCAAGCGCGGCCTGGTGATGGGGGTGGCCAACGACCGCTCCGTCGCCTGGGGCATCGCCGCCGCCTGCGCGGCACAGGGTGCCGAGTTGGCCTTCACCTACCAGGGCGAAGCGTTGGGCAAGCGGGTGCGCCCGCTGGCCGAGAGCATCGGCAGCCAGACCGTGCTGCCCTGCGACGTGGCCGACGACGAGAGCATGGACGCGGCGTTCGACCAGATCCGGACCCGCTGGGGCGAACTGGATTTCCTGGTGCACTCGATCGGCTGGGCGGACAAGGCGTTCCTGCGCGGCAAGTACATGGACACCCCGCGGGAGGCGTTCCTGACCGCGCTGGACATCTCCTGCTATTCCTTCACCGCGGTGTGCGCGCGGGCGTCGCCGATGATGAAGCCGGGTGGCTCCCTGCTGACCATGACCTACCTCGGGGCGGAGCGGGTGATGCCGCATTACAACGTCATGGGCGTGGCCAAGGCGGCGCTGGAAGCCTCCGTGCGCTATCTCGCGGCGGACCTGGGCGGGCAGGGACTCCGGGTGAACGCGATCAGCGCCGGCCCGATCAAGACGCTGGCGGCCAGCGGCATCGGGGATTTCCGCTACATCCTGCGCTGGAACCAGTACAATTCCCCGCTGGAACGCAACACCACCATCGAGGAGGTGGGCGGCGCGGCGGTTTACCTGCTTTCCAGCCTGTCTTCCGGCGTCACCGGCGAGGTGCATCACGTGGATAGCGGCTATCACACGGTCGGCATGAAGAACCCGACCGCGCCGGACATCACCGTCGCCGCTTCCGAATAGGATTCCCGCAGGACCCAGGATGCCGTCAATTGCGGCGGTTCCGCTCACCGGGTGAAGCTGGCCTGCATGCCGGCCGAAAGCCTGTTTCGCAGGCGCATTCACAACCTGGGCACACTAACAAAGGTTAAATTGTCAAAAATAAAACTCTGTCTCACACACAAGTGACTCGGGAAGGCGATCGTTCAGGCCCTAATTTCAGCATTGATGATGAACACACCCGCTCCGATCGACTCTGACGCCCTGCAGGCCTTCGTGGCTGCAATTGGGGAACCTGCCTGGTCGGAACGGCTGAACCTGCTGGAAAAAGCAGCCAAGCGGCCGACCCGGCTGGGCCGGGCTGTCCTGCAACGGCATGTCATCGAGTTGACGATCAACCGGTGGCGGGTTGCCGGGCGCAACCGGGCGCCGAGCCTGGCCGAGCACTGCATCGCGAGCTTGGCGGCCGACGCGAGCCGCCTGTTCGACGCCCTGCCGAGTCGCGGCCGCACCCGCTTGCGCAACTGCCTTCGCGCGGCGGCGGAGCGGGACAACACCCTGATCCCGGCGTTCCACTTGCTGCGGACGGCAGCCTTGCAGCGCGCGCGGGGCTTTGCCGTGTCGTTCGCCGGGCTGGAGGACGAGGCCAGCTTCGACCTGCTGATCCACCGCGATGGGCAGGAAGCCGAGGTGGCGTGCGACGTCGTTTCCGCCGAGGACGGCAGGGGCGTGCATCGTGGCGCGTGGTCCCGCCTGTGCGACCGGGTGGACCCGGAGCTGCAAACCTGGCTCGCCAGCCATCCCGGGCGCTATTTGCTGAAGATGACGCTGCCGCAAGGCCTGAAGGACCTGCCGGAGGGCGACGCGCTGGGCGCGCTGCACACGCGGATCACGTCCATGCTGTCCACCATGCGGCGCGCGGACCATGACGAGGCGGCCGTGTTGCGGCTGGACCCGCTGATGCTGGCCGCGGCCCAGGCCGACGAGCTGGGCCTGATGCCGCGCTTGCGCAACGAGTTCGGTCCGGAAGCGCATCTGGCGGTGACGTCGGCGGACCACGGCTTGTTCGTGCTGGCGGCTCGCGCCGGGCAGGAGAATGAGGTGGCCGTCGCCATCCGCCGCCGCATGACCGCGATCGCTCCCACCCGCCTGACGGGAACACGCCCCGGCATCCTGGCCATGTTCATCGAGGACACCGACAAGACCGAGTGGCGGCTGCTGCGCGAGCGCATGGACCTCGAAGGCGAGGCGCGGCAGTTCCTGACCAACCCCGGCGCGCGGTCCGTCGTGGCGGTGACCTGCGCGTCCCGGCTGGAAATGTTTGGCGTGCCAGGCCCGGACACTGTGCCCGGCGGCGAACTGCGCTTCCGCAACCCGTCGCATCCGGCCGCCAAGGTCCCGGCACTGGCGCCGGCGGTGACTTCCTCGATGTGAAATTCCTGTGACCTGCGGATTACACGCTTGCCATCTGACACGATCGTTCACTCGTGTCCCGCTGCGGCGTGGAGCACAGTTGATGGACGAGCGTGACTACGACCAGAAGTTGGATGAGCTGGACCGGCTGCTGAATGATCCCGATAGCCGCATGGAGCCGGACCGGGTTTGGGCCCTGCTGGCCGAGATCTCGCGCCATAGCCAGAGCTGCCAGGAACTGGCGCCTGCAATCTAGCAGGCCGGTTTCACCGAACCGGTATGTCCGCTAGCCGTCAATCTCCGGCTGCTTGCGCGTCGGTTGCGGGCTGCCGGGCAGGGCGGCGTCGGTCTCGTCGGCCAGCGGCAGGCTGGTTTGGCTGCCCGCCCGGGTGCAGCTGAGCGCCGCCGCCACATTGGCCCGGCGCATCGCGTCCGCCTCGTTGGCGCCTCCATCGAGCGCGGCGGCGAACACACCCACGAAACAGTCCCCCGCCCCGGTCGCATCCTTCGCCTGCACCGGGATCGCCGGCAGCAGCAGCGTGCCGGAAGCGGTCGCCAATTCCACCCCTTGCACGCTGCGCGTCCGCACCACGCCCATGCCGAGCCCGGCCTGCAAGGATGCCGCCCCCGCAGCCGCGCCGATGTGCTCACCCAGCCAAGCGGACTCCTCGGTGTTGACCACCAGCCAATCCACCATGCCCAGCGCGTCATCGGCGACCGGCATGGCGGGCGCCAGGTTCAGGATGATGCGCGCCCCCCTCGCCCGGGCACGGCGGATCAGCGCCGCCGTCTCGCCCGCATCGACTTCCATTTGCAGCACAAGGGTCGTGCCCGGGCCAAGGTCGTCATCCGCCACTTGGTCCGCCCTCGCGAGCGCGTTGGCGCCCGTCGCCACGGCGATCTGGTTCTGCCCATGCCGGTCCACGCAGACCGCGGCCGTGCCGGTCGGCTCATCCACCCTGCTGACCCGCGACAGGTCCACCCCTGCTTCCACCAGGCCCGCCAGTGCCGCGTCGGCCATCGCGTCCCGGCCCACCGCGCCGGCCATCGCCACCGCCGCGCCGTCACGCGCGGCGGCGACGGCCTGGTTGGCGCCCTTGCCGCCGGGATGAACCGCGGCCGAGCGGCCGATCACCGTCTGTCCCGGCGTAGGCAGGGTGTCCAGGGCGTAAACCATGTCCAGGTTGATGCTGCCGAACACCAGGATCACAGCAGCCCGCCCATCGCGTCCGCCAACTCGGCCCATTCCCGCTTGCTGAGGGCGCTTCCCGCCTGGTCCACCGCCTCGCCTGCCAGGCGCCGGCGCAGCACGGCCAGCATCCCGGCGGACAGCGTGACCGCGCCGAGCCGGTAGTCGCGGAAGGCCGCGTAGGAAAGCGGCACCCAGGCGGCGACGGTGGCCAGCATGGCGTCGGCGTAGGCGCGGATCTCGTACTGCGCATGCGCATCGGCGCGCAGCGACAGGAAGCCCAACAGATTGTGCAGATCCGTCTTCCAGTACCACTGGGTGTAGGTGTTCAGCGTCAGGTTCATGCGCGCCAGCTCGCGCGCCAGCCCCTGGCGCGCCGGGTCGGCCTCGTCCTCGTTCAGCATCCAGGCGTAATGGTCGTGGGCGCGGCCGGCGTCGTCCCGCAGCATGTCCAGCACGGCGGCGGCTTCCGGGCCGTCCAGCACGGCGCCGCGGCCCTGGCGGTTGCTTGCGGATTGGGCGGCCAGGTGCTCGGGGGCCGGGATGTAGAACTCGCGGTCCATGACGCTGTAGCGGGCGGAATACTCGTTCACGTTGGCGGTGCGGTGCCGGATCCACTGCCGCGCGACGAAGATGGGCAGCTTCACGTGGTACTTGATCTCGCACATCTCGAACGGGGTCGAGTGGCGATGCCGCATCAGGTAGCGGATCAGCCCGGCATCCTCGCTGACGCGCTTGGTGCCACGGCCGTACGACACGCGGGCCGCCTGAACCACAGCCGCGTCATCCCCCATATAGTCGACGACGCGCACGAAGCCGTGGTCCAGCACTGGCGCCGCCCGGTAGAGCATCGCCTCCAGCGCCGGCACGGTGGCGCGCAGCGTGGGCGCGGCGGCGGCGCGCAGGTCGGCGATGGCGGCGTCTTGCTCGGCGGAGATCGGCATGCCGCGTTCTAACAGGGCGTGAGCCCCCTACCAATCCCGTCGCCGCTCTGCTATATGGGAACCGCTGGCTTGCCAGATATGGCGATAAACGATGCGTGGAATAATCGTTGTGGACCCGGGGGCGGTACTCGGCGTCTCCACCACCTTGGTGGATTATGGGGACGAAATAGGCTCGACACGCGTGGTAAAGACGTATTTTTTGCTCGGCATGGTTCCGCCGTCATCGGGCCGTATGACAAGTGCCAATGACAATCATGAGGCATTCGCAGTCGCAGCGTAAGTTGCGATAGACGCGGTTCGGGGGGCGCCGGGCAACAGAAGCCCCCCACTCTCTTGCGGTCCAGGCTTCGGCGTATGACATCTCCATTCCTGAAGGAGATCATCATGCAAGCACTCTCGGTGCTCGACCTGGCCCCGGTGCCGGAAGGCGCCACGCCTGCGGACGCATTGCATAACGCCCTCGACTTGGCGCAGCACGCCGAGCGCTGGGGATACCGCCGCTACTGGCTGGCCGAGCATCACAACATGATTGGCATCGCCAGCGCCGCCACTGCGGTGACCGTGGGCTACGTCGCCGGCGGCACCCACCGAATCCGGGTCGGCGCTGGCGGCATCATGCTGCCAAACCACTCCCCGCTGGTGATCGCCGAGCAGTTCGGCACGCTGGAAACGCTGTATCCCGGCCGCATCGACCTCGGCCTGGGCCGCGCGCCGGGATCGGACGGCTACACCCAGCGCGCCCTGCGGCGGGACCCGGACGCAGCCGACACCTTTCCGCAGGACGTGATGGAGCTACAAGCCCTGCTCGGCCCGGTGCAGCCGGGGCAGCGCGTGCAGGCGGTGCCCGGCGGCGGGACGAACGTGCCGCTGTGGGTCCTCGGCTCATCCCTGTTCGGCGCGCAGGTGGCGGCGCATCTCGGCCTGCCCTACGCCTTTGCCTCCCACTTCGCGCCGGACGCGCTGACGCAGGCGCTGGCCGTGTACCGCGCCCGGTTCAAGCCCTCCGCGCAAGCAGCACGGCCTCACGCGATGGTGGGCTGCAACGTGATCGTCGCCGACACGGACGCGGCGGCGCGTCGCTTGTTCACCTCGGTGCAGCAAAGCTTCACCAACCTGTTCCGCGGCACCCGCGGCAAGCTTCTGCCGCCGATCGACGACATCGAGCGCTACTGGTCGCCCGCCGAGAGGGCGCAGGCGTCCAACATGCTCGCCTGCTCCTTCGTGGGGTCTCCGGACACCGTGCGGCGGGAGCTGGCCGCCTTCGTGGCCGAGACGGGCGCGGACGAACTCATGGTCGCCGCCGCGATCCACGACCATGCCGCCCGGCTGCGGTCCTACGAGCTGCTGGCGGAGATCGTCCCCGTCCCCGTCCGCCAGGAAGCCATGGCATGACGGAAGAAGCGCCGCCCGACAGCAAGCTCACCGCAAGCAAGCAGCGCTGGGCCGAGCAGGGCCGCTTCCTGACTGGCCGCGCCACGCGTCCGGAGGCGGAGCGCCTGCCGCCGGGCCAGCACCTGGTGCGTGACTGGCCCGTGCTGGACCTGGGCGTGCACCCGCGCGTGGACCCGGCGCGCTGGACCTTGCGGGTGTTCGGCGCCGTGCGGGAGGCGGTGACCTGGGACTGGACGGCGTTCCGCGCCCAGCAACAGGTGCGCGAAGTGACCGACATCCATTGCGTCACCACCTGGTCCCGTTACGACAATGCGTGGGAAGGCGTGTCCACCCGCACCGTGCTGGACGCGGTGGGGCCGCTGCCCAGCGCCGCGTTCGCCGTGCTGCACAGCCATGACGGCTACACCACCAACCTGCCCTTGGCGGACTTCGCCGCGCCGGACGCGATCCTGGCGCACTCCTGGGAAGGCCGGCCGCTGACCGCCGAGCATGGCGGTCCGGTGCGCCTGATCGTGCCGCACCTTTATCTCTGGAAGAGTGCGAAATGGCTGCAACGCATCGAGTTCGCCACGGCGGACAAGCCCGGCTTCTGGGAGGTGCGCGGCTACCACGACCGTGGAGACCCCTGGCAGGAGCAGCGCTACTCGGAGTGAGCCAGGGCGTCATCCGGCCCTGCCGGATCACCCGTCGGGTAGAGACGCTCGGGAAACAACTGGCTAGAGCGTCAGCCGTGCGCCTGTCCGCGCGGATGACGCCTTAGCGCTCCCGCTCGTCCGCTTCCGGCTCGACCTCGATCTCGTCCGGGATGGCGTCGGCGTCGTCTTCCAGATCGGACGCGTCCTCGAGCACGTCTTCCTCCGCCTCGTCCTCCACGGCTTCCACCTCGACATCGGCGTCATCCGCCACGACCGGCTTCTTCGGACGCTTGTCTTCCACCACGTTGCCGCCGGCGCGGCGGGGGCGCGGTTGATCCGCGGGCTGCTCGGTGCTGCACTTCGGGCAGATCGCCGGCGCTTTCAGCAGATCGTAGAACCGGGCGCCACAAGCCACGCACACTCGCTTGGTGCCGAGTTCGGGCTTCACCATGCCGCCACGCTCCTTCACTTCCGGCATTTCCGGCACTTCCGGCGCAATCAGCCGGCGGGCGCGCCCCATGCCACCGGACCGCCGGGCTGTCAAACCGTGCTGCTATCCAAACCGGTCCGCCCCTGCTAACGCCGCCGCATGCCGCCTCCCGTTTCCCTGACCGCCCGCCGCCCGGCCGGCCCGCTCCACGGGACGGCACGCGTGCCCGGCGACAGGTTGGTCAGCCATTGCGCGCTCACCCTCGCCGGGCTGGCGGTGGGCGAAACGCGCATCGAGGGCCTGCACGGTGGCGAGGACGTCCTGCGCACCGCTGGCGCCATGCGGGCCTTGGGCGCGGCCGTGACGCGGGACGGGAGCGTGTGGCGCGTGGCGGGCCGCGGCGTCGGCGGGCTGGCGGAGCCGGACAACGTGTTGGACGTGGGCGACTCGGGCACCGCCGCAGGGCTGCTGGCCGGCACCCTGGCCAGCCACGACTTCCATGCCGTGGTGACCGGGGATGCCAACCTGCGCCGCCGCCCGATGCACCGCCTTACGGAGCCCCTCGCCCAGTGCGGTGCCCGGTTCAGCGCCCGCGAGGGCGGACGGCTGCCGTTGGCGATCGAGGGTGCGCGGGACGCGATGCCCATCCGCTGCCGCCTGCTGGCCGCCTCGGCGCAGGTGAAATCCGCCATCCTGCTTGCCGGGTTGAACGCGCCCGGCGACACCGTGGTGGAGGAGCCGGCGGCCACGCGGGATCACACGGAAGCGATGCTGCGCTATTTCGGCGCGACCGTGGCGACGGAAAACAGCGGCGCCGGCCGGGTGGTCACCCTGGCAGGCCAGCCGGAGCTGAGGGCACGGGACGTGGCCGTGCCGGGGGACCCGTCCTGCGCCGCCTTCCCGCTGGTGGCGGCGCTTCTGGTGCCGGGCTCGGCCGTGACGGTCGCGGGGGTGGGGCTGAACCCGCTGCGCACCGGCCTGCTCGACACCTTGCGGGAGATGGGGGCGGAGTTGACGGTGACGGGCGAGCGCGTGGCAGGCGGCGAACCCGTGGGCGATATCCTGACGCGTTACGGGCCATTGCGGGGCGTGGACGTCCCGGCCGACCGCGCGCCGTCCATGTGCGACGACTACCCGGCGCTGGCCACGGCAGCCGCCTTTGCCGCCGGCACGACGCGGTTGCGCGGGCTGTCGGACCTGCCGACCAGGCAGAACGGCCGCTTGTCCGCGATCGCCGCCATGCTGGAAGCCGCCGGGGTCCGCGTGGCGGTGGAGGGGGGCGACCTGCTGGTGGAAGGCGCAGCGCGGCAGCCGGGCGGCTGCACCGTCCTGACCCGCGCCGATCACCGTTTGGCGATGAGCGCGCTGGTGCTGGGCCAGGCCACGGACGCGCCGGTGGCGGTGGATGACGCCGCCTGCATCGAGAGCGGTTTCCCGGGCTTCGTCAGCGTGGTGCGCGGCCTCGGGATGGCGGTCGCGTGATCGTCGCCATCGACGGCCCGGCCGCTGCGGGCAAGGGCACGCTCGCCCGCCGCCTGGCCGCGGCCTTGGCGCTGCCCTACCTGGACACGGGGCTACTGTACCGCGCCGTGGGCCGCCGTGTGCTGGATGCCGGGGCGGACCCGGCGGACCCGGCCGCCGCGGAGGCGGAAGCGCTGGCGTTGCAGCCGTCCGACCTGGCGCGCACCGACTTGCGCGGCCCGGCGCCGGACCGCGCGGCCAGCTTGGTCGCCGCCGTGCCGGGCGTGCGTGCGGCCCTGCTCGCATTCCAGCGCAGCTTCGCCGCAGGCAGTGGCGCCGTGCTGGACGGGCGCGACATCGGCACGGTGATCTTCCCGCATGCCGAGGTGAAGCTGTTCGTGACTGCCAGCTTGGAAGCGCGGGCGCAGCGGCGCTGGACGGAACTGGCAGGCCGTGGCGCCCCGCCGCCGCTGGAATCCGTTGCCGCCGCCATGCGCGCCCGCGATGAGCTGGACGCCGCCCGCGCGGCGGCGCCGTTGCGCCCGGCGGATGACGCTGCGGTGCTGGATACGACGGCCATGGGTCCGGACGCCGCGTTCGATGCCGCCATGGCCGCCGTTCAAGCGCGGATCGGTTCTGTCCCTTCGCTCAGGAGCGCAAGGTAGGAATCGTGCGCGAAGACGCGGCCCCTTGCACGGCCCGACAATTCCACCACTAGGCCGATCTCGGTAAGCTGGTTCAGCGCCGCCGAGATCGTCGGGAACGAGAGGCCGAGTTTCCGGCTGGCGAACGGAATGGCGACGATCGGATGGCGTTCGAGCAGGTCGAGCACGCGCAAGGCCGATGACGCCTTGCGGCCAAGCTCCCGCACCTGCGCCCGGGCATCGCCGAAAACCCGCAGCATGCGGCCGATGGTCGCCGAGGCCGCCTCCCCCGACACGGCGATGCCTTCCAGGAAGAACGCCAGCCAGCCTTCCCAGTCCCCGGTGTCCCGGACGGCTTGCAGCAGGTCGTAGTACTGCGTCCGGTGCTGCTTCAGGAACAGGCTCGGGTAGAGCAGCGGCTCGTGCAGCACCGCGGCATCGCAGAGCATGAAGGTGATGAGCAGCCGGCCGAGCCGTCCATTGCCGTCGAGGAACGGGTGGATCGTCTCGAACTGCACGTGGACGAGCCCGATCCGGACAAGCAGCGGCAGCGTCGGCTGGTCTTCGTGGATGAACCGCTCCCATGCGCCAAGGCAGGTTTCCACCTCCTGCGGTGGCGGCGGAACGAAGGCGGCAGTTCCGGGACGCGTTCCGCCGATCCAGTTCTGGCTGCGGCGGAACTCGCCCGGCATGGTGCCGCAGCCACGGCCCGTCCGGAGCAGGACCTCGTGGATCTCGCGTATCAGCCGCAGCGAGAGCGGGAAGCCGCCCCGCAGGCGCTCCAACCCGTGCCGCATCGCCGCGATGTAGTTCGAGACTTCCAACACGTCGTCCAGCGGCGTGTCGAACGGCTCCTTGGCCTCAAACAACAGCAGATCGGACAGGGAGGATTGCGCGCCCTCTATCTGCGACGACAGCAGCGCTTCCTTGCGCACGGCCATGTATATGAACAGCTCGGGGTCAGGCAGGATCAGGCCCGTGCCGTCCAGCCGCCCGATCGCCTGGTTGGCCCGATCCAGCAAGATTTGGAGCCGACCCAAATCAATCGGCGGAGACGGTGGGAGCGTGGGCGGGACAAAGGCCCGGACGCGTTCACCCCCGACCGCGGTGGTGACGTGCCGACCCAGCCGCGACATCGCGTTCCCTTAATAACGACCGATCTTATTAAGACATAGCCTGCCATTCTTTAACAGCGGTCGTTCCGCAACGGTTTTGCTTGACTTTCCGCCATGCGCTGGTGTTGTGTGCGTGATACCCCCGTAAACTCGGCCCGTCATTCATGGGCAAGCCGTGCCCCGTTCGGGCGCGCAGACACGGCGCCTATCGCGCCCCTTTCAGGAAGCAAAACACCCACATGGCATCCCAAGCCGTCGCACACGATTTTTCCAGCGCGCACAATCCAGGCGGCGAGGACTTCGCTTCCCTGCTCGACGAGACCCTTGGCCGCGACAGCGGCTTTGACGGGTCCGTCGTCACCGGCCGCGTTCTCCGCCTGACGGACGAGTTCGCCATCGTCGATGTCGGCCTCAAGAGCGAGGGCCGCGTCGCCCTCAAGGAGTTCGGCCCGCCCGGCGCCGCCCCCGAAGTCAAGCCGGGCGACCTGATCGAATTGTTCGTGGAGCGCTACGAGGACCGTGACGGGTCCATCGTGCTGTCCCGCGAGAAGGCGCGGCGCGAGGAAGCCTGGACCACGCTGGAAAAGGCGTTCGAGGCGCAGATGCGCGTCAACGGCACCATCTACGGCCGGGTCAAGGGCGGCTTCACCGTCGACCTCGGCGGCGCCGTGGCGTTCCTGCCCGGC
>CAXTLC010000097.1:0-13758 GCA_964245075.1 uncultured Acetobacteraceae bacterium
CGCATCTCGATGGTGACGAAGATCACCTTGTAGAGCGAGAAGAACACCGGGATCTGCACCAGCATCGGCAGGCAGCCGCTCGCCGGGTTCACCTTCTCGGCCCGGTACAGGCCCATCATCTCGGATTGCAGCTTGGTCGGCTCGTCCTTGTAGCGCTCCCGCAACACGGTCATCTTCGGCGCGAGCAGCTTCATCTTGCTCATCGAGCGGTAGGACTTGTTGGCCAGCGGGAAGAACAGCGCCTTGGCGAACACCGTGAACACCATGATCGCCAGGCCGAAGTTGCCCAGCACGCCGTTCAGCCAGTCCAGCGCGTAGAAGATCGGCTTGGTCAGCATCCAGAACCAGCCGAAATCGACCGCGTAGGAGAACAGCGGGATGTGGCCCTGATTCTCGTAGCGGGCCAGCAGGTGCACCTCCTTGGCGCCGGCAAAGGCGCGGGAGGTGACGGACGAGGTGGCGCCTGCCGCCACCGTCGCCGGGTCGGTGGCGATCAGGGCGGCTTCGTACTGGTTCGGCCGCGCGGCCGACTTGCCGTAGTCGAACGTCGCCGTCTGCGGCACCGCCTGATCAGGGATCACGGCGGTGAGCCAGTACTTGTCGGTGATGCCGGTCCAGCCGCCAGTGGTGTTCGCCGTGAAGCCGACGCCGTCGTGCTTCTCGCCTTCCGACTTCACGTTGGCATAGCTGAGGTTGTCCTTCAGCGTGCCGTTGAACACGCCGAGCGGCCCTTCGTGCAGGATGTAGTACCCGGCGGTTTGCGGCTGGTAGTCACGCCGCACGCGGGAGAAGGGACGCAGCCCCACGGACGACCCGGTGTCGTTGCGGACCGTCTGCACGACGGTGAACATGTAGTTGTCGTCGATCGCGTAATGGATGCCGAACACCAGGCCCGCGCCATTGTCCCAGGTCAATTGCAACGGCGCGGCTTGCGTCAGCTGCGTGCCGGACGCGGTCCAGGTCGTGGCGGCGTCCGGCAGCTTCACGCCCGGCGTGTCGCTGGTCCAGCCATACTCGATGTAGTTCGGCTCGGGGTCGGACGGTGGTTCCAGGACGCGCACCAGGGGCGAACCGGGGTTGACCTCCTCGTGGTAGTCGCGCAGCACCAGGTCGTCCAGCAAGCCGCCGCGCAGGCTGACGGTGCCGCTGACCTTGTCGGCGCTGATCGGGATTCGCGGCACGTCCCGGGGCGGCGGGACGGCCTGCGGCTCGGTGCCGGGAAAGGACGGGTCAGTCCGGTGCGGCCCGGCGTCGGACGCTGGCTGGTTGATCGCGGCCGCCGTCAGTTGCTGCGAGGTGCGCGGCGGCGCCTTGGGCAGCAGGAGCTGGAAGCCGAGCAGGATCGCGATCGAGATCGCGATGGCGGTGATGAGACGCTTTTGGTCCATGCGAAACGGTCAGCTCTCGCGGTTGGGGACGGGGTCGTAACCGCCCTCGTTCCAAGGGTTGCAGCGCAGGATGCGCCGGGCGGCAAGGCTGGCGCCACGCAACGCGCCGTGGGTTCGCAGGGCTTCGGCGGCGTAGTCGCTGCAGCCGGGGTGAAAGCGGCAATTGGCGCCGAGCAGCGGACGCACCGTCCATTGGTAGGTGCGCACGACGCCTTCGAGCACAATGGCGGCCGGGCTCACCGCACGCCGGCCTTGTCCAGCGCACGGCGCAGGTCATCCACCAGCGCGTCGAACGGGCGGCCTCGCGTGCCGTCACGGCCGATCAGCACCAGGTCCACGTCCGCCACCGGCCGTTCCCGCAGCAACAGCCGCGCCGCTTCCTTGAGCCGCCGGCGGGTCCGGTTGCGGATCACGGCGTTGCCGACCTTCTTCGTCACGGTGAAGCCGATCCTCGCCGGGCCGGGCTGCTTGCGGGGAAGCGCCTGCAACACCAGGCCGGGCAGCGCCGCCTTCCGTCCAGCTTTGGCGACCAGCAGGAACTCGGCACGGCGCTTGAGCCGCAGCGGCGCGGCGGCGAACGGGGCGGGCGCCCAGTCCGGCGCCCAGTCCGGCGCACTGTCGGGCGCCAAGTCCGGCGCCATCGGGATAGCCTAAGCCGATAGCTTCTTGCGGCCGACCCGGCGCCGGTTCGCGATCACCTTGCGGCCGCCAACCGTCGCCATGCGGGCGCGAAAGCCATGCCGGCGCTTGCGGACAAGCTTGGAAGGTTGGTAGGTGCGCTTCACGACGATTCTCCAGCAACGGCGGGGGCGCTCGCTCGCACCGGCCTACGCCATCGGCGGCTTATAGGCGGGCCGGCGCCGCCGCGTCAATTCGCCCCGCCCGGCTGCGGAACCTTGTTCGCATTCGCAATGTTCCGGGGGGCGGCTGTCACCGCAAGAGGTTCAGTGTGTTTGCAACGCCCTTCACCAGCCTCAGCCGCCCGGGCCAGCTCGCCCGGGTCTTTCCGTCGCTGGTGTTCACCGCATTCGCCGCGGCCGCGCTCGGCTATGGCGCGTGCCTGGAAGGCGGCGTCCTCCTGCCGTCGGCCACGGCTTGGCTGGCCTTCGCCGCCGGCGCCGCCTTGGCGGGGGGAGTCGCCGGCCTTGTCCTGGACCGGATCGCGCTGGCCCCGCTGCGCGCGCTCGCCGTGGAGCTGGACGCGGCGCGGGCCGGGCGGCTGGCCCTGGAAGCCGAGCTGGCCAGCCGGACGGAGCAGCAGCGCCGGCTGCGGCACGACCTGCGCGGCGCCATGTCCCCCGTGCTGCTGGTCGCGGACCGGCTCGGCGCGCATCCGGACCCGGCGGTCAAGCGCTCCAGCGACATCATGGTCCGCACCGTGGAGCGGGCGACGGCCCTGCTGGCCGAGCCTACTCCTCCCGCCGGTCCTTGAACTCCACGTCCCGGTGGACATGGCAGCTCATCAGGATGCCGAAGCCGACCATGACGGTAAGCGAGGCGGAGCCGCCGTATGACACCAGCGGCATCGGCACGCCGCCGACCGGGATCGCACCCGTGACCATGGCGATGTTCACGGCGACGTAGAGGAAGAAGTTGACGCTGATTCCCAGGGACACCAACCGCCCGAACTGGTGCCGGCAGCGCAGCGCGATCGCCATGGCGCCGAGGATGATCAGCAGCAGCAGGCCCATGATGGCGAGGCAGCCGACAAAGCCCCACTCCTCCGCCACCGTGGTGAAGATGAAGTCCGTCTGCTTCTCCGGCAGGAAGTTCAGGTGCCCCTGGGTGCCTTGCAGGAAACCCTTGCCCCACATCCCGCCCGAGCCCAGCGCGATCTTCGATTGCTGGATGTTGTAGCCGGCGCCGAGCGGGTCGGTTTCCGGGTGCAGGAAGGTGTCGACGCGGGCACGCTGGTAGTCGTGCAGGTAGCCGTAGGCGATGCGGACGGCAAACGGGACCGGCACCGCCACCATGGCCAGCTTCCACCACCGCAGGCCCGCGGCGAGGAACATCGCGCCGCCGATCAGGGCGGTGATGACGGCGGTTCCCAGGTTCGGCTCCTTCAGGATCAGCGCCACGGGGGCGCCCACCGCGAGCGCGGGGGGAATCAGGAACAGCGGGCTGCCCATGCGTTCCCAACTGGCGCGGTGGAACCAGGACGCGAGCGCGACCACGAGCGCGACCTTCATCAGCTCGGACGGCTGCAACTGGATGCCGCCCAGCTCGATCCAGCGTTGCGCGCCCTTGCCCACGTGCCCGACCCGAAGCACCAGGGCGAGCACGCCCAGCGAGACGGCGTAGAACGGCCAGGCCAGGCGGGCGATGAAGCGGATGTCCACCAGGGCCACGCCCAGCATCATCACCAGCCCGAAGGCGAAGCGCGTGGCTTGCTTGGACGCGTACGGCTCGGGCGAGCCGCCGGCGGCGGAGTACAGCGCCGCGTAGCCAACCGCGGCCAGGGCGCAGATCAGCAGAACGTAGGTCCAGGGGACCTGGAACAGCTTGGTGGTGAGGCCGAAGGACGGTTCTGCCCGGATCAAGCGCCGCTCGTCGATCACCGGGCTGCCCTCACCCAGCCTGCTCACAGAGGGAGCAGGAAGTCCTCCCCCTCCGGGAAGAGGTTCTCACGCCCGGTCTCACGATTTATCCGCCACTGCCTGGCCCGCTGCCTGTCCCACAGCCTGCCTTTGGGGCTCAACCCGGTTGACCGGGTCGCGGGTCAGCACGTCCACCATGATCTCACGCGCCAGCGGGGCGGCGACGCCGCCGCCGGCGTTGCCGTGCTCCACGACCAGGCTCACCGCGTAACGCGGCGCATCATAGGGTGCGAAGGCGACGAAAAGGGCATGCGGGCGATACTCCCACGGCAAGTTCTCGGATTTGAAGTGCCCGCTTTCCCGCAGTTCACGCGACACATGGCGCACCTGGCTGGACCCGGTCTTCCCCGCAAGCTGCATTCCAGGCATCCCGAGCCTTGCCAGGGGCGCCGTCCCGCCAGGGTCGTTCACCACGGCGAACATGCCCTCGCGGCAAAGCTGCAAATGGCGCTCGGACAGGTTCATGCTCGGCCAGTCCGCCGGGTCGCTGCCCGGCTGGGCCGTCCCGCCCAGCGTCCGGGTCAGGTGCGGCTCCACCGCCCGGCCGGTCGCCACCCGGGAGACATAGGTGCAGAGGGCGAGCGGCGTCACCTCCACGTAACCCTGGCCGATGCCGGCGTTCACCGTGTCGCCGATGCCCCAGGGGTGGCCGCTTGCCTGCCGCCACGCCCTGGTGGGCATCAGGCCCTTGCGGGCGCCGGGCAGCTCGACGTCCAGTTCCACGCCGATGCCGAAACGGTTGGCCATCGCGGCCAAGCGGTCAATGCCGACCCGGCGCGCCAGCTCGAAGAAGAACACGTCGCAGGAGTTCTTGAGCCCGCCGCGCACGTCCAGCGGGCCATGGCCGTACTTGCTCCAGCAATGGAACCGCGTGTCGCCCACGTCCAGGAAGCCGGGGCAGGTGATGCGGTCGGTGGGGCTGATCACCTTGTTGTCCAGCCCGGCCATCGCCACGGCCATCTTGAAGGTCGACCCGGGCGGGTAAAGCCCGGCAGTCGCCTTGTTGATCAGCGGCGCGCGGCGGTTGTTGGTCCACTCCACCCACTGCGCCTGCGACACGCCGGAGTTGAACAGGCTGGGATCAAAGGACGGCGTGGTGGTCATCGCCAGCACCTCGCCGTTGCGGCAGTCCATCACCACCGCGGACGCGCTCTGGTCGCCCAGCCTCGCCAGCACCTGTCTCTGCAAGGCGGCGTCGATGGTCAGGCCGAGATCCTGGCCCTGCACCCCTTCCTGCCGGTCCAGCTCGCGGATCACGCGGCCGACGGCGTTGACCTCCATCTGCACCGCGCCGGCCCGGCCGCGCAGCTTGAGGTCATGGAACTTCTCCACCCCCGCCCGCCCGACCCGGATGCCCGGCAGCGCCAGGATCGGGTCCTCGCCCATGTCGCCCTCCGAAGGCGGCGCCACGTAGCCGACCACGTGGGCCAGCGCCGGACCTTCCGGGTACAGGCGGGAGGTGCCGACATCGACCAGGATGCCGGGCAAGTCGGGCGCGTTGACCTCGATGCGTGCCATCTCGTCCCAGGTCAGGAACTCGCGCACCACCAGCGGGATGAAACGGCGGCGATGGTGCATCTCCCGGTCCAGTTGCGCGCGCTCATGGTCGGCCAGCGGCACGACGCGGCCGAACGCGTCCAGCGTGGCGTTGGTGTCGGCCGCCTCCTCCACCATCAGCAGGGCGCGCCAGTTGAGCTTGTTGCCGCCCACCACGGCGCCGAACCGATCCAGGATGCGGCCGCGCGGCGGGGCGATCAGCCGCGCGCTGATGCGGTTGCTTTCAGCCAGGGTCGAGTAGCGGGCGCCGTCCACGACCTGCACCTGATACAGCTTGGCCGCCAGCAGGCTCAGCGCGCCGGCCTGGCCTGCGCCGAGCAGCAGGGCGCGCCGGGTGAACACGCCGTTGATCCTGCTCTCCTTCCTCATGACCGGAGGCTCATGCCTGTCCCGGGTCCGCCAAGCCGCGATGGGCGCGGGTGAACAGGGTGGCCAGCAGCGGATACAGCCCAGCGGTCAGCGCCCACTGGAACACCGCCGGGGCCGGGGAGAACAATTGGAAGGTCAGCGCGCAGACCAGCGCCCACTGGAGCAACGCGGCCCCAGCCGCCACCCCCACGAAAGCCAGCCAGACCAGCACGAAGCTCTGCCGCACCAGCACCCGGCGCCAGCGCACCGCCAAGCCGTGCGCCACCAGCAGCACGAGCAGGGACGTCCCGGCCGGCGACAGCCCGAGCAGGTCGGCCAGCAAGCCGATGGCGAACACGGCGCCGGGCGGCATGGAGGCCGGGCGGAACAGCGACCAGAAGAACACGCAGGCCAGCGCCGCCGCCTGCTGCCACTGCGCCTGTCCTGGCAGGCCCAGCGGGAACGTCGTGGCCAGCAGCATCAGCACGGTGATCGCGGCCGGGAACGCCGCCCGGGAGGCCGCATCGAGCTGCCGCCAGAGCGTTGGCCGCGGCCGGATGCCGGGGGTCCTGTCCATGACGCTCAGCGTTTCCGGTCGGCGGCCACGCGCTGGGCGCTTTCCGGCGGCTGGATGCCGGTGAGGCCGTAATCGAAGATGCGGACCATCTCCAGCCGCTCCAGCCGGGCGAACGGCTCCACCTCCGGCACGTTGCTGGCAGTGTAGCGCACGATGCCGACCGGCAGGCCGGATGGAAAGGCGTCGGCTTCGGCGCTGGTCACCACCCGCTCGCCTTCCGCCGGCATGCTGCCTTCCGGCCAGAACATCAGCCGCGGGCGGGCGTTGTTGGTGCCGGCCAGCATGGCCCGGCCGCGGCTGCCTTCCAGCGTCACCGGGATGCGGCTGTTGATGTCGGTGATCAGCAGCACGCGGGCGCTGCGCATCCCCACCTCCGTCACCCGGCCGGCGAGGCCCCGCTCGTCCAAGGCGATCTGCCCCTTGGCCACCTGATGCGTAGGCCCGGTCGAGAGCAGGACCGCCCGCGCGTACACCCCGCCCGCGTCCGCCACGACCCGCGCGGTCACGAAGGACGGCGCAGGGTCCGGCACCCAGTGCAGGTTGGCCTTCAGCACGGTGTTCTCCGCGTCCAGCGCCATCGCCACGGCCTGCCACTGCCGCAGGCGGTCGTTCTCCTCCTGAAGCCGGGCGTTCTCGGCCCGCAGGCTCAGCAGCCCGCCGGCATCCGCCAGTGCGTCATGCAGGGAGGCGATGGGCGCGGCCACCATCCCGAACAAGGGCGCAAGCCCGTCGCCCAGCGCCATGCGGACCCGAGCGGCGAGCGAAGCGTCCGCACGGCCCAGCAGCATGACGCCGAACGCCAAGGCGATCAGCACCGGCAAGGTCAGCCGCGAAAGCGCCTGACGCACGGGAATGGACAGCCGGATCAAAGGCGAACGGCACTCCTCTAGTACATGGAGGTGAGCACATTGCGGAGGCGCTTCATCTCCTCCAGCGCGCGCCCGGTGCCGAGCGCCACGCAGGAAAGCGGCTCCTCCCCCACGGTCACCGGCAGGCCGGTCGCTTGCCGCAGCACCTGGTCCAGACGATGCAGCAGGGCGCCGCCCCCGGTCAGCACGATTCCCTTGTCGACGATGTCGGCGGCCAACTCCGGCGGCGTGTTCTCCAGCGCGACCTTGACCGCTTCCAGGATGGCGCTGACCGGCTCGGCCATGCTTTCGGAGATCTGCCGCTGGCTGACGTGGATCTCACGCGGCACGCCGTTCATCAGGTCCCGGCCCCGGACGTCGCGGTACGGCCCCTCCTCGCCGCCGTCGGGCGGGCAGGCCGCGCCGATGTCGATCTTGATCCGCTCGGCGGTGCTCTCGCCGATCAGCAGGTTGTGGCTGCGGCGGATGTAGCTGATGATCGCGTCGTCCATCTTGTCGCCGCCCATCCGCACGCTACGGCTGTAGACGATGCCGCCGAGGGAGATCACCGCGACCTCCGTCGTGCCGCCGCCGATGTCGACGATCATGGAGCCGGAGGGTTCCGTCACCGGCAGCCCGGCGCCGATCGCGGCGGCCATCGGCTCCTCGATCAGCATCACCCTGCGGGCGCCGGCCGACTCGGCGCTTTCCTGGATCGCCCGGCGCTCGACCGCCGTGCTGCCGGACGGCACGCAGACGATGATCATGGGCGAGGAGAAGCCGCGGCGCGCGTGCGCCTTGCGGATGAAGTGCTTGATCATCTCCTCCGCGACCTCGAAATCGGCGATGACGCCGTCCCGCAGCGGCCGGATGGCGGAGATGTTGCCCGGCGTGCGGCCGAGCATCTGCTTGGCCTCCTCCCCGACCGCCAGCACCTGCTTCTTGCCGCGGATGTTGGCGATGGCGACGACGGAAGGCTCCGCCAGCACGATCCCCCTGCCCTTCACGTACACGAGCGTGTTTGCCGTGCCGAGGTCGATGGCCATATCGGCTGACATGAACCCGAACAGCTTTCCCAACATCGGCAAGGTTTTCCAGAGATAGCAAGTAATTGAGTTGATGGAAGCGACCACTAGGGCTTAATCGCGTCCTCTTCGCGGGGCAAGCCCGCTGTCCGGGCCTGAAAGCGGCAGAAGCATGGCACGCCCGCCCTGCCGGGGCCACGTTGCGCGGCAAGACTGCACTTAGGGCGGAATATTTTTTGCTCCGTTTCAATGGACGTAATCGGCTAACTATGTGGCGCGTTGATTGCGGGCGACGCTCCGGGACCACGACGCCCCCGCTGCTGAAGGAGTTCTCACGATGAAGAAGACCAAGATCCTGACCATTGCCACGCTGGGCCTGGCACTCGGCCTCGGCGCTTGCAGTAATCCTTACGATCCGGGGCAGCGCGCCGTCGGCGGCGGCCTGCTGGGCGCCGGCGCGGGCGCGGCGATCGGCGGGCTGGCCGGCGGCGGCCGTGGCGCCGCGATCGGTGCGCTGGGCGGCGGCGCGCTCGGCGCCGGCGCCGGCGCGGTGACAACCCCGCAGCGTCCTGTTTACGGCTACTGAGCCCGGCACGCGGCGTCTTGCCGGAACGCCTCGCGTCCCGGCGAGACGCCGCACTGTCTCAGGCCACGGCCGGCTTGCGTTGCGCGGCACCCAGGAAGGCGCTCGCCAGGGCCGCGACGGCGATGTTCAGCACCAGCGCCAGCAACCCGACATAGACCGTGTAGCTCGCCCCGCCGAACGTCAGCGTGTGCAGCGGCTTGAGCCCGTCCGTCCAGGCGACGATGCTGCCGCCGAAGAAGCCGGCCGCCCAGCCCAGCAGCAAGCCCGGCCCGGTGAACCAGCGGGTGAACAGGCCGAACACGACCGCGGGGAAGGTTTGCAGGATCCACAGCCCGCCCAGGAGCTGGAGGTTGAGCGCCACCGAGTTGTCCAGCCCGAGCACGAACGCCAGCGCGCCGAGCTTCACCACCATCGACACCGCCTTGGCCACCGCCGCTTCGCCGGATGGGGTGATCGCCGGGTTGACGTAGGCCTTCCAGAAATTGCGGGTGAACAGGTTGGCCGCGCCGATCGACATCACCGCCGCCGGCACCAGCGCGCCGATGGCGATGGCGGCGAAGGCGAAGCCGGCGAACCAGCCCGGGAACAGCCCCTTGAACAGCGCCGGCACCACCTCGTTCGCCGTCGCCGGCACGATCTTCGCGGCGTAGGCCATGTATCCCAGCAGCGCGATCAGCCCGAGCAGCAGGGTGTAGGCGGGCAGCAGCATGGCGTTCTTGCGGATCGTCTCGCCGCTGCGGGACGCGAAGATGCCGGTCAGCGTGTGCGGATACATGAACGCGGCCAGGGCGGAGCCGAGCGCCAGGCTGGCGTAGGGCAGGTATTGCGCCGGCGTGAGCGTGATCCCGCCGGCGCCCTTCGCCTTGAACCCGGCGTCTGCCGCGGCGAACACCGCGCCGTAGCCGCCGAGCTTGAGCGGGATGATCGCCACGGCCACGATCACCACGATGTAGATCATCACGTCCTTGACGAACGCGATCAGCGCCGGGGCGCGCAGCCCTGCAGAATAGGTGTAGAAAGCCAGCACCAGGAAGGCCAGGATCAGCGGCAGCTCGCCCCGCAAGCCGAGCGCCTTGATCACCACCTCCATGCCGATCAGTTGCAGCGCGATGTACGGCATGGTCGCGAGCACTCCCGTCACGGCGACCGCCAGCTCAAGCGGGCGCGAGCCGTAGCGGGCATGCACGACGTCCGCCGCCGTCACGTGGCCCTCCCTGGCGGCGACCGACCATAGCCGGGGCATGATGGAGAACACGACCGGGTAAACCAGGATGGTGTACGGCAGGGCGAAGAAGCCGTAGGCGCCGGCGGTGTAGACCAGCGCCGGCACGGCGATCACGGTGTAGGCGGTGTAGAAGTCGCCGCCGACCAGGAACCACGTGATCCAGGTGCCGAACTGCCGCCCGCCCAGGCCCCACTCGTCGATGTGGGCGAGCGTGGCGGGCCTGCGCCAGCGCGCCGCCACGAACCCCATGACGGACACCAGCAGGAAGAAGAACAGGAACACGGCGAGGGCCGGCCAGTCGATGTCGGCAGCGATGGAGATCATCCGCCGTCGCCCCGCCTGGTGGCGCGCCACACGATAAAGGTGATCAGTGAGCTGAGCGGGACCCAGGCGAGCTGGTACCAGTAGAAGAACGGGAAGCCGAGCAGGTCTGGAGCGGCCCGGTTGTAGAATGGCAGCCACAGCAGGCCGACGAACGGCAACAACAGCAGAAAGGCCACTCTGTTCTTCTCCCGACCAGTCGTTTATCTCGGAGCAAGGCTCACTCCTACGGTGCCGGTTGGCGCTGCTGCAAGAGGAACCGCCCGGGCACTCCCGTTCGTTGCCGGGTTTTGCTAAGGAACGCGCCGCCGCCGGACGAGCAAGGTTGCTCGCCGAATACGAGGATACCGACCGCATGCCATCCAGACAGCTTGCCGCCGCGCTGTGCCTGCCCGCCCTATGCCTCGCAGGCTGCGTGCAGCAGCATCCGGCCTCGATGGCCGCCGCGTCCAGCTACTCGGCCGACCTGGTGGGCAGGGCAGCCAACTGCACCGCGCCGCCCGTGGTGGTGGCGGACGGGCATGACGCCGCGGGAACCATCAACACCGGCGGCGGCGGCTGGTGCGGCATCCCCGTCACCAGGGATGGCAAGCCGGTCGGCGCCGCCCTGCTGACGCAGCCGGCCCGCAGCGGATCGGTGTACGTCCACACCGTGGGCAGCGAAACACGGGTGGATTACACGCCCTATTCCGGCAAGGTTGCCGATGGTTTCACGATCAAGTTCATTCCAGGAGACGAGACGATGCGTGTCACGGTGAATGCCCCTCCCGCCCAGGTGGCGAAATGATGCGGCGGCTCGGGCTGTTGCTGGCCGCCGCCGCGATGGCCGGCGGCGTGGCGGGCGGGGCGCAGGCACGATGCGGCTCGGCAGCCGAGCAGTCCGCCTTCGACGTGGGCGCGCTGAAGAGCGAGCTGAGCGTGCTGGCGGTCGCGTGCGGCGACGAGGACGACTACAACCGGTTCGTCGAGCGCGACCGCAGCGAGCTGATCCATTCGGACGCGGTGGTGAACGCCTGGTTCAAGCGTGAGTTCGGGCGTGCTGCGCAAACACGGTACGACAGCTACATCACCCTGCTGGCCAACGAGCAGGGACTGAAAGGCCAGCACGAGGGGAGCGATTTCTGCCCGCGCCTCAAGCCGGTGTTCGCGGAAACGACGGCCGTGCCGGTGAAGGAGCTGCCGGAGTACGCGGCGGCCAAGGACCTGTTTCCGAAAGACATGGCGTGCGAGGTGTCCGCTTCGCCGGGTCCGGCCGCGCCGAATTCGCGCGCCACGCGGAGCACGGCATCCGGCACGCACCCGGCACGCAAGCAGGGGCGCGGCAAAGCCTGACCTTCGCTCTCCTCCCCCCTTCCAAAGGGAGAGGGGAGGAGAACGCGGCCGAACGTTATGCCGAGAGCTGCTCCGGCGCCGTCCGGACGCGCTTGACCACCAGCTTGTTCAGCGCGTGCACGTAGGCGCGGGCGGCGGAAACGATCGTGTCCGTGTCCGCCCCCTGCCCGTCCACCATCTTGCCGCCTTCCTCCAGCCGGACGGTGGTGCGGGCCTGGGCGTCCGAGCCTTCCGTCACCGCGCCGACCGAGTACAGCACCAGCGAGCCCTCGTGCGGGAAGATCGTGCGAAGCGCGTTGAACGTGGCGTCCACCGGGCCGAGGCCGGTGGCGGTGGCGGTCTGCAGAGCGCCGTCCACTTCCAATTCCAGGTCGGCCTTCGCCGGGCCATGCGACCCGGCCTGCACCGCCAGGGACACGAAGCGCAGCCGGGCGTGGTCACGCACCACCTCGTCATCCACCAGGGCGACAAGATCCTCGTCGTAAACGATCTTCTTGCGGTCGGCGAGATCCTTGAACCGGCGGAACGCCTCGTTCAGCCGGTTCTCCCCCACCTCGCCGTAGCCCAGGGCGCGCAGCTTGTCGCGAAAGGCGGCGCGGCCGGAATGCTTGCCCATCACCAGGCTGGACTTGGTCCAGCCGACGCTTTCCGGCGTCATGATCTCATACGTGGCGGCGTTCTTCAGCACGCCGTCCTGGTGGATGCCGCTCTCGTGGGCGAAGGCGTTGCGGCCGACGATGGCCTTGTTGGGCTGCACGTCGAACCCGGTGACGGTGGCCAGCATCTTGGACACCCGCAGGATGCGCTCGGTCCTGATCCCCGTGGTGAACGGCACCGCGTCGTGCCGGGTGCGGATGGCCATGACCACCTCCTCCAGCGCCGCGTTGCCGGCCCGCTCGCCGATGCCGTTGATCGTGCATTCCACCTGCCGCACCCCGGCGCGGATGGCGGCCACCGTGTTGGCGACCGCCAGGCCGAGGTCGTTGTGGTTGTGGGTGGACAGGATGACCTCGTCCGCGCCGGGAACCCGCTCGCGCAGCATGGTGAAGATGCGGGCCATGTCCTCCGGCAACGCGTAGCCCACCGTGTCGGGGACGTTGATCGTGGTCGCCCCGGCCTTGATCGCGGCCTCCACGCAGCGGCACAGGAACTCCGGTTCGGTGCGGCTGCCGTCCTCGGCGGACCATTCCACGTCATCCGCGTGCTGCCGGGCCAGCGTCACGCTGTCCACGGCGAGTTGCAGCACGGCGTCCGGCTCCATGCGCAGCTTGTACTTCATGTGCAGCGGGCTGGTGGACAGGAAGACGTGGATGCGCGGCCGTTCGGCGCCGCGGACGGCCTCGGCGGCGCGCAGGATGTCGGCACGCCCGGTTCGCGCCAGCCCGGCGATCACCGGACCGCGCACCCGCTCCGCGATCAGCTTGACGCTCTCGAAGTCGCCCGGCGAGGCGACCGGGAACCCGGCCTCGATCACGTCCACGCCCAGTTCCGCCAGCGCCTCTGCCATGCGGAGCTTCTCCTGCAAGTTCATGGAGAAGCCCGGCGACTGCTCCCCGTCACGCAGGGTGGTGTCGAAGATCAGGATGCGGTCGGGGGACAGGGTGCCGAAATTAGGATGGTTGATGGCCATGGGAGCAGTCCTCGGAACGGGATGTCAGACTAGGCGCGGCTGTCTCAGGGGTCCCCCTGAGCGCGGCCGGCGTCGTTCAGCCCGGCGGGACGCTCAGGGGCTGGGAAGTCGAAGGATGAGGGCCTGCGCGATGGCGGGGGCAGGGCCGGCCAGCGATGGAATGCTGCGGTTCATCACGCTCGCACCCTATCGGGCGGCGTGGGACGCTGGCAAGCCCGCATCGGCGACCAGCCGTGCCGCAAGCGCAAGGCTGGCTTGCGAGGCGGCGTCCAGCGCCAGCGCGCCGGCGTCGTGGTACACGACCACGATCTCGTCCGGGTGGAA
>CAXTLC010000098.1:0-12717 GCA_964245075.1 uncultured Acetobacteraceae bacterium
CACCGCCATCTCCCCCAGGTACGCTTCCCGGATGACCGGGTTGACCCGCATCTCCGCCGCGCTCCCACTCAGCACCACCTGCCCGGTTTGCAGCACGTAGGCGCGGTGGGCGATCTGCAGCGCCATGTTGGCGTTCTGCTCCACCATGAAGATGGTCGTGCCCTGGCGGTTGATCGCCTGGATGATGGCGAAGGTCTGCTCCACGAACAGCGGCGACAGGCCCATGGACGGCTCGTCCATGCAGATCAGCCGGGGCCGGGCCATCAAGGCGCGGCCGATCGCCACCATCTGCTGCTCGCCGCCCGAAAGGGTGCCGGCGAGCTGGGCCCGGCGCTCCTTCACGCGGGGGAACAGGCTGTACACCCGGTGGAGATCCTCGTCCCACTCGGGGCCGCGCTTGCGGGTGTAGGCGCCCATCTCCAGGTTTTCGAACACCGTCATGCGCGGGAACAGGCGGCGCGCTTCCAGCACCGGCGCCAGGCCGCGCTTCACCCGGTCGGCGGTGGACAGGCGCTCGATCGGGCGGCCGTCGAACAGCACGCTGCCGGTGGTGGGCCGCACGATGCCCATAATGGTCTTCATCGTGGTCGACTTGCCGCAGGCGTTGCCGCCCAGCAGGCACACGATCTCGCCGGCCGCGATCGCGTAGTTCACGTCCTTCAACACATGGAGGTCGCCGTAATGCGTGTTGACGCGGCGGAACTCCAGCAAGGGCGGCCCTAAGGAGCCGGGCAGCGCGTCAGGCAACGGAGGCGGCCTCCAGCCCAGCGTGGGCACGGCCGAGATAGGCGTCCAGCACCTTCTGGTTGCGGCGGACCGCGTCCGGCAGGCCTTCGGTCAGCTTCTCACCGTGGTCCAGCACGGCGACCGTGTCGGCGAGCCGGGTCACCACGTCCAGCTTGTGCTCGATCACCAGGATCGTCAGGCCGAGGGTGTGGAGCTGCTTCAACTGCTCGGCCAGTTCCAGCGTTTCGGCGGGGTTCATGCCGGCGGTCGGCTCGTCCAGCATCAGCAGGCGGGGGCCGGACGCCAGCGCGCGGGCGATCTCCACCCGGCGGCGGTTGGCGTAGGACAAGGCGCTGACCGACTCGTTGGCGCGCGGCACCAGGCGGTTGCCGAACAGGGACAGGATCTCCATCGCCCGTTCGCGCGCGTCCCGCTCCTCCGCGCGGGTGCGGGGCAGGCGCAGGATGGCGCGGGCCGGGCCGGTATGGAGGCGGCTGTGCGCGCCGATCAGCACGTTGTCCATCACCGACAGGTTGCCGAACAGCCGGATGTTCTGGAACGTGCGCGCCACCCCCGCCTCCAGGATACGGTGCGGCGGCAGCCGGGTCAGCTCGGCGCCGGCGAAGCGGATGCTGCCGGCCGTCGCGGGGGTCAGCCCGGTGATGACGTTGAACAGGGTGGACTTGCCAGAGCCGTTTGGGCCGATCACCGCGAGCACCCCGCCTTCCGGCACCGTCAGGTCCAGCGCGTTGAGCGCCACCAAGCCGCCGAAGCGCACGGTGACGCCGCGGATTTCCAGCAACGGGCGCCCGCGCTGGGCCGGGGGGGCGATGCCGGGCAGGGTCACGGCGGATACGCGTCCCACGACCGCGTGCTGCTGGTCGAAGGTGAGGGCGGCGCCGCGGCGGTGCGCCGGGATCAGGCCGTCGCGGCGGTAGAGCATCATCAGCACCAGGATGATGCCGAAGATCAGCTCGGTGGACTGCACCAGGTCCACCTTCCCGAACGCGGCGATGCCGAGCAGCGCGCCGAGCTGGTGGATCCATTGGGTGAGGTCCTGCAGGAACCAGCTTTGCAGCAGTTGCAGGATCATGGCGCCCAGCACCACGCCCCACACGCTGCCCATGCCGCCGAGCACGACCATGACCAGGATCATCACCGAAACGGGGAAGCCGAACATCTCCGGCGTCGCGGTTTGCAGCTTGGCGACGTAGAACGTGCCGGTCATGCCGGCGAAGGAGGCGCCTATGGCGAAGGCCAGCAGCTTGAAGCGCACCAGGTTCACGCCCATGGCGCTGGCGGCCACCTCGTCGTCGCGGATGGCCATCCAGGCGCGGCCCACCCGGCTGTCCCGCAGCCGGGTGCTGATGAAGATCAGGGCGGCCACCAGCGCCACGGCGACGTAGTAGTACGGCGTCGCGTCCACGCCGAAGCTGGTGCCGCCCAGGCTCGGCGGCGCCACGCCGTTCAGCCCGGCGGCGCCGTTGGTCAGCCCCGTCCAGTTGCGCGCGACGATGGGCACGATCTCGCCGAAGCCGAGCGTCACGATGGCCAGGTAGTCGCCGCGCAGGCGCAGGGTGGGCGCGCCGAACACGACGCCGCACGCCGCCGCCAGCGCGCCGGAAAGCGGGATGGCGAGCCAGAACGACAGCGTGGTGTGGACCACGTCCACCGTGCCTGGGCCGGGGATGCGCGCGACCAGGCCCAACCAGGCGAACGGCTCCCAGAACGCAGACCATTCCGGCTGCAACTGGAAGGAGGACAGGATGCCGTAGCAGTAGGCGCCGATGGCGAAGAACGCCGCGTATCCGAGGTCCAGCAGCCCGGCCATGCCGACGACGATGTTCAAGCCGAGTGCGAGGGCCGCGAAGGAAAGGGCATTGGCCACCGAGTCGATGTCGGCGTCGTCATCGTGGAACAGGGGGAACAGCAGCGCGAACAAGGTCAGCGCGCATGTCGCCGCCGCCCGCTGGCGAGTGGGGGAAAGCCCGGCGAACGGCCGGCGCAAGGCGGACGCGGCGCTCACGACTTGTTCGGCGCGAGCCGCCCCAGCAGGCCGGCGGGACGGAACACCAGAACTAGCACCAGGATGGAGAAGATCACCACGTCGGTCCAGCGGACGGAAACGAACTGGCCGCTCATGGTCTCGACCAGGCCGATGATCATGCCGCCCAGCATGGCGCCGGGCACGTTGCCGATGCCGCCCAGCACCGCGGCGGTGAAGGCCCGCAGCCCGGCGCTGTAGCCGACGTCGAAGCTGGTGAAGTTGTAGTACAGGCCGAAGACCATGCCCCCTGCCCCGGCCAAGGCCGAGCCTACGAAGAACGCCATCATGATCACCCGGTCCACGTCCACGCCCATCATGCGCGCCGCTTCCGGGTCCTGCGCGGTGGCGCGCATCGCCCGGCCCATGCGGCTGCGCCGGGTGAAGGCGAACAGCGCCAGCATCAGCACGACGGCGAGCACCCAGATCAGCACTTCCCGCAGCCGCACCACCGCGCCGCCGACCGCGAAGGTGAGCGAGGGCAGCGGGTTGGGATAGTTCTTCGGGTTGGCGCCCAGGAACAGCAGTACCAGGTTGAACAGGATGTAGGACACCCCGATGGTGGTGATCATCGCCGACGGCCCCTTCACGCCGCGCAACGGGCGCAAGGACAGCCGCTCGATCACCACGCCCAGCACGCCGGAGCCGAGCATGGTGACGAGCAGCGCCAGTCCCAGCACGCCGATCAGCGCCCAGCCGGACAGGATGACCAACTGGCCGTCCAGCCCGAAGGATTGCAGCACGTAGAGCGCGATGAAGGAGCCCACCATGAACACGTTGAAGTGGGCGAAGTTGATCAGCTCCAGGATGCCATAGACAAGGGTGAAGCCGAGCGCGACGAGGGAGTACATCGCCCCCAGGCTGATCCCGTTGATGCCTTGCTGCATCAGGACGTCGAACGGCGTCACCGTCAGCTCGTGGGCGCGACGCCGATGTACTTGTACTGCTTGCTCACGTCGTCCAGCGGCGCGCTGTCGTCCTTCTGGATCTGGAACACGCTGACCACCTTGCTCTGGATGTCCCCGTTCGGGTCGTAGGTGATCTCACCCTGCAAGGTGCTGAACTTGCCGGACTGGATGGCGTCGCGCACGGCGTCCCGGGTCACCGGCTTGCCTGTCGCGGCGACGGCGGCGATCGCGCCGATGACGATCTGCGCTGCGTCGTAGGCCGTGATGCTGTAGTCCTCCGGCGCCTCGTTGTACTTGGCCCGGAACGCCTTGATCCAGGCCTGCATCTTCGGGTCGTCCATCATGTGCGGCGCGGCGATGGTGGCGTACCAGCCCTGGCAGGCGGGGAAGCCGGCGCCTTTCAGCAGGTCCGCGCCAACCATGCCGTCGCCGCCGCCCTTCTTGATGTCCGGCAGGATCTCGTAGCTCTGCTTGGCCAACTTGATCCCGGCAGCGCCCACCCCGCCGTAGTACAGGCTGTCCGCGTTCACGGATTTTATCTTGGTGAGGATGGCGGAGTAGTCGGCGTTCTTCGGGTCCAACTGGTCACGGCCCAGCACCTTGACGCCCTTGTCGGCGATCCGCTTCTGGAACGCATCCGCCATGCCGATGCCGTAAGCGCCCTGGTCGTCGAGGATATAGATCGCCTTCACGCCGAGGCTCTCGGCCATGAAGTCGGCCATATTCGGTCCCTGGTACGCGTCCGTGGTCACCGTGCGGAAATAGATTGCCTTGCCCGCCGGGCGGTATTGGGCAGCGAATTTCGGGTCCGTCAGGTCGGGGTTGGTGGAAGCCGGGGTGATGATGGCCAGGCCGCCCTGGCTGAGGATCGGCGCCATCGCCTTGCCCGCGCCGCTCATCTGCGGGCCTACGGCGCCGACGACGGCCTTGTCGGAGACGAACTTGCGAGCGTTGGTCGCGGCCTGCGCCGGGTCGTATTGCCCGGCTGTCGCGGTCGCGTCATCCAGCACGAACGCTTCCAGCTTGTAGCCCTTGACGGCGCCCTTCGCGTTGGCCTCGTCGATCGCCATCAGCGCGCCGTCACGCATCCGCATGGCGTTCTCGGCGTCCGCGCCGGTAAGGGAGAAGTTCACGCCGATGCGGACCACCTTGTCGCCAGCCGCCCAGCTCGGGCCGGCAAGCGTGGTGAGGGCGGCGGAGCCAGCCAGCAAGCGGGTGGCGGAACGACGGGTGATCATCGCGGCACTCTCCCAGGCATGAGATTGACGCATATTGGCTATGCGAATTCACGATGCCTGTCTAGGCCGCCCGGAGAGAACCGTTGCATGGATGAGGAAAGACGGCGCGACGGAGCCGATCTGTCGTGGACCGGACAGCCAGCGGCGCAAGAACAGCCGCCGCCGCTGACGCGACGCCCTTATTCAGCGGCGGGCACGAGCGGGCGAAGCAAGGACCCCGTTCGCCGGGATCTTACGATTCTAATAAAATGGGCGATGGGGCGCGCGAGCGCGGGAGCTGGGCGCCACCTTCGCAACGCCAGCCATGCGGCGCATGGCGCTGCGCTCATGCACCCACGAAGGTCAGCGCATCAGGAGGCGGCTACTTGATCTTGGCTTCCTTGAACGCGACGTGCTTGCGGGCGACTGGGTCGTACTTCTTCAGCTCCAGCTTGCCAGTGGCGGAACGGGCGTTCTTCTTGGTGACGTAGAAGTAGCCGGTGTCTGCGGTGGAAACGAGGCGGATCTGAACGGTATTGGACTTGGCCATCGGTTTTCTCTGCTGAAATGCGGCACGCCGCGAGGGCGGAAAATGCGCATGGCGCCGGCGGCGGTCAAGGCCGCCGGGCGATCAAGGCGCTGGACTCCACCACCTCCGTCACCCAGCCATCATCCGATACGGCCGCAACCAGCCCCTTGACGGTGGCCGCCAAGGTTGCCGCTCCAGCCTCGCCGAGGCGTTGCCGGGTCGTGCTGGACATCGACAACGCCCGGTCCACCAGGTCTGCGCCCGGCACCCTGCGGCGCTCCACCACGCCCACCCGGTGCAGCGCGCAGAGCGGGGAGTCGAGCAGGACGGCCTCGTGCCGCAGCCAGCCGGGCTGCCGCCACGCGGCGCGCTGGCCGCGGCCGGTCGCGGCCTCCAGCACGGCCCCGAACTCCGTGCGCCAGGCGTTGTCGGGAACGGCGATGTGGTCGGTGCGGAACAGCACCGCCGCGCCGCCGGGCTGGAGCAGGCGGTCCAGGTGGCGCGCCGTTCTGGCCCGGTCCATCCAGTGGAACGCACGGCCGATCGTCACCAGCCGGAACGGGCCAGACTCGGCCGGAAGGTCGTAGGAGCTGCCTTGCCGGAACGTGACCGCCATGCCCGCCTGCTGCGCGAGTTGCCCGGCGATGGCCAGCATCTCCGGTTCCGGGTCCATCCCGACCGCCTCGGCCACGAACGGGCGCAGCGCCATCGCGATCTGGCCGGGGCCGCAGCCGAGGTCGAGCAGCCGTCCCGTCCCGTCCAGGCCGCACAGCGCCGCCACGTCCGCGAACAGCGCGGTGGCGTAGGGAGGGCGGCCACGCAGATAATGGGCGGCGGCGGACCGGAAACGGGCGGGATCGAACGGGATGGGCGCCGGCGCGCTCACCGCGCGTCCTTCAGCACGCGCAGAACGGCCTCGCCGTAGCGTTCCAGCTTGTAGGCGCCGACGCCCTTCACGCCCGCCAGGTCGTCCATGCTGCGCGGCCGCACGGCGGCCAGGTCCCGCAGCACGGCGTCCGGGAAGATCACGTAGGACGGCACGGATTGCAGCTTGGCTTCCGCGGTGCGCCAGGCCCGCAGCGCCTCGAACGGCCCAGAGGCCGCTCCGAAGGAAGCGCCTGGCGCTTCGGAAGAGCCGCCTGGAACCTCCTGGGCCGGCGCGGCGGACGCGGGCCTGCCGGCGCGTTGCCGGACGCGCCCGGCGATCGGGTCCGGCGCGTCCTCCCGCAGCATCACCGTGGTTTCGCCGCGCAGGATCGGGCGGGCGCGGTCGGTCACCAGGGCCAGGCCGGGGTGCTCGCCCTCCCCGCGGCGCAGCGCGCCGATCGCGACCAGTTGGCGGATCACCCCGCGCCAGAAGCTGCTGCTCTGGTCGGCGCCGGCGCCCCAGGTGGAGAGCGTGTGGTGGGCGTGCTTCTCCGCCATGGGGGTGCGCTCGCCGCGCAGCACGGACGCGATATGGACGGCGCCGAACATCTGGCCGGTGCGGTAGATGGCGGAGAGCACCTTCTGCGCCGCCACCGTGCCGTCGAACAGGCGGGCGGGGTTGGCGCAGGTGTCGCAGTGGCCGCACGGCTCGCCCAGCTCCTCGCCGAAGCAGGACAGGAGCGAGCGGGTGCGGCATTGCGGCGTCTCCGTCAGGCCGATCATGGCCTCCAGCCGGCCCGCGCGCACCCGGCGCTCGGCTTCGGGGGCGGTGGACTGGTCCAGCCAGTGCCGGGCGCGGGCGATGTCCTCGCCGCCGTAGAGCAGCAGCGTGTCCGCCCGCTCGCCGTCACGGCCAGCGCGGCCGATCTGCTGGTAGTACGCTTCGGGACTGTCCGGCATGTCCAGGTGGACGACGAAGCGCACGTCCGGCCGGTCGATGCCCATGCCGAACGCGATGGTCGCCACCATCACCACCGGCTCGCCGGAACGGAACCGGGTCAGCGCCACCCGCTTCTCCATCGGCGCCAGCCCGGCGTGGAACGGGAGGGCGGGCTGCCCCGCGGCGCGCAGGCTCTGCGCCACGCGCTCCGTCTTGTTGCGGCTGCCGCAGTAAACGATCCCGGCCTGGCCGCCGCGCCCCTTCAGGAACGCGGTCAACTGGGACATCTCCGTCGTCTTCGGCTGCGCGGCGATGTGCAGGTTGCGGCGGTGGAAGGACGCGGCGAACACGGCGGCGTCCGCCATGTCCAGCGCTTGCAGGATGTCGGCCCGGGTGCGCGGGTCGGCGGTGGCGGTCAGCGCCACGCGGGGCACGCCGGGGAAATCCTGCCGCAAGCGGTTGAGCATGCGGTACTCCGGCCGGAACTCGTGGCCCCAGGCGGACACGCAATGCGCCTCGTCCACCGCCACCAGGGCAATCTCCTGCCGCCACAGCCGCTCCCGCGTGCCGGACATCATCAGGCGCTCCGGCGAGACGTACAGCAGATCCAGCGTGCCGTCCGACAGGGCGCGGGAGGTGCGGGACGCGTCCTCCGGCTCCACCTCGGAATGCAGGGCGCCGGCGGACACGCCCAGTTGGCGCAGGGCGGCCACCTGGTCGTCCATCAGCGCGATCAGCGGGGACACCACCACGGCCACGCCGGGCCGCACCAGCGCCGGAACCTGGTAGCACACGCTCTTGCCGCCGCCGGTCGGCATCAACACCAGCGCGTCTCCCCCGGCCGCCACGTGGGCCACGGCCGGCGCCTGCAAGCCGCGGAACTCCGGGAATCCGAACACCCGGCGCAACACGTCGCGCGGGCCGTCCGGAACCGTCAGGCCATCCGCCACGGCGCTAAGGCAGGTCGAGGTCGATCTCGACCCGGCGGCGCTCGACTCCCGGCTGGGTGTTCGGCGGCGTGCCCACGGCGGCGCGGGTGACCCTGGCCGGGGCGACGCCATCCTGCGCCAGCAAGGTGGCCACCGCATCGGCCCGCGCCTTGGACAGCTTCACAGCGGCATCGGGCGAACCGAACGCGTCGGCGTAGCCGCTCACCTTGACGGGGGCGCTCGGGTAGCGATTGGCAACGGTAGCCGCGTTGTTCACCACGGCCGTACCGGCGGGGTCGAGGGTCGACGAGAAATCGTTGAAGAACACCGGGTATGAACGGTCCGGCGACGGGGGCGCGCAGGCGGACAAGGCGCAGGCGAACGGCGTGAACAGCCCCAAACCGAAGGCAAGGCGGCGCATAGGGGAACTCCTTCTTTGCTGCTTACCTGCACGCGCACGTCGCGCAGCGTCAACCGGATGACACGCCCCGCTATGCCGCGGCCGCCACGGCGTGTCCGCCTGACAACCGCCAGATTCGATCCAGGCGCTCCACCCCGGTCAGCCGGTGGGTGATCAGCAGCAGGGTGCGGCCGGGCGGCAGGCTGTTCAGCGTTTGCAGCAAAGCCCGCTCGGTCTGCGCGTCCAGCCCGGCGCCGGGCTCGTCCAGCACCAGGATCGGCGCCGCGGTCAGCAGCGCGCGCGCCAAGGCGATCCGGCGCCCCTGCCCGCCCGACACGCGCGCGCCGCCTTCGCCCAGCCAAGTGTCCAGCCCGTCCGGCAGGCCGCGGACGAACGCGCCGATCTCGGCCGCGTCCAGGGCGCGCCACAGCGCCGGCTCGTCCGCATCCGGGCGGCCGAGCAGGAGGTTGGCGCGGATCGTGTCGTCGAACAGGTGGGTATCCTGGGACAGGAAGGCGAAACGGCCGCGCACGTCGGCGGCAGCCATGGCCGCGATGTCCACCCCGCCCAGCAGGACGCGGCCGGATTGCGGCGCCGCCACCCTCAGCAGCAGCGCGGCCAAGGTGGACTTGCCGCTGCCAGACGGGCCGAGCACGGCCACCCGCGCGCCCTGCGGCACGTCCAGGGTCAGGCCGTCGAACAGCTCGGGCCGGTCGGGGCGCCAGCGGAAGCGCACGCCGTCCAGCCGCAGCGCGCTGCCCGGCGGCGGCGGCGCCGGCTGCGCCGGATCGAGCGCGGCTTCGTCCGCCCGCGCCGCGCCCAACACCCGGCGCGCGGCGGCGGCGGCATGGCCGGCGAGGACGCCCGCGCGCGGCAGGCCGCCGGCCACCTCGAACGCGGCGATCAGCAGGAAGACGGAGGACGCCGCGAACACCGGACGCGCGCCGGCGCCGAGCAGCACCAGCAGCACGGCGAGCTGCGCCAGCAGGAACCCTGCCGCCTGTGCCAGCGCCGCCCGGCCCGCCAGCCGCCGCTCGGCGGCCCGTGCCGCGGCGTCGTGCTCCCGCACGGTTTGCAGCATCCGGGCTTCCGCGCCGAACATCCTGACCTCGCGCAGGCCCGACAGCGCGTCCAGCACCGCGACCCGGAGCGCCGCCGAGTTGCGCGCCACCGCGGTGCCGCCGCGTCCCGCCAGGCTGGCTGCAATGGCAGGCAGCGCGAAGGCCACGAGCGCGAACAGGACCGTGGCCGCCAGCCCCGCGGCCCACCGGTCCGCTCCTTCCACGACCAGGACGACGAGCAGCACCGGCAGCAGCACGGCTGCGTTCACCAGCGGCACGGCGATCCGCAGGTACAGGCCATCCAGCGTTTCCACGTCCGCCACCAGGCGCGACGCGAGATCCCCGGACCGTTCCAGCCCCAGCCCACCGGCGGAGCGGGCCGCCACCCGGCGAAAGAACCAGACCCGCAGATCCGCCAGGGCGCGGAAGGTGGCGCCGTGCGTCACCAGCCGTTCGGCGTAGCGCAGCAGCACCCGCGCCGGACCGAGCACGGTCAGCAGGGCGCCCGCCGCCGCTGCCGCGCCCAGCAGCAGGACGGCGACGTGCGCGCCCGCGAGGGTCAGCAGGGCAGCGCCTGAGAGGGCGGAAGCGATCGACACCCCCAAGCCGGCGAGCAGCACCGGCCAACGCCGCCGCCAGAGCAGGATGACGCGCGCGAGCGGGCTCATGCCGCACCCCGCGCCGCCAGCACGCGCCCGTCCCGCAGGTCCAGGCGGCGGCTGCCGAAGGCGTGCGCCGCGGTGGCGTGGCTGGCCATGACCACCGTGCGCCCGACGGAAAGGCGGCGCAGGCTGTCCAGCACGTCGCTTTCCGTCGCCGGGTCGAGATGCGCGGTCGGCTCGTCCAGCAGCAGCAGGGGAGCGTCCTTGAGAAAGGCGCGGGCGATGGCGATGCGCTGCCCCTGGCCGCCGGACAGGCCGAAGCCGCCTTCACCGATCAGCGTGTCCAGCCCCTGCGGCAGGCTGTCGGCGAAGGCGCTGACGCGGGCGTTGCGGGCGGCGGCCTCCACATCGGCCGGGCTGGCATCCGGGCGGGCGAAGCGGATGTTGTCGCGGACCGTGCCGGCGAACAGCATCGGGCGCTGGCCGATCGCGGCGGTCATGCGGGTCAGCGCTTGCGGCACCACGCTGGACAGGTCGGCCCCGTTGAGCAGGACACGGCCGGATTGCGGCTGCACGAAGCCGAGCAGAAGCTCCATCACGGTGGACTTGCCGGCGCCGGACGGTCCAGCCAGCACCAGCGTCTCGCCGGCGGGCACGCGGAAGCTGACGTCCTCCAGCGCGGGGCCGCGGGCCGGGTCCCAGGCGAAGCTGACATGCTCGAAAGCAAGGCTCACGCCGTGGGCCGCCACCGTTCGGATGGTGGCCGGCGCGACCGTGGCGGCAGGCGGCGCCGGCGGGATCGCGGCCAGCGCCTCGGCTGCGGCCGTCGCGTGGGCGCGATCCTGGTAGGCGACGGAGAAGGCGCGCAGGGGGGCGAAGAACTCGGGCACCATGAGCAGCACGAACAGCGCCGGCGCCGGGTCAAGCCGGCCGTGCAGCGCCGCGGCGCCGTAGCGCAGCGCCAGCACGACCAGCGCCACCGCCGCCGCGCAGTCCAGCGCGGCGGAAGCGATGAACGCCACCCGCAGCACCCGCATCGTGCGCCGCCGCAACTCGTCCGCCGCCGCTGCCAGCGAGCGCGCCTCGTCCGCCGCCCGCCCGGCCAGCACGATGGTCGATATGCCGCGCACCCGGTCGAGGAAACGCGCCTGCAACCGCGACAGCGCGGTGAACTGGCGGCGGGACGCGGCAGCCGCGCCGATGCCGGACACCGCCTGCGCCACTGGCACCAGCAGCCCGGTGCCGCCCAGCACCAACGCGCCGCGCCAATCCACGCACGCGACCGCGACCAGCACGAGCAGCGGCCCGGCGACCGCCATGGTGGCGGCCGGCAGCCAACGGGCGAAGAAGCCGTCCAGCGCGTCGATCCGGTCCATGGCGGACGTGGCGAGGGCGGCCGAGTGCTCCCGCCGCAGCATGGCCGGCCCGGCGGCGAGCAGCCGGTCCACCGTGTCCAGCCGCAGCCGCTGGCGCGCCTGCCGCCCCGCCTCGCCCGCCACCCGGTCCAGCGCCAAGCCCACCCCGGCACGGGCCACGGCGCAGGCGCAGAACCCGGCCACGGCCCAGACCGCCGCCGGAGCCTGCCGCGCCAGCGCCTCGCCCAGGATGGCGGCGATGCACGCCCCCTGCGCCACCGCGAGCGCGGTGCCCAGCACGCCGAGGGCCACGGCTGGACGGGCGGCGCGGCGGCCGAGCTTGGTCTCGGCGCGCAGCCAGTCGCGTCCGGCCTGTGATGCTGTGCTCATGGATAGCCATGTAGCCACCGCCGGGCGGCATGCCCAGCGGTGCTGCGGGTTAAACTCGCGTCAAGGTTCCAACGCCGCCTTGGCCACGCCCGCCAGGTAGCGGGACGCGGCGGGCAGGATGGCGTCGTTGAAGTCGTAATGCGGGTTGTGCAGCTCCCGCCCGCCGTCGGACGGGCCGTTGCCGATCCAGACAAAGGCGCCGGGACGCTCCTGGAGGTAAGCGCCGAAATCCTCGCTGGCCATGGAGGGGGGCAGGTCCCGGTGCACCGGCAGCCCGCTCCGCCCGGCGGCCGAGACGGCCAGCTCGGCTTCCTCAGGGGTGTTGGCGACGCTGGGTATGCCGGTGTGGACCTCCACGGCGCCGGTGACGCCGAAGGTCGCGGCGGTGCCGGCCACGACGCGGCGGATCGCCTCCTCCATCTGGTCGTGCACCGCCGGGCGATGGGTTCGGAAGGTGCCGCGCATCACCGCGCGGTGCGGGATCTGGTTGGCAGCCTGGCCGCCGTCCAGCATGCAGATGGACAGCACGGCCGATTGCAGCGGGTCGATGTTGCGGGACACCACGGATTGCAGTGCCACCAGCGCGTAGGCGGCAGCGAGCACCGGGTCCCGCGTCAGGTGCGGCATGGCCCCGTGGCCGGCGTGGCCCTCCATCGTGACCGCAAGCCGGGCGCCAGCCGCCATCACCGGCCCGTCATGCACCGCCACCTCGCCGGCGGCCAGGCCCGGCCAGTTGTGGTAGCCGAAGA
>CAXTLC010000099.1:0-12176 GCA_964245075.1 uncultured Acetobacteraceae bacterium
AGGTAGATCTCCCTATACCTGACCGACCGCCAAAACCGTTCGACGAAAACATTGTCCCGCCACGCCCCTCTCCCGTCCACGCTGATGGCCACTCCCACCCTGAGCAGCACGCCCGTGAACTCCTGGCCGACGAACTGTGACCCTTGATCAGTGTTGAACGCGTCCGGCTTGCCGCGGTGGGCAAACGCTTCCTCAAGCGCCTTGACGCAGAATGCCGTCTCCATGCAGAATCTTGCTGCCGGCGAAAGGGAAGTCGAAATGCAACTCGTCCCTCCGCCGCATGGTCGCGAGATCAGCCGGCGACACCGCCCTGGGCGAACAGTAAACCCTGCTGCGGCTGATCCCGAGAACCTCCGCCTGCTTGGCGATCGACAAAACATAATCGCCATCGATCATCGTTTTGCGCTTAGAAGGCTGGCCTTGCCAAGCGCGCCCGATAAAAATCGTTGGCCAACGTCAGCTCGCCGAGCTTGGCATGCAGCGTCTTCCCATCAACCACCAGCACCGCATCCGCCTTCGGCTCCGATCCGGACACCCCGGCTGCCCCCTCCGGGAACTGACCTTTCCAAGATGTGACCTGGTTCGGATGCACGTCGAACTGCTGCGCCAACTCGGCCAATGTCCTCTCGCCCGTCACGGCCGCCAAGGCCACCTTCGCCTTGAAGGCCGGCGTGTGGTTCCGGCGTGGTCGCTCGCTCATCGTTTCTCCCGTTCCGCAGCCATCCTGGCCGCCGTCAAACAGAAACTTCACTCATCACACCTGTGCAGATTTCTCGAGCCATCCCAGCTCCTGGTTTGTGGTAGGCTCCGCGCGGCCAACCTTGGCGACGGATGTTGCCGTCTATTTCTGCGATCTCCCGCAGCTCGTGGCAGCGCGGAAACAATGAGAATACCAACGGTCTGCTGCGCCAACATCTTCTAAAGGGGACTGATCTGTCGGCTCACGGCTAGGCCGACCTCAATGCGCAGCTACAAAAAGTGCTTGGCTTTCGAACACTCGGAGCTAAACTTGCCCAAGTCATTGCGGCAACCAATTGAACCCATCAGAACCATCTTTGGTTAGAACTCTCCTTTATCAATCAAAGATCTCGGCATAACAAACGGCAAGAAGCCGGACGTAGAAGGAAACGACATGAAAAGCGTAAGTAGGCTCGCCGGTTTGGCGATGGCTGTGATGCTGGTGGATGGAGTGAGCGGGAGTGCCCAGGCCGCTGGTTTAACGATCAACACCACCGGTGGCATGGTCCAGGGCATCTCGACGTCGAGCACGAACGAGTATCTTGGCATCCCCTACGCAGTCCCACCCACAGGCCCGCTCCGTTGGAAGGCGCCACAACCCGCTTCCTGGCCCGGCGTGCTTCAGGCCAATGCCCTGCCACCAATCTGTGCACAACCTGCCGGACCCCTCGGTGCCGCAAGCCTGAACGAGGATTGTCTTTACCTCAACGTCTATGCGCCAAGCTCGGGCGGCAGCAATCTCCCGGTTATGGTTTTCATCCATGGAGGCGCCTTCAAAAGCGGCACCGGTGACACGTATAATGGCTCGGCCCTGGTCCAGGATGGGGTGATCGTCGTCACCCTCAACTATCGGCTCGGTTATCTCGGCTTCCTCGCCAATCCCGCGCTGGACAAGGAGAGTTCGAGCGGCTCGGGTGATTACGGCCTGATGGATCAACAGGCGGCGCTACGGTGGGTGAAAGCCAACGCGACATCGTTCGGCGGCGACCCCGACCGGGTCACCGTATTTGGTCAGTCGGCCGGCGGTCAATCCGTGCTGGACCATTTGGCCTCGCCGACCGCGGCCGGCCTGTTTCAGCGCGCCATCATAGAAAGCGGTTCTTACGCCTTCATACTGCCATCGCTTGCGAGCGCGGACGCGAAAGGGGTTGCATTCGCCAAGGCTGTCGGCTGCATCGACGATAGCGATGCTTCTTGCCTGCGTGCGCTGCCGGTTTCGGCGATCATTGCACAGGAGAACCCAAGCTCGTCGGTGTCTGCCCCTTTGGGCACCCAATTCCAACCCAACGTCGGCACCGCGATCCTGCCAATCCAACCGCTTCTTGGCATCGCACTTGGCCAGTTCAACCGCGTCCCAGTGCTTCAGGGAAGCAATCACGACGAGGGACGCCTGTTCACGGCGATCGATTTCGACTTCAAAGGCGCTCCGCTTGGAGCTTCAGGCTACGACAGCGCAATTGCCAGCATCGTCAACCCTTCGCTGGTCCCTTTCGTCGCCTCGCTCTATCCCTCTGGCGCTTATCCCAGCCTGGATCTTGCCTTCGCGTCGCTGTTCACCGATGCGACCTTCTCCTGTGCAGCTCTCAGCTTCAATCAATTGTTGTCACTCAAGGTGCCGACATACGCATATGAATTTGCCGACGAGGATGCGGCCAGGCTGTCGCTGCCAACCGATCCGTTCTTGCCGCTCGGCGCCACGCATGGCAGCGAGTTGCCGTTTCTTTGGGCCAACCTGATCGGCACTGGCATCCCGGCGGGAGCCTCGTTGACGATTGCGGAGCAGCAGCTTGCCGTCCAGATGCGGGCTGCTTGGACCAATTTTGCAAAGTCGGGGACACCGAATGGTCCTGGCGTAACCCAATGGCCTCAGTTTGAAACAGTATCCAACCTGGTCCACGAGCTTGTTCCGCCGACACCCTATGCAAATTCCGGCTTCAGCAAGGATCATAAGTGTGAGATCTGGGAGCCGCTGCTTGCGCTGGAAGCCCGTCAGTCAGGCTCTTTCTAGGAAATCGGACGTCGTCCGGGGCCGGCTCGGACGACAGACGGCACCGTCGACTTGGCTATCTGAGCTGCTGCCGATTTGGTGGACACGCGTTTTGAGCTGACGCTTTGTCCTGCTCGAACTCCATAGGGCTGAGACAGCCGATAGTTGAGTGGCGTCGGCGCGGGTTGTAGAACAGGATTTGAGAACGCCCGTGGGACCGTTTTCCGGGAGGTATTGCCGAGGTCACCGGCGTTGCCGCCCAGGCATAACCGCCGCTGTCGTCATGCCGTGCCGTGGGCCTCGGCGCGGCTCCAGCCAAACAAGTTGACGGTGCCGGCCTGGAAGATGCACCCAGTTTGCCTTGATGGCCCGGTTGCTGCACGATTAGGTAAAGCGGAGGGGGTTTAATTCCCAACTCATTTTCAAGGCCGCCGGCATGAAGCGACGGGCAGGCGGGTTGGTTGGTGCAGCTGTCTTGGCGGCGGTGGCGTCCTCTGCGGTTATTTGGCGGCCAGCCATCGCACCGGTTGCGGCGACGGCCCGGTTCGACCCAGCGCTGGTGGTGAAGGGCGCTCAACTGGCCGCCATCGGCGAGTGCAGCGTCTGCCACGCCGGTCACGATGGGCAGGCCTACGCCGGCGGCAACCCGGTCCAGACTCCCTTCGGCGCGGTTTATGCCAGCAACATCACGCCCGACCCGGTCACCGGCATCGGCACCTGGTCGCAGGCGGCGTTCGTCCGCTCCATGCGCGACGGCGTGGACCGGGCAGGCGGCTTCCTCTACCCGGCGTTTCCCTACAATCACTACACCCACGTCACGGACACGGACCTGGCGGCGATCTACGCCTTCCTGATGACGCGGCAGCCCGTGTCCGCCGTCTCCCCCCCGACCCGGCTGCCGTTCCCCATGAATTTCCGCCCCGTGATGGCCGGCTGGAACATGCTGTTCCTCGACCACGCCCCCATCACGCCCGACACGTCCAAGGGCGCCGCCTGGAACCGCGGCAAGTATCTCGTGGAAGGTTTGGGGCACTGCCAGGCGTGCCATTCGCCGCACAACGCGCTGGGGGCGGAGGAGGCGGACCACGCCTTCACGGGCGGCCTGGCGGATGGTTGGGAGGGACCGGGACTGACCGCCGCCTCCTCCCCGGCGGCAGTCGCCTGGACTGCGGATGCGATCTACAGTTTCCTGCGGCACGGGCTGGATAACGGGCACGCCGCCGCCGCTGGGCCAATGGGCGCGGTGTCGCATGATTTGTCGGCGGTGCCGGAAGCGGACGTGCGCGCGATGGCGGCCTACATCGCCAGCCTGACCGGGGCGGCGGATCCTGCGCGGGAGCGGCAGGTCGCCGCCCGCGTGGCATCCGCGCAGCACCCGCCCGCCGCGCTGGCCGGAACGGAGGGCGCGGCCATCTTCGCCGGAGCCTGCGCCGGTTGCCACGGCGCGGGAGCCCCCATGATGGTGGAGGGCGGGCGGCCCTCCTTGGCGCTCGGCAGTTCCGTGACGGCGCCGATGCCGCGCAATGCCACGCAGGTGATCCTGCACGGGTTGCAGCCGCAGGCCGGGGAGCAGGGGCCGTGGATGCCGGGCTTCGCCGGGTCGCTGACTGACCCGCAGGTCGCGGCCGTGCTCGGTTATATCCGGGCGCGCTACACCGCCCAGCCGGCCTGGACCAACGTCCAGTCATCCGTGAACCAAATCCGCCAGGGCAGGGCATCATGACGACACTCACCGTGAACGGTGTCCCCCACGAGGTGGACGTCGATCCCGCGACCCCGCTGCTGTACGTGCTGCGCGATACGCTTGGCATGCACGGGGCCAAGTATGGCTGCGGGCTGGGGCAGTGCGGCGCGTGCACCGTGATGGTGGACGGGGCGGCCGTGTTCTCCTGCCTGACCCCGGCCGCGGTGCTCGAGGGACGGCAGGTGAAGACGGTGGAGGGCCTGGGCACCACCGAGCATCCCGGCCCGTTGCAGCAGGCCTTCATCGACGAGCAGGCGGCCCAATGCGGCTACTGCATCGCCGGCATGGTCATGCGGGCGCAGGCGCTGCTGGAGCGCAACCAATCTCCGACGGAAGCCGAAATCCGCTCCCAAATGCAGCCCAACCTGTGCCGCTGCGGCACCCACACCCGCATCCTGGCAGCCATCCGCCGAGGCGCCGCCACCATGCGTTCCGCCGCGCTCGCAAGCCCGGCGCAGGAAGGGGCGGCGTGACCGCGATGCTCTCCCGCCGCACCCTGCTCGCCGGCACGGGCGCCCTGGCGGTGGCGTTCGGCGCGCGCGGCCAGGAGGGTCCCGCGAGAGCCGGGCCGGCGCTGCCCGGCAGCTTGAAGGACGCGCCGCGCCTGGAGGGCTGGGTGCAGGTCGCGCCCGACGGGGCCGTGACCGTGTTCACCGGCAAGGCGGAACTGGGCCAGGGCATCCGCACTGCGCTGATCCAGGTGGCGGCTGAACAGCTCTTCCTTGCCCCAGGCCAAGTCACGCTGGTGACGGCCGACACCGGCCGCACCGCGAATGAAGGCTATACCGCCGGCAGCCACTCCATGCAGGACAGCGGCACCGCCATCATGAACGCCGCGGCAGAGGTGCGGGGCATCCTGGTGGCCGCCGCCGCGGACCACCTGGGCGTGGATGTGGCAACGCTGACGCCGGGCGGTGGCCGCGTGACGGCCCCGGACGGCCGCAACCTGGGTTATGGCGAGTTAGTGGGCAGCCTGACCGCCGACCGGCTGGCGCAGCCCGGGGCGCCGCTGAAAGACCCGGCGCACTACACGGTCATCGGCCAGCCGGTGCAGCGGGTGGATGTCCCCGCCAAGGTCACGGGCGGAGCCGCCTACGTGCAGGATCTGCGTCTGCCCGGGATGCTGCACGGGCGCACTACCTACCCGCCCCGTTACGGCGCGACCCTGGCCGCGTTGAACACGAAAGCGGTGGAAGCCTTGCCTGGCGTGGTCAAGGTGGTGCGGGACGGCAGCTTCGTCGGCGTGATCGCGCAGGGCGAGTGGCAGGCGATCGTCGCCATGCGCGCGCTGGCCGATTCCGCCCAGTGGACCGGCGGCCGCAAGCTGCCCGACCCGGCCAGCGTCTTCGAGACGATCCAGGCGCTACCCGCCCGCGACAGCGTTGTCTTGGACCGCAAGCCGGACCAGCCTGGCGACGGTGTCCGCACGTTGAAGGCGCGCTACCTGCGCCCGTACGGGATGCACGGCTCAATCGGCCCATCCTGCGCCGTGGCCCGTCTGCAGGACGGCGCCATGACGGTGTGGACGCACACGCAGGGCGTGTTCCCGCTGCGCGATGCGCTGGCCGAGCTACTGGGCATGCCCAAGGACGCCGTGCGTTGCATTCACACGGAAGGCTCCGGCTGCTATGGCCACAACGCGGCGGACGACGTAGGCGCCGACGCCGTGCTGCTGGCCCGCGCGGTGCCGGGCCGCCCGGTGCGGGTACAATGGATGCGGGAGCAGGAGAACATCTGGGAGCCGTTCACCCCCGTGGTCGTCACCGAAGTGGAAGCTTCGCTGGACGCGGCCGGCCATATCGTCGATTGGCAATACGGCGTGTGGAGCAACACGCACAACATGCGCCCGGGCAACGCCGGCCGTCTGCTGGCGGCGCAGTTGCTCGCCACTGCGTTGCAGCCCTCCCCGCCCCAGCCCATCCCGCAGCCGGAAGGCGGCGGCGACCGCAACGCCATCCCGCTGTATGACCTGCCGCGCGCCCGGGTGGTGTCGCACTTCATCCCGGAGATGCCGCTGCGGGTGTCGGCGATGCGCGGCCTGGGCGCCTACGCCAACGTGTTCAGCATCGAAAGCTTCATGGACGAACTGGCGGAGGCCGCAGGAGCCGACCCGGTGGCGTTCCGGCTGGCGCATCTGTCGGATAGCCGGGCGCGCGACGTGGTGGCGCTAGCCGCGAAGGCGTTTGGCTGGCAGGACGCGCAGGTCCTGCCGAAGGGCCACGGCCGCGGCTTTGCCTTCGCACGCTACAAGAACCTCGGCGCCTACTGCGCGGTCGCGCTGGAAGCCGCGGTGGACCACGAAACGGGGCGCATCCGCGTCACTCGGGCCCAGTGCGCCGTCGATAGCGGCCAGGCCGTCAGCATCGACGGCATCCGCAACCAGATTGCCGGCGGCCTGCTGCAATCGAGCAGCTGGACGGTTTACGAGGCGGTGGGTTTCGATCAGGCCGGCATCACCAGCCGCGATTGGAGCGGCTATCCGATCCTGCGCTTCCCCGCCGTGCCGGACGCCGTGGACGTGCACGTCATCGACCGGCCCGGCCTGCCGTTCCTGGGCACCGGGGAAGCCGCCCAGGGCCCGGCCTCCGCCGCCATCGCCAACGCCGTGCGCGCCGCCACCGGTGCCCGTATACGGCAGATCCCGCTATCGGCCGCGCGGGTGAAGCAGGCCATCGGCGTGTGAGCGCCATGATGAAAGCCGCAGTCGTCGATGCTCCCGGGGAGCCGAGCTACGGAGACTTCGCTGCGCCGCAGCCCAGTGCGTCCGGTGACGTCGTACAGGTCCTCGCGGCGGCGCTGACCAACCTGGATGTCGCGACAGCCGAAGGTCGCCACTACCTTCGTTCCGAGCACTACCCCGCCGTGGTCGGCAAGGAATGCGTTGCCCGCGCCCCGGACGGCACGCGGCGGTTCTACGCGGCCAACACGATCCTCCCGCCGTTCGGATCGATGGCCGAGTTGACGCACGTTCTCGTAGGATCTGGGCTCCCGGTGCCGGACGGGATCGCCGACGAGGTGGCGGCAGCCCTTGGCAATGCGGGCTTGGCGGCGTGGCTTCCGCTCTCCTGGCGAGGCCGGATGCGACCCGGCGAGTCGGTCCTCGTCATGGGTGCGACTGGCAACAGCGGGCGTCTGGCCGTGACGGCGGCGCGCCGGTTGGGCGCTGGCACTGTCGTCGCTGCGGGAAGGAATGAGGCCGCCTTGCAGGAAGCGCGAGGGTTGGGCGCCGACGCGACCGTCCACCTGCTTCCGAACGTCAACATTGCGGCTGCGTTGCGGGAGGCAGCCGGTGGGGAGATCGACGTCGTTGTTGACTATCTGTGCGGTCCGTATGTCGAGGCGGTCCTATCCGCTATGGCAGTGGGCGGCCGCATGGTTCAGGTCGGCTCCATTGCCGGCCCGGCCGTCGTCGCTCCGGCCCAGACCCTGCGGCGGGGGTCGCTCGACGTACTCGGTTTCGCGTACTACCACGCCCCGGCGGCAGAGCAGGCCGCCGCCTATCGCGAGTTATGCAGGCATGCGCTGTCCGGCGCCTTGTCCATCGGCGTCACCGTCCTGCCGCTCCAGCAGATCGGGACTGCGTGGCGGGAACAGAAGGCAGGAACGGCCACGCGTCTCGTGCTGCGTCCCTGACCGTTACGGCTCCATCTCGTAGTTCCGCACGAAATCCGCCGGCGGGTTAGCCCCCCACGCATAGCAGGCGTCGTGATCCGGGTGGTCGTCTCCGGCTTCCCAATCCTGATCAACCGGAATGTGTCGACGTCAGGAGTCGAGCACGTGCCGCGCCATACCCACCCAGGGGAGAAGGCACGGTCGTCCATCCGCATGGCGCCGAGCCCGATCTCGCGGATCAACCCCACGTCCCAGCTGAGGTGGTGCAGGTCCGGTCTCCCTGACTTCGCCAGCGCGATCATGTGGGGGTCACTGCCGTAGATGCCATGCATGAACGCCACCCCGTCGCTGGACCGGTCGGACAGTCGCAAGCCCAGCACGCGGCTGTGGAGCTGGACGGAGCGGCCGACGTCGCTGCTGAACAGCAGGATGTGCGCCAGCCGCCGTGGTCGCACGACCAGCGCCTTGGACCGCGTGCGAACCCTGCACGCTTGACGGGAAGGATGGGTTGGACTGCACCATCCTCTCGTTGGGCGAGATGAAGTTGAAATGGTCGACGGAATGCACGCCGAGTTCGCCGGGCCGGCGGAGCCGCATGGACATGGACTTGATCTGGGTCATCGCTGCTGCTCCGGACAAGCAGGCTGGGTTAGGGCTTCGCGGCGATCGCGGCGTCGTAGTAGGTCAGGTCATAGTATTTCGCCGGGTCGGCCAGGCCGTGGTGCGGCATGGCGTATTCCTCCCGGATCTGCATCACCGTCTTGACCCCCGCCAGGTCGATCGCGCCACGGCGGTCGAAGCCGGATTGCGGGTCGAGGAACACGCCGTACGACTGCGCCGCCACTGCGGCCGTCGCCCCCGGCAGGTGCGCCTGGAAGATGGCGACTGCTGCATCCTTGTTCGCCGAATCGTAGAGCCAAGTCACGGCTTCGATGTAGGCTTGGATGTAGGAAACCAACTCGTCCCGGTGACTGGCCGCCCAATCCCGGCGCACGGCCGCGACCACGCCCTGGTAGTGGCCGAGCACGGAGATGGCCGTGCCCAGATTGTTGAAACGCTGCGCCGTTGCGAGGAACGTGAAGGGCGGCACCGACAGGGTGGCCGCCGCCGTCCCGGCCTGGATCGCCTCGAAGCGCTGCTGGAAGCCGCCGGCCCTGACTAGGCTATACTCGCCGTCCTTGACCCCGCTCACTTCCAGCATCTTGCGCAGCACGAAGGTGTAGCCCGTGGTCAGCGCATCGACCGAGAGCGTCCTGCCGCGCAGCGCGGCGAAACCGGTGACGTCCGGTGCGGCGATAAGCGACAGAAAGCCGTTGTCGCTGCCCATGACGGAGACGATATCCGGCGCCGCCTCCGTCTTGGCCTCGCCCTGCCCCTCGACGTAGGCGATCAGGTTGTCGACCGCCGTCATCGCGATGCCGAACTTGCCGTCGATCAACCCCTCCATCTGCGCCAGCGAACTGGACGTAGGAATCAACTGGACGTCCAGCCCTCTGGTGGCGAAGAAGCCTTTGTCCTGCGCCACCCAGAGCGGCCAGACGATGCCTGAGTTGAACACGTCCACGTCCAGGCGCTTGAGCGATTGGGCACGGCCCATGGCAGGGACGAACAGCCACAGCGCCGCGGCAAGGCAGGGCCATCCTACTCCCCGTATCCGGCTCAAGCTCGTTGCTATGGTCGTTCCCCGGCTTCGCTTTACCGGCGAGAATGCCGCCACGTGAGGCTCCACGACAAGAGGAATGTCCACTTCCACCGGCTAGAGCGGATTGCATGAGGATTTGGAAGGATCGGCCTGGGTCGGCGCGCGTTGCATGGGCTTTGTGGAGGAGCAATGCCACGGCCCCACTCGGTTGACTTGCGCGAGCGCGCGCTGCTGGCCTGTGAAGATGGAGGGCGCTGCTGCACGGGTAGCGTCCGCGCTTGTGGTTCTCCCGCGCTTTGACATTGGTGGCGAATTCGGCTCGGTTCCAACGATGAGGGGATGACCCGCGCGCTGTCTCTCGGCGATGAAGCAGCCTCAATCCGGCCGAGGGTGGGTGATGTCATTGGACGCGAAGCGCACATACACTGTGCCAGACCAGACCGCGCTGGTGGCGCGGGCGATCTTTCCCGGCGGCAACCCGGTGATGCGCCTCTACGACGACCTGCACATGGTCGTCGCGGATCGCGACTTCGCCGACCTGTTCCGACCTGGGGACAGCCCGCCGAGGCGCCGGTCCGCCTCGCGCTCGCAACGCTGCTGCAGTTCATGGAAGGGCTGACCGGCCGGCAAACCGCCGACGCGGTTCGCACCCGGATCGATTGGAAGTATCTGCTGTGCCTGGAGCTGACCGACGTCGGCTTCGGCCACACTGTTCTAAGCGAGTTCCGCACGCGCCTCCTGAGTAACGGAGCCGAGGGCCGGCTGTTCGAGGCGGTCCTCGACCTGGCGCGAGGGCGCGACCTGCTGAAAAACGACGGACGGCAGCGCAGCGACTCCACGCACGTTCTCGACGCGATGCGCACCATGAGTCGGCTCGAAGTCGTAGGCGAGACGTTGCACCACGCGCTGAACGCGCTGGCGACGGCGGCGCCCGACTGGCTGCGCGCACATGCAACCCCGGCGTGGGCCGACCGCTACGGTCGTCGTGCGAGCGAGTTCCGGCTGCCGAAGGGTGAGGCCGTGCGCCGGGCGTGGGCCAGGCAGACCGGCGTCGATGGGGTCACGCTGCTGGCGCTCGCCACGGCGGACGGAGCACCACCCGTTCTGTGGAGCGTGGCCGCCCTCGAGACCCTGCGACAGGTCTGGATACAAAACTTCCTCGTCGAGCACGGGCCAGAGGAGACTCAGGTCGAGTGGCGGACGAACGACCAGGCGCCGCGGTCAGGTCGATACATCGGCTCGCCATACGACGCGCAAGTGCGCTACGCGACCAAGGGCGCACGGTGTGGAGCGGGAGCGGCTACAAGGTGCACCTGACCGAGAGCTGCGAGGACGGCACCCCGAACCTGATCACCAACGTCGGGACGACGACGGCCGCGGTCTCGGACGACGCGGTGACCTCGACGATCCATGCGGTGCTCGACGGCCGGGACCTGCTCCCGAAGACCCACATCGCCGACACCGGCTTTGTGAACTCAGCGCTGTCCGTCGACGCCCGGGAGCGCTTTGGGGTCGATCTTGTCGGCCCGACCCGTGGCGAACAGCTGCATGGTGACCGGCAGTGGCAGGCCCAGGCTGGTGCAGGCCCAGGCCGGTGCCGGGTTCGCCGCGCGAGACTTCGCCATCGACTTCGCTCAGCAGCGGGCGACGTGTCCGGCCGGAAGGGCAAGCCAAAGCTAGACGCCGGCGCTCGCTCGCGGCACGGCACCGGTAATCAAGATCAAGTTTGCGGTTGCCGACTGCCGGGCGTGTCCGCTCAGGCCGCAGTGCACGCGCTCGGCCTCGGCACGTCGGGCGATCACGGTCCGCCCCGAAGCCCAACACGAAGCGCTGCGCCTTGGGCGAGCGCCGGAACAGACCACGAGCTTCACAGCCGAATACGCGCGACGCGCCGGCGTCGAGGGTACGATCGCGCAGGGTGTGCGCACGTCCAGGCTTCGGCGAACGCCGTACTTCGGACACGCGAAAACGCACCTTTCCCACCTAATTGTAGGCGCTCGCAATCATCGGACGTCATGCTGGCAAACAGCGCGGATTTCTGCTCGGATTCGCTGACAATGGGGCGAGCGTCGTGCTCACGTTACCTGCCACTGTGCTCGCCATCATCGCGTCGCGCTCGCCAACGGAGAGTTATGCTCACATTCCGCGCCAACGGGGGTTTCGCCGGCGGCCCGCCAGCGGGCTGTTCCTGAAAACCTAGAGCTGAATCCGATCAGTTTGGCTCATACCCGGCCGCGGTGAAGTAGTTTGCGCAGTCCTGTGGCATGAAGGTTGGCATGGCATCGCGGATCACATCCCATAAGTCGTCGATGGTGCGTGCTGCGGCCTTTCGCAGGAAGGCTTTGAGCTTGGAGAAGGCGTTCTCGATCGGATTGAAGTCGGGCGAGTAGGGTGGCAGGTAAAGCAGCGTCGCCCCGGCTGCCTCGATAGCCCGACGCACGTCAGCACCCTTG
>CAXTLC010000100.1:0-11980 GCA_964245075.1 uncultured Acetobacteraceae bacterium
GGCATTGATGCGGAAGTAGGTGGACAGCTCCATCGGGCAGCGCACGCCCTTGGGGATGAACACGAACGAGCCGTCCGTGAACACGGCGCTGTTCAGCGCGGCGAAGTAGTTGTCGCCGGCCGGCACCACGCTGCCGAGGTACTTGCGGACCAGTTCCGGATGCTCGCGCACCGCCTCGCTGATCGGGCAGAAGATCACCCCGACCTCGAACAGGCTCTTGCGGAAGGTGGTCGCCACCGAGACGCTGTCGAACACCGCGTCCACCGCGATGTTGCGGCCCTGCGCTTCGCCTTCCGCAGCGCCCTCGCCGTTCGCGCCGACGACGCCGGCCAGCATGGCCTGCTCCTTCAGCGGGATGCCGAGCTTGGCGTAGGTGCGGAGCAACTCCGGGTCCACCTCGTCCAGCGAGCGCGGCCCATCCTTCTTCTTGGGCGCGGCGTAGTAGTGGATGTCCTGGTAGTCGATCGGCGGATAGCCGACCTTCGCCCAGTCCGGCGACTCCATCGTCAGCCAGGTGGCATAAGCCTTCAGCCGCCAGGCGAGCAGCCATTCGGGCTCCTCCTTGCGGGCGGAGATCATGCGGATGGTGTCCTCGCTCAGCCCCTTCGGCGCGACATCCATCTCGATGTCGGTTTCAAAGCCCCACTTGTAGCCGGATTCCGTGAGCGACTGGACGGTATCGAGGGTTTCGGCGACGGCAGCCATGAGCGGCGTCCTATTCAGCAGGAATGAAAAGAGAAGGCGCCGCGACGGGCGCGCGCGCGGGCGCCGCCATCTCGGCCAGGGTGATCGCGGACAGGGCGTCCAGCACGGCATCGTTCACCGCATCCCAACGGCCGCGCACCGGGCAGGTGCAGGACGTTTCGCAGGCGGTGGAAGACCCTTCAACGCACGCGGTCATCGCGATCGGGCCGTCGATGGCCGCGATCACGTCCGCCACGGCGATGCCCGACAGCGGCCGCATCAGCCGGTAACCGCCCCGGGCGCCGCGCTGGGACGCCACCAAGCCTGCGGCCGACAGCGCCTTGAGCACCTTGCCCACCGTCGGTTCCGGCACCCCGGTCGCGGCCGAAACGCCCGGCGAGGTTTGCACGCCCTCGGCCGCCGCCAACCGGATCAGCACGACGACGGCGTAATCCGTGAGTTTCGACAGTCTGAACATGGCACTGGACGCCCAGGTGAGGGGAAATGGGACCCCGACGGTCCGGTATGACGGGAAATGAGTTGCGCCCCCGCCTACGTCAACCCCGGGCCAACCCCGGGTCAACCCCGGACGGTGATGATCGCGCACAGGGCGGCCGGGGCGAGCACCGCGCTCGCGAGCGGCATGCCATACCACCAGGCCTCCGCGCCGGACAACGCCGCGAGCAGCGTGGCCAAGCCCGGCTGGCGGAATGCCAGCCGTCCGGCCCCCGCCGACAGCAGCAGGCCGCCCGCCGCCTCCAAGGCGCCCCCCACCGGGTCGACATGGAGCTGGGTCACCGTGCCGGCGATGTCGGCGCCCGCGGAGCGCAGCAACGCGGCGGCCACGCTTTCCCCGATCACGAACACGCTGCCGAAGCCGTAGCGCAGCAGCGCCACCAGGCCGGCCGCCAGCATCGGCAGGGACCACAGCACCGCGCCGGCCATGCACAGCCCCGCGCAGGCGGTGCGCGCCGCGCCGCGCCAGGGTGGCAGGAACGCCCGCGTCAGGTGCGGTCGCGCATGTCCGGCCCGCGCTCGCCTTCCTCCAGGTCGGTGTCGTCCAGCCGTTCCATGTGGATCGCATGGTCGCCGCCATGTTGCAGGATGTCGCGCTCCCGCGGCCCGGCGGTGCGGTCGATCACCTGCACCGCCTCGATCCCCGCCTCGTCGGCGACCTGGCGGGCGGCGGCGACCGCTTCCTCCAGGCTCATCGCCGTGCCGTCCGCGCGGGCCGGGCGGGTCCGCTCCGGCAGGCCGCGGCGGTGCGTGAGCGTCACCTCGACCACGGTGCGGTGCGGGTCGTCCTCGTCGAAGCGGCGCATGACGATGACCGAGTGGCCGCCCTCGGGCATCGGGTCGTGCGGGTTGAGCGTGCGGATCTCGGCCATGCGGGGGTGCTCCGGTTCGGGCAATGCAACGAGCAAGGCGGGCAGCGGGTTCAATCTGCGGTGCGGCTGGGCTAAGCGGGACGGCATGGAACACGCTCACGACCTCATCCTGCTCGGCGGCGTGCTGGGGCTGCTCAGCATCTTCGCCGGGCTGGCGTCCGCGCGGGTGGGCGCGCCGTTGCTGCTGGTGTTCCTCGTGGTGGGCATGTTGGCGGGGGAGGACGGGCCGGGCCGCATCCAATTCGACGATTTCCATGCCTCCTACCTGATCGGCAGCGTCGCCCTGGCCGCCATCCTGTTCGAGGGCGGGTTCAAGACCGAGCGCGCGATGCTGCGGCAGGCATTCTGGCCCGCGCTGGCGATGGCGACGGTGGGGGTGGCGGTCACCACCGGCATCGTCGCCACTGCCTCGGTGCTGCTTTTCGGCATCCCGTGGAGCGGGGCGATGCTGATCGGCGCGGTGCTCGCCCCCACCGACGCCGCGGCGGTCGGCGTGCTGCTGCGCCGCGCCAGGCTGGCGCTGCCGGACCGGCTCACCGCGTTGCTGGAGGTGGAGTCAGGCCTGAACGACCCGATGTCGGTGTTCCTGACCGTGCTGTTCGTGGAAGTGCTGACCCACCCCGGCAGCCTGACGGCCAGCCACGCCGCCGTGCTGCTCGCGAGCGAGATGGGCGGCGGAACGGTCATCGGCCTGCTGGGCGGCTTCGGCCTGCTCGCCCTGCTGCGCCGCCTGCGGGCGGATGCGCCTATCTTTCCCGTGCTGGCGCTGTCCGCCGTGCTTGCGGTGTTCGGCGCCGCGCAGTCGCTGGGCGCCAGCGGCTTCATCGCCGTTTACCTGATGGGCGTGATCACCGGCACCAGCGAGTTCCGCACCCGGGACCGCATGGAGGAGTTCTACGAGGCGTTCGCCTGGCTGGCGCAGATCACGCTGTTCCTGCTGCTGGGCCTCCTGGTGACGCCGCACGCGGTCTGGCCGGAAGCGGCCGGCATCGCGGCCGTGGCCGCCGTGCTGATCCTGCTGGCCCGCCCGGTCGCCACGTTCGCCTGCCTGCTGCCGTTCGGCTTCGGCCTGCGCCCAACCGCCTTCGCCGCCTGGGTTGGCCTGCGCGGCGCCGTGCCGATCTACCTGACCATCATCCCCGTGCTGCAAGGTGTGCCGAACGGCGCGCGGCTGTTCGGCCTCGCCTTCGGCACGGTCGTTGCCTCCCTGCTGGTGCAGGGCTGGACGATCGGATTGGCTGGGGCGCTGCTCGGCTTCGGCCGCAAAGGGGATACCGTAAAGGGGAAAGGAGATTGAGCGCCGTGTCCGACACCGCTATCGCTGCCCTGCCCCGCGCCGCCGCGATCCGCGCCCGGCACGCCGCCAGCCTGCTCGTGCTGCGGCAGGAGGGGGGCGGCCCGGCCCTGCTGATGGGCCTGCGCGGCGCCCGCCACCGCTTCATGCCCAACCGCCTGGTGTTCCCCGGCGGCGCGGTGGACCGGGAAGACGCGACCGCCCCGGTCGCCGCCCCCGTGCCCGCCCCCGTGCAAGCGATGCTGGAGAAGTCCTGCAAGCCCCGGCTGGCCCACGCGCTGGCCGTGGCCGCCGCGCGGGAGCTGGAGGAGGAAACCGGGCTCACCCTCGGCACGCCGCCGGATCTGAGCGGGTTCGACTACCTGTGCCGGGCCATCACGCCGCCGGACAGCCCGGTGCGGTTCAACGCCCGCTTCTTCATCGTGGACGCCGGTGCGGTCAGCGGCGAGCTGGCCGGGTCCGGCGAGCTGGAAGGGCTGCGCTGGTACGGCGCGGGGGAGGCATTGTCGCTGGACCTGGCGCGGCCGACCCGGGCGGTGATCGGGCTGCTCCAAGCCTGGCTGGCGCTCAGCCCGGCAGCGCGGGCGGCGCGGACCCGGGTGCCGGTGATGCGCGAGCGCAAGCTGCTGATGGAATAGGCTCCCGTGCCTGCCGCTACCAGGGCATGTCGCTGTTCTGGTAGTTGACGAAGGCGACGCCGCCGCTGCCCTCCCGCGCCGCGATCGTGTCGGCGATGCCCCGCACGCTGGTGGGGACGTCCAGGTCGGCGCCGGCGCCGCCCATGTCTGTCCGCACCCAGCCGGGCGCGATCGCCAGCAGCGTGCGTCCGCCGCCGGCCCGCACCGCGTAGCTGCGCAGCAAGGTGTTCAGCCCGGCCTTGCTGGCACGGTACACCTCCCACCCGCCGCGGTCGTTGTTCGCCACGCTGCCCAGCCCGGAGGACATCGCCGCGATCGTGCCCGCCGGGGTCACCAATTCCGCCAATGCCTCGATCACCCGCAGCGGGCTGAGCGTGTTGGTGGTCAGCACCCGGACGAAATCCTCCGTGCTGACGTCGCCCACCGTCTCCTTCGGGCCGTTGGACACGCCCGCGTTCACGAACAGCAGATCGAGCTTGCGGCCGGCGAGCCGGTCCCGCAGCGACAGCACCTCCCCGGTGTGGTTGATGTCCACCGCCTCGACCTCGCAGGCTTCCCCGAGCGTCGCGAGTTCCCCGGGGTTCGACGCGTCCCGCACGGTGGCGACCACGCGCCAGCCGCGGGACAGGTATTCCCGCGCCAGGCCCAGCCCCAAGCCGCGGGAGGCCCCCACGATCAGTGCGGTCGGCTCGCTCATGCTGTCACCTTCTCGGTTGTGGCGCCTTCCAGGCAGTCTAGCACCAGATCGCCGATCGCGAGCGATGCCGTCAGCCCGGGGCTCTCGATGCCGAACAGGTTCACCAGGCCGGGCACGCCGTGGACGGCGGGGCCCAGCACGGCGAAATCGGCCGCGGGCTCGCCGGGGCCGCTGATCTTGGGGCGGACCCCCGCGTAGCCCGGCACCAGTGCGCCGTCCGGCAGGCCGGGCCAGTAGCGGCGGATGGCGGCGTAGAACCCGGCGGCGCGCGACAGGTCCACGCCGTACTCCTCCCGCTCCACCCACTCCACGTCCGGGCCGAAGCGCGCTTGGCCGCCCAGGTCCAGCGTCAGGTGCACGCCGAGGCCGCCCGGTTCCGGCACCGGGTAGATCAGCCGGCGGAACGGCGCGCGGCCGGCCAGGCCGTAGTAGCTGCCCTTGCACAGCCAGGCGCGCGGGATCGTCTGCGACGGGATGCCGGCAATGGAGCGCGCGACGTCCGGCGCATGCAGCCCCGCCGCGTTGACCAGCAGCCGGCATTCCAGCTCCATCGGCGCCTCGCCGCCCACCCCGAGCCGGATGCCGCTTCCCGTCACCGCGCCGCGTTCGAGCGGGGCGCGGGTGGCCAGGGTGCCGCCGGCCGCCTCCAGATCACCTTGAAGGGCGAGCATCAGCGCGTGGCTGTCCACGATCCCGGTTTCCGGCGAGTGCAGGGCGGAATGGACGCGCAGCGCCGGCTCCATCGCCCGCGCTTCGGCGCCGGACAGCGGCGTGAGGGGCACGCCGTTGGCGGCGGCCTGCGCCCGGATGGCGTCCAGGCGTGCCCCTTCGGCCTCGTCGCTGGCCACGATCAGCTTGCCGAGCTTCTCCACCGGGACGCCGTGGGCAGCGCAGTACTCGTACAACGCCTTCCGCCCGGCCACGCAGAGCCGGGCCTTGAGGCTGCCGGCCGGATAGTAGATACCGGCGTGCACCACCTCGCTGTTGCGCGAGGAGGTGACGGTGCCGATGCCGTTCGCCGCTTCCAGCACCAGCACATCCCGCCCGGCCAGCGCCAGCGCCCGCGCCACCGCGAGGCCGACCACGCCAGCACCCAGGACAACCGCCTCGACCCGCTCGATCATGCCGTCAGCATCCCCCAACCCCGCTCCCCTGGCCAGCGCCGCGGCCGGATTTTGCGCGACCGTGATCGGCGCCGGCCCGGCCGGGCTGATGGCGGCGGAGCGGCTGGCGCTCGGCGGCGCCGCCGTGACGGTGTTCGACCGCATGCCCTCCCCGGCCCGCAAGCTGCTGATGGCGGGAGTCGGCGGGCTGAACCTGACGCACGACGAGCCGCTCGGCGCGATGCTGGACCGCTACGGCCCGGCGCGCGAGGCGCTCGCCCCGGCGATCGCTGCCTTTCCGCCCGCCGCGTTGCGCGCATGGTGCGAGGGGCTGGGCCAGGAGGTGTTCACCGGCAGCAGCAACCGGGTGTTCCCGCGCGCCATGAAGGCGTCCCCGTTGCTGCGGGCCTGGCTGCGCCGGCTGGACGGCCTGGGCGTCCGGTTCCGCATGCGGCATCGCTGGCTGGGCTGGGACGGCGGCGGCCTGGTGTTCGACCCGGCGGCGTCCGCGGCGCCCGGGCCGGTGGTGCTGGCGCTGGGCGGCGCGTCCTGGCCACGGCTCGGCTCCGACGGCGCGTGGACCGCGGCCTTTCCCGCCGCCGCGGTCGCGCCGTTCCGCCCGGCCAATTGCGGCTTCACGGCGGGGTGGAGCAGCCACATGGCCCGCCACGCGGGGGCGCCGCTCAAACGCATCGCCGTGACGGCCGCGGGACGCCGGGTGCCGGGGGACGCCACGCTGACCGCGTCCGGGGTGGAGGGCGGGCCGTTCTATGCCCTCGGCGCCCCCTTGCGGGACGCGATCGACAGGGAAGGAAGCGCCGTGGCGGTCGTGGACCTGCGCCCGGACCTGACGGAAGCCGAGTTGCGCCGCCGCTTGTCGGCCCCCCGCCGGGCGCAGTCGCTGTCCACCTTCCTGCGCAAGGCGGCCGGGCTGTCCCCGGTCGCGGTGGCGTTGCTTCGGGAATGCGCCGGGACGCCGGACGACCTGGCCGGCCCGATCAAGGCGCTCCCGCTGCGCCTGACCGGGACGGCGGGGCTGGACCGCGCCATCTCGACCGCCGGCGGGTTGCGGCTCGGCGCGCTCGGCGGCTGGGCGGTGCGCCCCGGCGTGTTCGCGGCCGGCGAGATGCTGGACTGGGAAGCGCCCACCGGCGGCTACCTGCTCCAAGCCGCGTTCAGCACCGGCTTCGCGGCTGGGGAGGCGGCGCTCGCCTGCCGGCAGGCCACGGTCAGCCCGGCGTGAGCGAGCCGGGCGCGCCCGACGGGTTGGCCGCCAGCGCCGGGATGAGCACCCGCTTGCGGGCAGGCTTGGCGGCTGGCGCGGCGTGCAGCACGCCTGGCGCGACCCCGGCCACGGCCTGGCTGAGCAGCATGGCCACCGCTTTCCCGCCCGGCACGCCGCGCAGCATCGGTCGCGCCCGGCTGAAGCGCCAGGGCCGCACATGCGGCCAGAGCTGCACGAAACGGAGGCGCCGCCCGCCGGGCTTCAGCGCCAGCAGGATGTCCGCCGTGCCGTCCCCGTCCGGCGACACCGAAACGCCCGCGATGCGCCGCAGCGGCAGCGAGAGCGTCGCGGTGAGCGCCACGCCGTAATGGAGGATCAATCGCTCGCTGGTCACCGTGTACCGCGTGGTCCGGGCAAACAGCACGGCGAACCCGGCGCAGGCGCCAAGCACCGCGCAGCCCACCAGGAACAGCGGCACTTCCCCCAGCAGCGTCGCCGCCGGCCCAAGGCCGGACTGCCGGTCGTTGAAGGCGCCCCAGATCAGCATCGCGGCGAGGTACAGCGCCAGCCAGCCGATGTGGAGCACGTCGCGGGCAACGGCGCGCCAGTCCGGCCGGCCGTCCCACAGCACGCGCTCGCCGGGGATCAGGCGGCCGACGGGATGATGGCTCATGGCTGGGTCCCCACCATCGGTTCGATGTCCGGCGAATTGCGGTAGAAATAGCCGGCGGCGTAGTAGGCGTTCAAATGATCGTCCTCCCGGGCGGTGATGCGGTCGGGCTTGGCCGGCATCGGCACGTTGGCGAACTGGAAGTGGTGCAGCGCGGTCACGCGGATCTCGCGCTGCTTCTCCTTGATGACGGTGTGATAGATCGGCACCAGCACCCGGCCGGGCGCCATCCCGGGCAGCAGGTCGATCTCCAGGATGCGGACGATCTTGATCCCGCGGTCGATCCAGAAATCATGCACGACGCCGACCTTGTTCCAGCGCCGGTCGAACACCGTCATGCCGCGCGGGTCCGCGTCACCCTTGCCCACCGACCATTCGGGCAGGAGCCGCGCGGGCCGCAGCAGCAGGTCTCCATGCTCGGTCAGCGCCGGCTCGTCCTTGCGCTTGACCCAGGCGCCCGGGCCGATGCCTGCCAGCAAGGGGTTGCCGATCGGCGTGAGCGGCGTGCCGTCGAACCGGTAGAGCGGCTTGGCGCTCATGTCGCCCGGCTCGTAGAAATGCGGCGCCGTCGTCGTGCCGCCCTCGTTCAGGATGTAGACCTCGTCCTTGGCCGGCGGCAGCGGGAAGCCCAGCAGCGCCTCGCTGTTGTAAGGCGAGGCCTTCATCGGGTAGCCCTCGCGCTTGTCCCACAACCGGTTGTAGTAAACGAGCAGCAGGAAGAAGCCGAAGAACACCCAGAACGCCACCTGCGGCAGGTCGATGTATTCCGTGATGTGGCCGAACACGCCGTATCGCATGGTGCTGCTCCTTAACCTGGCGACGGCTGGGGAATGTCGGCGTGCGGGCCGGACGGCTCCGCGGCAGGCTGCTTGGGTTCGGTCAGTCCCGGGTAGTCATTCACCATGTTGACGCCGTTGAGCGGCTTGGTGACGCCCTGGTGGCAGGTGGCGCACACCGCCAGCCCGTTGCCGGCCTGCGCGCCCGTCATGCGGCTGGGAATGGCCGGAATCCGCGTCTCCCCTTCCAGCGACCGGCTTTCCGGGATGACGGCATCGACCTTGAGCAGGAAGTTGCGGTTGATGTCCCGCAGCATGCGCAGCGCGTACCAGCCGACCCAGCGGTAGGGCGAGCTTTCCTCCCAGCTCGAGAACGCGCGGGAGTTGTGGCAATAGCCGCAGTTCACCCCGATGCCGTCGGACATCTGCATCATCATCTCGTAGAGCCGGGTGGCTTCGGGCCAGGAGCCAAGGGTGTGGTTCGGCTCGATCGCGGTGGACTGGATGCCGACCGGCTGGTCGTCCAGGTACCACTCGGCGAAGCCGTTGTCCGGGAAGAACTTGCGGACCGTGTTGCCCGCTTCCTGCCAGTTCTCCTGCCTGGCGATCATGCGTTGCTGCGGCGCCGGCGCGTCCGGGTACCAGACCTCCGCCGGCACCGGCTGCCCGCGGTGGCAGGTGTAGCAGGTGACGCCGGCGTTGGCGTTGTGGGAGGCCCAGTCGGCGTTCAGGTGCCGGGTCATTTGCAGCATGATCCGTGACGCCGCCTTGGCCGGCTTCTCGTCGGACGCGTAGTTGTTGCCGGCGTGGCAGAAGTCGCACCCCTGCTTAGGCGAAACCCAAGCCGTCAGCGCTTGTTGCAGCCGCATGAACTCCGCCGCGCTGACGTCCGTGAGAACCTGGACGTTCTTGTACGTCTCCACCGCGGACGGCCCGCCCGGCGCTGCCGGCGGCAAGGGCGGCGGCGCCTGGTTGGTGGACAGGCGCTCCGCCGCGTCGTGGAACAGCACCTCTTGCGGGAAGCCAATCTCCTCGGCCGCGTGCGGCACGCCGGTCCAGCGCGGGACGAACACGACAAAGGCGGCGGCGGCGAGCACGCCTGCGCCGGCGATGACCGTCAGCGACTTCATGGCGCGGGTCCAAGATGCGGTAATTTGGCGAGCAGCGCGCCCGGTGGCGGCTCGGACGGCGTCGGCAGCAGCGGCGCGTAGTCCGGCGCGATGCCGTGCTTGACGCCCCACAGGTACCAGTTGTCCACCACCGTCCCGGTCATCAGGATGCCGATGCCGCCGGTCAGCGTGGTGAGCACGGCGAACCAGTAGATCCAGCGGTGGATCGACTCGAAGTTGGCGCAGAAGCCCATGGTCCAGCGCCAGAACAGCGCCCCGCGCTCCGAGGCGCTGCCGGGGTCGATGATCTCCCGCGTTTCACGGTCCCCGCCATAGGGCGCGGTGGCAAGGATGGTGCCGCCGTGCATGGTGAACAGCATCGTGGAGCCGTACAGGAACACGATGGAGAGCATGTGGAACGGGTTGTAGAACAGGTTGCCGTAGCGGACGGAGAACGTCGCCGTCCAGTTCAGGTGCGGGATGATGCCGAACGGCACCGCTTCCGACCAGCTTCCCACCAGGATCGGGCGGAAGAAGCCCAGCACGAGGTAGAGCCAGATCGCCGAGGCGAACGCCCAGGGCACCTGCGTCCCCAGGCCCAGCGCCTTCGCCCGGCCGTACATCCGCCCCCACCAGAGCAGGATGGACGTTGTCAGGAAGAAACCGGCGATCAGCCACCAGCCGCCGTCCTCCAGCGGCGGCAGGATCGACAAGCCCTGCTTGGCCGAAGGCGGCTCGAGCGCCAGGAACGGCAGCAGCTTGATGAAGCGGATGACGTTCCAGTCCACCGAGGCCCACATGTTGAGCCCGATGACCTCGAACGCGGCGAAACCGAAGGCGATCGAGACGATCGCGAGGACGCCCATGTGGGTAGGCCCGACCTGCGACTCGCCCAGGCGGCCCAGCCACACGGAATGGCGCGGCGTGATCACGTGGGTCGGGGAGCCCCGCTTGGCGGTCGGCGCTTCCTCGAACGGAGCCTCCAGTTCGATGGAGGTGAACAGCGTGTGGTAGCGTGCCATGACTACTGGAACCCCCTCGGACCCCAGATGGGAATGTTCATGTACCAGTCGTACCAGTAGGGCCAGCCGCGCGACCAGAACGGGCCGGAGATCAGGATGCAGATCGCGCTCCAGATGCCGGCGTTCAGCGCCAGGAAGTAGCCGAGCCGATGGATGCCGAGCGAGCCGATCGAGTAAACGATGGTGTCGCGGAAGTAGAGGCTCTCGTATTCCTCGTACTTCACTGAGTTGCCCGGCTGCGGGTGCGCGAGGGAGAGGATCTCCCCGCCGTGCATGGCCAGGAGGAACGTCGTGGTGAAGAAGCACGTCACCGCGATCATGTGCGCCGGGTTGTAATGGAAGTGCAGGTATTGGTAGCCGGTGTTGGACACCCAATCGAGGTGGCTCATGATGCCGTAGGGAAATCCATAGCCCCAGGCGCCCATCAGCACCGGCCGCACCACCACCAGCGTGGCATAGGCGGTGATGGCCGCGCCGAACCCGATCGGCACATGCAGCCCGATGCCGAGCTTGCGGCAGATCTCCACCTCGCGCAGCGCCCAGGACGTGAAGGAAACGAGCGCGCACAGGGTGATCCATTGCCACAGCCCGCCATCGCGCAGCGGCGCGAAGGACAGGCCGCGCCAGATCGGCGGCGGGTTGATCGTGATCTTGAACGGCGCCCAGGTCGGCCCGATCGCGGCGCCGTAGAAGATCAGCAACGCGCCGAGCAGGGACGAGATCGCGCCCGTCACGCCGAAGAAGCCGACATAGAACGGGCCGGCCCAGAAGTCGAACGTGTCGCCGCCGACCAGCGTGCCGCCACGGACGCGGTACTTCTCTTCATACGAAAGCATCGACACCGGGAGGCTCCTGCCAAAGCGCCCCAAACATCCGGACGAGGCCTCGTCTTGTCAAGTAAACTAGACACTCTTAGTGTCAGTTTTCAGTGACAGGTCTCGGTGACAGGAGCGTGCGATGCGATCAGGAACGCGATGGGCGTGCGGAGCCGCGGCATTGACGCTCGCGGCGTGGTCAGGCCCGGCGCTGGCCTGGCAGGCGGAAGTCAGTTGGCCGACGTTCTTCCGGGCCGGGCCGGACCGGCGCTACACGGTGATGGGCGAGCTCGACCGCGGCATGCTGGTGGACGTGCAGTCCTGCCAGGACGGCTGGTGCCGGGTGGAAAGCGACCGCGCGCTCGGTTACGCCGAACAGGTCGACTTGTCGGCGCCGAGCGCCATGCCGGCCAAGCCTGCCACGCCGCCGGCCGATGCGGACTGCATCGAGAGCCGGCGCATCGGTTCGGGCTACAAGCTCGATGAAACGTACCGCTACTGCCCGGAAGCAGGCTCGACGGTGAAGCCGGGCGGGTAGAACGCCCGAACGGCACGACGG
>CAXTLC010000101.1:0-11761 GCA_964245075.1 uncultured Acetobacteraceae bacterium
TGCTTAACAATTCCTCTCCGGCCGATGTCAGCGAAACGCTCCGGCTGGTCCGCTGCAACAGGCGGACGCCCAACCGCGTCTCCAACGTCTTGATCGTTTGACTGAGCGCCGAGGTGGACAGCCGGAGTTCGGCCGCCGCACGCGTGAAGCTGCGCTGCCGGGCGACTTCGGTGAAGGCGGCCAAGCCGTCGAGCGTTCCCCGCAACATCGTCCTGTCCTGCTTAACGGTGCATGAATGTTATCCTGTCTAATGGAATGACGACGTGGTGACCATCTCGGTTCCGGTGTCGGGCCCCCTGCCCGACCGGAAAGGATCGCATGGGCAAGGTATGGTTCATCACGGGCGCCTCACGCGGCCTGGGCGCGGAAGCCGCAAGGGCGGCGATGGCTGCCGGCGACAGGGTCGTAGCCACGGCGCGCGATCCTGCCGCAATTCACCGGACGCTTGGTGCGCATGATGATCTGCTGCCGCTTGGGCTGGACGTGACCGACCCGGCGAGCATCGCGGCGGCCGTGGATGCCGCAGCGACGCAGTTCGGCCGCATCGACGTGCTCGTCAACAATGCAGGCTATGGCCACCTGGGCGCCTTTGAGGAGTCCACGCCGGCCGAGGTCCGCCAGCAGTTCGACACCAACGTCTTCGGCCTGATGGAGGTGACGCGCGCCGTCCTGCCGGTCATGCGGCGCCAGCGCTCCGGACACGTCATCAACATAAGCTCGATCGGCGGCGTGACCGGTTTCGCGTCCTGCACGCTCTACGGCTCGTCCAAGTTTGCCGTGGAAGGCTTCAGCGAGAACCTGCAATACGACGTGGCGCCCTTCGGCATCTACGTGACGGTGGTGGAACCCGGGTTCTTCCGCACTGACTTCCTGGACCAAAGCTCGGTCCGCTACACCACCAATCCGGTCACGGACTATGCCGAGGCGTCGGCAAGCATGCGCTCGGCCTATACCGACCATAACCACCAGCAGCTCGGCGATCCGGCCAAGCTGGGGCCTGCCCTGGTCCAGCTCGTCCGCAACGAACACCCGCCGTTGCACCTGCTGCTAGGATCGGATGCCGTGAAGTTTGCCGAGGACGCCTTGGCCCGGCGCCAGGCCGAGATCGCTGCTTGGCGCCAACTCTCCGTTTCGACCGATCACGACGCCTGACGCAGCACGGCAATGCCCATCGGAGAAGACGACATGGCCAACACGAACCAACCAGACGAACTGACCGGCAAGATCGCCCTCGTCACGGGCGCCGCCAGCGGCATCGGCCGCGCCACTGTTGAGCTGTTCCATGCTCGTGGCGCCAAGGTCATCGCGGAAGACATCAACCCCAGCGTCGAGGCGCTGGCCCGTGACGGCGTTGTGCCCGTCGTCGCCGACATCTCGAAGGAGGAGAGCGCCGGGCGCGCCGTATCCATGGCGAAGGACCGGTTTGGCAAGCTCGACATCCTGGTCAACAACGCGGGCATCATCATCAACAAGCTCGTGGTGGACATGACGCTGGACGACTGGAACGCGATCCTCGCGGTCAACGCCACGGGCGCGTTCCTGCATTCCCGCGAGGCCATGCGGGCCATGATGCCAGGCCGGTCGGGTGCGATCGTGAACGTCGGTTCCTACGCCTGCTTCCAGGCTTTCCCGACAATCGCTGCCTATGCGGCCTCGAAGGGTGCTTTGGCCCAGTTCACGCGGGCACTGTCCCTTGAAGCAATCGAGTACGGCATCCGCGTCAACGCGGTCGGCTCCGGCGACGTGGTGACGAACATCCTCAACCAAATCCATGATGACGGCCCGGGTTTCCTGGCCGAACACGGCAAGAACGCCCCGATCAAGCGGGCGGCGCAGCCGGAGGAGATCGCGGAGGTCATCGCGTTCCTCGCCTCAGACCGGGCCAGCTACATCGTCGGCGCCGTCGTCATGGCGGACGGGGGAATGAGCGTCGGCCTCAAGTAAGGGAAATCGGGAGTTTGCCTGTGACGGATCACCAAACAGCGAAAGACGACCGCCTGGAGCGTGGAAGGGAGATCCTCAAGCAGATTGGCGGCCCGGGTTACGACGGGCCGACCAACCGGCTGGCCGAGACGTCACCGGACCTGGCGGCGTTCACGATCGCTTACCCCTATGGCGACGTGCTGTCGCGGCCCGGACTTGACCTGCGGCGGCGCCAGCTTTGCACCGTGAGCACATTGATTGCACTTGGCTCCGCCCAACCTCAATTGCGCTTCCACATGGAAGGACTGCTCAACGTCGGCGGCAGCTTGCAGGACTTGGTGGAGGTGCTGGTGCTCTCGACCGCAATCCTCGGTTTTCCCGCCGCCATCGACTCCATTGGCATCCTGCGTGCGATCCTGCGGGACCGTGGGCTGGATTACACGCCGGCAGCGGCGAACGAGGCGGATGCCTTGGACCGCCACTCCCGTGGTGCGGCCAGCCTCACGGCTTTGCTTGGCGAGAGCGAGGACAACTACACCGAGGCGTTCAAGCACGTGTCCGCAGACCTTGCCCGCTTTGCGATCGACTTCGCGTTCGGCGACGTGCTGTCCCGGGAAGGCTTGGACGCTGTCTCCAAGCAGCTTGCGGTCATCAGCATGCTGGCTACAGTCGGCAACCGCGCTGAACTGCTTCGCGCTCATATCCGCGGTGCGGTCAGGGGCGGTACGAGCCGGATCGAAGTCATCGAGGCGCTGATCCAGCTCAGCGTCTATGCGGGCTTCCCGACGGCACTCAATGCGTTCTCCGTAGCAAGGCAAGTGTTCGACGAGCCGTGCATTGCGATGCCCGTGCCGCCAGTCACCAGCACAGCCCGACCAGACGACCAGGCGAAACGCCGCGAACGGGGCCTCACGACATTGAGGGCCACATCCGGCGGGACGGGCCATGCGGTCGTGCATAGCTTTGACGACATAGCGCCTGAGATCGGCGCCTTGATCGTGGATCATAGCTACGGGGAGATTTTCTGCCGGCCCGGCCTCGATTCGAAAACCCGCGAGCTGACTGCCTGTGCCGTTTTGGCCGGTTCGCTCACTGCAGCATCCGAGACACCGCTCCGCGTTCATGTCACGGCCGCGCTCAATGTCGGCGCGACTACCCGGGAGGTAGTCGAAACACTGCTCAACGTCGCTGCCTACCGAGGTTATCCAGCGGTCCAGCGGGCAATGGAGATCGCTGGCGAGGAGTTTGCCAGGTTTGGCGCAAACATTTGTGATTGAAGGCGATTCTGACTCCCAGTCCCTGGACAAGTAGCTTGGCTTGCCATTTTTGTTCCCCAGTCGCTCCTTTGTGAAACAGCCCAACAAGCGTCCGCCTTTCTCTACCACCGTCTCCGAAGCGGCTCTTCCGCTCCCGGCCAACCTCGTCAAGGTGACGTTTCGCGATCGGGATTGATCAGCGCTTCCGATGGATCGTTGAGCCATTCGCGTTGGACAACGGTGCTTGCCCACGTCCTTGCTGATACGCAAGAGAATCGGTGCCAGCCGGTCACCGCAGCGGGGAAACGTAACCAGTGACGGCACACATCATCAATTCGGCCGGCCGGCTCGACCGGTTGCCGATCGGCAGCTTTCATTGGCTGTTGTTCGCGCTGGTCGGTGCCGGCATGTTCTTCGACGGGCTGGATTCCTACATCGCCGCCGGCGTACTCGGGGCGACGACGAAATCCGGCTTCTCGGACCTACCGCATAACGCCCACTTCATCGCCGCCACCTTCGTAGGCATGACGATCGGGGCGTTCGCCGCCGGGGTGATGGGCGACCGGCTCGGCCGCCGCACTGCCTACCAAGTGAACCTGCTGATCTTCGGCCTCGCATCGCTGGCCGGTGCCTTTGCTCCCGACATCGACTGGCTGACCGGTGCCCGTTTCGTCATGGGCGTGGGGATCGGGGCGGAGGTCGTGTGCGGCTACGTGCTGATCGGCGAGTTCATGCCGCCCGGCTCGCGCGCCCGCTGGGCCGGCGGCCTGGCGATCATCACCAACTCGGCACTGTTCGTGGCCAACGTGCTGGGCGCCCTCATCATCCCGGCCTTCGGCTGGCGCTGGATGTTCGCCCTGGTCGGCATCGGTTCGCTCGCCGTCTGGCTGCTGCGCCGCGGGCTGCCGGAATCGCCGCGCTGGCTGGAAAGCAAGGGGCGGTTCGACGAGGCCGAGGCCGCCCTGGTGCGGATCGAGGCGCGAGCTGCCCGCAAGGCGACGCTGCCGCAGCCGGATACCAGCATCACTCCCGTCATCCCGCAGCAGCCGATCTCCACACTGTTCACCGGGCAACTGCTCGGCCGCATCGTCGTGGGCAGCATGCTTGTTATCGCCGTCAGCATCGCCCTGTACGGCTTCGTGGGTTGGTTGCCGACATTCTTCGTCAAGCAGGGCTTGGGTATCGGCTCCTCGCTCGCCTTTACCGCCGCCATGTCGTTCGGCAGCCCGCTCGGCAATGCCGTGTCGATGTACTTGGCCGAGCGGTTCGGCCGCAAGCCGAGCCTGATCGTCTGCACGCTGGCCGCCGCTGTACTCGGCATTGCCTACCCGTTCGCCGCGTCGGCGACCCAGGTGATCGTGGTCGGGTTCGCGCTCACCTTCTTCATGGGCGTGATGATCGGCGCTGGCTGGGCACTCTATGTCCCCGAGCTGTTCCCCACGGAATTGCGCATGCGCGGCGCCGCCGTCTGCAACACGGCGGGCCGCGTCGTCTCCATCTTCATGCCCTACGCCGTAGTGGCGCTGTTCACCGCATACGGCGTGTCGGGCGTGGTGTTCACGTTATCCGGCTTCCTGTTCGTCACTGCGCTGCTCATTGCCGTGTTGGGCATCGAGACCCGCGACCGCACGCTCGAGCAATTGCGCCCGACCGACAACCCGGCGCTCACCGCCGCCCTGGAACGTCAGTCGTGAGCCGGCTGCAACCGGCTTTCCAGCAGACGTGTGAGTTCGGCGGCGATTGGCGACAAGGGACGGCCGCATTGCGTGATGATGCCCACCTCCCGCGTCAGCGCCGGTGTGGTAATCGGCAGCACGCCGATGCCGCCATCGAACGGCCGGGGCACCGCGATATCCGGGACGATGCCGACACCAAGCCCGGCACGCACCAGGCCAAGCACGGTCAGGATCTGCTGCGCCTCGTAGCGCACGCCCAGTGCCACCCCGGCACGCTGCGCCGCGGGTTCCACCAGGGGGCGCAGCCCGCCCATCAGCACGATCGGGTGCGCCGCGAGCGTGGGGAGGCCCACGCCCTTCTTGCCCTTCATCGTGCCGCTGCGGAACACCACGCAGATCGGGTCGGTCATCAGGGGGCGGAACGCCAGGCCGTTCAGCACGGTGGGGGTCGGGCCGATGCCAAAATCAACGTCCTGCATCCGCACCGCGTCCATGATGCCGGTCAGCGGCAACTCACGCAGCTGCGCGCTGACGGCGGGATAGGCGGCCTGGAACTCCGCCATCACATCCGGCAAGCGGCTGCCTGCCACGCTGGGGGCGCAGGCGATCGCCACTCGGCCACGATGCGCCGCCGCCAGCCCGTTCGCCTGGCGCAACCCGGCCATCAGCTCCGTCATGCCGGCGCGGACATGGCTCAGCAATTGCTCGCCTTCCTGCGTAAGCCGCACTTGGCGCGTGGTGCGGGCGAACAATTGCAGGCCGAGTTGCGCCTCCAATTGCTGGATTTGCATGCTGACAGCGGATTGCGTGCGCCCGATCGCCTCCGCCGCGCGGCGGAAATTGCGGTGCTCCGCCAGTTCGATAAAAGTCTGCAGCAAGTTCAGGTTGACGTTCACGGCGCGACTATTCCGCCCGCGCCGCCCCGCAGCAAGCAGGTCGCGGCATGAACGCCCGCGCCCACCGCTCCGAACTCGCGGTGCCCGGCATCCAGCAGCGCTTCCTTGCCAAGGCGACCGGCAGCCCAGCCGACGTGATCTTCCTCGACCTTGAGGATGCCGTGGCAGCGCCCGCAAAGGAGACGGCGCGCGGCATGGTGATCGAGGCGTTGAACACGCTCGATTGGGGCCGGCGCACAATGGCAGTGCGGGTCAATGCGCTCGGCACGCTGTGGGCGCTGCGCGACATTGTGGACGTCGCGCGTAGCTGCCCCCGACTCGACCTCATCCTACTACCCAAGGCGGAAAGCGCATTCGACGTGCAATTCGTAGCCGAACTGCTGGCCAGCGTGGAGCGCGAGACTCAGCGGGCGACTCCACTTGGAATCGAGGTGCTGCTCGAATCGGCCCGCGGCATCGCAAGGGCGGACGAGATCGCGGCCGCCTCGCCTCGGCTGGAAGCGATGATCTTCGGCGTGGGCGACTACAGCGCCGACCTGCGCACGCCGGACACGGTGTTCGGCCGCCCCAACCCGGATTGCGCCGTTCTCACCGACTCCGATGCGGCCGGGCACCGCCACCTGCATTGGAACGACCAGTGGCACTATGCCCTGGCCCGTGTGGTGAATGCCTGCCGGGCCAATGGGTTGCGGCCAATCGACGGTCCCTACACCGACTACAAGGACCCAGCGGGTTTTACGGCCAGTGCCGCCCGTGCCCGCAGCATGGGATTTGAAGGCAAATGGGCCATCCACCCGAGCCAGGTGGACCCGGCCAACGCCGCCTTCTCCCCCGCCGCCGCGCAAATCGCCTGGGCCCGCAGCATCGTCGCGGCATTGGATGCGGCGTCCGCCTCCGGGCAGGGCGCCGTCGGGGTGGAGGGCGTGCTGGTTGATCTCGCCCATGCCCGCCGCGCCCGCGAGATCCTCGCCCGGGCCGCCTTGATCGACCGCGTCGAAGGAACCAGCCCATGAGCGATCTCACCTCCATCCAACCGCTCACCGGCGTGCGCGTGCTGGACATCGCGACCTTCCTTGCCGGGCCGTTCTGCGCCACCATCATGGGCGATTTCGGCGCCGACGTAATCAAGATCGAGCACCCGAAGGCCGGCGACCCGCTACGCGGCTTCGGCACGCCCACAGACTGTGGCGACACCTTCGCCTGGCTCAGCGAGGCGCGGAACAAGCGCTGCATGACGCTGGACCTGCGCACGCCTGACGGGGCCGACATCTTTCGCCGCCTGGTGGCCGAGGCAGACGTGCTGGTGGAGAACTTCCGCCCCGGCACCATGGAGAAATGGAGCTTCGGCTGGGACGCGCTGCGGGCGATCAATCCCCGCTTGGTAATGCTGCGGATCAGCGCCTATGGCCAGACCGGTCCGTTACGTGGCAAGCCCGGCTTCGCACGCATCGCGCACGGTTTCAGCGGCCTGTCCTACTTGGCCGGCGAGCCCGGCCGCCCGCCGGTGGTGCCGGGCAGCACGTCACTGGCGGACTACATGTCGGGCGTGTGGGGCTGCGTGGGCGTTATGATGGCCTTGCGCCAGGTGACGCAGACCGGCGAGGGCCAAGTGGTCGATATCGGACTATACGAGTCAATCTTCCGCATGCTGGACGAAATCGCACCGGTTTACGCCAAGCTGGGCGTGGTGCGCGAGCGCATGGGGGCAGACGTGCCCGCCGTGGTGCCGCATGGCCACTGGTGCACCCGGGACGGCCGCTGGATCGCCCTGGCCTGCAGCAGCGACAAGATGTTCGAGCGGTTCGCCACCGCGATTGGCCGGCCGGAGTTGGCGGGTGACGGGCCTTACGGCACCACGAAACGCCGGGTCGCAGCGCGCGATGCGGTGAACGCGCTGGTGGCGGGCTGGGTCGGCGAGCTGGATTACGCGGCGCTGATGGCGGAGTGCGACAAGTTCGGCGTGCCCTGCGGCCCGATCAACAGCATCGCCGACATCTTCGATGAGCCGCAGTTCAAGGCCCGCGGCAACATGGTGGTGGTGGACGACCCGCGCATCGGGCCCGTCACCCTGCCCAGCGGCGTGCCGACCATGTCCGCCACTCCTCCCACCCTTCGCCATACCGGCCGTGCCATGGGGGCCGATACTGACGAGGTGCTGCGCTGTCTGCTCGGCCTGGATGCGGATGCGATCGCCGAGTTGCGCAGCAGCGGCGCGATCTGACTCTTTTCAGGAGAAGTTCCATGACGGCTCCTTCCCGGCAGATGATGCTGGTCGCCTTCTTGCAGGCGCAGAACTGCTCCAACTATCCCGGCTCGTGGCGGCACGAGGCAAGCATGAGCGATTTCCTGAAACCCGATTACTACCAGCGCGTCGGTCGCATCCTAGAAGACGGCAAGTTCCAGATGGCGTTCTTCGACGATCGCCTGGCGATCCCCGATATCTACGGCGACGACCACACCTCCACCGTGGAAAACGGCGTGCGTGCGGTGAAAATGGACCTGACTCCGATCGTCACCGCCATGGGCATGGCGACCTCGCGGATTGGCTTAGGGGCCACTTATTCCACGACCTATTACGAGCCGTTTCACGTGGCGCGGCTGTTCGCGACCATGGACCTGATGCTGGGCGGGCGCACGGCCTGGAACGTGGTGACCTCGCTGAACGATTCCGAAGCGGCGAACTTTGGCGCCGCCGGGCACCTAGAGCATGACGCGCGTTACGACCGTGCGGACGAGTTCCTCGAAGTGGTGATGGGCCATTGGGACACCTGGGCCGACGACGCGCTGATTGTGGACAAGCAGTCCGGCCGCTTCGCCGACGCGTCGAAGGTGCGCCGGCTGGACCATCGCGGCACCTACTTTCAGTCCCGCGGCCCGTTCCCGGTGCCGCGCTCGGCGCAGGGCCACCCGGTGTTGATCCAGGCGGGGCAGAGCGGGCGGGGGCGGCTGTTCGCTTCGCGCTGGGCCGAGCTGATCTTCGCCGTGTTCCCGAACCTGGCCATCGGCCGCAAGCAATATGCCGAGATGAAGCAGGCCATCGCCGCCGCCGACCGCGACCCCGAGAGTGTCAGCATCGCTCCCGCCGTGTATGCCATCGTCGCCGAGTCCGAGGACATGGCGGCGGAGAAACAGGCCTATATCGACAGCCTGTCCAAGCCGGTAGATGGGCTGAACCTGCTCTGCGAGGTGCTGAACGTCGATTTCAGCAAGAAGCCGCTGGACGAGCCGTTCAGCGACGAGGAATTGGCGGCTATCACCGGCTGGCGTGGCTTCTGCGACCGGGTGATCATGCTCAGCGGCAAGCAGAACCCCTCGGTGCGCGACTTCGTGCATTTTTCCGGGCGCGGCACGATCAAGGAGTTCCCGATCTTCGCCGGCACGCCCAAAAGGATCGCCGACGAGATGGAGGAGTGGTTCGGCAACGCCTGCGACGGGTTCGTCATCGCCGCAACGCATATCCCCGGATCGTACGAAGACTTCGTCCGGCTGGTCGTGCCGGAGCTACAGCGCCGGGGGCTGTTCCAGAAGGAATACGTGGGAAGAACTCTCCGCGAGAACTTGCGCCTGCCGAAGCCGCAGATCGGCGAGTGGCGCAAGGCGCAGGCAGTTTGAAAGCAGCAGAAACCCCAACTGAAAGTGTAGGCTATTCGTCCTCTTCCCTGCCCTATGCGCTCCGAAGCCGACAGTCCGGTATCGGCCGCCGATGCTGAAAAGGTAGCTGGAATGCGTTTGATAGGCGGAAACCGGACCTAGGGAGGGGGAGCGTCGAGTCTCAACCGACCCCACGCAACCCAGGCTGTGTCGTGCGCGGGCGCGTCGTTCGCGTCGTAGGCGCCCAGGTACATGACGTCCGCCTGGTTCGGGAACGGGGACGTGCGCGCCACTCTAACCGCGACCAGCGCCCGGTTCGCCAGGGAACCCTCCGGTTGCACCTCGTGCAGCTCGTAACGGCCGCCGGGCTGGCGGAGGAGGAACCATGCCCCTGCTTCCAGCCCGTGGTTCACATCCAGCACTGCGTGTCCGGGCGGACGCGGCGACGCAGGTGGGATGAACGCTTCCAGGCCGATCAGCAGGGCCTCGCCGCCCGGCATGACCATGCGCGGCATGTCGTTGTAGGCCCCGATCACGTAGCTGACTTGGGTGCCCCAGGCCCGGTCCAGCAGCCCGGCCACGTCCAGATCCGTCGCGTCGGCTCCCGTATCGGGGTCGATGCGGACGATTCGGGACCTTCTGCCCTCGACGGCGGCGAGCAGCATTTGACGCCCACCGGCTTCGGCGACAGCCGTCAAGCCGCGCAGGCCGGTCTGCGAGTAGAACGGCTGCGGGTTGGTGTAGAACAGCCGCCATTGCGGGGCGGCGCCGTCCTCCCTCCTCCAGACCTGCTGGCCGGTCGCGGCGAACAGCTTGCCATGAGCCTCGGCGAAGCTGCTGATCCGCAGGCGGCCGGCAAGCCCGGGGCCGTTCGCCATGGCGGCCGTAAGCGCCAGCTCGGGCGCTGCGCCCCACCGCACGCCGCCAGGAGCGGCCGGGTCGTGGACGCCCGCGAAGATGCCGCGCGTGTCGCCCGCGAACACCGTGTCGGCGCCGGTGCCGCGGTCCCGGTGCGTGCCGAACGCCCGAACCTGCGGCAGGAAGCCCGGAACCGGGCGATCCTGCGCCAGCACGACACCGGACCAGGTACCCGCCGCATCGTCGCGCACGAACACGGTGCGGGTGCCCGTCACGTCCCAGGTGGAAGCGAGCAGGACCGTCTGGGGCGCAGGCAGCGGCCGGCCCTGCGCATCGGTGCGGAACGTCGCCTCGGCCATGGCGGAGATGGCCAAGTGTTGCCGCCGCCCTCCGGGCAACAGGTCGTCGAACGACGCATCGACCCCCCAGGCGGCCCGGGGCGTGTCGAGCACGAGGACCTGGGCGCCGGGCGTGCCTTCCGCGCCCGGTATGTCCTTCCAGTAGCCAGTGCCCGCGAACAGCTTGCCGCCGTGGGCGACCAGGGCGCGCGTCTCGGTCCCGCCCATGAAGTGCCCAGCCATGTCCCTCGTGCCGGGGACGTAGGACGACGCGAACGCTGGTGCCGGTGGCTGTGCCGGCGCCGGACTTGCGGCCAAGGCGAACGCGAGTGCGAGGCAGGTTCGGCGCCACCCGCGCAGTGGCGCCATCACGGCAGCAGAAACCGGATCGGCGCCGGCCGAGCCGCGCATGAAGCGCCGCCGTAAGCTGATCATTGGGCGGCGAGTTCCATGGCCCGAGCTTCCACCAATCCGGGATCATCGACCGGCGCGAACGCGGCGCCTGTGCATCGGATGCCTGCACCTATAAGCCCCTCGGCTCGTTGGTAGATGGCCGAGGTGCTTCCAGGACCGCCCCCGGTATGGCCAACGTACTCGCCCGCAGGTTCACCCTGCCCGATCATCAGGCCGAGCCCGTAGCCCGCAGTTCTCCAAGGACGCCCTGGGATTGCGCCTCCGACCGCGTGGCCGGTGTGCATCGTGGTCAGCAGATCGGGCGGCAGGAGGCAGCCGGCGAGCAGACGGTGCAGGAAGAAAGCGGCCGCGCTCGGCCTTCCGACCAGCAGTCCGTGGTACACCCAGTCAGGATGGTAGCGTCGCGTGTTGCCCCATGCGGTTGCATCGAGGTCGGCCGGTACCCGCGTGACCACAACGCCGGAGATGCCCAGCGGTTCGAACACGAGGCGCTCCAGGACCCAGCTGAGCGGGGCGCCGGCCTCATTCTCGATGATGTCGCGAACCAGGAGGTAGCCAATGTTCGAATAGGCCCAGCTGTGCCCCGGCTCGTATGCCAAGGTATCGGCACCGACCCGCCGCAGCATCTCCGCAACGGGCCAGGGATGCTCGCCTGCGGCGACGGCAGTATGATAGGCCCGCAACGTGCCGTAACAGCGGAGGCCAGCACGGTGTGCAGGAGTTGCGGGTCCTCGTCGGTTCAGGTTGAAGCTCGCAACTCCACCTTAGCCAGTCGATCCGGTGACCACCTCCGCCTACACCGCCGCCAT
>CAXTLC010000102.1:0-6812 GCA_964245075.1 uncultured Acetobacteraceae bacterium
AGATCGCCCAGTCGCTTGCCCGCGACGTGCTCGGGAAGGCCGGCCAGACGCCGCCAGCCACGAACAGCCGCGCCGGCGATCCCGTCCCGCACCCCGACACACCCTTGGGAGGTCATGTTCATGGCTAAGGCACCCCCGGCAGAGGACGTGGCACAAGCCCTGAAGGAGCTGCGGTGCATCGCCGAGATCATGACGGTTCTGGCTGACAACGCGGTGCAGAACGACGAGACGCTGCCGGCGTCGTGGATGGTCTGGTTGGGAAGTTGCGTCCACCATGCCACGGAAAAGATGTCGGACGCGCTCGACGCGCTGAACAGGCCGCCGTCGGCAAGGGGTCTGCACAAGCCTGATTGATACCTTGGTGTTCATCGAAATCGGGGGGCATCGAAAGGTGCTCCCCTTTTTTGGTTGCGGTTTGCGCAAGCGGCTTTTCAACATACCAGGGCATTCCGAAACCCTGCGAATGGGGCTAAGCAGTCATCCGCTGCACGAAACCGCATGCCTCTGCCGCGAGACTGGGTTAGACAGCCGAGCATGCTCTCTTAAATTGAGACACCCTTTGATGGCCAAGCATGTGAGACCAGCATCTCAGAAACCGGCACCTGCCGCAGAAAAGGCCAAGCGTTCGGCGCCGGTTGCCCCTATCGTGCCCAAGCCTGAAAAGAAGTTATCAAAAGCGGAAGCCAAGCCCCCGCCACCACCGGCAAACTCCGCGTCCGACGATCTGCAAGTCGTCTTCGGTGAGAATCTGAGGGCCGCCCGGCTCAAATCCGGTCTCAAGCAGTCCGACATCGCCGAACGGACCGGGTTGGCGCAGAGCCGTCTTTCCGTGATCGAGAGCGGCAAGCACGCCCTCACGCTCACGACGATGATGCGGCTGGCGGAGGTGGTGAATTGCAGCGTGAGTGCCATGCTGCTCAAAGCCAAGGGCCGCCCGCCCCGCACCTGAGTTCTCGCCCTGCCACATTGGCTATTGCGGGGCTGCACACATACGAAATATGTTATGTGCGTGCCTGAGAATGAACACCTGTCGGCGCGGGAGGAGCAAGCCCGCCGCCTCGCGGAAACCCTGAGACGGCAGCTCGGTCCGACGCTCTGCGGCTTGATGCAGGCCGCGGACGTGGTGGAGCTGATGCTCAACTCGGACGGCCGCGTGTGGGTTGATCGGCTGGGCCGCGGCATGGAACCGGCCGGCACCATGGTCGCCGCCACGGCGGAGTCGCTGATCGCAACGGTCGCCAGCACGATCCGCAGCACGGTCACGCGCGAGAACCCCATCCTGGAATGTGAGCTGCCGCTGGCGCCGCCGTTCGATGGCGCCCGCTTCGAGGCCGTGATCCCGCCCACCGTGTCGCCCGGCCCGGTGTTCACCATCCGGCGCAAGGCGTCGGCGGTGTTCACCCTGGACCAGTATGTCGCGGCCGGGATCATGACGCCGGGGCAGTGCACGGCGATCAAGCGCGCGGTGCGGGACCGCCGCAACATCCTGGTGGTGGGCGGCACCGGCACCGGCAAGACCACCCTGACCAACGCCATCCTGGACCACATGGCGGCGGTGGCGACCACGCACCGCCTGGTCATCATCGAGGACACCTCGGAAATCCAGTGCGCGGCCGAGAACGCCGTGATCCTGCGCGCGACGGATACCGTCACCATGCTCCGCCTGCTGAAGACGACCATGCGGCTGCGGCCGGACCGCATCATCGTGGGCGAGGTCCGCGGCGGCGAAGCCCTGGCGCTGCTGAAGGCCTGGAACACCGGGCATCCCGGCGGGGTTTGCACCGTGCATGCCAACACGCATGAGAACGCGGCGCGTGCGGGCCTGACCCGGATCGAGCAGCTGATCCAGGAAGCCAGCAACTCCCCCATGCGCGAGCTGATCGCGGAAGCCGTGGACCTGATCGTGTCCATCGCCAAGGCGGACAACGAACCCGGCCGCCTGGTGCAGGAGGTCGTGTGCGTCAGCGGGCTGTCCGCCAACGGTGCCTACCAGCTTTCCAACGCGGAGTGAGGACAGAAGCAATGCAGAGAACCCGAGCCTTCTTTCGTCGTAACTGGAAGCCTGCTCTCGGGGGTGTGGCCCTCGGCGCGCTGGCCTGTCACCCCAACCTGGCGCACGCCGCCACGGCCGGCGGGGCGCTCCCCTGGGACACACCCTTGACCACCCTCAAAACCGACATCACCGGGCCGGTGGCGTTCGCCATCTCGCTGCTGGCGATGGTGGCGTGCGGTGCCGCCCTGGTGTTCGGCGGAGAGATCAACGAGTTCATCCGCCGCCTAATCATGGTGGTGCTGGTCTCGGCTTTCCTTGTTGGTGTGACGAACCTGGCGTCCGCGCTGGGCATCACCGGCGCCGTCGTGTGAGCCTGCGGCGCACGCCGTTCTTTCGCGTGCTGCACCGCCCAAGGCTGTTCCTGGGCGGCGAGCGCGAGCCCACGCTGATGATGGCGATCGTGGCGGCGGGGCTGGCCGTGAGCGGCCAGAACCTGGTCGCGCTCCTCGTCGCCGCGGCGCTGTGGTTCGGCTGCATCGGTATCTTCCGCCAGGTCGCCAAGGCCGACCCGCAGATGAGCCGCGTCTACCTGCGGCAGATCAAGTACCGGGGCTACTACCCCCCGCGCTCGCGCCCCTACCGGGATGCGAAGACGTCATCCCGCAGCTTCTACATCGGCCTGGCCGCCGCCGTGGCCGCCCTGACCTACTGGGTGCTCTGACCGGTGCTGGCGCTCAAGCACTTTCGGGACAAGGCCGCCGGCGTCGCCGACCTGTTGAACTGGGCCGCCCTGTTCGAGGACGGCATCGTCCAGTGCAAGGACGGCTCCTTCCTGGCCGGCTGGTACTTCCAGGGTCCCGACATCCAGAGCAGCACGGATGGTGAGCGCGACTGGCTGACCGGCCGCATCAACGCGGCCCTGTCCCGCCTCGGGGCTGGCTGGGCAACGTGGACGGAGGCGATCCGCACGCCCGCCGCCAGCTATCCGCCGCCGGAGCTGTCGCACTTCCCGGACCCGGTGTCGCGCCTGGTGGACGAGGAGCGCCGCCGCCAGTTCATGCGCGAGGGCGTGCACTACGAGAGCCGCACCGTGCTGATCGCCCAGTTCACGCCGCCCCTGCGCCGCAAGAGCAAGGTCGCCGACCTGATCTACGACGACGACCCCACCGACCGGCAGAGCCCGGCCGACCGCATCCTGCAAGCCTTCCGCAAGGCGATACACGACTTCGAGGACGCGATCGGCGACGCCGTGAAGCTGGAACGCATGCGGAGCTACCTGGTCACCGACCGGCACGGCCGCGAGCACCTGCGCGACGAGCTGGTCAACTACCTGCATTTCTCGCTGACCGGCGAGCCGATCGAGCTGAACGTCCCGCCCGCCGGCGCCTACCTGGATGCCGTGCTCGGCGGCCGCGAGCTGTGGGCCGGCGACACGCCCAAGCTCGGGGACCAGTTCATCGCCTGCGTGGCGATCGAGGGCTTCCCGATGGAGTCGTGGCCGCAGATCCTCGATGCCCTGGACCACCTGGCGATCCCCTACCGGTGGTCCTCCCGCATGATCTACCTCGACCAGCACGAGATGCTGGGCGAGCTGCGCAAGTTCCGCCGCAAGTGGAAGCAGCAGGTGCGTGGGTTCGTCTCGCAGGTCTTCCGCACCCAGGGCGGCAGCGTCAACGAGGACGCTCTGCTGATGACGCAGGAAGCGGAGGCCGCCATCGCGAAAACCAGCTCGGGCCTGTTCGGCGCCGGCTTCTACACGCCGGTCATCGTGCTGATGGGAGCCGACCGGACCGAGCTGGCCGAGAACGCCCGCCTGGTGCTGCGGGAAATCCTGCGGGAAGGCTTCACCGCCCGGGTGGAAACGATCAACACCATGGAAGCATGGCTGGGCAGCCTGCCGGGCCATCCGGTGCCGAACGTGCGCCGGCCGCTGATCCACACCGACAACCTGTCCGACCTGCTGCCCCTGGCGAGCGTGTGGACGGGCAAGGACACCTGCCCGTGCCCCTACTACCCCGAAGGCTCGCCGCCGCTGGCGCACGCCGCCACGGTGGGCGGCACGCCGTTCCGGCTCAACCTGCACCAGGGCGACGTGGGGCACACGCTGGTGTTCGGGCCGACCGGCGCTGGCAAGACGACGCTGCTCTGCACGGTGGCCATGCAGGCGCTGCGCTACCAGGGAATGCGGATCTGGTCGTTCGACTACAAGCGCGGCATGCTGGCCACGGCCAAGGCCGTCGGCGGCCAGCACTACGACATCGCCGGCGAGCATGGCGGCCCGTCCTTCTGCCCGCTGTCTGTGCTCGACAGCGAGGCCGACCTGGCCTGGGCGGAAGACTGGATCGCCGCTTGCTTCGAGCTGCAAACCGGCCGGGCGCCGCAGCCGGGCGAGCGGGACGCGATCCACCGGGCCATGCTGCTGCTGCGCCAGGCGGGCAGCGAGCGCACCATGACGCACTTCGTTTCCCAGGTGCAGGACCATGCGATCCGCGACGCGCTGCGCTACTACACGTTGGAAGGCGCGCTCGGCCGCATGCTCGACGCCGAGCAGGACAGCGTCCGCTTCGGCCGCTTCATGGTGTTCGAGATGGAGGACCTGCTCGCCTTGAAGGAGCAGGCCGCGGTTCCGGTGCTGCTCTACCTGTTCCGGCGCTTCGAGAAGTCGCTCGACGGCACGCCCTCGCTGCTCATGCTGGACGAAGCCTGGACCATGCTGGGCAAGTCGGCGTTCCGGGAGAAGATCCACGGCTGGCTGCGGCTGCTGCGGTCGAAGAACTGCGCCGTCGTCATGGCGACGCAGAGCCTGTCGGACGCGATCCGCTCCGGCATCATGGACGTGCTGATCGAGAGCTGCCCCACGAAGATATTCCTGCCCAACGAGGAAGCCAACGTCACGGGCACCGCAGAAAACCCCGGCCCGCGCGACTTCTACCGCGCGCTCGGCCTGAACGAGACGCAGATCGAGGTCATCCGCAGCGCCACCAAGAAGCGGCACTACTACCTGGTGTCGCCGGAAGGCCGCCGGCTGTTCGATCTCGGGCTCGGCCCCATCACGCTGGCTTTCGCGGGCGCCACGTCGCCCGACGACATCGCGCGCATCCGCCATCTGGAGCGCGTGCATGAGGGGCAATGGCCCTTCGCCTGGCTCAACGAGAAAGGAGTGGACTATGAAGCGCTGCGATAAGCGGTCCGGCTTGCTGGCGGCCGTCGCGATCGGCGGCCTGCTGGCGCTCGCGCCGCATCGTGGGTCTGCCCAGCTTGCGGTGACGGACGTTGCCGGCAACCAGCAGTGGGTGTGGCAGACGCTGACCCAGATCAAGTCGCTGGGGCAGCAGGCGCAGCAATACGGCACCCAGCTCGCGCAGTATCAGACCCAGCTCAACCAGTACGCCAACATGGTCACCAACACCCTCTCCTTGCCGCAACAGGCGTGGAGCATGGTGCAGTCCGACATCATGCGGGTGCAGGCGCTGTCGAACGCCGCCTCGCTGCTGTCCGGCGGCTCGGGCTCGATGATAACCCGGCTGCAGAACGCGCAGGGCTACGCGAACCAGGCTTTCAGCCTGGGCAACATCGGAAACCAGTTCGCCGACTACACCCAGACGATGGGCTACAACCTGAACGCGATGGGCAAGGCGCTCGGGTTGCAGCAAGGCCAGGAAGCCAGCAGCGCCGCCCTGCTGACGTCCCTGCAACAGCACTCGCAGACGGCCCTGGGCCAGATGCAGGCCATCCAGGCGGGCAACGAGCTGGCGCACGCGCAAGCCGCCCAGCTCATGCAGATACAGGCCACCCTCGCCGCCACGGCGCAGTTGCAGGCCGCGCAGATGGCGGTCAACGCCGATCGTAACGCCTCGCAGGATGCCGCGATGCTCAAGTTCAACTCCGGCACGACCGTCACCCCGATCCAAGGCATGGGCTGGTAAGCGGATGATCAGCTTCAAAGCTTCGGCCGCCGTGGCTGTCCTGGCCTGCACCGCGCTGGTTTCGGCCGGAGCGGGTTTCGGCATTTCCCGCGCCACGATGACGGCGCACGTGGCCGTTTCCTGTCCTCCACCTCCCTCGCTCGCGTCAGCGCCTGAGCTGCCGCCCGCGCTGCCGAACGGCCCCACGATCAACGTGACCAAGGGGCACGGCTGGTAGTGCGCCGTGCCCTTCCTGTGGGGGTGTCAGCCGTCGCGGTGCTTGTGGCGGTGTCTCCGGCCCACGCGCAGAACGCCCTCGTGCTCGACACCATCGTGCAGCGGTTCCAAGCCCAATCGGCGGGTTGGGCTGCGACCCTCACCTCCCTGGCACAAAACACCTTCTACATCCTCGCCGTGATCGAACTGGCCTGGGCAGGCTTCCGGTTGGCCTTCCGGCAAGCGGACGCCAGCGAATGGATGGCGGAGCTGGTCAACCAGATCCTGTTTCTCGGCTTCTTCCTGGCGCTGCTGCGCAATGCCAATACCTGGGGCAGCGTGATCATCGACAGCTTCCGGCAAGCCGGCCGGGCAGCCGGTGGCACGGCGGTCTACCCCAGCCAAGTGTTCACCGCCGGCATCTCCGTGGCGCAGAAGGTGTCGGCGCAGATGAGCTTCTGGGCGCCGTCGGCGTCCGTGGCGCTGCTCATCGCCGCCATCATCATCGTGCTGTGCTTCGCCTTCATCGCCGCCTGCATGGTGGTGACCCTGGTGCAGAGCTACATCTGCGTCGCCGCCGGCATCATCAACATGGCGTTCGGCGGCTCGCGGTGGACCAAGGACATCGCCATCGCGACGGTCCGCTACACCGTCTCGGTCGGCGCCAAGCTGATGATGCTGCAACTGCTCGTCAGCGT
>CAXTLC010000102.1:6912-11049 GCA_964245075.1 uncultured Acetobacteraceae bacterium
CTGTGCGCGACGTGGGGCGCCGGCTGACCGGCGACATCGGTTCGCGCCATGGCAGCGCCACCTGGCGCATGGGCGCCGACATGGCGAACCAGCGTCGGCTCCTTTCGGACGATGCAGGCAAGCCGTCACCAAACGGCTCTGGCACTTCGAGCAGCGCTGGCTCGCCCAACGGCGGTTCCAAGGTCGAGCCGTGGATGACGATGAACGGCGGGTTCGGTGGCTTGTCCGGCGAGCATCAGGACAGCGCGCGCCACAGCTACGCCGCTTGGGGAGAAGCCAACCCGGAAGCCGCCGCCAAGCACGGCCTCGAAAGCTATGTCGGCTACGTCCAGGAAAAGCAGGCCGAACGCAGCGGCAACACCAACACGATCAGCTGACCCGGAGCATCCATGAAGCGGCCCGCGCCCTCACCTGCGCTCGATCCCGACAGCCCGCACTCGGCCGTCTACCTGGCCGCCCGCCGGGAATGGAACGAGCGCTATGGCAGCTACATCTCCGACGCCAGGAACTGGCGGCTGACCGCCATCGCCGCCCTCGGCGTGGCCGCCATCGCCGTGGCCGGGAACGTCTGGCAGTCGGCGCAAAGCCGGGTGCAGCCCTTCGTGGTCGAGGTCAACAAACTCGGCGACGCGCTGGCGATCTCGCGGGCCGACGTGGCCGCGCCGGTGCCGCTGGGCGTCATCCGTGCGCAGATCGCCCGTTTTATCCAGGACGTGCGCTCCGTTTCCATCGACGTGCAGGCCGAGCGGGCCTTCATCCAGGAAGCCTATGCCATGGTGGACAAGAACGCCTCGGCCTTCACCTTCCTGAACAGCTACTTCGCGGCCAACGATCCCTTCCGGCGCGCGGCTACCGAGACGGTGGCGGCGCACGTGGAGTCGGTGCTGCCGCTGCCGGGCAGCAACACCTGGCGGGTCGAGTGGCGGGAGGACACGATCGCCCGCGATGGCCGTCCCGAGTTCTCCAAGCACTGGGAAGCCACTGTCACGGTCAGCATCAACCCCCCGACGACCGATGCGGGGATCTTGGTCAACCCGACCGGCCTGTTCGTCGAGGCCTCGCCCTGGGGCGAGCGGCAGGTGGGGCAGTGAGCAACCGGAGCACCCGCATGAACAAGGCAATCGGGGCCGCGCTGCTCGTTGCCCTTCCCACGCTGGCGCACGGGCAGCCGCAAGTGCCGGCTATCCAGGCAACCGCCAACGCCACGGCCTCGGTGATCAGCACGCCGCTGCCCGGCAACGCCCCGTCCGATCACCCGGCCAGCGCCACGAACGCGGCGGCAACGACGCGGGTGCCGCCCGGCGTACCGGCCGGGATGCCACCGCCGATCTCCCTCCTGTCGCCGTCCAGCGTTCCGCTGAACGCCAAGGAACAGCGCGGGGTGGCCCTGTCCCGCCGCTGGGCGTCCCGCAACGAGATGCCGCACGCCGGCGAGGACGGCTATGTCCGGTTCCTGTTCGGCGCGGCGCTGCCCACGGTGGTCTGCGCCCCCTTGCAGGTGTGCAACCTGACCCTGCAACCGGGCGAGATCGTCAACAACGTCAACCTCGGCGACAGCGTGCGCTGGAAAATCACGCCCTCGCTCTCGGGCAACGGCGGCACGCAGACCACCCACCTCATCATCAAGCCGACCGATGCCGGCCTGGTGTCCTCGCTCGACGTGGAAACCAACCGGCGCACCTACGCGGTCAAGCTGGTGAGCACGCAAGCTTCCTGGATGCCGCTGGTGGCGTTCAACTATCCCGACGACGCGCAGGCGCAGTGGCAATCCTACCAGCAGACCGTAGCCTTCGGTGCCTCGGCCAGCACGCTGCCGACCGGGCAGAACACGGCCAACCTGCAATTCCTCTGCATCAGCGGCGACGGCCCCAGCTGGTCGCCGGTGCGGGCCTACACGGACGGGGCGAAGACCTTCATCGAGTTCCCCAGCTCGATCGGTTCTCAGGCCGCTCCGGCGCTGGTGGCCCTGGCGAACGACGGCTCCTGGTTCTCGGCCCCGACCGCGCAGGTGGTGAACTACCGGGTGATGGGCAACCGCTACGTAGTGGACGCGGCCCTTGATCGCGCAGCCCTGATCTCCGGCGTCGGCGGGGATCAGCAGCGGGTGGTGATTGCGCGCGGGAACAAGTGCCGATGAGGATGTGCCGGCGGTTTGCCTCCTTCCTGGCAGTGTCCGGCCTGGCCGCGTGCGCTGTCGGGCCGGACACGTCCTATGTGGCGCCCTTGTCGGCCCCGACGGACGCGACGGTCATCGCGGCCGGGGTCAGCCTGTTCCTGCAAACACGGTTTCCGGCCGCGTCCACCACCCTGGTCTTCGATCCGACCCCCACGGATCAGGCCGGCAACGCGCTCACCCCGGCCCTGGCCGACACCCTGCGCCGGCTCGGCTTCGCCGTGGCGGACGGGGCGGCCCCGGCCGGGGCGCACACCCTGCGCTACTGGGTGACGCCGCTCGACGCTTCCGGCGAGCTGGTGCGGCTGAAGATCGACGGCCGCGAGGAAGCCTCCCGGTTCTTCGTGCGCAACACCAACGGCACCCTGCAAGCCGGCGGCCCGTTCACGGTGATGCAGGCGGAGGCGTCCCGGTGAGCGGATCACAACATCTCGGGCAGGACGACCCGAGCCGGTCGCCTGCCCTGCTCGCCCCGCTGCCCAAGCGCGGACCTGGTGTCCGCCGGCTGAACAAGGTGCCGGTGCTCGTCTTCGTCGCCGGCGTCACCCTCGTCGTGGCCGCGATCGGCTACACCTACCGGGACCGGCTGCTTTCCTCGGCTGCCACCACAGCCAGCAACACCGCCAAGCCGGAAGGGGCGAGTAGCGCGGCCGTGCTCAATGGGGCGCCGCAAAGCGGCGAAATCCAGTCGGCGGCGTTCCACCCTGCGGTGCCCCCCGGCACCGCGCCTGCCGCTGCCCCAGCAGCATCCCCTCCTTCTACCCCTTCGGTGACATTCGCAGCCCCCTCCGACGGTCTGCAACAGCAAGGCCAGGAGGAGGACCCTGCTGTCCAGGCCCGCAAGCAGGCGTGGCAGACCTACTACCAGCAGCTCGCCGCGCTCCAGCAGCAGCGCCAGCAGGACGCCAGCAGCGCCTTGAAGGCGGACACGTCGGCCAACGGTACGGGGGGCGGCAGCGGGGGCGCTACCCCGGCCGGGGGCGGCACAGACCCGGCGCAGATGGCGATGGCGCAAGGCACCGGCACCCAGTCGGGCAGCGCGGTCCCGGCGTCTGCCAGCTACTCGGCCAGCGGTTACGGCGGGGCACCTGGTGGCCTGGGTGTCGGCGGTGGATATCCCATCCTGCCGCCAGCCGGGCCTGATCCTGCCGGCGCACGGGAGAAGCAGACCTTCACGGCCCAAGCGGGCAACCTCGGCCAGAATGACACGCTGGCCGCCACCGTGCGCGATCCGATCTCGCCCTACCTGGTGACCGCCGGGGACGTGATCCCGTGCGTGGCTGTAACGGGCGAGAACAGCGACACGCCCGGCCAGTTCGTCGGCCGCGTCACGCGCGACGTCTTCGACAGCGCCACCGGCCGTTTCCTGTTGATCCCGCAGAACTCCAAGGTGATCGGCAGCTACGACAACGTGGTCACCGGCGGGCAGAGCCGCATCCCGACCGTCATCACCCGCATCATCTTCCCGGACAGCAGCTCCATCCCGATCGGCGCCATGCCCGCCGCCGATCAACGCGGCTTCGCCGGGCTGCACGACCAGGTGGACACCCATCCGTGGGAGAAGTTCGGCAACGCGCTCATCCTGGCGATCGGCAGCGCTGGCATCCAGCTCAGCCAGGGCACGGGGCAGTCCTCGAACGGCTACAACGCGCAGCAGATCGGCGCCGCGGCGATCGGCCAGCAGTTTGGCGAGCTGGGGCAGGAGTTCGCCCGCTCGGGGCTGTCGATCCCTAACACCCTGACGATCCGCAACGGCTATAGCTTCGTGGTGCAGGTGACCAAAGACATGGTGCTCCGCCCCTACGTCGATCGCCGCACCGCTGGCGTGCAGGCTGTCAGCCTCGGCCCAGTCATGCAGTGAGCAAGTCCGACCGCCGCAAGATGCGCTGGCTGTCGGCCGTCTTGCTGGTGGGCGTCGTGCTGATCTGGATCGGGTTGGCGGACGGTTCGCAGAACACCCAGCT
>CAXTLC010000103.1:0-10532 GCA_964245075.1 uncultured Acetobacteraceae bacterium
GTGCTGTTGAGGTCTTCTGAACACTGGCCTGACCAGGAGAGGTTTGCGGCGAGGGTGCGCTTCACCAGGAGACTTCTGCGGTGGCAAGCTGCATGACCGGAAGACCCCTGCGGTGGATGGCGCGCGATGGAACAGCCTGCACCTGGAAGCGATGCGGCGAGCGGGAGTGGGGATGGTGCCTGCCGCGTGGCGGAGCGCGGCACGCTCGGCCTTCCTGAAGCGGCCTGGACGGAGGCGCAGCGGCGCACGGCGGTGATCGGGCCGCTGGCGGCACGGGATTCGGTTTGCGCCGCGGCTGCTCGTGACGCTGGGCCGGCGCTCGGCCTGTCGGAACGGACGGTCTACGCCCTGGTGCGGCGCTGGCGACAGTCGGGCGGGTTGGCCGCTTCGCTGGCGCCGCGTTCCTCGCCGGGCGGCCGCGGCAAGGGGCGGCTTCCGGCGGCGATCGAGAGGATCGTGGCCGAGGCGATCCGCGACGAGTTCCTGACCCGGCAGAGGAAGCGGGTGGAGAGTGTGGTGCGCGCCGTGCGCGACCGCTGCCGTCTGGCCGGGACCACGCCGCCGGCCGCCAACACGGTGCGCGCCCGTGTGCGTCGCGTGCGGGCCGACCTGGCTGCCCGCGCCCGCGAGGGGGCCGGCAGCGCCGCGGCCCGGCGACTCACGCCGGCGGCAGGGCGGACTCCTTCAGCCGAACGACCGATGGCGGTGCTGCAGATCGACCACACGCTGGTGGACCTGGTGGTGGTGGACGAGACCTGGCGCAAGCCGGTGGGCCGGCCGTGGCTCACCCTGGCCATCGACGTGCACAGCCGCTGCATCGCCGGCCTGCACCTGTCCTTCGAGGCGCCGTCCGCGACTGTTGCCGGGCTGTGCCTGGCCCATGCGGCGCTGGACAAGACGGCCTACCTGCGCGGGATCGGCGTCGAGGCGGACTGGGCGTGCCAGGGGCGGCCGGGCGAGGCGTTCGTGGACAATGGCCCGGAGTTCCACTCTGACGCCTTCGGGCGCGGCTGCGGGCAGTACGGCATCACGCTGCGCCACCGGCCTCCGGGCGCCCCGCACTGGGGCGGGATCATCGAGCGCGTAGTCGGCACCGCGATGGCGATGGTCCACGAGCTGCCCGGAACCACCTTCTCCAACCCTGCCGAGCGGGGCGAGTACGACAGCGACAAGGCGGCCTGTCTGACCCTGGCCGAACTGGAACGCTGGCTCGTGCTCGCCGTCACCGGTCCCTACCACAACACGGTGCACGGCGGCGTCGGCGAGCCGCCGCTGGCGCGCTGGCGGGCCGGTGTCGCCGAGCATGGGCCGCCACCGGCGGTCGCGGACGGCCGGGCGTTCCTCGTGGATTTCCTGCCTGTCCTGCGCCGCCGGGTCACGCGCGAGGGGATCGTGTGCGACCACATCGCCTACTACAACGCTGCCCTGCGCCCGCTGGTGACCTGCCGGGACCGGCTCGGTCCGGTGCTGGTGCGCCGCGACCCGCGCGACCTGTCGCGCGTGTGGGTGCTCGACCCCGATGACGGCAGCTATGTCGAGGTGGCGTGCAGCCACCAGGAACGGCCGGCCATCTCGTTGCACGAGCACCGCCTGGCGGTGGCGCACCTGCGGGCGCTGGGCCGGGCGCAGGTGGACGAGGACGCGATCTTTCGCGCCGTCCAGCGACAGCGAGAGATCGTCCAGAAGGCTGCAGAACAAACCCGTTCTGCCCGCCGCCAGGCCGCGCGCACGGCAGATGCGGCCCGCGGCGTCCCGGTGCGGACAGCTCCTGAGCCCGTGGCCTCCTTGGGCGATGCGGCGGGGCCGCCTGGCAATGCCGAGGCAGCCTATGCCCTCGATCCCTACCCGGTGGAGCGGTGGTGATAACGAACCTTGACCTTGCCCACCTCGTGCCCGCCGCCCAGGCGGCGGCTTTGCGGCCGGCCGCGCAGCGGCTTGCGATGCTGCGCACGCAACGGTGGTGGATCGCGCACGACCGGGCGCAAGGCGCTCTGGCGTGCCTGGAGGCGTTGCTGCGCGACGGGCCGGGCCAGGTCCGGCCACCCAACCTTCTGCTGGTTGGCCCCAGCAACAACGGCAAGTCCTGGATCGTCGAGCGGTTCGTGGATGCGCACGCGCTGCCCGCGACGCGCCAGGCCGAGCGCCTGCCTGTGGTGGCCATGCAGATGCCGACCGAGCCGACGGTCGCACGCTTCTACGCCGCTCTGCTGGCCCGCCTCGGGGCACCGGTGGCGCGCACGGGGCCAGGCGGGCGCAAGCACGAGCTGGAGCAGCTCGCCCTGCGCGTGCTGCGCGGCCTTGGCGCCCGGGTGCTGATCATCGACGAGCTGCACAACATGCTGGGCGGGACCCGCGCGGCCCGGGGCGAGTTCCTGAACCTGCTGCGCTGGCTCGGCAACGAGCTGCGCATCCCCATCGTGGGCGTCGGCACCCGCGACGCCTGGCTTGCCATCCGCACCGACCCGCAGCTGGAGAATCGCTTCGAGCCGTTCGCGCTGCCGCCCTGGCAGGCCGGGCCGGACGCCGCGCGCCTGTTGCAGGGCTTCGCGACGCTGATGCCGCTGCGCCGGCCCTCCGACCTCCGCGGCACCGGGCTGGTGCGCGACGTGGTCGCGCGCACAGGCGGGACGATCGGCGAAGTGGCGGCGTTCCTGCGTGCCGCGGCCGAGGCCGCCGTCACGGGCGGCGAGGAGTGCATCACTGCCGCCGTGCTGGCCCGTGCGGCCTATCGTGGCCCGGGCGAGCGGCGGGACGCGGTCGGGCGCGAGCTTGCGTGACAAGCGCGGCAGTGCCGCGGGTCAGGCTGCCGTTGCACCCCCCGCCGTTTCCACATGAGGCGCTGTCGTCCTGGGTCGGCCGCCTCGCCGCGGCCTACGACATGGAGTCCGATGCGTTCCTGCACGCGGCGTTCGGCACCTCCCCGGCACCGGACGGCCGCGCGCTGGACACGTGCGCCGGGCCTCCCGGGCTGGTCGCGGCCCTGGCCGGGCGGACCGGGGTGTCGCGCAGGCGCATCAGAGCCATGACTCTGGCTGGCGTCACGCCGGAGATGACTGGCCCGTGCGCGCCTGCGGGCCGGCCCAGCTGGTTCGCCGCGCGGGCGGACGACGAAGGTCGTCCGGAGCCGGTCGGGTCTTGCGTGCCCTGGCAGGCAGAGGATCTGCTGACCGGCATGCCCCGGTGCTGTCCCGGCTGCCTGGTGCTCGATCCCGTGCCCTACGTGCGCCTGCATTGGCTCGGAGCGTGGATGGCGAGCTGCCCGCAGCACGAGGAGGCGCTCGTGCCCGTGATCGCGGACCCCTGGCGGTGCCGTCGCCTGGTTCCATGGGAGCGACAGTACGCTGCCCCGAACGTCGTGAGCCTCGACCGCATTACGCTCGGCGCCGTGACGGGCGGCATGGCACAACTGCCCGGGCGGGGCGGGGCGGTTCCTGGCGCCACGTGGCTGCGCGCGTTGCGCGCGCTCCTCGGCGAGCTGACCTGCTCGAGGCTCTGGTTCGATCCTGGGGCGCGTGTCGAAGTGGGTGCAGCCTGGAGGCGCGGGGGCTGGACGTTCGGCATGCGCGAGCTCTGCGAGGCGGTGGCATTCGAACGGCTCCTCCCGGACCTGCGGAGTATTCTTCTCGACGTTGCCGGAGCCGAGGTCCAGCACCGGGCGGGTCGCCGGGCGCCAGGCGGGAGGGCGACGCTGCTGCGTTCCACTGTCATGCAGTGGAGTGCAGATCGATGCTGCGAAGCGGAGACGGCCCGATGACGTCCTGGACGGCCTGCACGGGGTTGGCTGCTCCCGGCTCCGCGCGTACCAGGATGGGTGCGAAGCCCTCGTCTTGCGTGAGTGTGGCCTGGCCCTGCTTGGCGAGTTCGAGACTGGCCGCGAAGGAGCTTGCCCATCCCGATCGCCGCAGCAGCGCATCGGGCGGCATGGGCTGCGCGCCTGCATGGGCCGGCACCGTACTGGCTCCTGGGCCTGGCTCCGGCAGAAGCTGGTCGAGCGGCAGCGGCTGCGGGCTGGTCCCGAGCAGCCGGAGGATGCGCGCGCGCGCGTCGCCGACGGTGTGCAGCGCCAGCCGCTGCGGCACATAGGCTGGTGCCTCGTCCGCACGAATGCCCTTGCCGTCGAGCAGGTCCAGGGTGGCCCACAGGAAGGCGACGACGTCCACCGCTCGCCCATCGTCACCAGTGTGCGTGCGCCCGCCCGGGGCCCCGTGCCCGAACGTGTCGCACCCGAGCTGGAGCCGGCGGTCCAGCCAGGCGGCCACGCCCTGCACCCGTTGCAGCCCGAGCAGTTGCGCCCGCAGATGGCGGGCGTGCTGGCCTGCCCGGCTCTGCGCCGCGCGAATTGGCGCCTTTAGGTCCTCTGCCGGCCCCTCGCGCAGCAGCAGGCGGGAGCGCAGCAGCACGACCCAAGCGGCCATGACCAGCCAGCCGCCGCGTTCGGCGAGGGACGTGGCCAGGCGCAGTGCCGGGGCGAGCTGTTCCAGCAGGTCCGGGAGCGCGATGTGGTGAAGGTCGATGCGCTGCGCCCGCGCAAGATCCAGCAGGAGGTCGAGCGGTCCGCTGAACCCGTTCAGGTTCAGGCTGGGCGCGCCCTCGCCGGCGCCATCCTCCTGCACGTGCATCCCGCTCTCATCTCGACGGGCACGTTCCATTCCGGGTTCGGCGCCGTCCAGGTGCGGGCCTGGCGTGGCGGGCCCAGACACCATGCGTCAAGCCCCGGCCAGTGGCGAAAGGTCGAACTGCAGCGTGGGCCAGCGCAGGCGGAGCTGGGCCACGGCGGCGTGCGGCGTCTCCCCCTCCGTGTAGAAGCTCCATCCCGCCGCGCCGCATTCCGCCGGCCCCTGCAGCCCTGCCGTTGCGGCAAGCCGCCGCGCGGGATGGCGCAGCGCAGCGGTGACGCCCCAATGGGCGCGCATCCAGCCCAACACCTCGGGGCCGTCTGGCCTGCGCGCCAGCAGCACGTCCGGCACCGGCAGGAGGGCGTGCAGGTCGAGCGGGCAGGCCCGGTCCTGCCCGGCCCGCACCACGGCTTGTGCATGGCGGGCCTCCACGGCCGCGCCGACCTGCCGGGCCAGGATGCGGCACCCTGCGGCGGACAGGTTCCGTTCGGCGGATGGCTGCGCCAGCAGGATGTTGAGCGCGTCCTCCTCGATCCTGGCTGGGCAGTGCCGCCAGGGCACCGTGCCAGGGCCGCGCGCAGCCGCCACGAAGGCCGCCAGCGCCGCATCCGGGCCGCTGACCTCGAGGTGGTGACGCAGCCACGGCGGCAGGTCCATGGCGACGGGCGCGGCCGTGCCGCCGGCTGCCGGGCGGCGACCGCGGCGCTTCGGCGGCCCCTGTCCGCGCAGGGATGCATCCGGCCTGGCCCGGCCCGGTTCGGGCACTTCGTCCCAGGGCGTGCGGAGTCGGGTCACAGGTCGAGCTTGCCGGCGGGGCTGTCGTCCACGAGGCCGGCGCGCTGGACGTAGCCGCGCATGGTGCGGTGGTCCTTGTGGCGGGTGTGGCGCATGATGTCCTCGTCGCGTACGCCTTGCGCGTAGGCTTCCGTGATGAAGCCCACCCGCAGCGCGTGCGCGCTCAGGCGTCCGAAGCCGTCCGCCTCCAGCCCGGCAAGGCCGGTCCGGTGCGCCAGGATGCGGCGCACGGCGTCGGGGTGCAGCGCGGCGTCGCCGATGCGGCCCTGCTTGTCCACCCGGCGGAACAGCGGCCCGGCACGGCGCCTGGCCACGGCCTGCCATGCCTCGAAGGCCCGCACCGGGCAGGTCTCTGCATGGCGCCCGCGCGGCAGCCCAAGCTCGGCGCCATCCCCGGCCTGGTCCGTCTTGCCGCGCAGCAGCCGCAGCCGCAGGCCGTTCGCGGTTTCCGCCACGTCCTCCACCTGCAGGGCCACCAGTTCGGAGCGCCGCAGCGCGCCGGCGAAACCGATCAGCAGCAGGGCACGATCGCGCCGTCCACGGGCGGTGCCGTCGCAGGTGGCGACGAGCTGGCGCAGCATGGGCAAGGTCAGGGCCGCGGCCTTCTGCACCGGCCGCCCGTGGGTGCGGAGCAGCCCTTGCAGCGGCTCCTGGATGTCGCGGTGGGCGGGGTTCCAGGGCAGGTCGTTGAACCGGTGCATCTTGCCCAGCGCCGCCAGCCGGCGGCGTATGGTGCTGGGCGCGTGGGTGCCGGCCAGGCTGGCGAGGTAGGCGCCGACGGTGGCGGGGGCGGCCGGGACGGGCTGGAAGCCGTGCGCCCCGCACCAGGCGGCGTAGTGCGCCCAGTCCGCCCGGTAGGCCCGCAACGTCGCGGGGGCGGCGGCACGGCGGGCGAGCGCCTGCGCGACGTCGAGCGCGGCCTGGCCCGCGGCGGTGGGCGCGACCTGGAGAGCAGGCGGCCCCGCCAAGCCGGGTAGGGGGCTTGCAGGGATGGCGACGGGGCCGCCGGGGCTGGACAGGGTCCTGGCGCTCACGGGGCGTCCTTGTCGCCCGCGCTGCCCTGCGCATCGACGGCAGGGAAGCCTGCCGTGTCGAACCCTGGCAGGTCATGGATGCTCCGCAACCCGAACACCTCCAGGAAGCGCCCCGTCGTCGCCCAGAGCGTCGGCCTTCCCGTTGCTTCCTTGCGTCCCGCCGGCGCCACCAGGCCGGCGTCGAGCAGGGCGTCCAGCACCGGCTGGGACAGGGCCGCGCCACGCACCGCCTCGATCTCGGCCCGGGTCGCGGGCTGGTGCAGGGCGATGGCCGCCAGCACCTCCATCGACGCCCGCGGCAGCCGGCGCACGGGCGCCAGCACTGTCCCGAGCGGCCCGGCGAGGTCCGGGGCGGTGCGGAACGCCCAGCCGCCCCCGGTCTCGATCAGGACGACGCCCCGGACAGCGACGTGCCTCTGCAAGGCAGCCATTACGCCAGCGGGGTCCGATCGGTCCGGCAGCAACCGCCGCAGCATGGCTGCGGTCACCGGCTGCGGGCTGGCGAACACGTAGGCCTCGACCAGGCGCAGGACGTCGGAGGGAACAGGGGGGAGTGCGGACTGTTCCGGCTCGGCGGCCATGGCCGCCGCTGCTCCTTCGACTTGCGCGGTCATGCGGCGTGTTCCCTGCTCCATGCCGCGGCCTCCCCGAGGTCCACCGACAGCAGCCGCGACACGCCCGGCTCCTGCATGGTCACGCCGTACAGCCGGTCCATGCGCGCCATGGTCAGTCCGTGGTGCGTCACCACCAGGAACCGCGTCCTGCCGGCCTCCGCACCTGGCCAAGCGCCGTCCCGGGTCAGGTCGGTCAGCAGGCCGCACAGGCGGTCCACGTTGGCATCGTCCAGCGCGGCATCCACCTCGTCCAGCACGCAGACCGGCGCGGGGTTGCAACGAAATACCGCCAGCACGAGGCAGAGCGCCGTCAGGGACCGTTCGCCACCTGACAGCAGGGACAGTGACGAAAGGCGCTTGCCTGGCGGCTGCGCTTGCACCTCCAGGCCCGCCTGCAGCGGGTCGTCCGAACCTGCCAGCCCGAGTCGCGCCTGCCCGCCCAGGAAGACGCGCCGGAACAGGTCCTGGAAGCGTTGGTCCACTTCGTCGAACACGGACAAGAGCCGCGACCGCGCCTCCTCGTCCAGCCGGCGGAGGCTGCTGCGCAGCGACGCCGCGGCTGCAGCCACCTCGTCGCGCCCGCGGGCGGCGGCCCCCAACTCAATCGCCAAGGCGGCGACCTCGTCCGCCGCGCGAAGGTTCACCGGCCCCAGGGCGTCGCGCTCGCGCAGCAGACGGGCCAGGCCGGCGCGGGCGCGTGCCTCGGCGGCGGGGGACAGGTCCACGGCAGCCACGCCCGGGGCACCGGACAGGGGCGGCAGGACCTGCCAGGCGTGGTCCGCCTGGCCAGCGGCGGCTTCGGCGCGGACGAGGTTTTCCTCTGTCCGGGCCAGGGCTGCCGCGGCGGCTTGGCCAGCCCGGGCCACCGTCGCAGCCCCATGCTCGGCCACGGCCAGGGTGGCGGCGGCGCGATGCGCGGCCTCGGCCTCGGACACGCCATACGTCCCGTCCCCCCCGACCGCGTCCAGGTCGGCCTGCTCCGCAGACAGGCGGGCGTGCTCCGCATCCGCCTCGGTCAGCCGTGCCCGCAACCCGACGACAGCCAAGCGGGCATGGGCTGCGCGGCCTGCCCAGGCCTCGCGCTCGCGCGCCAGCGCGGCCATCCGGGTACGCCGGGCCGCGCCGTCATGGATGACCCCGTCGAGGGCACGGGTGGCCGCGGCGTCGCGAGCCCGGGCGACTGCCAGGGCGTCGCGGGCCTGGACGGCCTCGACGTCGAGCCGGCCCGCCGCGGGCAGGGCTGCCTGCGCACTTTGTGCTTCCCTGAAAGCGATCTCGGCGTCGGCGGAGTCGGGCGCCAGTGCGGCAAGCTGTGCGTTCAGACCGGCCAGGAGAGCGGCAGCCACGTCTGACGCAGCCTGCATCGTCTGGGCGGTTCCCTGGGCCGAGTTTGCCCGGACCTCAGCCGATCGCCGGGCTGTGCGAGCCTGCGCCTCGGCTGCAGCTGCGTCTCGCTCGGCTGCGTCCGCGGCTTGCGAGGTGGCCAGAAGCCGGACGGCCACCTGTTTCGCCTCTGTCGCCTGCGACCGTACCGTGGCCAGCCGATTGCGCCGCAGCAGCCGTGCCGCCGCGGCTGTGGGCGTTCCAGCACGCACGGTGTAGCCGTCCCAGCGCCACAGCGCACCCTCCCGCGAGACCAGGCTTTGCCCAGGTGTCAGTCTCGTCTGTGCCGCGTCGCCCTCCGCATCGTCCGCCACCACGCCAATGCCCGACAGCGCGCGGGCCAGGGCAGGCGGGGCGCCCACCAGGCTGGACAGTGGCGCGCCAGGAAGAAAACAGGGTGCAAGCGTTGGCAGCACGCGCCAATGCCGTGGCGCTTCATTGCCGCCAGGGTCGCCGGCGGCCTGCAGCTCCTCGCCGAGTGCCACGCCCAACGCCGCCTCCAGCCCAGGTGGCAGCACGAGCTGGTCGAGCACTGCCACCCAGCGCACGTCTTGGCCGTCTGCTAGCACCTCTGCGAGAGCGCCCGCCTCCGCGGCCAGGCGGTCATGGACGACTGTGGCGGAGATCGCGGCTTCGCGCGCCGCCGTGGCGGACGCGGCCACCCCGTCAAGGGCGTGCCCCGCCCTGCGCAGGCGCTCGTCCGCGGTGCCCAGCTCCCCCGCGGCAGCCTCCGCGGTAACCTGGGCTGCCGCCAGGGATGCCCGGTCCGGCGCCCCGGTCGCGGCACGCGCCCGGGCGGCTTCGGCCCTGTCCTGGGCCTCGGTGGCCCGGCGGACCCGAGCCTCGGCTTGATCGAGCGCCTGCCCCAGGGCGCGCGCCTCCGCCGCTTGAGCGGCGACGCGCCCCGCAGCCGCAACGGTGGATGCCTCCTTCGATGCGAGTGACGCGGCTGCAGCCGCCATTTCGGCCTGCAGCGACGCGAGGATCAATGGAACGTTCGTCTCCGCAGCGGCCAGCGATGCGGCTTCCTCGGCCAGTTCCGCCTCGGTGCGAACGGCATCAGCGCAGGCGGTCTCGGCGTTGGCGAGATCCCGGGCGACCTGCACGCGCCCCATGGCTGCAGCCCGGAGGGCGTCCCGTGCCTGCGTCGCAGCAGCCGTGTGCCCTTCCTGCCGGAGGCGGGCGCGTTCAGCCACGGTGCGCGCGGACGCCTCCGCACTCCGCAGGCCGGGGAGTGCCGCGGCGGCCGTCTCCGATGCCGCCTCCGCTGCATGGGCGTGGGACGCTGCGTGGGCCGCTGCGGATTGCGCAGCAGCCCACGCAGCGTATGCGGCTGCCCGGGTGGCGGCCGCCCGGCCTTGAGCCAGGGCGTGCAGCCCGGCCTCGGCGGCGGTAATCTGGGCAAGCAGGTCCGCGTGCCGGGCCGCTTGGTGCGTCTGGCGTTGCAGCCCGGCGAGTTGGCCGTCGAGAAGGGCATGCCGGTCTCCGGCCCGCGCCAAGTTGGCCTCGGCGGCGCGCAGCTTGGCGTCCGCCTCTGCCCGGCGGGCGTGCAGCCCGGCGAGGCCCGCAGCGTCCTCCAGCAGCCCGCGTCGCTCGTCCGGTCGCGCGCCGATGACGGCGGCCACCCCGCTTTGCCCGACCATGGCCGACGCGCGTGCCCCGCCGCCGAGGTCGGCGAACAGCGCCCGCACATCGCGCGCCCGCACATCCCGGCCGTTCACCTGGTAGACGCTGCCGCCGCCGCGCCCGATGCGCCGGGCGATCTGCAATCGGGTCTCGCCCGTGAACGGCGATGGGAAGCTGCCTTCCAGCGTCAGCGTGACCTCGGCTGCGTCCCGGCTCGGGCGGGTCCTGGTCCCGGCGAAGATCAGGTCGTCCATGGCGCCGCCGCGCAGCGCGCCCGCCTGGCCCTCGCCCATGGCCCAGCGCAGGGCCTCGGCCAGGTTGCTCTTGCCGCAGCCATTGGGGCCGACCAGGCCGGTGAGGCCGGGCAGAATGTCGAGGGTCGCCGGGTCGGCGAAGCTCTTGAAGCCTGCCAGCCGGAGCTGGGCGAGGTGCGCGCTCATGGCGCTACGCGACTCCGCCAGGGC
>CAXTLC010000104.1:0-10156 GCA_964245075.1 uncultured Acetobacteraceae bacterium
CGCGCGCCTGGTCCTCGAACCAGATCTCCAACGGCTTGCCCTGGTAGCAGCCGGCAGGGCCGCTGCTACCAGGGCGGGAACTCCTTTTAGGAACTTCCGGCCCTGGAGCGGCCCGGCCGGGTCGTGCTGGACGAGGCAACGCGGGAGAGGCTGTTGAGCGTGAGTGCCGCCACGATCGGTTGCCTGCTGGCCGGAGTGCGCTGGTGGCGAGCAGTGGATGCCGCCGCTCTACAGGGTTTGGCTCGGCAGTGCGGCGGAGCATGCCGATCAGGATGTTCAACGACTGCGGCAGTCCCGCCCCGGGCTGGGTCGAAATGGACTTCGTGGCGCATGGCGGCACGACGGTATCGGGCGCGTTCGCGCAGACCATGGCGACGGACGTGGCGACCGGGTGGACGGAATGCATCCCGATCATGGCGCGCGAGGCCGAGATGGCCGTGCATGCCTTTGGCCATGCGCGCGAGGTGTTTCCGTTTCCGTTGCGCAGGGTGGATGTCGACAACGACAGCCTGTTCACGAGCAACCTGATCGTGGGCGGGTGCCGGACGAAGCAAGGTACCGGCGAGATGTTGGCACAATTTCTGCTAACGTCTGCAATACGGGAGTGTGCGAACAGGACTGCCGGCGTTCCCGAAAACTGCGATTTCGCACGGAAGGAAAAAGGACAGAATGTCAGTCGCACATGATCAATCGTTTGCCGGCGTCGGCAACCCGGCCCAGGTCGCCCTGCACACCCATGAGGAAGGGTATGAGAAGAGCCTGAAACCGAGGCAGGTCCAGATGATCGCCATTGGCGGTGCCATCGGGACGGGGCTGTTCCTCGGTGCCGGCGCTCGGTTGCAGCTTGCCGGCCCTGCCCTGGCCGCGGTCTATCTGTTCTGCGGCCTGTTCTCGTTCCTGATCCTGCGCGCGCTGGGCGAGTTGGTGATGTACCGCCCAACCTCCGGCAGCTTCGTCTCGTATGCCCGCGAGTTCTACGGTGAGCGCGGCTCGTTCATTGCCGGCTGGATGTATTACCTGAACTGGGCAATGACCGGGATCGTCGACATCACGGCGGTTGCCTTGTACATGAGATACTGGGGCTTGTTCGCGGATGTGCCGCAATGGCTGTTCGCTCTCGTCGCACTGGGGATCGTCGGCGCGGCCAACATGGTCGCGGTGAAATGGTTCGGCGAGATGGAGTTCTGGTTCTCCATCATCAAGGTCGGAGCGTTGGTGTTGTTCCTGATCATCGGCACCGGGCTGCTCGTTAGCGGCTGGGGGGTTGGGGGGCAGGCGCCGGGCTTGCACCTCATCTCCGAGAACGGCGGAATATTCCCGCATGGGCTGCTTCCGGCAGTTATCATCATCCAGGGCGTCGTGTTCGCCTATGCCGGCATCGAACTGATCGGCACCGCGGCCGGCGAAGCCGAAAATCCGGAGAAGGTGCTGCCGCGGGCCATCAACAGCGTGATGTGGCGGATCGCGCTGTTCTATGTCGGTTCAGTGATCCTGCTCGTCACCCTTCTGCCTTGGACAGCCTACCGGGCCGGCACCAGCCCGTTCGTGACCTTCTTCGGCGAGCTCGGGATACCGGGCATCGGCACGGCGATGAATGTGGTGGTGTTGACGGCGGCGCTCTCAAGCCTGAACTCCGGGCTTTACTCCACGGGCCGTGTCCTTCGCTCGCTCGCCATGGGAGGTTCCGCCCCGGCTTACGTGGGACGCATGAACACCGCCAAGGTGCCGTACGGCGGGATCGTCGTGACGCTGGCCGTCTACCTGCTCGGCGTCGTCCTGAATTACTTCGTGCCGAGCCAAGTGTTCGAGATCGTGCTGAACGTTGCCTCCCTCGGGATCATATCGACTTGGGGCTTCATCGTCCTTTGCCAGATGCGGCTGCGGCAGGCGATCAACAAAGGCAGCATCCCGCGAGTCAACTTCCGCATGCCGTTCGCACCATTCACGTCATGGCTCACGCTCGCGTTCCTGCTTGGCGTGCTGGTGCTGATGGGCTTCGACTACCCGGATGGCACATTCACGATCGCGGCGATTCCGGTCGTGGCGCTGGTGCTCTTCGCCGGGTGGAAAATCTTGAAACGCAGCAACCCGATCAGCCCGACCATTCCGTCGTACCAGCTGACCCGCGTCGTGGACAACGACCCCAACGCCGATCCACGATGAGGTGACGTGCGCTCACAGCGCGCAAAAGCCGGAGCTTTCGGCCGGGTCACGCCGTGGCGGCCTTGGCCGGAGTGGGGATCGCATCGCTCGTCACAGGGTCCCTTGCCTCAACCCCGCCTGCCAGGCGGCACACTGGTGCACCCCGCTCAAGGGGAGCACCACCCCCGGCTGAAGAAGCGATTCGCGGAGCGCGTCGGACCGCCCGCTCATCCCTCATCCTGCGGCGGTGAACATGCCGCTGAACCCGGTGGTGCCCGACACGGCTCTCGCAAACGCCTCGATGAGGGGCGCGAGCCTTTGTTCGGGCATGGTGGGGACGGGTTCGTAGGGCATGCATCCCTGCCGGAACAGCGAGCAGCCACGACACCCCAACCTTCCGATCGAGCCGGTTCCGGCGCTGCGGCTCGTGCTCCACCGGTCCTGCGCCAGGCCGAGGCGAGCAGCCGCAGCGTGCTCGATCTGCCCGGCCTCGAACTGGCCATTCCTGCACCACACAATGCCGAGCCGGCACGGCCGCGGCGCGTGTCCGGCGAGGGTCCCGCGATCCGCTCCACGAACAGAAATCCCTGTCCATGGACAAGCCGCCTCGAATCTGAGAACCAGTCCATGTCTAGTAGAAGCAGAAGGCAACTGGCGGCCGCGCTGGAGCAGTAGCGACAACGATGACGGACGATGAGCATTACCTTCGGCTGGCGATCGAAACGGCACGGGAGGCGCGTGCGGCGGGTAACCATCCGTTCGGCGCCGTTCTGGTAGGCGGGAGCGGGGCCGTGCTGATGCGGGCCGGCAACGCGCACAGCGAACTGGGTGACCGCACCGCCCATGCCGAGCGCACGCTGATGAGCCGAGCCAGCCAGGTCTACAGCGCGGAGTTCCTGGCTTGCTGCACGATGTATGTCAGCGCTGAGCCATGCGCGATGTGCGCCGGCGCCGCCTACTGGGCCGGCCTCGGCCGGGTCGTTTACGCGCTGTCGGAGCGCGAGTTGCGAATCCTGATCGGGCCGCATCCGGAGAACCTGACCATGGACTTGCCGTGCCGGGTGGTGCTGGCAGCCGGGCAGCGCCGCGTGGATGTAAGGGGGCCGTTGCTGGAAGACGAGGCGCGCGCCGTGCATGCCGGCTTCTGGGCCTGTCGAGACGACTGCAACGGCCAGCACAACGGCTGACACCCGTCGCCATCGCGAGCCCTGCGGCGCGCAAGCGGAAACCGGCCGCAATCCTCGTCGGAGCGTTCCCGCAACGGCCGGCCGGAGCTGATTTGGCACGGCCCCTGCTACGAAATCGTGGTCGAGTTCACGTTCGCACAGGGGTCACCATGGAAAGACGGCGCTTCAACCATCTGCTTGGCGCGTCGCTTGCGCTCCCGGCCGCCTCCTCGCTGATCAGCCCGGCCCGCGCCGCGGACCCGCTGAAGGTCGGGTTCATCTACGTCGGCCCGGTCGGGGATTTTGGCTGGACGTACCAGCACGATGTCGCCCGCAAGGCCGCCGCCGAGCACTTCGGCGACAAGATCCAGACCAACTACGTCGAGAACGTCGCCGAAGGGCCGGACTCCGAGAAGATCCTGAACGACCTCGCCAACTCCGGCCACCAGCTCATCTTCGCAACCTCGTTCGGCTACATGAATTCATGCGTGAACTCGGCCAAGCGGCACCCGAAGGTGTTCTTCGAGCACGCCACCGGCTACAAGCGCGCTGCCAACCTTTCCACATACAACATCCGCTTCTACCAGGCGCGCTACGTCCAAGGCGTGATCGCGGGCAAGCTCAGCAAGGCCGGGGTAGCCGGCTACGTCGGCTCCGTGCCGGTGCCGGAGGTCGTGCAAGGGCTCAACGCGTTCGTGCTTGGCATGCAGTCAGTCAACCCGAACGCCCGGCTCAAGTTCATCATGATCAACTCCTGGTACGACCCGCCGAAGGAGGGCGACGCGGCCAAGGCGCTCATGGACCAGGGCTGCGACATCATGACCCAGCACACCGACAGCCCAGCCCCTTTGCAGGCTGCCGCCAGCCGCGGAATCAAAGCGTTCGGCCAATCAACCGACATGGCCAAGTTCGCCGAGCACACCGAGTTGACCGCCAGCACGGACAGTTGGGCGCCCTACTACATCCAGCGCATCGGTGACGTGCTCGACGGCGCCTGGAAAAGCACCGACACCTGGGGCGGGTTCGATAGCGGCATGCTCGCGATGTCGCCGTTCGAGAACATGCCCGACGACGTGAAGGCGCTCGCGGCCGCGACGGAGGCAGACATCAGGGCCGACAAGCAGAAGGTCTTCGTCGGGCCGATTGCCGGCCAGTCTGGCGCCCTGGCGGTCCCGGCCGGCAAGACGCTCGACGATGGCGAGCTGTCGGCCATGCAGTGGCTTGCCAAGGGGATCGATGGGAGGCTGAGTTGATCGGCACGGGAAGCGCGCCGGCACCCGGACGAAGCGGCGGCACCGGGCCGCTGCTGACGATGCGCGGCATCACCAAGCGTTACCCCGGCTGCCTCGCCAACGACGATGTCTCGCTCACCATCGGCCGCAACGAGATCCACGCCCTTCTCGGCGAGAACGGCGCAGGCAAGAGCACGCTTGTCAAAATCATCTATGGCCTCACCAAACCCGGCGCCGGCACCATGGCGTGGGACGGCGCCCCGACGGTGGTGCAGAACCCGGGCCATGCCCAGCGCCTAGGCATCGGCATGGTTTTCCAGCACTTCTCGCTGTTCGAGGCGCTGACGGTGGGGGAGAACATCGCCCTCGGCCTCGGCAGCGCGGCTGGGCGCCGCACCCTCCACGAACGGATTGTCGACGTGTCGGCCGAATACGGCCTGCCGCTCGATCCGGGCCGGGTGGTGCACGATCTCTCGGTCGGCGAGCGGCAGCGGATCGAGATCGTCCGCTGCCTGCTCCAGAACCCCAAGCTGCTGATCATGGACGAGCCGACTTCGGTGCTGACCCCGTCGGAGGTGCAAGGGCTGTTCGCCACGCTGCGCCGCCTCGCCGCCGAGGGCTGCTCGATCCTGTACATCAGTCACAAGCTCGATGAGGTGCGCGCCTTGTGCTCGGCCGCAACCGTCATGCGGCTTGGCCGCAACGTCGCCACCTGTGCGCCGGCCGAGAAGTCGGTCAAGGAGCTGGCCGAGATCATGATCGGCGCCAAGCTGCCATCGCCCACCATCCGGCCCCGCCCTGCCGCCGGCGCCCCGCCCCGCCTCGTGCTCAACCGGCTTACCATCCGCTCGCCGGACCCGTTCGGCACCAACCTGCACGACATCTCGCTTCGCCTCGCGGCCGGCGAGATCCTGGGTCTCGCCGGCATCGCCGGCAACGGCCAGGCCGAGCTGATGGACGCGCTCTCGGGCGAGATCCCGGCCGGCCGGCCGGAGACGATCCTGATCGACGGCGCCCCGGCGGGCCACATGGGCCCCAACGAGCGCCGCCGCTTGCGCTGCCGCTTCGTGCCCGAGGAGCGCAACGGGCACGGCGCCGTCACCAGCATGACCTTGGCCGAAAACGCGTTCCTGTCCGGCTTCCTTCATGCCCGCCTCGTCCGTTTCGGCTTCATCCGCGAGGCCCGCACTCTGGCGTTCGCGCGCGACATCATCGCCCGGTTCGACGTGCGGACGGCCGGGCCGGCGGCGAAGGCGAGGTCGCTGTCCGGCGGCAACCTGCAGAAGTTCCTGGTCGGCCGCGAGATGCTGCAAGATCCGGGCGTGCTGGTCATCAATCAGCCGACCTGGGGCGTCGACGTCGGCGCGGCATTGGCGATCCGCGAGGCGGTGATGGCGCTGGCGCTGGCGGGCGCCGCGGTGATGGTCATCTCGCAGGACCTCGACGAGCTGTTCGCGCTCGCGGACCGGATCGCCGTGATCGCCGGCGGCCTCGTCGCCGAACCGGTGCCGACACGCGAGGCCACGGTGGAGTCGATCGGTCGGTTGATGGGCGGCGCCTTCCCGCCCGCCCTGGCTCCAGCGAGCGCGCCGCCGGACCCGGTGGCGAGGGATGCCTATGCCGAGGCTTGATCCCCGCGGCGCCGAATCGCCCGCGTGGTCCTACGCGTCGCCGCTGCTGGCGCTGGCCCTGACCTGCGTGGTCGCCGGGCTGCTGTTCGCCGCCATGGGCCGGCCGCCGCTGCTGACGGTCTATACCTTCCTGGTCGCGCCGCTGCTGGCGCCGGGCGGCTTCGAGTACCTGGCCGTCAAGGCGGCGCCGCTGATCATCATCGCGGCCGGCCTGTCGCTCGCCTACCGCGCCAACATCTGGAACATCGGCGCCGAGGGCCAGTTCACGCTCGGCGCCATCGCCGCCGGCGGCGTGGCGCTCGCCTTCCCCGACGCCCCCGGCGCGGCCGTGTTTCCCGCCGTCGCCGCGGCGGGCATCGCCGGCGGCATGGCGGCGGCCGGGCTGGTTGCGTTCCTGCGCGTCCGCTTCAACGCCACCGAGATCCTGACCAGCCTGATGCTGACCTACATCATCCAGTACCTGCTGCTCTACCTCGTGACCGGCCCCTGGCGTGACCCGATGGGCTTCGGTTTCCCGCAAACGGCGCTGTTCTCCGACGGCGCGAACGGCCCGCGGCTGCTGGAGGGCACCAACCTGCACCTTGGCGTGCTGCTGGCGCCGCTGATCGCGCTCGCGCTGTGGGCGACCCTGCAAAGGTCAGTGCTCGGCTACCAGCTTCGCGTGCTGGGCCAGGCGCCGCGGGCGCTGCGGTTCGCCGGGTTCAGGGAGGATCGCCTGATCTGGGTGGCCATGCTCGCCAGCGGCGGGCTGGCCGGGCTGGCGGGCATGTTCGAGGTGACGGGCACGCTCGGGCAGCTCAACACGAGCCTGTCGCCGGGCTACGGGTTCACCGCGATCATCGTCGCGTTCCTGGGCCGGCTGAACCCGCTCGGCATCATCCCGGCCGGGCTGTTGCTGGCGTTGACCTACCTGGGCGGCGATGCGGCGCAGCTGACGCTCGGGCTGCCCAACGCCGTCACCGCCATCTTCCAGGGCGTCCTGCTGTTCTGCCTGCTTGGCTGCGACGTGCTGATCCTGCACCGGGTCCGCTGGCGAGACCCGGCCGCCGCCGGGGCGCCCCCGTGAGCGCACTGCTGACCGCGTTCCTGGTCAGCGTCGTGGCCGGGGCGACGCCGCTGCTGCTGGCCGGGGTCGGCGAACTGGTGGCGGAAAGGGCCGGCGTGCTCAACCTCGGTGTCGAGGGCATGATGCTGGGCGGGGCGCTCGCGGCGTTCGCGGCCGCGCATGGGACGGGGCAGCCGGCCTGGGGCGTGCTTGCAGGCCTTGCGGCGGGCGCCGCCCTGGCGCTGCTGTTCGGTGTCGTCACGCTCACGATGCAGGCCAACCAGACCGCGACAGGGCTCGCGCTGACCATCTTCGGCCGCGGCCTGTCCGCGCTGCTCGGCGCCGGGTACGTCGGCATCTCCGCGCCAGTGTTGCCGAAGCTTCACGTTCCCGGCCTGTCCGGCATCCCCGTGCTCGGCCCGGTCGTGTTCTCGCAGGACATCCTGGCCTACCTGTCGCTCGTCCTGCTCGCGGCCGTTGCCTGGTGCCTGCGGCGGACGCAGCTCGGCCTGCTCGTGCGCGCGGTTGGCGACTCGCACGACGCCGCGCATTCGCTCGGGTATTCCGTGCTGGGCGTGCGTTACGCCGCGGTCGCGTTCGGCGGCGCGCTGGCCGGGCTGGCCGGCAGCTACATGTCGCTCGCCTACACCCCGCTGTGGGCGCAGGACATGACGGCCGGGCGCGGCTGGATCGCGGTCGCGCTCGTGACGTTCGCGGCCTGGCGGCCGTTCTGGCTGCTGATCGGCGCCTGGCTGTTCGGCGCGCTGATGTACCTGTCGCTCTACGTGCAGGCGCTCGGCGTCGCGGTGCCGTCGGCGCTGCTTTCCGCGCTGCCCTACATCGGCACCATGGTCATGCTGGTGCTGATCTCGCGCGACCGGCGGCGCATCCGGCTGTGCCGCCCGGCCATGCTGGGCCGCGCCTTCACAGCGGGGTCGTGACGGCGGATCGGCCGGCCGGCTTGCCGCCGCCGCCATGGCCAGGAGGCTCAGGCACGCCCTGGCCGCTGCGCGCCTTCCTGCGCCCGAAGCGCCTCCCACAGTGCGCCCGGCCCGAGAAGGGCCGAAAGGATGCGCGCCTGCACCGTCTCCGAATCGAGCGCCTGCTTGCTCATGCTGTGGTGCGCCGCCATCGCGTCCATGATGGCGTACTTGAGTTCCTCGTGCAGGCTCGGCGAGCTGGAGAACTGCTCCCTGGTGTTGGCCGCGGCCTGCGCCTTCAGCGTGCCGGATTCCATCAGCTTCCCTTTGATCACGCCGTCCACGTAGGTCACGGTGTCGCCCTCGGTGACGTCGCCTTCGAACAGGCCGTTGATCGCCCGGATGATCGCATCCAGCCGCTGCTTCTGCTTGTCCTGCGCCGCGCCCGACCCGGCGTCCGTGAGCGGCTGCAACGGGTCCGCCGCGTCGCCGCCGGCCAGGGTGAGCCTCTGCTGGCCCAGGTCGCGCATCCGGTGGTGCGTCAGCTTCAGGGCGGACAGGTCGATGCCGTCCCGCTCCCGCCCATACTTCAGCAAAGGCTCCAGCAGCTTGGCGAATAGATAGAGCTTCTCGTAGTCGGTGTTGCCGTAGTCGAACATCTGGCCGAGGAACTCGTAGATCCGGGCGTAGCTGCCGAGGTCGCGCTTGAACAGAAGCAGCGCCTCGGTCTCGTCCTTGCCCCCCTGCCGGGCGGTGCTGCCCTCCGGCTGCTCGCGCGCCGCCTGCTGCGCGTGCTTGAAGCGGACCAGCAGGCGGTTGCTGACCGGGCCGATCGCCGCGTCCAGGTTCGACTGCGAGGGCTTGGGCTTCAGCACCGCCCGCACCACGCGCCCCACCTCGTTCCAGTCGTACAGGCCCTGGGCATCCAGCTTGCTGCGCAGGTGCAGCACCAGGTCCGGGTCGCTGACGCCGCCCAGCTCCGCCGTGGCGTGATACTGGCGGAAGGCGTCCAGGACCTCCTCCGGCTCGTTGACGAAGTCCACGACGTAGGTGCTCTTGCCAGGGCGCGCGCGGTTGAGCCGGGACAGGGTCTGCACCGCCTGCACGCCGCCCAGCTTGCGGTCGACGTACATGGCGCACAGCAGCGGCTGGTCGAAGCCGGTCTGGAACTTGTTGGCCACCAGCAGGATGCTGAACTGCGGCGTGGCGAAGGCTTCGCGGATGTCGCGGCCGAGCAGCCCCGGGTTCATGTTGGCCTCGGTGAAGGGCTCCGGCCCGGTGTCGGGGTCCTCCACCTTGCCGGAAAAGGCGACCAGCAGGCCGATGCCGTAGTTCCGCTGCCGCACGTAGGCCTCCATGGCCCGCATCCAGCGCACCGCCTCCTTGCGGCTGGCCGTCACCACCATCGCCTTGGCCTGGCCATCCAGCAGGTGCGCCACGTTCTGCCAGAAATGCTCCACCACGATCTGCACCCGGGCGGCGATGTTGACGGGATGCAGGCGCACCCGCCCATGATGCCGGCGTAAGAGGAACGGCACCTTCACCACGTCCCAGGCCTCAAAGCCCGGCATTGGCCTCGGTGTCAGCCGGGCTATCCCACTCGGCGAAGGCCCTGAACGGATCGTCGGCCGCCTTGCCGGGTTGGGCACGGGTCAGCAGGACCCGGCCTGGCTCGATGACGTAGGCGATCTCGTGGCCCTCGCGCAGGCGCAGCGCCGCGCGCGCCGGCTGCGGGATCGTCGTTTGCGCCTTGCTGGTGAGCACGAGACCGATGGTAAGGATCGTCCTTACCATGAACAAGCGTCCTGACGGCTCCGGCGCGAAGCATCCGGCCTATGCGCCCGGCGCGCCCTACCGTGGCGCACCATGGCCGGGCACCCAGACCCGGCCGTCGAACAGGCGGCGGGCGGTGCGGAAGAACGAGCCGGCGCGGGCGTGCCACTCGCCGCCCTCCTGCCCCACATCCGCCCCCACCGTGAGAACGCCGGACGGCATGCCGAGGCGCAGGGGGCCGTCAGCC
>CAXTLC010000105.1:0-9430 GCA_964245075.1 uncultured Acetobacteraceae bacterium
GGGAGTAGCCAAGCACCTGCTCGGCCGGGCGGATGAAAGGCATGGAGCGGAGCGGGTTGGCGCGGGCCAGGGGATTGGTGGACTGGTAAGTCGGCATCGGCTGGCCCCTTGAAGTAATTTACCTCACATGACATAGATTATCCCATAGCGGTCACTGGTCAAGCTATTTATGTCATGTGAAGTAAATTGTTTCTAACGGCAGGGCAGATAAGAGCTGCCAGGGGCTTTGTAGGATGGTCAGCCCGCCAACTGGCGGAAGCTACTAGCCTTAGCCTTTCGACTATTCAGCGCCTTGAGGCGGGTGGTTCAGTCACGCCGGCCAACATGAAAGCTATGCAGCGAGCCCTCGAAGCAGCCGGGATCGAGTTCATCCCTGCCAACGGCGGTGGCGCTGGCGTGCGGATGCGGGAGCCAAGCACATGAGCAACCCGGTCCTGCTCACCTTCCGCCAGGGCTCCTAAAGTGTGTGTCCACACAGTCGGACACGTAACTTGCCAGACACACAAGCATTTAAAAATTTGTGTGTCTGGACAGATAAGCTCGATCCCAGGCTACTGCCCATGCGCGTGATCGTCTTCGCCTCCCGCAAGGGCGGCGCCGGCAAGACCACGCTTGCCACAGCCTTGGCCGTCGAGGCCGGCCGTGCTGGAGCGGGTCCCGTAGGCGTGGTGGACACCGATCCCATGCAGGGCTTGGCGCAATGGTGGGATGCTCGCCAGCACGATGCCAGCCCCATCCTAGCCCGGCCGGACCCGGACGTGGCAACAGCCCTTGCGGCCTTGCGGGAGCAGCAGGTGCAGATCGTTCTAGTGGACACGCCGCCAGCGATAGACCGGTCGGTGGCCGGCACCATCGCCCATGCGGACCTGGTGGTGGTGCCCGTGCGCGCCTCGCCGGACGATTTGCGCGCGATTGCCAGCACGGTTGACGTAATCCAGCTCGCCCGCAAGCCAATGGTGTTCGTGGTGAACGCGGTGAAGCCGCGCGTCCGGCTCACGATGGAAGCGGTGGTGGCGCTGTCCCAGCATGGCACCGTGGCACCTGTTCAAGTGGCCGATCGCACCGACTACGCCGCGGCCAAGGTGGACGGCCATACGGCGCCGGAGATGGACACGGGGGGTAAGGCGGCCGGCGAGATGGCGGACCTTTGGGCTTACCTGAGCAAGCGAATGGATGCGCCGCGATGAGCAAACCAGCCCGGCCCAGCCTATCCGCCATCTTGCCGGCAAAGGGCGCTGCCGCCAGGCCAGAGCCGCTACCAGAGGCTCAGGAACCACCAGTGGCGGCGAAGGCAGTCAAAGAGGAACGGCAGCCCGTCACGCTCAAACTGCGGAAGTCGGTCTATGAGCGGCTCCGTCAGGCGTCGTTCAGCGAACGGACGGACAAGCAGGATCTAGCGGATCAGGCGCTGGATGAGCTGCTTGGACGCATGGGTTACTAGAAACATGGAAACACCAGTAGTTAGACACACGCCCACACATCCACCTAGCAATTCAGCTTGCAATTTATGTATCTGTTTTGAGAATCCCATGGACGAACGGTGATGGCCAGCATCACCCAGGCCGATCTCGCCCGTCTTCAAACACACCTTCGCCGCATGCTGCACAGCCCGGGCATCATGTTGGATGCGGCAGAGTCCCAGAACGGAACGGCGCAGCTCCGCGTCGGCAGCGACGTGCTCGGAACGGTGGACCAGGTGGTCGAGGACGGGGAGCGGTTCTGGGCGGTGACGCTGATCGTGCTGGCAGAGGATTTGGACGGGTAGGACACTACCGCACCCGGCGCTTCCTGACCGGCTGAACCGGTACCGGCGAGGACGTCCAGCCCGCGATGATCCTAGCGCACTCCCTGGCTTTTTCGTTGCTGCTAATGCCAGGGAACAGCCGGGGCACCTCGATGGTGGCCGACAGCTCGCCGGCCTGCTCGAAAGCGGTAAGGCGCGCTCAACATCCTCTGAACTCAGGACGGCAGCATGTTCCCAAGTGTGGAACATATCTCTTGTTCCCAGACTGGGAACGTCCTAGTTTCTAGGACATGCAGATCATCGCCCGCCGGACGCTGCGGCTTTTCTGGGAAGCGAACCCCCAAGCCGAAACGCCGCTGCGGACATGGTACACGCTGGTGGAACAGGCGGCATGGACTGGTCCCGCTGACGTGAAGAACGCCTTCGGCAGCGCCGATTTCGTCGGCGACAACCGGGTGATCTTCAACATCGGCGGCAACAAGTTCCGCCTGATCGTCCATGTTTCCTACGCTTACCGCCGCGTGCTGGTGAAGTTTGTCGGCACCCACGCTGAATACGACAAGATCAATCCGGAGACAGTGTGATGGATGTGCGCCCCCTTGAGAGAGAAGCGGATTACGATTGGGCTTTGGCCGAGATCGAGCCCTACTTTGAGCACGAGCCCGCGCCGGGCACGCCGGACGCTGCGCGCTTCTCCGTGCTGGCCACCCTGATCGGCGCCTATGAGGACCGGCACTGGCCGATCGAGGCGCCCACGGCACTGGCCGGGCTGCGTGCGGCCATGGAGCTGACCGGACGCAGCCAAGCCGACTTGGCGACGTTGCTGGGCAGCCGGTCCAGAGCGTCTGAGCTGCTGAACGGGGTGCGGGTGATCACGATGGACCAGGCGCGAGTGCTGCACGCGGAATGGGACATCCCGGCAGAGTTGCTGCTGCGCCCAGCGCGGGAAGTGGCATAGCCTTCTGCCACCCTTGCAGGTTCTCCAGCGTCAGCCAGCAGCACTCCATCATCCGGTCCAGGCCATTGGACGGGTCAGGCCGCCAGCGCCGCCTTGACCACCTCCGGCGCCCAGGCGATCACCTTCAGCAGGATGCGCGCGGAAGCACTGGGCATGTTCCGGCCTTGCTCCCAATCTCGCACCGCCGCCACGCTAAGCCCGAACCGGGTCGCGAAATCCTCCTGCGTCAGCCCGAGTTGGTCACGAACCCGGCGCACATCCGGCACTACGTCAACGCCCATCCGATCCCCCCTCGCGTGTCCGCAACATCCCGTCCGCCGCCAGAGTGCCCAGCAGCCCGTGCAGCTTCACCGCCGCCGCCGACCGGCTGGTAGGCACCGACCGGGGTAGGATCACCCGGGTAGTCACTCGCGGCAATCGAATACTCCGGGCGGCCCGTAGGCTTGCCGGCGTATGCCAGTTCGAGCCGCTATTCTTCAATTGGGATGGAAGCATTGTCTGGACTGGCCATCTGGCGGCATGGACCCTCGACCCGGTTCAGCCAAGCCACAGCCGCCCACACCTGCAATGCCTGGCTCGGGGCGTGGAATGCGAGGTGATACAACACCTCCAGCATCTCCTTCCGCTTACTTTGACCGCTGGAATGCGGCCCGGCTGCGGCTCGGTTGCCTTCCTCGAACGGAGCCGCGCAGCCGCTGTTGTGGCCGATGCCCCGGGCAGGCCCGCCCCAACCCGCACCGTTCGCCGGGCCGCCCCAGCCAGGACCTTGCGCGGGACCGCCTCGGCCTCGACCATTACCACGCCGGGCCATCATGCCTCCGATACGCGCGCACGCACGCGCGACGTTTGCTGTGGTGGCCCCAGACTGGGCCACGGACGAAATATGTCACTTCGCACAGTTCTTCATCCCAACTCCCGCTTCGTCATGTCCACTTGTCCCGCTCCGCAATCGGGCCGGGGAAGTGCGATTTCGCTTCTTCACGCCCCCCAGCACGCCCAAGCACACGTTCGGCTACTGCGGCTGGGTCCGGACATAGCTGCCCCCACACACGCCCACACGAAAGGCATCCTTCAGCAGCACCGCTGCCGTGGGTTTCATTTTGCCTCCGTTCCGTCCGGGTTACCCAGAACCCCGCCGCGGCTGGCGGACCATCCCACTCGGCATAGTCCGGCTCGCCCCGATCGGAAGTGAACCGCTCCGCGTCCGCCGGTGACCATCCGGGATCATCCGCCCAAGCGGGCACCGGTCCGGCCGAGATGTCAGGCGGTTGCGGCCGGGGTCTGCGGTCCGCGGTAGCGGACGGCGAGGGCGGCGGGTCTGGCTGATGGCCGTCTACCCGGCACCAAGCCAACGGCCCAATCCGCTGGGCCAGCCACGTTGCCGGATCAGGCACCAACCCCGGATCGCACCACGCCACGGAGGGCGACAAACGGGCACCTGCTCGCTGGTAGCTGACTCGCTCCAGTTGGGGACATTCCCCTAATAATAGACTCTCATAGGAGAATGTCCCCAACTGCCCAGCTTCAGAGGCTCGTTGCAGAGCCTTTTTTGCCGCTTCGCGATTGGTCCAGAGCTGGGGGTAGGCAGCGGCCACATCAGTCGCGTTCTCGAATACGACTCCGCCCGCCGCGAGCATGAGATCGGCCGGGCTGGGCGCCAGGTCTGCCGCCTGAAGGGTGGCCGCCACGGGCAGCGGCAGTGGCGCATCGGTCAACACCAGTACGTCCAGCGGATCGTCCTCGGTCCGGTTGACGCCCCGGCCGCGGCCGATGATCTGCAGCAGCTCGGCTTCGCACACCTGCCACCGGACTGCCTCCACGATCGGGTCCGGATGGCGATCGGCCTCAATCGCGACGGCCCCGGCGCCGGCCATGTGGCGCACCCCGTCCCCGCGGGCGTACCAGCCTTCGACATGCTCGACGACTCGGCCAGTCAGGGCCTCCGCCAACCGCTCGACGCTGGCCGGTGCCGGTTGCGTCCGTCCCACCACGATCAGCGCCCGCACATTGCGCCACAGGTCGCGGCCGGCGACCGCGTTGTGGTGCGCCAGGTCGATGCAGGCCGCCATGGGCCCGTGTGCAGGCAGCGCTTCCCGGATCGCCTTCTGCGTCACCACCAGGACCGGGGCGCCGCCATACTGCCGGGCCTCGCGGTTCAGCACGGCGTGAACCGATCGCAAGCCGCGGTGCCGGCGCTTGGCTTCCTCCGCGGTGTAGCCGGGCGTGTCCACCGTTAGGGGCTCGATGGCCGACTTGCTGTACGCCCGATCCACTATCTGCCGCACCGTCTGGTACGGCGCGTCCGCCAGCAGTTCGGCGGTGAGCCGCACGTCCGGCCAGTAAGGGCGCACCAGCTCGACGTTCATGGTGGCATCCATCAGCAGCGTCGGCACCTGCCAGCCCTTGCGGACCTTGCGGCGCCCCTTGAGGTGCAGCACCCGCATGGGGCCGTCGTCGGTAGGCTGCACGGCCAGCGCCGCCCAGCCGGAGCGTTGCGGGCCGCCGTCCTCCAGCAACGCTGCCACCGCCTCCCACACGCTCGCCAGCCGCGGGATCGTGGCGTTGACGGCGGCCTGATGGACCGCTTCGCGCCGCTGCGTCTTAGTCATGCCCGGGTGCATGCCGGGGTCCACGAACCGCCGCCATTCGAGCCGGTAGGCCTCGCGCACGTTGTCCAGCGTCAGGTCGGACATTTCGACCGCTTCCGCCGAAACCGGGCCGTCCGCCAGCGGGCGCAGCACGTCCAGCAGGCGGTTGCGCAGGTACTCCAGCCGGTCCCGGTCCAGGTGCTGGTGCATGCCGGCGTCGAGCGAGGACGGCTGCACGCGCCCAAGCGAGTCCAGCGACAAAGCGGTGGGACGGCCATGCACGCCGTCCAGTCCGTCCTGCCAAATGGACTCGTCCACCACCAGGAAGGCCAGCTTCCCGATCGCGGTTGGTTTCTGCAGGAAGATCATCTCGTGCGGAACGATCCACAGATCCGCGTGGCTCTTGCGCTGCTTCTGGTAGCCGCACGAGTTGAAGAACGGACAGGTGGCATACTCGCCGCTGTCCAGCTTGCGCCGGCAGGTGGTGGGCTGCACTTCCAGCATCGCGTCCCGCGCGTCCTGCACAGCTTCCAGGTTGCGGCACATCGGATCACCCAGGCTGTCCGGATCGGGCGCCGACATGCCGCGCCACACTGCCGCGGTCAGCCCGGTTTTGGCGGCGTGAACGGCGAAGATGGCCGCCACCTCATCCCCCAGCGCGTGCGTCGAGATGGCGAAAGCGGCGGATCGCATGTCTCCGGCCGCTCGCATCTCGGCGAGACGGCGAATTGCTTGCTGAATGGCTGTCAGCGTCTTGCCAGAACCCAAGTCCACCCGAATGGCATGGATCGGCATCACCATCTGCTCGGCTGGACCCGTTGGCTGCGTACCCTGGTTCGGCATGGCCAGCGCCGCCGCTGCCCCCTGCCTGGCATCCCATTCCCGCACCGCGTTGAAGAACGCTTCCTCCGCAGCGCGCAGCCGTTCGCGCACCAGCTTGATCGGCAGACGCGTAGGTGCGCCGCCTCCGGGGTTCAGTGCCGCCTTAATGCGCTGGCGGACGGCAGCGGGGCTGTCCTCGCGCAGGGTGTCGTTGAAGTCGGTCTTGTCGTAGAGGCGGAACGGCCAGGGCGTTGCGGTGGCAACCTGATGAGCGGTCGCTGTCCACCCCGCCACTGTCTTGAGCAAGCGCCGATCGGCCGGACTGTGCCGTGCGTCGTCGTCGCGGCAGGCAACGGTCCGGCGGCCCGCAGGGGGCGTGATGCCTCCCATGCCGCCCAACACGATCCACGTCTCGTACCCCGTGGCCGACCAGAGGGACAGGCCTGTCTCTGGCCCCTCCGCCAGCAGCAGCGGTCCGGCAGGATCGCCCGGCAAGCGGGCTGCGGCCCCGGCCAGCACGCCGTTGGTCTGCTTCGTCGGCTCGTCCGGCGTGCCCTCCGCCTTCCTGGCCTCTGGCGTCAGCCGGACCCGCTGCACGGCGCGCAGCGTGCCGTCATCGGCCGTGGCGGCGACGATCAGGCTGCGGGTCGGCTTGTGGAACCGGATGGCATCCGGCCAAGCAGGTGGTGTCGGGATGCCGCGGGCCTCGACCAGGTAGCGCTCTGCCACCGTGCCGGCGATCGGCTTGGAACCGGCCCATAGCCGGGCCGCATACCCGGTGCGCTGCCGTTCCTCGATCGCCTGTTCGACCGCGGCCGCCCGCGCTTCGCGGTCCCGCTCCGCTTGCCGGGCCGCATGGTCCGCCTTGAACGCGGCGCCGGCGTCCGGCGTGCCGCCCGTCCAGTTTCTTGCCCAGCGGATCGCGTCCGCCATGGAGCACGACTGCGCGTGCTGGATGAGCTGCAGCGGGCCGCCGCCGGTCCCGGCCTCATGGTCATGCCAGGAACCGCGCTTGCGGCCGGAAATCTCGAGCGACAGTGAGCCTTTCTTGCCCCAGCGCAGCGTCCGCTTCTTGCGGATCGACGCGGTGCCCAGCAGCGTCTCGGCCAGCGTTTCCAGCCCGGCGACCAACTCGCCTCGCACCCGGTCCAGATCCGCGTCGCTGCACTCGGCCGAGCAGAACGGGCTGAACTTTCGCTCGCTCGGCTTGCCGCACAGCGGGCACGGGGGCGGCGTGTCCTTCACTCCTGGCGCGGTCCCGCCGCTCGAACCCGTGCCGCTATCTCGAGCAGAACTTCACGTTGGCGACTGCTGATCTTCCGGCGTTGCGCCAAGCTGGCGACGAACTGCCGCTCCCACGACGTGAGCAGGTCAAGCCGCTGGTCGCACGCTGCCAGGTCACCAAAATGGTCGCTGAACGCGTTGGGGGTTGGTCCTGATGTGGGTCGGAATGCACCGCTTCCCCCACGCACGCCCCCGCCCAGAACGTCTTGCCAGTCCAGTCTCCGACCGCGTACTAGTCGATCCGCCGCTCGCGCTGCTGCTGCGACCTCCCCTGGCTGGTCGCTACCCAGCAGCGCAAGAACCCGCGCCAGCTTGGACCGATCAGCCGGAGCGAGCGGCATCACGCGCGGCCCAGCCAAGTTGAAGCGTGCTGCTGGGCTACAAAAGCTGGCGCAACTCGTCCCATTCCGGGCGAGCAGCTAAATCGGGTGCCGTTTTCTGTGCTGCGCGGAACAACTGTGCGGCTCGCGCCTGGTGGAAGTCGTGTAGCTCGTACTGGGCATCCTGGGTCGCTTCCCGGGCATTCACGACGTGAAGCTGGGCCAAGTCCAGCACTTCGACCGCAGCCAAAATCACGGAAACGGGGCGCATGGCGCTGGGCACATCGGACATAGGCCTCTCCTTCAGGGTTGTGGGCAGCCATCACGCCGACCCCGCCATGCTGCCGTCAGTCCGCCGCATCGCTCGGGCAGTTTCGGCATCGAGGTGTAGAACCTCGCCGTTCGGCAGCATAAGGGTGGCACCCGTGACGGTCGGGTCTGCGGCGCTTGCCAAGGCAAGAGCGTCCAGCGCTTGCACAATCGCCTGCGGTCGGTCTGCCTTGGCGCCGCCTCTCGCTGCTGCCCGCCGCTGTTGCCGGTTCATGCCCGGCCACCGCTGGCGTGCGTGGGTTTGACCACGCGAAAGTTTGGCCAGATGCGGCGCAAGCCTTCGCTGCCCTTGGCCATCACGCTTGCGGCGTTGGTGGCGCAGTGCCGGCAGATACCCAACGCCAGCAGCTGCGTCGGGACGGCGCATTCCGGCATAACCAGCGCAAGATTGTAGCGACCAGGCCGCAGGACGCGCGGGCAGCTCGCGCAGAGCGGTTGCGAGCGCCGCGGCGCCGCGGCGAACCGGCGAACCGTGTCCAGCGCGGCATTCAGCAGACGTCCGGCTTCCCGATCGCCCAACGATGCGTCCGCCGCGAGATGCGGGAGGTCCGCCAGCATGACGGGCACCACGCTCAAAAGCCCACCGGATTGAAGGGTCACTTTCTCCACGCTCTCGCGCAATGTGTCCTGCGGTTCGGGGGCGCTCATGCTTGGCCTACTGTGTCGGTGTCGCACAACTCGCTGTCCGGCAGGATGCCGAGCAGCCCATCGCGCACATCGACCTCAGCCTCGCGGCGCCGGGCCAAAAGGACGATGCTCCGGCCGCCCTCGACCAGCCGCACGGCCTCTTCGCGGATGAACTGCGGCACGGCTGACCAGGTAGCGCCATCATCCAACAGCCAGACTTGCGCAACCGGAGCTAGGCCGACCGCCACGATCATGCTGCGGCCGTCACAGGCGTCGATCCGGGCTTGCGTCAAATTGCTCGGTAGACCGTCCATAGCGACGCCTTCGCCGTCGAAGACGCGGCCGGGAAAGCCGCTCATGCTGGCCACCCGCGCAGCTCGGCCGCCTGGCGCGAGAGGCGTTCGGCCGCGGCGTGACGGCCATGGGACAGTTCCGCGTCGGCTTGGCGGTCCAAGATGCGTGCACGGACGGTAAGCGGCAGGATCTGCGCGGTCTGGCAGTGGGCTGCCGGCGCTTTGGAAACGTCAGCCACCGCCTTCAGGCGGCGGACGGTTTTTGGGCGTGTCATGGCGCGTCCTCTCGGAACGCGCGGGCTAATCAGCTTGGCTTTGGTCGCAAGAACCCTTATAGGCGAAATGCCGCCACGGCATTCCTAACAGTTCCGCTCCTTCCAGCCACGCTTAGCCCGCGTGGGTTGGGAGGAGTGCGACTAGGCTGCGGCGGAAGCGGGGGTGGCCGGCGCCTTGCGGCCCGGCTT
>CAXTLC010000106.1:0-9426 GCA_964245075.1 uncultured Acetobacteraceae bacterium
GGGCTGGGCGGAGGAGGGCTGGGCGGAGATGGGCGGGAAGGAGGCGGGCTGGGCAGACATGAACGGAACAAGAACATAACGGGAGGGAGATGGTCAAGCTTTCGTCACGCCGGGCAGGCTACGGCATTTGGCAACGGCTGGAGGCCGTCCTGGGATGGGCTGTCCCCGGCGTTGCCGCGGCACCGAGGCGTGACGCGGTCGCGAGCACGGCGTCCAGGTTGCGTGCCGTGATGGCGAGCACTGCCGGGTCATTGGTGACCATCAGGGCAGCAGTTGCACCATCGATGAGCAGAAGCACCTGCCGGGCCAGGATCGCCGGCTCCGCGAAGCCGGCCTGTTCGGCGATGCCGGCGAGGAATTCCAGCACCTTGCCGTGGTGCTCGGCCGCGACCTCGCGCAGCCAGTTCTGCGTCTTGTCGTGCTCGGCGATGGCGTTCATGAAGGCGCATCCGTAGAACCGGCCGCCGCCGTACCAATGGCCGAGCGCGGTCGCGACGCCGGCCAGCTGCGCCGCCGGGTCAGGCCCGGCCCCCCAGACGGCATCGAAGAACGCGTTCCGCCAGTCGGCGCCTTCCCGGGCCAGGACCTCGCGCAGCAGCGCTTCCTTGGAGCCGAACCGGCCGTAGAGCGTCATCTTGGACGCGCCGGCGGCGGCCAGGATGGTGTCGATGCCTGTCGCGTGGATGCCGTTGCGGCAGAACAGGTCCCGTGCGGCCTGCACGATGCGCTCGTGCGCGGGGTAGGGACGGGCGGGGCGCAGGGCGGCGTTGCTCACGGGCGCGAAACTCGCAGCCAAGCGGCCTTCCTGCAACGGGCAATGCCCGGCCTGTCGTGGCACGCCGTTTGCGTAGGGAATCAGGCGAGAAACAAATAGACAGACCGTTCTGTGTGGCCGCGGCGTCAGGCTCGGCGTATGGTTCGACACAGGGCTGGCAGCCACGCCGGCCCCCGATGCAACAGGGAGTTTCTGCCATGAGCGCTGCGACCAAGATGCCGGATGCCGGGCCGGGAGCGATGACGGGGTGCCTCGCCCCGATCGACAAGGCCGGACTGGAGCAGTTGATCGAGAAGGGCCGGGCCAACCCGCAGGCCGTCAAGACGCTGAAGTGCAAGACCATCGCCGAGGGCCGCTTCCGGCACCTCAACATGATCCGCGACCTGCCGCCCTACATCGTGGACGAGCCGCCGGCCCTGCTGGGCGACGACACCGCGCCCAACCCGTCGGAAGCGTCGCTCGCGGCGCTGGGCTCCTGCCTGGCCGTGGGCATCCACGCCAACGCGGTGGCGCGCAACATCACGGTGCGCAAGCTGGAGCTGGAGCTGGAAGCGGACATCAACATCACCGCCGTCTGGGGCACTGGCGACACCAGCCCCAAGCCGGTCGGGTTCGACGCGGTGCGGGTGAAGGTCAACCTCGACGCGGACGCGCCGCGCGAGGAACTGGAAGCGCTGGTCGCGCACGCGCGCGTCTGGTCCCCGGTGGCCAACACGTTCAGCAAGCCGGTCCCCGTGAACTGCGACATGCTCTGACCCGGGCCTGACCTTGGCCTGACCTTGGCCTGACCTGAACCCCCACCGGGAGCGCCGCCCTTGAGCCATTCGCTCGCGACACCGACGACCATCGTGCCGCCCCCAGCCGCGCCGGCGCTGCCGGAGATGCTGGAAGCGGAGCTGGCGCCCCTGGTGAACCGCATCGACGAGGGCTTCTACCCCGCCGCCGCGATGCGCCGGATGGGCGAGGCGGGGGTGTTCAGCCGCCACCTCGCCCTGTCGGGGCGGCGTGACCTGCCGGGCGCGATCGGCGCCATGGCGGCGGTGGGCGCCGTGTGCATGTCCACCGCGTTCTGCACGTGGTGCCAGGACGCGTGCGGCTGGTACCTGGAGAACACCGACAATGCCGGGCTGCGGGCGCGCTTGCAGCCCGGCATCGCCGACGGCTCGCTGCTGGGCGGCACCGGGCTGTCCAACCCGATCAAGGCGCTGTCCGGGATCGAGGGGTTCGCGCTGCGGGCCAAGCGGGCCGAAGGCGGCTACAACGTGACGGGGGTGCTGCCCTGGGTCAGCAACCTGGGGGACGGCCACTGGTTCGGCACGATCTTCCAGGACGCGGACGACCCGTCCCACCGCATGATGGCGATGGTGCAGTGCGGCCAGCCCGGCGTGGAGATCCGCCAGAACGTGCGCTTCTCCACCTTGGAAGGCACCGGAACCTACTCCGTCCGCTTCCGCCGCGCCTTCATCGCCGACGCCATGATGCTGGCCGACCCCCTGGGCGACATGGTCGGGCGCATCCGGCCCGGCTTCGTCCTGCTGCAAACGGGGATGGGCCTGGGGGTGATCCGCGCCAGCATCGACGCGATGGTGCAGGCCGACGCCACCCAGGAGCACACCAACCGCTTCCTGCCGCGGCGGCCGCCGTACTTCGAGGACGCGCTGGCGTCCACCGCCGAAACGGTCATGCGCCTGGCGGCCACGCCGCGCGACGGCTCGGCCGAGTACGTGCGGGAGGTGCTGGAAGCGCGCCTGGCGGTCGGCGAGCTGACGCTGCAAGCGACGCAAGCGGCGATGCTGCACACCGGCGCCCGCGCGTTTATCGCCGGCGCCCCGGTGCAGCGGCGGCTGCGCGAGGGATATTTCGTCGCGATGATAACGCCTTCCACCCGGCACCTCACCCAGGAACTGAGCCGGATATCCAACTGATCCCTTCCACCGCAAGAGGAGTGTTCGCGTCATGGCTGACAAGACCCTGATCTCGCCGGCCGAGCTGTCGGAGATGATGGCGGGCGGCAATCTCGTGCTGATCGACACCCGGTCGCCGGAGAACTACGCCGCCGGGCACATCGGGGGGGCGGTGAACATGTTCGACATCTTCACCTTCCTGGCGATGTCCACGAAGGAAGGCATGGCGGAGCTGAAGGAGAAGTTCACCGCCGCGTTCGGCGCGGCGGGCATCGGCGGCGACGAGACGGTGGTGTTCTACGAGGGCTCGATGAACTCGGGCTTCGGCATGTCCTGCCGCGGCTACTACCTGCTGAGCTTCCTGGGCTACCAGAAGGCGCACATCCTGCACGGCGGCCTGGCGGCCTGGCAGGCGGCGGGGATGGAGGTCACCGCGGACGTGCCGACGCCGGCGGCGAAGCCTTTCCCGCGATCCAGCGCCGGCGAGCGCATGATGCTCGACAAGGACGACATGCTCCAGGCGCTCGGCGACGATGCCATCATCAAGCTCGACGTGCGGGACGTGGACGAGTGGATCGGCACGTCGTCTTCCCCGTACGGCCCGGACTTCGCGCCGCGCAAGGGGCGCATTCCCGGCGCCAAGTGGCTGGAATGGTACCGGCTGATGAAGCCCACCGCAGCCGGGCCGATGTTCAAGTCCAAGGAGGAGATCCTGGCCGAGCTGCAAACGGTGGGGGTGAAGCCGGAAACCCCGGTCTACCTGTACTGCTTCAAGGGCGCCCGGGCTTCCAACTCGCTGGTCGCGCTGCACGAAGCGGGCGTCAGGGACGTGCGGATGTACTTCGGCTCCTGGAACGAGTGGAGCCGCGACCCGGCGCTGCCGATCGAGTCGGGGATGCCGTACGCCTGAACCGGACCAGGCGGCCGGGCGGCTTTCCTGCGGGGAGCCGGCCGGCCAGCGCCGCTACTGGCCGCCCACCCCGCCCAGCCCGCCCTTGCTGCCGGCGCCGCCCAACCCCGGACCGCCGGCGGTGAACTTGCCGACGTTGCCCAGCAGTTGCTGGAGGAACGTCGCCTCGCTGCCCGGCGAGGGGGTCGCGCGGGACACCACGTCCACCGGCTTGGCCGCGTCCTTGTCCACCTGCTTGACCGAGCGCAGCACGCCGTTGTCGTCGAAGGCGAGGGTGGTGACGACCTGGCTGTTGATGCCCTGGACCCGGGCCACCCGCGGCTGGGTCACCTCGCTGATGTAGATCCAGACGTTGTCGTCGAACGTCGCCTTGGCGGTCGGCGAGCCCAGCAAGCTCGTGACATCCGCGCGGGTCGAGGTTCCGGGGACGAGTTCCTTGAGCTGCGCCTCGTCCACCTTGTTGCCGCGAAGCTGCGGCGGGTACTCGAGCACCGAGCAGCCGCCGGCCAGGCAGGGCAGCGACAGGCACGCGAGCAGGGGGAACAGGGCGGGAAGTCGCACGGGAAATGTCCTCGGCAGCGGCGCGGTGGATTGACCCGGCAGTTGGCCGCTTTATGTGCCGGGTGGGTGGCGCGGTTCGAGGACCGGCGTGTCACGCCTGGTTGCCCGCTGTCAACGGTGCGGAGTGGTGGATATGGCGTTGTTCGGGTTGTTGAAGCGCGGCCGTCACGAGCGCACCGGCTTCGAGCTGTACGCCGCCGCCGTTTCGGCCGCGCGCGATCCGTTCTTCTACGCCGGGCTGGGCGTCCCGGACACGCTGGATGGCCGGTTCGACCTGGTGGGGCTGCACGCCAGCCTGCTGATCCGCCGGCTGCGGCGCTTGCCGGCGCCGGGCGAAGCGGTGGCGCAGGCGGTGTTCGACGCGATGTTCTCCGACATGGACACCAACCTGCGGGAGATGGGCGTGGGCGACATGACGGTGGCGCGCAACGTCCGCGCGATGTGGGAAGCGTTCCACGGCCGCGCCGCCGCCTACGAGGCCGCGCTGGACGACCCGGACCCGGCCGCGCTGGACGACGCCGTGGCGCGCAACGTCTGGCGCGGGGAGGGTGCGCCCAACGCCCCCCGCCTGGCCGGGATCGCGCGGGCGCAGATGGCCAGGCTGGACGCGACGGAGGCGGCCGACCTGTTCGCCGGGCGCGTCAGCTTCGCCGCCGCCCGATCCGCATGCCCTCCTGAATGATGGAGCTTGCGCGCCCTGTTCCGCTCGCCAGCCTTGGCAGGGAGCTTGCCGTGACGGTGGAGGCGACGGGGGCGGAATGCGCCGCCATCGCCGGGCGCCTGCTGGTGCCGTCCGTGGAAGCCGTGCGGTGCGAGTGGACGCTGCGTCCGTCCACCGGGGGCGTGGTGCTGGCCGGCGGCAGGCTGCACGCCCGGCTGCACCAGGAGTGCGTGGTGTCGCTCGAACCGTTCCCGGTGGAGGTGAGCGAGGCGTTCGACGTCCACTTCGTTCCCGCCGGGCAGGAAAGCGACGCGGCCGACGAGCCGGACGAGCCGGACGAGCTGCCGTACGACGGCGCCGGGCTGGATCTGGGCGAAGCCACGGTCGAGCAACTGGCGCTGTCGCTGGACCCGTACCCCCGCAAGCCCGGCGCCGTGCTGCCGGACGAGGCTGGGGAACAGGCCGCCAACCCGTTCGACGCCCTGGCACGGTTGCGGCGTCCGCAGTAGCCCCAATCCGGTCGCCGGCCAGCTTGCCGCAGTGTCCGGCGTCTGCTAGAGGCCGCGCCCTGAGCTATTGCCAATTTGTGACGACACGCCGTGCCGGATACCGGCTGCCGCGCGCGTCACCAGAACCGGAGGGCACTCGCCCATGGCCGTCCCCAAGAAGAAGACCTCGCAATCCCGCATGGGCATGCGCCGCAGCCACGACGCGCTGACGATCCAGGCGTTCGCCGAATGCCCGAACTGCGGCGAGCTGAAGCGCCCGCACCACGTCTGCGCCCATTGCGGGCATTATGCCGGCCGGGAGGTCGCGGCTGCGGGCAAGCCGCTCAAGGGCACCGTCCGGGTCTGACCGCCCGGCGCCACGCGGCGGTCGAGGACACATGAACGAGACTGGGGTGTTCAAGCCTGGGGCATTCACCCTGGCCGTGGATGCCATGGGCGGCGATCGCGCGCCCCCCGTCATCATCGACGGCCTGGCCATCGCGGCGGAACGGCATCCGGACGCGCGGTTCCTGGTGGTCGGCGACGAGGCGGTGCTGGCGCCGCTGATGGCGCGCAAGCGGCTCGCCCAATGCTGCACGCTGCGCCACGCGCCGGACGTGATCGGCGGCGACATGAAGCCGACCGCGGCCCTGCGGGTCCGCCAATGCTCCATGCGGATCGCCATCGATGCGGTGGCGTCGGGCGAGGCGGCGGGCGTGATCTCCGCCGGCAACACCGGGGCGCTGATGGCGCTGGCCAAGGTCGTGATCAAGACCCTGCCCGGCATCGACCGCCCGGCGCTGGCGGCGCTCACGCCTTCGGCGCGCGGCGACGTGGTCATGCTGGACCTGGGTGCCAACGCCGTCTGCAATGCGCGCAACCTGGTCGAGTTCGCGGTCATGGGGGACGTGTTCGCCCGCGCCGTGCTGGGCTTGCCCGCGCCGTCCATCGGGCTGCTGAACATCGGCTCGGAGGAGCTGAAAGGCGACGAGCGGGTGCAGAAGGCGGCCGAGGTGCTTCGCGCCAGCCACATCGCGCCGCAGTTCCGCGGGTTCGTGGAAGGCGACGACATCCCCGCCGGCACCGTGGACGTGGTGGTGACGGACGGCTTCACCGGCAACGTGGCGCTGAAGACCGGGGAAGGGGCGCTGCGGCTGGTGTTCACCCTGCTCAAGCAGGTATTCAGCAGCAGCCTGACGGGCCGGCTCGCCTATCTCCTGGCCCGGCCGGGGCTGGAGCGGCTGCGCGAATGGGTGGACCCGCGGCGCTACAACGGCGCGATCATGCTGGGGCTGAACGGCGTCGTGGTGAAATCCCATGGCGGGACGGACGCCGAGCAGTTCGCCTATGCCACCGACGTCGCGATCGACATGGTGCTGCACCGCTTCAACGAGCAGATCCGCGACGGCTTGGCGCGCATCGCCGGGTTGGGCGGCGGCACTGGCCCGGTGCTGGCGGCGGCGCGCTGATGCCCTTGCGGGCGGTGATGGCGGGCGCCGGCGGGTACCTGCCGGAGCGGGTGGTGAGCAACGCCGAGCTGGCCGAGCGGCTGGATACCTCCGACGACTGGATCGTGGAACGCACCGGGATACGCCAGCGCCACCTGGCCGCGCCGCACGAGACGGCGGCGTTCATGGGCGCGCGCGCGGCGGAGGCGGCCCTGGCCCATGCCGGCGCCACGGCGGCCGAGGTGGACGCGATCATCCTGGCCACCAGCACCCCGGACCAGGCCTTTCCGGCCACGGCGCTGGGCGTGCAGGCGGCGATCGGCGCCGGCGGGTTCGGCTTCGACGTGTCGGCTGCGTGCAGCGGGTTCGTGTACGGCCTGTCGCTCGCCGACGCGATGATCCGCGCCGGGCAGGTGCGGGGCGTCCTGGTGATCGGCTCGGAGGTGTACTCCCGCATCCTGGACTGGTCGGACCGCAGCACCTGCGTGCTGTTCGGCGACGGCGCCGGGGCCGTGTTCCTGCGCGCGGAGGAAACGGGGGCGGGCAGGGGGCGCGGGGTGCTGTCCACCCACCTTCACGCCCAAGGCTCGTTCGGGCCGATCCTGTACGTGGACGCCGGGGTCGGCCGGCCGGAGCTGTCGGGCCACCTCAAGATGAACGGCCGGGAAGTGTTCCGCCACGCGGTGTCCAAGCTGGCCGCGGTCGTGGACGAAGCGCTGGCCGCCAACGGGCTGACGGGGGCCGACATCGACTGGCTGGTGCCGCACCAGGCCAACGTGCGCATCATCGACGCGATGGGCCGCAAGCTGGGCCTGGCTGCGGAGCGCGTGGTCGTGACGGTGGACCGCCACGCCAACACCTCCGCCGCGTCCATCCCGCTGGCGCTGGCGGAGGCCTGGCACGCCGGGCGCATGCGGCTGGGCGACCTCCTGGTGCTGGAAGCGCTGGGCGGCGGGCTCACCTGGGGGTCGGCGCTCGTAAGATTGTAGCAACAGCAACGTTGCGGTTTCTATGCCACACAGCGCACGGTGTTTTGTTTAGTTCTGGGTCGTTTGCTTGACGCTTGGGAAGCCGCCCGACTAGCGTGAGGCAGAATGAATACCGTTACTCGCGCGCATCTGGCCGAACGCATCTATACACAGGTTGGTCTGTCACGCAACGAATCGGCCGACCTGCTGGAAACCGTGCTCGATCAGCTTTCCAAGTCACTGGAAAGCGGAGAGTCGGTGAAGATCAGCGGGTTCGGCACGTTTTCCGTGCGACAGAAGGGCCGCCGGATCGGGCGCAACCCCAAGACGGGGGTCGAGGTGCCGATCCTGCCGCGCCGGGTGCTGGTGTTCCGCCCGAGCCAGGTTCTGAAGGCGCACGTCAACGGCACCGCCGTGCCGCCCGGCGACGAGTTCGCCGGTGACGAGGATTGATGCTGCCGAACGGCCATCCGGACGATTCGGTCGGGGCGCGGGCCAAACCGAAGAAGGCGCCCAACGCATTCCGCACCATCAGCGAGGTGGCGGACGAGCTTCACATTCCCCAGCACGTGCTGCGGTTCTGGGAAACCAAGTTCCCGCAGGTGAAGCCGCTCAAGCGTGGCGGGGGGCGGCGCTACTACCGGCCGGACGACATCTCGCTGCTGCGGCGGGTCTCGGACCTGCTGTACATCCAGGGCTACACGATCAAGGGCGTGCAGCGCTTGTTGCGGGAAGGCGGCGGCAAGCTGTCCGACGACATCCCGCCCGCGACGGAGGCGGAACGCGCCGCCGCGGCGGCCGAGCGCGTCATCCAGGCCGAGCAGCCGGCGCTGCTGTCCGAAGGGGCGGCGGGACTGCCCCTGGCTGCCCTGGAGGCTCCGGCGGATGCCGAGGTGCGGCGGTTGCGGGCGCTGCTGGGCTTCGCGCTGGAAGAGCTGGAAGCGTTGCGCCGGTTGCTGCCGTAGGCTGGCGGGCGTTGCGGACACGGGGGGCGGCTGCTACATCAGCCAGGTCGGAGCGTAGCGCAGTCTGGTAGCGCATCAGTCTGGGGGACTGGGGGTCGTGGGTTCGAATCCCGCCGCTCCGACCAAGCGTTCCATTTATTACTGCTCCCGATCTACCGCGATGGCGAAAAATCAGCTGAGTTCGGCTCTGGACCTACGGCGCACATCGTAGAGAAGCGTTGATGTCAGTTCCGATGCTTGGCGCACCGCCGCGCTTCCTTTAAATCGCGCAAGCGTGCCGAAGCATGTGCTACACTGCGCATGTCAAGGTATTGAAGCATCAGAGAACGATGGTTTTGGCAGGCAAAGACAGCAAGCCGGGTCGCAGCATCGCACTGAGGCACTCCCGCAGTTCGGGCCAACACAGCGCGATGGAGCCTATCGAGGATGATCGGAACCAAGTTCAAGAAATTCTGGGACCACGTTACTGCTTGAAGCTCGAATGGTGCGTTGCAGCTTTTCTCGTGGCAGTGCTACCGCTGCCAACACGGGCTGAGCAAGCGGTGACTGTTGGCAACGGAGCCAAGGCGAGCCGTGGCACGTGGCTTCAGGGCAGAAAGACTAACCGCGACCATGGAATGGCTGCGTAGGCTCCCGGATTTGCTTCCGGTGCTGCCGTCCATGGAGACGTGGGCAGCCCATTTGGAAACACGGACAGTGACGGTTTCTCTATTGGTTGGATAGCTATTGTCGAACCAACCCGGCCA
>CAXTLC010000107.1:0-7656 GCA_964245075.1 uncultured Acetobacteraceae bacterium
GCGCTGATCGACACGGGCAGCCGCATGGACGAGGTGATCTTCGAGGAGTTCAAGGGCACCGGCAACAGCGAGATCATCCTGGACCGCAAGCTGTCCGACAAGCGGACCTTCCCCGCCATCGACATCACCAAGAGCGGCACCCGCAAGGAGGAGCTGCTGGTGGAGCGGGGCATGCTGTCCAAGATGTGGGTGCTGCGCCGCATCCTGAACCCGATGGGCACGACGGACGCGATGGACTTCCTGCTGGACAAGCTGAAATACAGCAAGACCAACCAGGACTTCTTCGACGCGATGAATACCTAGCAGCGCAGTACGGGCCAACCCAATCCAGACCAGGGATTCCGGCGCCGCCCGTTGTATTCGGCCTCTCTCGGACAACTCAGGGCGCCAGCTTCATCGGGCTGCCAAGCGGGCGCCCGTGGATGCGTCGTGTGGCGGTCATCCGCCCGGCACGACTCGATCACCTTGCGAGATCGAGGAATGAGCGGGTCTGCCTTGGCAGCCATTTGTCCAGAATGCGCCTCGGCCGCACGCCCAACTCTCGTGAGGGGCATCCACCCAGCTTACGATGGCGCGCGGGAGTCCGGCCGTTTGGTGCGCCGACGGCACCGCTTTGCCGGCAGAAGCGACTGCGCCACGCCGCGCCGTTGATGTGGCTTCAATCGAGAGTGCTGGCTTCCGTCCTGCCGGCATGTCGTTCATCTGCCAGGGGTGAAGGCATTCCTTGGTAAGGAAAGGAAATCCCTTGCGACCCACGTTGTAATCGTGATGTCCCGGCTGTTCGGATATTACGCACAGGATTGAAATGGAGTCTCTCGACATCCATCGCCGGGAACCGCCCTGCTCTCAATCGTGCTCGTAGCCGTAAACCTCCCGCAGGATGAAGATCGCTGCCAGCAAGCCGGCAAGCGGGAAGATGGCGACGAACAGCGTCGCGTTGGCCTGGCCGATGGCGGTGAACAGCGGCGGAAACAGGAAGATCGCCAGGAAGGACGGCAGCTTGACGAACATGTAGGCGAAACCGCTTGCCGTGCCGCGGTACTCCGGCTTGGCCACCATGGTGGGAATGGTCATGCAGTTCGCCGCGTCCCAGTAGTGGCCCCACAGCATCGCCGCGGCCGCGAACGGCAGGACCAGCGTGTTGCCGGTGTAAAGCGCCGCCGCCGCCGCCAGCAGCGAGAGGAGCACGATGGAGAACCCGGCGATGCTCAGGCCGCGCTGACCGATCTTCGGCGTCAGCAGCGGCCCGACCCAGCCGGAAACCGCCGCCAGCACGTAGAGCGCCATGGTGACGAGATCGGTGCCCAGGTAGGACGACACGCCCACGCTCACGAACAGCACGGGCAGGTAGAAGGCGAAGGTGGAGAACTCGGCGCCCTGCGCGAAGCAGGCGATCCAGCCATAGATGGTTGCGCGCCAGCGCAGCGGGTCACGGCTGATGTCGGCCAGGAACGCGGTCGGGCGGGCCTTGGGGACGGCGATGTCCCCGTCCGGCAGCATGTCCAGCCGGTCGTTGTACATCTGTAGGGAAACCTGCTTGGCTTCCCGGAACCGTCCGCGCCGGATCAGCCACACCGCCGTTTCTGGCAGGTCGTGGCGCATCAGCAGGATCACCAGGGCGGGGACCGCGCCCAGCCCGAGCGTGACGCGCCAAACCATCTCGTGCGGCAAGTCCAGGGCCAGGAACACCGCGATCACCCCCAAGGTGAACACCTCGCCCACGGCGAACATGAACTGCCAGCGGTTGCCCATCACCTCCCGCTCGCCTTTCGGCATCGACTCCATGATGTAGGCGTAGCCATTGGAGATGTCGCTCCCGAGCGGGACGCCCAGGATGAGGCGAACCGCCACCAGCCAGCCGACACTGCTGACGAAGGCCTGCACCAGGGCGAAGATGATGAACATGACCATCGTCGCCAGAAACATGACCCGGCGGCCGATCTTGTCCGACAACCAACCGCCCAGCAGCGCGCCGACCAGGGCGCCGCCTTGCGTGGCCGCAGCCGCCAGGCCAAGCAGGTATGGGTTCGGGTGGTACTGCTCCCGGATGAAGATCAGCACGAACGCGATGGAGTAGAGATCCCAAGCCTCCACCAGGATGGAGGACATCATCAGCCAGCCGACCCGGTTGCCTTTCGGGTTGTAGTTGTTGACCAGGTGGCGGACGGCGCCGTCCATGGCCGTCTGCTGTGAGATCGAGACCGACACGTTTCATCCTTCCTGGGCGCCAAGGCCGGCAAGGCGGATCCCGGTCGGGCAACCCCTACCGATGTCCCAGCGCCGTCTTGCGGATGAAAGCGGGAATGCCCGGCCCGCGCAATCCTGCCTGGCTTCCCTCCCAGCGCAAACTGAAAGCTTCCCGCGGCTTGGCATCGTTGCCGCAAGCCGTCCTGCCGCGACAACGCCAGGGGACGCCCGGCATGGCAACGGAACCCGCTGCCCCGTCACCAGATGCCGCTACGCCTTTCCGTCAAAGGATATCAGGATACCGGAAGCGTTCGCTTGGGCGGCAAGCTATGTTCTGACCATCCTGATCGCCGTCCCTTTTTATGGCCTGCCGATTTTGTTGGCACGAGGAGGGTTTGTTGCCCCGATCCTCGGGACCAGACGTATCAGCATCGTGGAGGGCAGCGGGTTGGATTCCTCCGCTCGACCGCCGGAACCGTGGCCACGGCTCATTTGAACAAGCGGGGTTCAAACGGCGAAGCATGGCCAACCCGCATCGTGACCAGGTCCTGACAGCCAGGGCGGGGGATCGGCGGGCTTCGCCGGTCCCCGCTCGCAACCCGCCAACGCGCATCCGCCGCGAGCGGGCGCGCGCGGCGGACGCGGCGCCTACTCGGCGGCGACTTGCAGTTCGTTGACCCGCAGATTCGGCACGGCGGCAAGGAGGATGTCCTTGAACGCCTGCCAGAGCGGCAGCACGCTGTCGTCCAGCTTGATGTGCCGGCTGAGCGCGCCGTGGCCCGCGTCCGGATCGCTGTCGAAGCGGATGTGTTCCGACAGGAAGTGCTGGAACGCTTGCAGCATGGGATTGTCCCACCGCGAAAAGGTCAGCATCGCCGTGAACACGTCTTCCAGCCCGCCGTCCTCGTAGCTCGCGATGCTTGCCGCCTGGCCCTGGCTGCTCACCGCGCGCGTCGCGGCGAGATAGGTGTCGCCGAACCCGGTAAGCGTGTGCGCGCGCGCCGGGCTGACCGGGTGCAAGGTGAGCGCGCGGCGCATGAACTCGTCGTGGTTCATGCTCTCGCCCGGCTCCGCCACGCCGGGCCACGGCGAAAGGTTGGCGGTGTCGCATTCCTCGCGCTCAAGCTGGATCAGCTTCCCGTCGTCCGGGTACAGGCTGCGGGCGGCCTTCAGGCTTTCACGGAATTGGATCGAGAAGTAATAGTAGGCCCAGGTCGCGGAGACCATGTCCTCGCTGGACAGCGTCGGCCAAGAGAAGCCGCAGATGTCGGCGATGACGTTCGGGTATTGGTATGCCTGCTCAACGCTCATCACGATGCTCCAGTAAGGTGTGCCAAAACAGCCGGGCCAGCGCTCTTGCCCGTGCCGTGCAGTATGTCGGCAAGGGCCAGGATCTCACGGGGGGTCGTCTGGCCGTTGGTGATGCAGACACGCACCACGTCGCGCCCGCCGAAGCGCGCGGCCGACACCCAGGCCAGGTTGGAGGCCACGACGGCGCGAGCGACCGCCGCCGCGTCCGGGAAGCCCGGCGGCGGATCGAGGCACAGGACAGCCATGCCGGACCTGTTCGCCGCCTTCCAGCCCCTGGCCGCCATCTCGCCTTCCAGCATCTCCGTCAGCCAAACCGCACGCTCGACGTGTTCGGCGAAGCCCTGCCAGCCGGCGGCGGCCAGGGACACGAACAGCCGCAGCCCCGTGAACCGCCGGGACCACTGGACTGACGTGACGTAGGGGTCGTGCCGGGCATTGGACGGCATGAAGCTCGCGGCCACGTGGAACGAGTCTGCCAGCACGTCGGGCCGCCGGGTGATGAAGATCCCGCATCCCATCGTCATCGCGAGCCATTTATGGGCGTCGATCGTGACCGACTGGGCCGCCTCGATGCCGGCCAGCGCCCCGCGCAGCCGGTCGGACGCGAGGAGCGCGCCGCCCCACGCCGCATCGACGTGCAGCCACACGCCGGCGTCACGGGCGACGGCGGCGCAGCCGGGCAGGGGGTCGACCATGCCGGCGCCGGTCGTGCCGGCCGTGGCGGCGATCATCACGGGCACCCGCCCGTCCGCCCGGTCCTGCCCGATCGCGGCGGCCAGGGCGTCCGTGTCCATGCGCCCGAACGGGTCCGCCTGGATCACGCGAACGCCCGTCCGGCCGATCCCGGACTGGTGCCCGATCTTGAACCACGCGACGTGGGCATCTTCCGACACGTACATCGTCGGCGGCCCGGCGAACGCGCGCAGGCCGTCGCGGCCGTAGAGCGGCTCCGCGTGGGTCAGCGCGCAGACCAGCGCCGTGAAGTTCGCTTCCGAGCCGCCGGTCGTGAAATGCCCGGCGCTGCCGGCCGGAAAGCCTGCCCTGCCAGCCACGGCACGGATGGCGTGCGCCTCGATCTCCACCGCGGCGGGGGACGTCGTGGCGGAGGCAAGCTGCGGGTTGAAGGCCGCCGCGATCCGGTCGGCGCATTGCGCGGGAAACGCGGGGGACGGGTTGAACAGGCCGAAGTAGCGCGGATGCGTCATGTGGACGACGCCGTGCTCCAACTGCTCGATCACCCAGGCGAGGGTGCCGGACAGATCCTGCGGCTCGGCGAAGTCGAAGCGGTCCAAGGCTTGCCGGATTGCGGGGAGGTCCATCGTCGGGCCGACCGGGCCGGCCGCCACGCGGTCCAGCGCGCCTTGCAGGGCCGCGCCCAGGAACTCGTCCGCCGCCTTGCGCGCGGCTGCATCTGGGAACAGCGCCGAAGCCGGCGCGTCCGGTGCGCTCCACGCGTTCATGCGGCGGCGCCGGCGTGCTCGCAGGGCTGAGCCGGCGGGGACGTGCTTGGCCTTTGCAGGCAGGGCGGCGCTGGAAGCACCATGTCGGCCAGCCAGTTCGCCGCCAAGCGGGCCGCGGGCGCCAGCCACGGCGCTGCCGGGCAAGCGGCGGCGCTCAGGATGCGGGACAGGTCCGCAAGGACAGCCGGGTCGCGCCTCTGCAAGGCGGCAAGCGCCGATACGGTGTCCGCGTCGAAATAGTTCTGCGGCGGCGCGGGACGGCTTGCGGAGTGTCCCTCCACGTAGCGGTGAACGTCACGGCGGTACTCCCGCAGCAACGTGTCGGCGCTGTATTCCGGGTGTCCTTGCAGGAACAGGAACGGCGCCCCGTCGTGCTTGAGGGCGATGTCGGCGCCCACCTCCTCCGACCCCGAGATGATCCGGTAGCCGCTCGCGGCAAGGGCTGCGTCCGGCAGGCCGTGGTGGCGGGAATGCGGGACGGCCCAGCTTGCGGGAAGGCCCGCGGTCAACGGATGCGGCTCAACGCCGGTGCGGCACGCAAACACGCCGGACAGCTTCTGCGGCAGCCGGACCCGGGATATCCCGTCCAGGTGCAGCACGGCGGCATGGGCGGCCAGGCACGACCAGATCACCGGCACGGCGTTGGACGCCGCCCACTCCGCGAGCCAGGTGACGTGGGGCCAGATCGGCTCGTCGGGCAAGCGGGCCGCTCCTGGCTCCGCACCGGTCACGATCAACGCGTCCACCGGGTGGTGGCGGAGCGTCGCGATGTCCCGGTAGCGGGCATCCGTGCCCTGGCCCAGGCAGGTGAGCAGGCGAAGCTGCACGCCGCCCTCCGGCGCCGCGGCTTGCAGCAGCGCCCGGAACCGCTGCTCCGTTGCCGCCATGGCGGCTTGCGGCATGTTGTTGACCAGGCCCACCACGCAGGGCGCCGTGCGCCACGTCATGTCGCCGCGGCTTCCATCGGCCGGCGGACCCGTGCCGCGGCGTCGAGGGCTTGGTCGAGGTCGGCGATGATGTCGTCGACGTGTTCGATCCCGACGCTGAGCCGTATCGTGTCCGGGGTCACACCGGCCTTGGCCTGGTCCTCGGGCGGCATTTGCCGGTGCGTCGTGGACGCCGGATGGCAGGCCAGCGACTTGGAGTCGCCGAGATTGACCACCCGCTTGACCAGCTTCAGCGCATCGTAGAAGCGGACCCCGCCGTCAAAGCCGCCGCACGCGCCGAACGTCATCAGCGAGCACGCCCGGCCGCCCAGGTATTTCTGCACCAGCGGGAAGGCCGGGCTGTCCTCGAACCCGGCGTAGTTGACCCAGGCGACGCGCGGGTCAGCCCGCAGGAAGTCCGCAACGCGCCGGGCGTTCTCCACGTGCCGGTCAACCCGCACCGCGACGGTCTCGATCCCTTGCAGCAGCAGGAACGCGTTGAACGGCGAGAGCGCCGCGCCGGTGGTGCGCAAGTACACGCTGCGGCAGCGGGCGACGAAGGCGGACGGCCCGAAATGCTCCGTGAAGACCAGGCCGTGGTAGGACGGGTCGGGCAGGCTGAACATCGGGAACAGGTCCCCGTGCTCCGCCCAGGGGAACTTGCCGCTGTCCACGATGGCCCCGCCGATCGTGGTGCCGTGCCCGCCCATGAACTTGGTGAGCGATTCGATCACGATGTCCGCGCCGTGCTCGATCGGGCGGAACAGGATCGGCGTCGCCACGGTGTTGTCCACCATCAAGGGAAGGCCGTGACGGTGGGCCATCCGCGCCAAAGCCGCGACATCGGCGATGTTGCCGGCCGGGTTGCCCACCGACTCGCAGTAAACCGCCCGCGTGTCGCCGTCGATCAGCGTCTCGATGGCGGCGGCGTCGTCGCTCGCGGCGAAGCGGACCTGCACGCCCAGGTTCGGCAAGTAGTGCGCGAACATGGAATGCGTGGTGCCGTAGAGCTGCGGAACGGAAACGATGTTGCGGCCCGGCTGCGTCAGGTTGGAGGCGGCGTAATGCAACGCGGCCTGCCCGGAGCCGACGGCCAGCGCCGCCACGCCGCCCTCGAGCGCCGCCACGCGGGCCTCGAGCACCGCGTTGGTCGGATTGCTGATGCGGCTGTAACGGTGCCCTTCGACCTCAAGGTTGAACAAGGCGGCGGCATGCTCGGCATTGTCGAACCCGTAGGCGGCCGTTTGGTAGATCGGAACGGCGGTTGCATGGGTCGCCGGGTCCATGTCGAAACCGGCATGAAGCGCGATCGTCTCACGATGCATCTGGGCGCGCCTCCTATTCCATAAGGTTCAAACGCCAATTGCTGATTGGGAGACAAACTTCAATAAATTAATCGTTAACTAATCGACTCATCCCACACCTGCGGAATAGTTACAACAGAGTGCTGTTCACGTTGTGGTGACGTAGGAACGACGCGATTGAACGAATGTCACGATCACAGCACGGCATCGCACTAATCGAAGAAGACACCCTAACAGTCTGCAAAAAATATACCATTGCGGCGCCAAATTCCCAGGCTGCCTCGCTCCAGGGCGCAGAAGCGTCCTCCCGATGGCAACCCGGCCGTGATTCCAGCATGCCAAGACCGTCAATCGCCGCCGCGGCCGCCTCGACGGCGGCAAGGGCGGCGGCTACGATCCGCGCGGCATCTGTCGTGCCGTCCAAGCAAAGAACTGGGCAAGCAAAGAACTCGTAGCGATGAAAGAACT
>CAXTLC010000107.1:7756-9269 GCA_964245075.1 uncultured Acetobacteraceae bacterium
AGCGATGAGCGACTACGACATCCTTGACCCGAGATTTGCCCGCTACCTGCTGTTCAACGCGGCCCTCGAGCGCATCGCCGAGGGGTGCCGCTGGACCGAAGGGCCGGTGTGGTTCGGCGATGCCGGGTGCCTTCTGTTCAGCGACATCCCGAACGACCGCATCCTGCGCTGGACCTCCGGCCTCGGCGTGTCGGTCTACCGCCAGCCGAGCCAGTTCGCCAACGGCGGCACGCGGGACCGGCAGGGCCGGCTGATCTCCTGCCTGCACGGCGCCCGCGCGGTGGTGCGGACGGAGCATGACGGGCGCCAAACGGTGCTGGCCGACCGTTACGGGGGCAAGCGCCTGAACTCGCCCAACGACGTGGTGGTGAAGTCGGACGACTCGATCTGGTTCACCGATCCGCATTACGGCATCGCCATGGACTACGAGGGCGAGCGGGCGGAGGAGGAGGTGCCGTGCCATGTTTACCGGCTCGACGCGCAGACCGGCCAACTCGCCGTCGTGAGCGACGCCTTCGACTGCCCGAACGGTTTGTGCTTCTCGCCGGACGAGAGCCTGCTCTACGTCGCCGAGACCGGCCGGGTGCACCAGGACGCGCAACGCGAGATCCGCGTGTTCGCCGTCAAGGACGCGGCGACCGGCCGGCTCGGCGAAGGGCGGCGGTTCTACGCGCCGTCCGTGGGCGTGGCGGACGGCTTCCGCGCGGACGAGGACGGCAACATATGGACCAGCGCCGGCGACGGGGTGCATTGCGTGAGCCCGGCGGGCGAGCTGCTCGGGCGCATCAAGCTGCCGGGCGTGGTGTCCAACGTCGTCTTCGGCGGCCGGCACCGCAGCCGGCTGTTCATCTGCGCCACGGCCGAGGTTTACGCGTTGCACCTGCACCGGCGCGGTGCGCCGCCGCTTTGAAGCCCCCTACGCCTTGACCCGCACGTAGCTGCCCGGCGCGTCCTCGATCGCCGGAAGGGCGCCGGCGCCCGGCGTGCGCGCGGGCACCGGGTCCGCCCCCGGCCCCGCCACCCAGCGTTGCCAATCCGGCCACCAGGACCCGGCCATCTCCTGCGCGCCCGCGAACCATTCCTCCGGCGTGGGCGGCAGCGCGTCGTTGGTCCAGTGGTTGTACTTGCCCCCCTCGGGCGGGTTGACCACGCCGGCGATGTGCCCGCTGGCCGCCAGCACGAAGCGCACCTTCTCCCGGTCGCCGCCGAGCAGTTGCGTGCCGCGGTAGGTGCTGCGCCAGGGGGCGATGTGGTCCTCCCGCGTGGAGATGAAGTAGGCGGGCACGTCCACCGTGCCGAGATCGATCCGCGTGCCCGCCAGCTCCAGCTCCCCGGCCGCCAGGCGGTTGGCGTGGTACATGTTGCGCAGGTAGTAGCTGTGCATCTTGGCCGGCATGCGGGTCGCGTCGCTGTTCCAGTACAGCAGGTCGAACTGGAACGGCTCGTTGCCCAGCAGGTAGTTGTTCACCACGAACGACCAGATCAGGTCGTTGGCGCGCAGCATGTTGAAGGT
>CAXTLC010000108.1:0-9074 GCA_964245075.1 uncultured Acetobacteraceae bacterium
GCCGCATGAAGGATGGGAGGCAGGTCGGACGCATCAGCCGATCTTCGCGTCCCGCACGTGCGCCCTGTTCGTCGTCATCCGGATGGAAGGCCGCTGCGGCCAGCGACGGGGGCGCCGAGCCTGGAACTCGCACCCTCGCCCGCGATTGTGGTCCAATGCCGCTGAAGACACCGAGAATGCCCCAGGCCCGCCGCCTACGCCGCTTGCCTGACGATCCTGCCCCTTTGCTCACGGCCGCCGAGGGGAAGGAACCATTCGACATCGACGAGGTGTTCCGGCGCCTGCGCTTGGCCTGCGCCGGCCTGCCGAAAGCGGCGATGTTCCAGCTTCGGGACGAAGGCTACCACACCCCGTTCGAGCAGCTCGTGTCCAGCCTGATCAGCGCCCGCACGTTGGACGAGACCACGATCCCGGTCTGCCACCGCGTGTTCGCCCGCGCCCGCACGCCTGCGGCCATGGCGGCGTTGGGGGAAGCCGAACTGGCTGCCCTGCTCAGGGGGGCCACTTTTCCGGAGCCCAAGGCGCGTGACATCCTGGCCCTGTCGCACGCGATCGTGGAGCGCCACGACGGGAAGGTTCCAGACACGGCCGAGGGGCTGACCGCTTTCAGGGGCGTCGGTCCCAAGGTGGCGGCGCTCACCCTTGCCGTCGGCTTCGGCAAGCCCGCGGTCTGCGTCGACATCCACGTGCACCGGGTGACCAACCGTTGGGGCTACGCCGCCGCGCCCACGCCCGAACACACGATGGACGTCCTGGTGGCCAAGCTGCCGCAGCGTTACTGGATCGAAATCAACGAACGCCTGGTGCCCTTCGGCAAGCACGTGTGCACTGGGCCACGGCCGAAGTGCCCCGTCTGCCCGCTGCTCACCCAATGCCGCCAGGTCGGTGTGCAGGTCCCTGCTTGACGATGCCGCGGCGACCGTCTGACGGCAGCGAAGGCCGCCTCCCGCCTGCTCACGGGCAATCCTGGGCGGGGGCTTCGTCAGGGATGGCTGGATCTGTGCCGGACCGGTTGTTTCCAGCACCTGGACGAGCGTGGCCGCCGTTGCTTTGTGGCAGGAGAGGCTCGGCGGCCGGGCTTGGCGGGACCGCGACGGTGGACCACCGGGAGAAGGCCATTGCGTGTCAGAGGCTCAGCGGGACAAACGCAGGCATGCGGCCATTCACAAGGAAGGGAATGCTGCGGGTGGGGACGGCTGCCAGGCAACGTGCCACGCAGCCTGACAGGCACCCTGTAACAGCCTACGGCCAATCTGACCTTGGTGGCAGAGTTACGTCCCTGGAAAAAGCGCTGGAACCAATCCAAACGCACAAGGTGGCATCAGTCGTTCAGAGGCGGCCATGCTCATCGCGCTCTGGATGCCGTTCCCGATTGTCATTGACTTGCTTGGTGCTTGTATCGGTCTCGTCCAATCCCGAGACCCGGTCGACATCCGTGCTGCTTTCCACGGATTCGGTAGGGCCATGACGGTTTGCGGGCTCTACGTTCTCCGCACCAACGCGGGTTCCGCCGCGCGTGTCAGAGCCGCCGGCATCGGCTGCCCCCGGCTTCTTGTGGTTTCCGGTATTCTGCTCATCGTCGGTGTGCTTGATCGTTTGCTCGGTATGCGGCTGCTTCATGACACCTTCCTGACTTGCGAGACCGTAACGCCCAGGGATGGGGCAGAGTTTGCATCACGCCCCCATGGCAAATCCCTGCACCAAGCTGCCGGACACCAAACGCCACCCGTCCACGAGTACAAAGAAAATCAGCTTGAATGGCAGGCTGATGCCGGATGGTGGCAGCATCATCATGCCCAAGCTCATCAGCACGCTTCCTACGACCATATCGATCACCAGGAATGGAAGGTAGAGCAGAAACCCCATCTCAAACGCCCGGCGCAGTTCACCGATCAGGAAGGCTGGCACCAACGCCCGCCAAGCCGCCTCGTCCGAGGTGGCTGACTGCGGCAAGTGCGCAATGTCCTGAAACAATGCCAGGTCCGCTCCGCGCACGTTTGCCGCCATGAAATGGCGGAACGGCTCGGCTGCCAAGCGCAAGCCCTCAATCTCCCCCACCCTGCCGTCCGTCATGGGCAGCAGGCCCGTGGTGTAGGCCTGGTCCAGCACTGGCGACATCACGAAGAACGTCAAGAACAGCGCCAAGCCCACCAGCACGGTGTTGGGCGGCGTTCCTTGCGCACCGATCGCCGAGCGCAGCAGCGACAGCACAATCACGATCCGGGTGAAGCCGGTCATCATGACCAGCAGGCTGGGCGCGACTGACAACAGGGTGATCAGAGCGGTCAACTGTATCAATCGTCCGGTGGCTCCGGCCTGTCCCGCCGCACCTAGGTCAATCGCCACGGATTGCGCCATGGCGGCCGCAGGCAGAAGTGCTCCTGCGACGACCGCAATCGCCAGGCCTTTGAGAGCGCGCCCACTCATGTCGACGCCTCCGGCAACCAGCCCAGTACTCTGTCCTGCGGTCCAGTCAGCAACAGGACGGAGCGCTTATCGCATCGCACCAGCAGAACCCGTCGCTTCGCGTCGAGCGTGAGGCAGTCTTCAACATGCAGACGCCCGGCGTTGGCGCGATGCGGGCGGGCGAACCGTGTGAGTCGTGCCAAACGGCCGGCCAGCCATATGAGCATAAGCACTGCCGCAAGCCCGGCCGCAGTGGAGAGCAGGGATGTGGTCGTCATGGCATCCTTTCGGCATTTTGCCTCTAATCTTCGGCCTGCGAGCGCAGCGCCTCCGTCAGCCTGTCCATCTCCGCCAGAAGGCGGACAACGTGGGGCCGCAAGCCGCGCCCAGACGGTGGAGGCAGATCCAGCGCCTTGGCGCAGAACAGGCCCACGCCGTGCTCCAGCCCGGTCATGTCCACGCTTCTTCCGTGGGCGACCAGCAGCCGGGCGATGTGTGTCATCCGCATCAAGTCTTCCGCCACGCCGACCGCAGCCCGGAGCGCCGCCGCTTCGAAATTGGTTTCGTCGACGGTGAACAGGCCGGCCTGGGTCATGCCGACATAGAACCAGCTTAAGGTTAGCGAAACGTTTCCAGGACCCGTTAACGACCTAGCAACCTGTACTTGGCAGGATGTGCCAATGAGTGATCAAAGCATGGGATTGTTCGATCTGGCGGAGCGCCGGCTTGCCTGGATCGATCGGCGGCAAGGCTTGTTGGCGCAGAACATCGCCAATGCGAACACGCCGGGCTTCGTCGCGAAGGACTTACAGTCATTTGCGCGAACCCTGGCGCACTCCTTGCCGGAGCTTGCGGTCACGAGCCCGATGCACCTGACTGGAACGCGGGCCGCTGGCAGCACGGACCCGAGCATCCGTCCGATGGAACGCGCGCCGGACGGGAATGCCGTATCGGTGGAAGACCAACTCACCAAGGTTGCCGACACGGATGGCGCACAGGCTCTCGTGACCACGCTCTACCACAAGTACCTCGGGCTCTATCGCACGGCGATCGGCAAATAGGATCGGTCATGGACCTCTCGAAAGCGCTTACCATCTCGGCCCGCGGCATGGACGTGCAGACGACGCGGTTGCGGGTGATTGCGGAAAACCTGGCCAACCAGGACACGACCGGGGATGTGCCTGGGGCAGACCCGTATCGCCGCAAGACCGTCACGTTCGAGCAGAAAATGGACAATGCCGTCGGCGCAGAGACCGTACGGGTCAAGCAAGTGGGGACTGACAAAGCAGACTTCCCCAAACGCTACGATCCCTCTCATCCAGCCGCAGACGCCCAAGGCTACGTGCATACCCCGAACGTCAACAGCTTCGTCGAGGTGATGGACATGCGGGAGGCCCAGCGCTCCTACAGCGCAAACCTGAACGTGATGCAGGTGACACGCTCCATGCTCACGCGCGCGATTGAGCTGCTCAAGTGACAGTTCCCGCCATATCGGCGGCCACGGCCGCCAGCGCTTACAGCCGGGTGGACGCAGGCCAGCCTGCCAGCCTCGAGGGGTTTGGCAACGCTCTGACGCAGGCGCTGCAAGGCGTCGTGGATGCCGGGCATACGGCCGACACGCAAGCCGCTGCGGGCATCAGCGGCACTGCCAACCTCACGGACGTGGTCACCGCTGTGAACCGGGCAGAATTGGCGTTGCAGAGCACCACTGCCATTCGGGACCGCGTGGTACAAGCGTACCAGGACATCATGAAGATGCCGATATGACGGCCCAAACCTGATGGGCGAGGCCGAGATCGGCGCTACCCTGCACGAGACGATGCTGGTTGTGTTGAAGCTAGGGGGGCCGGCGTTGCTGGCGGCGCTTGCAATCGGCGTCGTCATGTCCCTGGTGCAGGCGATCACGCAGGTGAACGAGGCGACCCTGGCCTTCGTGCCCAAAGCGTTGGTGATCGTAGGCACCCTGGCGCTGACCGGGCCGTTCATGCTCGCGACGTTGACCGACTACACGCAGTCTTTGTTCGACCGCATGGTCGCCGTTGGTGGCCAATGATGCCGGGCCGATGATCGATTTGGCAGCGCTGCCTGGCTGGGCGTTCGCCTTCGCGCTGGTGCTGTGCCGTTGCGGCGCTGCGGTCATGCTGCTGCCGGGCTTGGGGGAGGCCGAGCCGCCAGCCATCCTGCGCGCTGGCCTGGCGCTGGCGTTGGTGGCACTGGTGCTGCCCGGCGTGGGCGCCCTGCAACAGCCGGAAGGCTGGACCGCCGCCGGCGCTGTTGGAGCCGAGTTGCTGTGCGGCGGCGTGCTGGGCTGGCTCGCGCGCTGCGTGTCCCTGGCGCTTCCCATGGCGGGCCAGGTGATCTCCTTCATGCTGGGGCTCTCCAGCGTGGTGACGCCGGACCCGGAACTGGGCCAGTCCAGCGCCGTCATGAAGTTGTTTTCCCTCGCAGCGCCCGTGCTGGTGCTCGGCACCGGGCTGTGGGCGCTGCCCGTGGCGGCGTTGTCTGGCAGCTACGCCCTGGTTCCGCCCGGCCACCTGCTACCGGTTGCAGACAGTGCGGACGCTGCGGTGCGCGCGGGGGCTGCGGCTTTCGGCCTGGCACTCCGGCTGGCGGCTCCATTCGTGCTGGCAAGCGTGGTTTGGCAAGTGGCGCTGGGCCTGCTCGCCCGGCTGATCCCACAACTACAGGTCTATTTTGCCGCATTGCCCGGTCAGATCCTGGGTGGTCTCGCACTGCTGGCGGTGTTGGCGACGGGGATAGCGGACGCCTGGGTGTCGTCCGCCAGGGATAGTCTCGTCAGCTTACCGGGGCTGTAGCGGTGGCGGACGAGGACCGGACGGAGGCCGCCACAGCCCGTCGGCTGCAGAAGGCTCGGGCGGAAGGCAGCGTCGCCATCTCGCGCGAGGTGCCAGCGCTCGCTGGTCTGGGCGCGGCGACGCTGGTGTTGGCGATGGCTGGTCCGTTCATGGGACGCAGCCTCATCGGGCGGCTCGGGCCCATGCTTTCGCTGAACGGCCCACAAGACGTTGCGGGCGCATTGGAGGCGGCCGTCATGGCAATTGCCGGCCTCGCCGGGCCGGTGGTGCTGGGGGTGATGGCAGCTTCTGTCGCCACGTCGCTTCTGCAAACCGGCTTGGCGATGAAGCCGGCTGCATGGATGCCTGACCTGGCGCGGTTGAGCCCGATGCGGGGCTTCAAACGCATCTTCGGCGTGACTGGGCTGGTCGAGACGGGCAAGTCTCTGGTCAAGCTGGGTGTGCTCGGCTTCGCTGCGTTCCACGTGTTGGCGGGCGGATTGCCGGCCCTTCATGGCGGAGTGCTCTGGCTGCCGGAGCAGTTGGCTGACCGACTTCTGCGGCAGGTGCTGCAAATAGCGCTGACGATGCTGGGCGCACAAGCCGTGATCGCGGCGGCGGACACGATTTGGGTGCGTCACCAGCACTCGCGCGAACTGCGGATGAGCAAGGAAGAAATCAAGCAGGAAGCGAAGGAAAGCGACGGCAACCCCCACATCAAGCAGCGTCTGCGACAACTTCGCATGGCGCGCGCGCGCAAGCGCATGCTCGCTGCAGTGCCAACGGCCACAGTCGTAGTGACGAACCCAACTCATTACGCTATTGCACTCGCATACGATCGTGGTCAGGGTGGAGCACCTCGGGTGGTCGCGAAAGGGGTGGACGAGGTGGCAGCGCGGATCCGGGAGGTTGCGCAGGACAGCCGAGTGCCGCTGGTGGCCAATCCGCCGCTGGCGCGCGCGCTCTACCTCGTGGAGTTGGACGCCGAGATACCGGCTGAGCATTTCAAGATGGTGGCGGAAATCATCGCCTATGTCTGGCGGTTGCGTGGCAGGGCAGCCCATTGAGGAGTGCCGGCCAGCCGTCGCTCCGCCCATGGCCGTGGCGGCAGCGCCATCGGCTCCAGGCTGCTCGTCGGCCGCTGATCGAGCGGCTGGCTTCCCCACTCGACGACATGCTGCAAGTGCTGATCGAAGAGTCCGCGTTAGGCATCGCGGTCATGGACCAGGACGGCCGGCTGGTGCGGGTCAACGAGGCGTTGCGGCGCATGGTGGACCAGGAGTGTGACATCGCGCCGGGCCGCCCGGTCCAGGACATCTTCTGCGAGCAGCAGCGGGGTGGGTTGTGGAAGGAACTGGCCCCCGTGCTGCAAGGGCATCGGCCGTCGCGCAGCTTCACCTCCACCTTGCGCGGCAAAGGCAGCACGTCGGAGCACATGGTTGAGATCTCAGCCGTGGCGTTGCGGGAGGTGGACGGGACGGTCAGCGGCGCGATCTTCCATGTTGCCGACATATCGGCGCAGAAGCGACTGGAAGCGCAGTTGGCGCAGAGCCGGAAGCTGCAAGCGATCGGGCAACTAGCGAGTGGGATCGCGCACGATTTCAGCAACTTGCTGACCGCGATCATCGGCGCTTCGGATGACCTCCTGTCCCGTGTCGCCTTGGACGGGGATCTGGCGGAGGATTTACGGCTGGTCCGTTCCAGCGCGGAGCGGGGAACTGACCTGGTGCGTCAGTTGCTGGCGTTTGGGCGGCAGCAGACATTGCAGCCGCGGGCAGTGTCGATCAATGACGCGGTGCAAAGCCTGACCGGCCTGCTGCGCCGCTTGCTGGGCGGCGCCATCCGGCTGGAGCTGGAGCTGGACCAATCCGGCTGCACCGTGCGAGTGGACCCCACGCAGCTCGACCAGGTCGTGGTCAACCTCGCCGTCAACGCGCGGGACGCGATGGTGGAGGGCGGCAGGCTGACCCTGCGAACCGGGCAAGTCACGCTGTCCCAGGCTTTGGCCCAGCAGGCAGCGGAGGTCCCGCCTGGCTGTTACGTGATGCTGGAGGTGCAGGACACCGGCTGCGGGATACCGCCGGAGGTGCTGCCGCGCATCTTCGACCCGTTCTTCACGACGCGGCGCGAGCGGGGCGGCACTGGCCTAGGCCTTTCCACCGTCCAGGAGATCATTCGCCGCTCAAACGGCTTTCTCGTTGTGGAGAGCCTGCCGAACCAGGGAACGCAAGTCCGAGTTTACCTGCCTCGGCAGGACAGCGAGCAAACGTCGATGCCTGCGTGCTTGCCGCCGTTCGATCACGCCGCGCCTGCCTCCGCCGCCACGCCGATGCCAGTGCCCGTGCCTGCCGAACGAGCCACCTTGTTGCTGGTGGACGATGAGGATGGCGTGCGCCGGCTGGCCACCCGGGCGCTCACCCGACGGGGCTGGGCCGTGCTGAGCGCCGAGTCGGGGGAAGCGGCGCTCGCCTTGATTACAGGGAACGCGGCGGCAAATACCCTATGCGCCCTCATATCGGACGTCGTGATGCCGGGCATGGATGGCGTGGCGCTGGTCCGGGCAGTGCGCCAGCTACGCCCCGGCCTACCCGCGATACTCGCTTCCGGGTATGCCGAAGACACATTGCGGGGTGAGCTTGCCGCGGAGGAAATCGCCTTTCTCGCCAAGCCTTACGCTTCGGAGGACATATTCGCCGTCCTGGATGCTCAGATGGCGCGTGAGAAAGTCAGGCCGGGTGCCGGCCGGCACGTTCCCGCGGGAACGTGACCTGCATTCGTTCTTGCGAACAATTCAAGAACGCTATATCGGTGATCCCAGAGAATGCTAGTGAAAGAGAGCTAGTGAGAGAAAGCCAGTGAGAGAAAGCCAGTGAGAGAAAGTGCTGGAACAAGGGGTCAGCGAGGTTGGGGGTGGGAACCGGAGGGAAGGCCAGGGAGGCGAGCGGCGATGATACCGCGGCAAACCTCAGCCGGGCCTCACGCGATTGCCGATACCCGGCTGTCGCTGCACAATCGCAAACGCCGGCACCCGACCCGGCCACAAGGATGATGTGATGGATAAGAACAAGGCGCTCGACGCCGCTCTCGGCCAGATTGAGCGAGCATTCGGCAAAGGCTCCATCATGCGCATGGGCGCGCGCTCAAATGAACAGATCGACGTCATCTCCTCCGGGTCACTCGGGTTGGACTTGGCGCTCGGCATCGGCGGGTTTCCGCGCGGACGCGTCGTGGAGATCTACGGGCCGGAAAGTTCCGGCAAGACCACCTTGGCGCTGCATGCGATCGCGGAAGCGCAGAAGCGCGGCGGCACCTGCGCGTTCATCGACGCCGAGCACGCGCTAGACCCGATCTATGCCCGCAAGCTCGGCGTGGACGTGGACAACCTGTTGCTGTCCCAGCCCGATGGCGGCGAACAAGCCCTGGAAATCTGCGACACGCTGGTGCGGTCGGGCGCCATCGACATCGTGGTGATCGACAGTGTCGCGGCGTTGGTGCCGCGCGCGGAGCTCGAAGGTGAGATGGGTGACACGCATGTCGGCCTGCATGCCCGGCTGATGAGCCAGGCGCTTCGCAAGCTGACCGGCAGCGTGTCCAAGTCCAAGACCATGCTGATCTTCCTCAACCAGATCCGGTTGAAGATCGGCGTCATGTTCGGCAACCCGGAAACCACCACCGGCGGCAACGCACTGAAGTTCTACGCTTCCATCAGAATGGAAATTCGCCGCATCGGGCAGATCAAGGACCGCGACGAGGTGGTCGGCAATCAGACCCGGGTCAAGGTGGTCAAGAACAAGCTCGCGCCGCCGTTCCGCCAAGTTGAGTTCGACATCATGTATGGCGAGGGCATCAGCAAGCGCGGCGAGCTGATCGATC
>CAXTLC010000109.1:0-8932 GCA_964245075.1 uncultured Acetobacteraceae bacterium
TCATGCACCGCCACCTCGCCGGCGGCCAGGCCCGGCCAGTTGTGGTAGCCGAAGATGCGCTCCATCGGGAAACGCTCCAGCAGGCCGTCGGCCAGCATGGCGCGGGCACCGCCGAAGCCTTCCTCGGCTGGCTGGAACACCAGTTGCACGGTGCCGGACCAGTCCGTCTCCGCGCTCAGCAGGGCGGCAGCGCCGAGCAGGCTGGCCGTGTGCCCGTCATGGCCGCAGGCGTGCATCACCCCCGGATGCAGCGAGGCGTAGGCAACACCGGTCTGCTCCTCGATCGGGAGCGCGTCCATGTCGGCGCGCAGGCCGACGCTGCGGTTGGACCTGCCGCGCTGGATCGTGGCGACCACGCCGTGGCCGCCCACCCCGGCGGTGAACGGCACGCCCAACTCGGTCAGCCGGGCAGCCACGAAGGCGGCGGTCGCCCCTTCTTGCAGCGACATCTCCGGGTGGGCGTGCAGGTGGCGGCGCCAGCCCGTCATGGACGAGACTAGGGACGGCTCGATCTCGATAGTCATACGGCGGTGTTCTGCTCGATGGTCATGCGGCACTATCCTGGGGCGCAGCCGCCGCGTCCAGTGCTGCCGGTCGGGGATGCTGGCGGGCCAGCCGCACGGCGTAGCGGGTGCCCTGCCCTTCCTCGATCGACAACGTCGCGCCGAGCTGCCGGCTGAAGCCGCGGATGAGTTGCAGGCCGATCCCGTCGCGCGCCCCGGCGCCCGCCGCGGGCCGGACGGCCTGGATGCCCACGCCGTCATCGCGGATCACCAAGTCGAGGCTGCCGTCGCGTTCCGTCAGGCTCACCTCCACCCGGCCAGCACGGCCGCCGGGAAAGGCGTAGCGCACCGAGTTGGTCACCGCTTCCGTCACGATCAGCGACAGCGGCACCGCCTGATCGCTCGACATCCGCAACTCGGGCGCGTCGATCACCATCTGGATGCGGTCGCCCGTGGTTTCCCCCATGGCTTGGAACAACTGCTCGCACAGCTCGGTCAGGAAGGAGCGCATGTTGATCGTGTGCAGCTCGCCGTCGGCGTAAAGGTGGCGGTGCAGGGTGGCGAGCGCCCGCACCCGGTCCCGCGCGGCCTGGAACTCCGCCCTGGCTTCCGGAACGCGAATACGGCTGGCCTGTAAGTTAAGCAAGCTGGCAATGACTTGCAGGTTGTTCTTCACCCGATGATGCACTTCCATCACCAGCAGGTCCTGCCGCTCCCGCGCGCGGATCAGCTCCGCTTCCTTTTGGCGCAGCACGGCCGTGGCGTCCCGGAACGATTGGGCGAGTTGCTGCACCTCGTCCGGCGCACCCGTGAAGTCACCGGGATCGAAGGAGGCGCCGTCCTGCCACCGGCGCACGGCGTGGCTGAGCCGGCGCAGGGGCTGGCCGAAGGCGATGTCCGCCCCGAGCACGATCGTGCCCAGGCCAGCCAGCAGGAACGCGATCAGTTCGGCCAGCCGGACCAGCAGTTCTTGCAGGGCGGCCGCATCCTCGCGCCGCGCGGACGTGGCGGTGATCACCCGCGAGCCATCCGCAAGCGCCGTCGTCGCGTAGGCATACCGCGCTCCGCTGGCGGCGTTCGCGCGGAGGGCAAGCTGGTTCGCGCCGATCAAGGACACCATGGTCGCAACGGTGGGCAACGCCGCTTCCGCGTCGCCGCGTGACGCGAGGACGGCACGCTGGTCGTCCAGCAGCCAGACCGCGTCAGTCGGCTGCGGCAAGTCCGGCAGCAACACGGAAGCGGCCCAGGACGGCGGCAGGATCTCGGCTGCCACCGCGCCACCCCCCGCGGGCACGGCCACGACGGTGCCGCCGTCAGGTCCCGAAGGGCCGATCGCCAGGCTCGCGCCGCCGCGGACCCGCTCGAACCAATGGTAAGGGGGCGCCGGGTCGAGAGGCGGGCCGATGCGGCAGAGGACCTTGCCGTCGACGTCGATCGCCAGCAGGCGCGGCCCATCGTCGAGGCCGGTGGGCGGCGCGGCGCAGCCTGGGCTGGCCAGCGTCGCTGCGAGGGACGAGAGCCGGCCCGTCACGGTCCCGAGCGCATTGCGGTACTGCGCCAAGGCTTGTCCGTCGAGCAGGGAAGCGCGTTCCTGCGAGCCGCGCGCGGTTGCCTCGAAGGCTTGCAGCGCGATGGTCACCGCCATTGCGGTGATGGGAATGGCGGCGACAAACGTCAGCCCGATCAGCCGCCCCCGCGTATTGCCTGCCCGCGCCAATGCCCTTGGCCGGCGCGGAGGAGTCACTTCTCCCGGTCTTCCTCGATCAGCTTGAGCCATTCATCGGGGATGGGCTCCTTCGCGACGGTGTCATATATCTTATGGAGACCGCGTTGCAGCCAGAGATCGAACGCCTCGGGCTTTGCCTCGGCCTTGCGCCCTTGCTGCTTCGTCGTCCTAGGCTTGCTCATGTCCGGCTGCTTCACGCCATCACGCTCCGGACATAGAAACCGGCCAGAACTGGCCGGTTTCATGTCACACGTTACGATGATGTCGGATTAGCTCGCCGTAGCAGCCTCCGCGTTCAGCAGCTTGAGGCGATCCCGGGCCGCTTCGCGGCTGATGCGCTGCGCCGCCGTTTCCTTCGGCTCGCCCATCAGCCAGCATTCCAACTGGCGGCGGGCGCGGAACACGCGGCTCTTGGCGGTGCCGACGGCGCAGCCGGTGGCCTGGGCCAGCGCCTCGTAGCTCATGCCGTGGATGACGACCATCACCAGCGCTTCCCGCTGGTCGGCAGGAAGCCGGTTCATGGCTGCGCCCAGCTCCTTCAGCGCCAGCCGGTCCTCGTGCGCCGCATCGGTGGCGAACACGGATTGCGGCACGTCGTCGATGTCAGTCGTTTCGCGGCGCTTGCGCAGGTTGGAGATGAAGCGGTTGCGCAGGATGCGGTGCATCCAGGCGGCGAAGTTGGTGCCCGGGATAAAGGTGGTCGCGGCCGAAAGCGCGTTGCACACGGCATCCTGCACCAGGTCCTCGGCGGCGGCGCGGTTGCGGGTCAGCGCCAGGGCTTGGACCCGCAGCTTGGGGAGGATCGCGATAACCTGGTTGTGGAAATCGGTTGTTGCCATAGTTCGTATCTCCGTTCCTGCCCCAATCAATGACGGCGGCGGCCCGTAGGTTACATCGGCCGCTTCACGACAACGCGAGGCTGGGCAACCGGGGGGCCAGGCCCGTTGCCGGGCGGCAATCCGCCGCTAGGGTGCGGCGCCATGGCGGCAGGCGACGGTTCAGGGTTCGGGAGCGGCGGTGTTGATGAGCTGGGTCAACTGGGTGCGCGCCCGGGACACCCGCGCCTTCATCGTGCCTACGGCGACGCCGCAGATGGAAGCTGCTTCCTCGTAGGTCTGCTCTTGTGCGCCGACCAGCACGAGCGCTTCGCGGAGCAAGGGCGGCAGGCTCCACAGCGTGCGTTGCAGGTCGCGCAGGTCGGAAGGGTCGGCTTGCTCGGCGCGCACGGTTTCCTCGGTTGGCCCGTGCGCGCTCAGCGCCGCGGCTTCGCGCCTGCGGCGGCGGGACTGCTCGAAGAACAGGTTGCGCAGGATGGTGAAGAGCCATGCCTTCAGGTTGGTGCCGGCGCGGAACTGCTCCAGCGCGCCCAAGGCCCGCACCACGGTGTCCTGCACCAGGTCGTCGGCGGTGCCGGGGTCGCGCACCAGGAACCGGGCGAAGGCGCGCAGATCCGGCAGCAGCGCCAGCATGTCTTGCCGGAGCGCCGCCATTGCCCCAGGATCCCGGCGCTCCGGCAAAGGAGAGGCTGGCAGGTCTTCCCGGTTTGCCGAACCGCCCGCCATGATTAACTACAGTTTGGGAAAGGCTGCATGGCCGCAGCGTATCCCTCTTAACGCGCCTAGCGGGCAAGTAGAGGTTTTATCAACATGACGGGTTTCCCACGCGAGGACCTGGTCCACGCCCTGCCATACGCCCGGCGCTACGCCAGGGCGCTGTGCGGCGGCCAGGTTCAGGGTGACGCCCTGGTGACGCGGGCGGTCCACGCCCTGCTGGCCGCGCCGAACGGAACGGACAAGGATGCCCGGCTGGCGCTGTACGGGGCCATCACCGGCGAGAGCAGCGGGGCGTCCGCGGCGCCCGGGCGGGAGATGCCGCCGGCGACGGCGCTGTCCACGCACCAGCGGCAGTTGCTGCTGCTCACCTCCCTGGAGGAAGTGCCGCTTCCCGCCGCCGCCGCGATGCTCGGCCTGGAAGTGGCGCAGGCCGAGTCCATGCTGGCGAGCGCCCGCGACCACCTGCGCACGGCCGCCGCGACCGACGTGCTGATCATCGAGGACGAGCCGATCATCGCGATGGACATCGAGGAGCTGGTCGCCAACTGCGGCCACCGGGTGATTGGCGTCGCCGCGACGGAGGCGGACGCGGTGGCCATCGCCGAGCGCTGCCGGCCGGGCCTGATCCTGGCCGACATCAACCTGGGGGCCGGCGGGGACGGCTCCTCCGCCGTGTCCCGCATCATGCGCAACCACTACGCGCCGGTGATCTTCGTCACCGCCTACCCGGAACGGCTGCTGACCGGCGAAGCGCTGGAGCCGGCTTTCGTCATCACCAAGCCGTTCGAGCCGCTGACCCTGGCGATCGCGACATACCAGGCGGTGACCGGCGGCGTGCAACTCGGGTAAGCATTCCACCCGGCGAACGGAACCGCGCGGGCGGCCCGGCGTCTTATTTTACGTCCTCCGACCGCTGAACGAGGCCCAAGCCAGCATGAACGCCATCGACCGAGTTGCCCCCACGGCCGAGGCTGCCGCCCAGGCCGCCGCGCCGCCGCCGCCGCGCATCCGCTACCTCGATCCGCTTGCGTTCGCCGGCGCGGAGGCCGGTCCGGCGGTGGCCCAGGCAGCATCGCTGGCCCAGGCCGCATCGCTGGGCTTCACCGCGGCCATGGTGCCGCCGCCCTGGATGCCCGGCGCGGGGGGAGACCGTTTCATCCCCGCCTCGCTCGACCGGGTGAACCCGGCGCTGGGCGGCGGCGATGCCGACGAGTACCTGGCCGCTTTCGCCCGCGCCTGCCGCCAGCATGGCTTGTCCGCCATGGTGGACCTGCCGCTGACCAGCCTGTCTCCCGGTTTCGATGGCGACGCGGCACCGTTCGCGGCGGTCACGGCGCCCGATCTGCTGGACCCCCGGCTTGGCGGCGCTCCTCGCACCCGGCCGGTCGCGGACCCGGATGGCGTCGGGGCATGGTGGGCAGCCCGGGTCGGCCGGTGGCTCGGCGCAGGGATCGCCGGGTTCCGCGTGTTGGGGCTGCAAGCCGCGCCTGCCGCCTTGGCCACGCTTCGGCAGGCCGGCCCCGACGCCACCTGGATCGCCTGGACGCCGGGCATGGATCAAGCCGCGGTGGCGCAGCTTTCCGGCGCCTCGTTCGTGGTTTCCTCCCTGCCATGGTGGGATTTCCGCGGCGACTGGTTCTGGGACGAGCTGGCCGCCCTGCGCAGGGTGGCGCCGGTGCTGGCCTGCCCGGAAGCGCCGTTCGGCATCCGGGCGGCGGCTGCCGTGCATGACCCGGCGCGCGTCGTCGCCACCTTGCGGCGCTTGGCCGCCATGGCCTGCGTGACGGGTGACGGCTGGCTGGTGCCGGCCGGGTTCGAGACCGGCGCCCGGCGCCGCATGGACGCGGCCGGGCACGCTGCGGCATCTGCCGACCGGACGACGGAGGGCGCCGTGGACCTCCCCGCGCTCAACGGCCTGATGGCCAAGATGGCCGCGCGGGTTTCGGGGACGCAGCTGCTGTCCGGCACGGGCACGGCGGCGCTGTCGCTGCTGCAAACCGACGCGGCGGATGCCCGGTTCGCCCGTCATGCCCGCCTGGTCCTGCTCAACACCGGGCTCGGACGGCCGTGCACCGTGGATGCCGCCTCCTTGCTGGCCGAGATCGATGGGCCGTTCACGGCCTGGACGTCGGCAGATGCCGCGACGACGTTGCAGCCGGGCGCGAGACTCACCCTGGCGCCGGGCGAGCTGGCGCTGTTCACCGCGCAAGCCGCTCCTCCAGCCGCTCCGGTCCGCCCGTTGGACGCGGACGCCGCCCGCCGCTTCGCCAACGGTCCGCGTGTGGCGATCGAAGCGGCGTCGCCCTGCGTGGATGACGGCGCGATGCCGGTCAAGCGCCTGGCGGGCGAGGTCGTGACCGTCGAGGCGGACGTGATCTGCGAAGGGCACGACAAGCTGGGCGTGGCCCTGCAATGGCGCGAGCCGGGCGAGGCTGCGCTCCACGAGGTCCGCATGCGGGCGGTGGGCAACGACCGCTACCGCGCCGAACTGCCGCTGCCCCGCATCGGTGGGTACGAGTACACGATCCAGGCCTGGCGCGACGCCTTCGCCAGCTACAAGGACGAGATCGCCAAGAAGAGCGCGGCCGGCCTGGACATCTCGCTGGAGCTGCGCGAGGGCATGGCGCTGTTGAAGCGCACCGCCGCCCGCGCGCCCGGCGCGGTGCGCACGGCGCTGGCCGAGGCGAAGGAGCGGCTCGAAGCGGGCGACGACGCGGCCAAGCTCGCCGCCTTCCTGTCTCCGGAGATGGCCGACCTGATGGCGCAGGCGGACGACCGGCCGCGCGCCGCCACCCTGCCCCGCCCGGTCCGCATCGACGCCGAGCGCAGCGGCGCGGCGTTCGCGGCCTGGTACGAGGTGTTCCCGCGTTCCATGAGCGACGACCCGAAGCGGCACGGGACGTTCCGCGACGTGGAACGGCACCTGCCGCGGGTGCGGGCGATGGGCTTCGACGTGCTGTACTTCCCGCCGGTCCACCCGATCGGGCAAACCAACCGCAAGGGGCCGAACAACACGCTCACCCCCTCGCCGACCGATCCGGGCAGCCCGTACGCGATCGGCTCGAAGGAGGGCGGCCACGACGCGATCCACCCCGAGCTGGGCACGCTGGAGGATTTCCGCCACTTGGTGGGCGCGGCAGCCGAGCACGGGCTGGAGATCGCCATCGACTTCGCCATCCAGTGCTCGCCGGACCACCCGTGGCTCAAGGAGCATCGCGACTGGTTCGACTGGCGGCCGGACGGCACGATCAAGTACGCGGAGAACCCGCCGAAGAAGTATCAGGACATCGTCAACGTCGACTTCTACGCCTCCGGCGCCATCCCCAGCCTGTGGGTCGCGCTGGCCGAGGCGGTGATGTTCTGGATGGCGCAAGGCGTGCGCCTGGTCCGGGTGGACAACCCGCACACCAAGCCGCTGCCGTTCTGGCAATGGATGATCGGCTCGGTGCGGGAACGCTATCCGGACGCGGTGTTCCTGGCCGAGGCGTTCACCCGGCCGAAGGTGATGTACCGCCTGGCGAAGGTCGGGTTCAGCCAGTCCTACACCTACTTCACCTGGCGCGAGACCAAGGCGGAGATGGAGCAATACCTGGTGGAACTGGCGGAGCCGGGGCCGCGGGACTTCTTCCGTCCGCATTTCTTCGTCAACACGCCGGACATCAACCCGGTGTACCTGCAGAACGCGGGCCGCCCCGCCTACCTGATCCGCGCCGCGCTGGCCGCGACCCTGTCCGGCCTGTGGGGTGTCTACAACGGCTTCGAGCTGTGCGAGGGCGCTCCGGTGCCTGGCAAGGAGGAGTACCTCGACAGCGAGAAATACCAGATCAGGGCGTGGGACTGGAACCGGCCGGGCAACATCATCCCGGAGATCACGGCGCTGAACCGCATCCGCCGCGCCCAGCCGGCGTTGCGCTCGCACCTCAACACCACGTTCCTGCCGGCCGGCAACGACATGGTGAGCGTGTTCATGAAGGCCACCGCGGACCGCAGCAACGTGCTGGTGGTGGCGATCTCCTTCGACCCGGACCGGGCGCAGGAGACCGGGTGGGAGTTCCCGTTCTGGCTCTGGCAGGCTGACGAGAACGCCCTGTTCGAAGCCGAGGACCTGCTGACCGGCGAACGGCTGACCTGGCGCAACAAGTTTCGCTCGGTGAGGTTAGAGGCAGCGCGTCCGTATGCTATCTGGCGTATCACTGCACTCTCCTGAACGCCCACCCCCGAGGTCCGATTGCCCGACACCGCCCTGCCCGCCGCAGCACAGGCTCCGCAAGCACCGCCCCACGCTCCCCGCGTGGAGGAGGACCCGTCCTGGTACAAGGACGCGATCATCTACCAGCTTCATCTCAAGAGCTTCTTCGATTCCGACAACGACGGCGTGGGCGACTTCCGCGGACTGCTGGAGAAGCTGGACTACATCGCCGAACTGGGCGTCACGGCGATCTGGCTGCTGCCGTTCTATCCTTCGCCCCGGCGTGACGACGGCTACGACATCGCCGACTACCGCGGCGTGCACGAGGACTATGGCACGCTGGCCGATGCCCGCGCCTTCGTGCAGGCGGCGCACGAGCGGGGGTTGAAGGTCATCACCGAACTGGTGATCAACCACACCTCCGACCAGCACCCCTGGTTCAAGCGCGCCCGCTCGGCGCCGAAAGGCAGCCCGGAGCGGGATTTCTATGTCTGGTCCGACAGCGACGAGAAGTATGCCGGCACCCGGATCATCTTCACCGACACCGAGAAGAGCAACTGGACCTGGGACGACACGGCCGAGCAGTATTATTGGCACCGCTTCTTCTCGCACCAGCCGGACCTGAACTTCGACAACCCGGCGGTGATGGACGAAGTGCTCTCCGTCATGCGTTTCTGGCTGGACATGGGGATCGACGGCCTGCGCTTGGACGCCGTGCCCTACCTGGTGGAGCGCGAAGGCACCAACAACGAGAACCTGCCCGAGACCCACGCCATCCTGAAGAAGATCCGTGCCGAGCTGGACATCCACGCCCCGGGCCGGATGCTGCTGGCGGAAGCGAACCAGTGGCCGGAGGACGCCCAGGTTTATTTCGGCGAGGGCGACGAGTGCCACATGTCGTTCCACTTCCCGCTGATGCCGCGCATGTACATGGCCATCGCGCGGGAAGACCGCTTCCCCA
>CAXTLC010000110.1:0-8652 GCA_964245075.1 uncultured Acetobacteraceae bacterium
GAGCGCGCGGCCGCGGCCGGCGTGCTGGTGGTCATCGAGCCGATCAACAGCCGGGACATGCCGGGTTTCTTCCTGCACACCACCGGGCAGGGCGCCGCAGTGGTGGAAGCCATCGGCCGTGACCGCCTGGCGCTGCTGTTCGACATCTACCATTGCCAGGTCACCGAGGGGGACGTGACGAGCCGGATGGCCGCGCTGCTGCCGCTGATCGGCCATGTCCAGATCGCCGACGTTCCGGCCCGCAACGAACCTGGAACCGGAGAGCTCAATTGGCGGTTCGTGTTCCAGCGGCTGGACGCGATCGGCTACGACGGCTGGGTCGGCTGCGAGTACCGCCCGGCGGGCGGCACCGAGGCCGGACTCGGATGGCTGGCGGAATTTACTGCCTAAGCCTCCGTACCGCGGCCAAATGTCCCGATTCGGCAGGAAGGGTGCGTCTAAATACAAACAAAAGTTGTTATTGCGCAGTCTGCGATTGCTTTTTCGATCTGAAACTCGTTTAATCTGACCCAGAGCTTGACGATACCCAACGCCACCATGTCTGCTTGGGGCGCTTGATTTCCGCCAATCCTAAGAACGGGTGAACGTTCAGGAGTTGCCCGCATGCGCTTTACCGAGATCGGCCAGCAGCTTCGCGCTTATCGACTAGAGTCCGGCTTGCGAGCGGAGGAGATCGCAGCGCGGCTTGGCGTGTCGCGCGCCGCGCTTTACCGCTACGAGAAAGGCGAGGTCATCAAGCTTGATACGGTCAAGCGGCTGGCAGAGTTGCTCAAGATCTCGCCCTTGTCGCTGCTGGGCATCGGCGTCGAGTACTACAACCGGCCTGTCGGCTACTTCGAGCGCTTGCGGCAGACCGAGGAGTCCGCGGACCAAGTCCTGCAAGTGTTCGGTCCGCTCTGTTACCTGACCACGTCGGAGGCGTTCGACGCGGCGCTGGCCCAAGCGTACGAATCCTTCGTGGAAGCTTCGGAGGGCGACAAGTCCGGGCTGCGCGCCAGCATCGAGCAGGTGCAGGGCATCCTTGCCGCACGCAAGCGGATGTACGGCATGCGCCGCCCCGGCATCATCGCGATCTTGTCCCTGGCCCGGCTTGAGCGGCTGCTGGAGAACGGCATCGCCGAAAGCATCCCCTTGCCGGACAACCTGCGCCACCGCTGCCGCCAGGTCGCGGCCACGGAGGTGGAGCAGATCGCCACCATGATGGAGGCCGAGCCGATGGGCCTCCAGTTCGGCGTGCTGCCCACGGCCGAACCCACAAGTTCGTTCAAGGTGCTCCGCTCGCGGGACCGGGCCACGCTGGCGATCAACCCGTTCCGCGCCGATGGCCTGCCCGGCGGCCACACCGGCGTGGCCATGATCACGGGCGCGGACGAGGCGGTTGCCAGCCACCAGCGTGTTGCCGAGCAGATGTGGCGGGATTGCCTGAAAGGCGCCGCAGGCGCCGCGCAGATCCGGCAGTTGATGCAGTCGCCGCACGTGGCCTGACACTTGGCCAGCCCGTTCCACGCGGGCTAGAAGGAGGGATGCCGCCCCCCGATGACGTGAGCGTCGAATCCACCGAAACCGTCTGGCGTGGCCGGACCCAACTGGACGTCGTCCGCTTCCGCAACCGGCGTTTCGACGGCCGCATGTCCGAGGTCCGCACGTGGGAAGTGTGGCTGCGCGGCCATGCGGTGGGCGTCCTGCCATACGACCCGGTGACCGACAAGCTCGCCATGATCGAGCAGTTCCGCTACCCGGCCATGCTCGCCGGCGTGGAGCCGGTGATGCTGGAGATCCCAGGCGGCTTCACCGACGCCGGCGAGACGGAAGAACAAACGGCCGCCCGCGAGATGCAGGAGGAGATCGGCTTGGCGACCGACCGGCTGCACCGCGTCGGCCGCTTCGTGCTGACCGCCGGTGGGTCGGACGAAAGCGTCACCATCTTCGCCGGCCGCATCGCCGCCCCCCCTGCGGACGAGACGGGGATCGCCGGCTACGCCGGGCTGGCGGTGGAGAACGAGGACATCCGCATCCGCGTGCTGCCCGCCGCCGAGGCGGTCGAGAACGCGCTGGCCGGGCGCTACGCCAACTCCATCACCGCGATGGCGCTGCTCTGGTTCGCTTCCCGCCGGGACTGGCTGCGGCGCGAGTGGACGGCGTGACGGCCCGGCTGTTCCTGGATGACGCCTACGCGACCAGCGCCCCCGCCACCGTGGTGGCCGTGCTGCCGGGCGGCGTGGTGCTGGACCGCTCCGTGTTCTACGCCCGCAGCGGCGGCCAGCCTGGCGATACCGGCGCCCTGGCCTGGGAAGGCGGCGAGATGGCGGTGCGCGAGGCGGTGAAGGGCGACGCGGACGCCGTGCTGCTGCCCGTGGACGGGGAACCTCCCCCGCCCGGCACGGCCGTGACGGCGTCGATCGATTGGACCCGGCGTCACGCCCACATGCGGATGCACACCGCGCTGCACCTGCTGTGCAGCCTGCTGCCCGGCGCCGCCGTCACGGGCGGGCAGATCGGCGCCGACAAGTCCCGCCTGGACTTCGATCTTGCGGCGGCGCCTTCGCCGGAAGCGATCGAGGCCGGGCTCCTGGCCCTGGTCGCCGCCAACCACCCGGTCAGCACCGAGTGGGTGGACGAGAGCGTGCTGGACGCCAACCCCCGCTTGGTCCGCACCCTCTCGGTGCAGCCGCCGCGCGGCGCCGGGCGGCTGCGGCTGGTCCGGATCGGGGTGGCGGACGCTTCCGTGGACCTGCAACCCTGCGGCGGCACGCACGTGGCCGCATCTGGGGAGATCGGGACGCTCCGGGTGCGCAAGATCGAGAACAAGGGCAGGCAGAACCGCCGCATCGTCCTGGGTTTCGGGGAATGAGCATGGACGAGCTGGTTTCGGTCGAGTGGCTGGCCGCCAACCTCGGGTCGCCGGGCCTGGTCGTGCTGGAATCGACGAAGTACCTGCCGGACCAGCGCAAGGACGGGAGGCAAGCCTTCCTGACCGCGCACATCCCGGGCGCGCAGTATTTCGATGTGGACCTGATCGCCGACACTGACAGCGGGCTGCCCCACATGGCGCCCGCCGGGGGCCGCTTCGCCCGCCTGGTCGGCGCGCTCGGGGTGGGGGATGCCACCAGGGTCGTGTTCTACGACCAGAACGGCACCATGTGGGCGACCCGCGGCTGGTGGATGATGGGCTTGTTCGGGCATGACGAGGCCGCCGTGCTGGATGGCGGCCTGGCCGCCTGGCGCGATGCGGGCCATCCGATCGGAGCCGGCGAGCCGGCGCCTTCTGCCGCCCGGCATTTCACTCCACGGCTGCGCGCCGGGCGGCTGCGCGGCCTGGCAGACATGCTGGAAACCGAGGCGCTGGTGCTCGACGCCCGCAGCCCGGCGCGCTTCGCCGGATCGGCGCCGGAGCCGCGGCCCGGCGTCAGCCCTGGCCACATGCCCGGCGCGGTCAACCTCCCCTACGCGGACCTGCTCGGCCCGGATGGCCGCTTTCTGCCGCCCGAGCAATTGCGCGCCCGCTTGTTCGCCGCCGGCGTGGATGGCACGCGCCCGGTGATCGCCACCTGCGGCAGCGGAATTTCCGCCACCGTGATCGCCATGGCCCTGCAACACGCCGGCTTCGAGCAGGGGGCCGTGTATGACGGGTCCTGGTCCGAATGGGGCGCCGACCCGACGACACCCAAGGAGACAGGCTGATGCCCGACCAAACGCCACCGGCTCCCAAGCTGTCCCCCGCCACGCGCCTATCCCATGCCGGGCGGCCCGGCACCCGCACTCCCGGCTTCGTCAACCCGCCGGTGCTGCGCGGGTCCACCATGCTGTACGAGAGCTGCGACGATCGCCGGGCGCAGGCGTCCCAGCGCCTCGGCCGCGGCATGCTCTACGGCACCGCCGGCAACCCGACGCATCATGCGCTGGAGGACATGGTCGCGGAGATCGAGGGCGGCACGCACTGCCAGATCGTGTCCACCGGCCTGGCCGCCATCACGGTGCCGCTGCTGGCCTACCTGTCGGCCGGCGACCACTGCCTCGTGCCCGACAGCGTGTATGGCCCGACGCGCATGTTCTGCGACGGCTTCCTCGCCCGCATGGGCGTTTCGACCGACTACTACCACCCGGAAACCCCGCCCGACGCCCTCGGGGCGCTGATCCGGCCGGAAACCCGCGTGCTGTACGCCGAGAGCCCCGGCAGCCACAGCTTCGAGATGCAGGACATCCCCGCCTTGGCCGCCGTGGCGCACGGGCGGGGCCTCGTGGTGATGATGGACAACACCTGGGGAATCCGCTCCTTCCAGCCCTTTGCGCACGGAGTGGACGTGTCGATCCAGGCGCTGACGAAATACGTCGCCGGGCATTCGGACGTCCTGCTGGGCAGCGTCACCGTCGCCAGCCCGGCGCATTGGGACACGGTGCGGAGCGCCGCGCTGCTGCTGGGCCAGTACGCCAGCCCGGACGATTGCTGGCTGGCGCTGCGCGGCGCCCGCACGATGGGCGTGCGGCTGGACCGGCAATTCCAGTCCGGCCTGCGCGTCGCCGAGTGGTTCGCCAGCCGCCCGGAGGTGGCGCGCGTGCTGCACCCCGCCCTGCCCGGCGCGCCCGGGCACGAACTGTGGAAGCGGGATTTCAACGGCGGCGCCAGCCTGTTCGGGGTCGAGTTCCAGCCCGAGCACAGCGCCGCGGCCGTGGACGGTTTCATAGACCGGCTGACCTTGTTCGGCATCGGCGCGTCTTGGGGCGGGTTCGAGAGCCTGGCGATCCCCACCACCGGCAACATCACCCGCACCGCCGGGAGCGGACGCTTCGCCGGGCCGGTCGTCCGGTTCCATGTCGGGCTGGAGGAGCCGGCGGACCTGATCGCCGACCTCCAGCGCGGGATGGAGGTGTTTTCTGCCCGAAGCTGACGCCCTGCCGATCCGCTACGACGCCCACGGCCTCGTCCCGGCGGTCGCGCAGCAGCACGACACGGGCGAGGTCCTGATGCTCGCCTGGATGAACGCCGCTTCGGTGGCCGAAACGCTGGCGACCGGCCGCGTCTGCTACTGGAGCCGCAGCCGAGGGGCGTTCTGGCGCAAGGGCGAGACGTCCGGGCAGGTGCAGCGCCTGGTGCAATTGCGCCTGGATTGTGACGGGGATGCGCTGCTGCTGCTAGTGGACCAGGTCGGCGCCGCCTGCCACACCGGCCAGCGAAGCTGTTTCCACCGCGCGATGGTGGACGGCACGCTCCGAACCGTCACAGAAAGGGTGGCCGACCCCGCGGTGCTCTACGCCAGCCCCTCGTAGGGCGCGGGAGCACGGCGCGCTCGTCAGAGTTCCTCAACGGTCGCCGCCGCAACCGGCAAGGCCCCGAACAGATGCGGGAACGGCGCCTGCTCCGGCTCGCTGCGTTCCCACTCGACGCGGCCCTCCACCCCCGCCGGGTCGAACCGCAGCACCAGCAGCCCGGTCCGGCCGGCAAAATGCCGCGCCAGCACGAAGGGAAGCTGCTGTTCCGTGCAGCAATGCAGGAACGGCCGGTCGGTCAGCCGGCCGCCCGCGGCGGCAAGCACGTCCCGCGTGGTGACGTGGCACAGCGTCTCGGCGCCGGCCATCCGTTGCGTCGCATCCATGAGCCACCTATGCAGCGGGCCATGAGCCCTGACAACGCCATCCGTATCCGGACCTTCACGGGCGCCGCCATCACCGAGGCGTGCAGCGCCTTCCAGCACCTTCACGTCGAGGTGTTCCGGGACTGGCCCTACCTCTACGAAGGCGACCCGGCGGCGCAGGCCTACATCTCCGACTACATGCGGGCCTCCCGCGCCGCGCTGTTCCTGGCGAGCAGCGGCGGCCAGCCGGTCGGCGCCGCCACCTGCCTGCCCCTCGAGGACGAGAGCGCCAACGTGCAGGCGCCGTTCCGCGGCCGCGGCTGGGATGTCCGCCGGTTCTTCTACTTCGGCGAGGGCGTTGTCCTGTCCGCCTGGCGCGGCAAGGGCCTGGGGGTGAGGTTCTTCGCGTTGCGCGAGTCGCACGCCCGCGCCGTGTCCACCGCCGACTACGCCGTGTTCTGCTCCGTCCGCCGGCCGGCGGACCACCCGAGGCGGCCGGCGCAGCCCCACACCAACGACGCGTTCTGGCGCCGCCGCGGCTACGTGCCGATGCCGGGCGTGTCGTGCGTCATGAGCTGGCCTGACGTGGGCGACGCCGACCGCAGCGAGCACACGCTCGATTTCTGGATCAAGTCGCTGAACGGCGCTCCCCTGCCGTGAGGCTGGGCCTGCTGCAATACCGCGTCGGCCGCTACGGGGCGTTCTCCGCCTGGGAAGCCGCCTTCGCCGCCCGGGTGGCGGAAGCCGCCTCGGCCGGCGCCGAACTGCTCGTGCTGCCCGAATACGCCAGTATGGATGCCGTGCCCGCGCCGCTGCCGAGCCTGGCGGCCGAGCTGGACGCCGGCTGCGCCCAGCACGACGCGGTGCTCGCCGCGATGCGCCGGGCGGCGGCGCACCACGGCGTGTGGCTGCTCGGCGGCTCCCTGCCAGTGCGGCGGGCGGACGGGGGCGTGAACAACCACGCGCCGCTGGTGGCGCCGGACGGACGGGTGGCGTTCCAGGACAAGCACCGCACCACGCGGTTCGAGGCGGAGCTGTGGGGCATCTCCCCCGGCGCGCCGCCCGCCGTGTTCGACACGCCATGGGGCCGCCTCGGCGTGTGCGTCTGCTACGACATCGAGCACCCGGCGCTTCCCCGCGCCGCGGCGGAAGCGGGCGCCTGGCTGATCCTGGTGCCGGCCGACACGGACACGCTGGCCGGGTTCAACCGGGTGCGGCTGGCGGCACGGGCGGCGGCGATGGCCAACCAGTGCTACGTGGCCGTGGCCACCACGGTGGGGGATGCGCCCTGGCTGGCGGCGCTGGACGCCAACCGGGGCCACGCCGCCGTGTTCGGCCCGGTGGACCGCGGCTTTCCCGACGACGGCGTGGTCGCCCGCAGCGAGATGGACGCGCCCGGCTGGCTGTACGCCGACCTGCACCCGGCGGCGCTGGAGACGGTCCGGCGGGACGGCGCGGTGCTCAACCACCGGGACTACGCAGCCGCCCCGCCGCCCTGCCCCGTCGTCCGGTGCCGCTGATCTACCTGGTTGCCGGGGAAGCCAGCGGCGACGTGCTGGGCAGCCGGCTGATGGCCGCGTTGAAGGCGGCGCAGCCCGGCATGGCGTTCGCCGGCGTGGCCGGGCCGCGCATGGTGGCGGAAGGCATGGACAGCTTGTTCCCCATGTCCGACCTGGCGGTGATGGGCCTGGTGGAGATCCTGCCCCGCCTGCGCACCCTGCGCCGCCGCATGCTGTCCGTGGTGGCCGACATCGCCGCGCGCCGCCCGGACGTGGTGGTGACGGTCGACTCGCCCGGCTTCGGCCTTCACGTGCTGCGCCGGATGGCGGGCCTCGGCATCCCCCGCGTGCAGTACGTGGCGCCGCAGGTGTGGGCCTGGCGCGAGCACCGGGTGAAGCGCTTTCCCGGCCTGTGGGACGAGTTGCTGTGCCTGCTGCCGTTCGAGCCGGCGTATTTCGCCGGGCACGGCCTCCATGCCCGCTTCGTCGGCCATCCGGTGCTGCAATCGGGGGCGGACACCGGCGATGGCGCCCGCTTCCGCGCCCGCCACGGCATCGGCCCGGACGCGCCCGTGCTGATCCTGATGCCCGGCAGCCGCCGCAGCGAGGCGCCGCGCCTGCTGCCGGTGTTCGCCCGCACCGTGGCCCTGCTGGCGGCGCAGCGGCCCGGCATCGTCCCGGTGGTGCCGGCCTCCCACGCCGTGGCGGAGCTGGTGGCGCGCGAGGCGGCTGCCTGGCCGGTGCGCCCCGTGGTGGTGACGGAACTGGCGGACAAGCACGACGCCTACGCCGCCGCGTCCGCCGCGCTGACCAAGTCGGGCACGTCCACCCTGGAACTGGCGCTGGCCGGGGTGCCGATGGCGGTGACCTACCGCGTCAACGCCGTGTCCGGGCTGGTGGCGCGGCGGATGATCCGGGTGCGCTACGTGGCGATGCTGAACCTGCTCGCCGGGCGCGCCGTGGTGCCGGAGCTGCTGCAAGGGGACTGCACGCCGGGCAAGCTGGCGGCGACGGTGCTGGGATTGCTGGACGACCCGGCGAGCGCGGAGCGGCAGCGGGCGGACTTCAGGGCCGTGCTCGCGCAGTTGCGCCCGCCGGAGGGGGAGCCGAGCGAGGCGGCGGCGAGCGCGGTGCTGCGGCTGCTGTAGGTTGGGTGGTGCGGCAGGGAGTGCTGCCCGGTGATGAGGAACGCTCCCCCACCCCTTTTCCGAAAGCGGCGGCTTTCAGGTCACCTCGATCAGCGTTTCGCCGCGTGCCAGCGCCGCCACGATGCCCGGCAGGATAGTGTCGAACCAGGCAAGCAGGTCACGGCGGCGCGTGTTCGGCAGTCTGATCCAGACCACGGCCGGCCCCGTGGTGGCCAGCACCTTGCGCTGCGCAAAATTCTCGTCCTTGGTGACGATCGTGGCCGAGGATGCCAGCGCATCGTTCCAGATCGTGCTGTCGGATGCGGCCTGCATCCCCTTGTCGGTGACGTGCTCCGCTTCGTGCCCCTTGGCGGCGAGCCAGCGGGCGAGAGCGGGCGGCAACTGTGCGTCGACAAGGACGCGCATTCAGGCGACGCGCAACACCGGGTGGTGGGT
>CAXTLC010000111.1:0-8633 GCA_964245075.1 uncultured Acetobacteraceae bacterium
TCTAGTTCGTGACCCGCAAACCCAGGCTCCGCTCCGGGTCGTCCCGCATCAGGGACATCAGGCCGAGTACCGCGACCGGCTCCGGCGGGTTCATCGCGATGGACAGGCGGTGCGGGTCGGCCAGGAAGGATTGCACGGGAGCGACGAGCGTTTCCGGCAGCCCCGCCTCCTCGGCCAGCGCGCCCACCTGCGCCTGCGCGGCTTCTGTCACCCCCGCGGCGCTCGTGCCCTGCGCGGCGGCGGCGGCCGCCGTCAGCTTGCGGACCAACGATTGATCCTCGTAGCTGAACGCCAGCGACATCAGGTGGGTGCCCAGGAACGCGAACGGCGATGCCTGCGTGGCCAGCCAGCGTCCCGCCCCCTGGTCCAGCAGCCCAGGCGGCAGGTTGTCCAGCGTCACGGCGAAGCGCGCGTGCCCCATGCCGGGGGCGTCGACGTCAAGCTGATCGAGCCGGAGCTGCCGCGCGGCCTCGTCCAGCTCGCCATCCACCGCCATCGAGCCTTGGAACCTGTCGTAGCCGAGCTTCAGCAAGCCCGGCGTCACCGTGTCGTCGCCCAGCACCACCAGGTCCCGCACCGCGGCGTGGGTCCCGAGCTTGTCCGCGCCTTGCGCGTTCGCCGTGGCGTCCACGGCGGCAACCGTCACCAGCGGCCGGCTGTGCGCGGTCAGCGTCAGCCCGCTCGCTTCCAACGCTTCCGTGCTGCCCGGCGGCACGGGCGCAGGCTCGCCATACGGCGGCCACAGCCGGGTCAGGTCCACGCCGCTCATCTGCAAGCGTTGCAGCGTCAGGCTGTCGAAGGACTGGTCCGGCGGCGTCAGGCTCACCGTCCTCACCTCGGCGCGGCCAAGGCGTCCGGCGCCGTAGCCGTCCACCAGCAGTTGCGCCACCGTCATGGCGCCGCTGCCTTCCGAGGTGAAGCGGACGTCGCGCAGGTCCACGTGGTCCGCGGTCAGCGCTTTCGGGTCGATCCCGCGCCCGTCGCCCGTCCCGGCGGGAACCGACAGGTTGTCGCAATCGACCGACCCGAGCGCCAGCTTGGTGGCCGGCCCCGTTTCCGCCGCGTCGCGCAGCGCCAGGCGGCGCAGGCGGCCCTCGCCATCCGGGGCGACGTCCGCTTCCGCCGCGGTGAAGACCAGGCCGTTCGCGGCGACCCTGACGTCCGCCAGATGGGCGCTGCGGCTGAACAAGCGCGGCTGCGCGCTCGCGTAGGTGAAGGCCGAGCCGGGCGGCAGCGAGGAGCGGAAGGCGGTCAGGCCGGCTTCCATCTCATGCCGGGCGCGGTCCTGCGCGTAGGCGTATCCGCCCGCCGCGGCGGCCACGGCCACGGCGCCGGCCGCCAGAAGCTTCCACATGCACCCATCCCCCCCGATCCTGCCGCACGATGCCTAGCAGATGCATGCCGCCCGCCCCAAGGAAGTTCGTTACGAACCGGTAATGCGGGACTGCCGGACGGCGTGGCCTTCCGCCCAATCCAGCTCCTCCTCCATCGCGTGGTAGGAGTCGTCGCCGATGATCCGGGCGCGCCGCAGCTCCAGCAGGCGCGCCCGTTGGGCGCCGATCACCCGTAGCGCCAGACCGTGCCGCGCGCCGAACTGCGGCCCCGCCAGCTCCAGCTCCGCCAGCAACGCCGCCGCGTGCGGGCCGGACACGGAGCGCAGCGCGGACGCCGCCGCGTCCGCGGCTTCGGCGCGGGCCAGCGCCAGCTCCCGCGCCTGCTCGCCGTCGTCGGACAAGCGGAGCCAGGCCATCAGCGGGGCGAGCGTCAGGCCCTGGATCACCAGGGTTCCGAGCACCACCGCGAACGCGGCGGCCACCAGCAGGTCCCGGAACGGGAACGCGGCGCCCCCGCCGGCTCCGTCCGGCAGGGCCAGCGCGGTCGCCAGGGTGACGACGCCGCGCATGCCGCACCACCCCACCACGAACGAGCTGTTCACCGGCGGCCGCAGCCCGCCGCGCCAGGCCGGCAAGGCGCGCAGCAGGGTGGTGAACCCCATCACCCAGGCCAGCCGCACCGCCACCACCATCAGCAGCACCGCGCCGGCGAACCCGGCCGTCAGCCCGGCATGGCCGTCCAGCCGGCCCAGCACGCCCTTGAATTGCAGGCCGATCATGATGAACGCCAGCGCGTTCAGCACGAACACCGCCACCTCCCACACGGCGAAGGACGCCCGGCGGTGGTCCGCGTCTATCCGGCCGGGCGCCACCTGCGCGATGGTGATGCCATACGCGACGGTGGTGATGATGGGCGAAACGCCGAGCCGGTCCGCCCCGATCCAGACCGCGAAGGTGCCTACGAACTGCGTCACCACCGAAACCGCGAGGTCCCGCGCCGGCATCACCAGCGCCATGTAAGCCCGGGCAGCCACAACGCCCAGCAATGCCCCGCCGCCGCAGCTCAGCAGCAGCAGGAAGCCGGTTGACTGCCACGAAAGCGCCGCCCCGCCAGCCACGCCGATCGCGACCCGGTAGATCAGCAGCGCGGTCGCGTCGTTCAGCAGGCTCTCGCCGGTCAGGATCACCATCACCCGGTGCGGCGGGCCGATCTGCCGCAGCACGGCGGTCGCGGCGGACGCGTCCGGCGGCGCCACGATCGCGCCCAGCACGATTGCGACCGGCCAGGGCATCCCCGGCACCAGCCACCGCGCCACGCCCGCCACCCCCGCCACGGTCAGCAGCACCGCGACCAGCACCAGGCTGCCGACCGGCAGCCAGGCGGATCGCAGATCCCGCGGGGACGAGCCATAGGCGGCGTCCAGCAGGGTCGGCGCCACGAACAGCGCCAGCGCCAGGTCCGGGTCCAGCGTCGCGCTGGCGCCGGCCGGCACCAGCGCCAGGGCGGCGCCGGCCATGGCCAGCAGCGCCGGGTAGGGCGCGCCGATCCGCTGCGCCAGGGCGGTCAGGGCGGTGCTGGCGAGCAGCAGGGCCAGCACGAGTTCGAACAAGACCATCCCGGCCTGTCCCTACGCGGCCCCCGGCTAGCGGACGGCGGAGAAGCCTGTCGGAATCAGCAGCTCGTTCGTGATATGGCCGACGATGGCGCCGCCCTTCTCCGTTTCCGCCCGCTTGGCGATCCATTCCGGATCGGCCTGGAAGGCGGTCCATCGCTGCTCCCGCTCCGCCAGGCTTTCCCATGCCAGCAGGTAGGTGAGCGTCTGGTTCGACGCGCCGACCAGCGTCGTCCAGAACCCGGCCTGGCGGATGCCGTGGCGCTCCCACAAGCCGAGCGTGACCGACTCGAACCGGTTCAGCAGCGCGGGCAGGCGCCCCGGAACGCAGTGGTACACGCGCATCTCGTAGATCATGGCGCCGCCTTTCTCATGTCCGCCAGACCATGCGCGGCAAAAACCGGGCCTGCAACCGCCTCGGGTTCGGAACGTTCCGTACTGTATGGCACACGACGCACATTCCGAGGATCGGCCCCGCCGCGCCATCTGGCCGTGGATTCTCGGCCTGTTTGGCATCGGGGTCATCGCCCTGGTCGCCTTGTGGGACTGGGACTGGTTCCTGCCCATCGTGGAGCGCCAGGCGAGCGCCGCGCTCGGCCGCCCCGTCACCGCCCAGCACCTCCACGTCCGCCTCGGCCGCGTCACGGCGGTCACGCTCGACAAGGTGGAGGTCGCCGGCGTGGACGGCGTCGCGGGCGGCAAGCCCTTCGCCGACGTGGACACCCTGACCGTCGATGCCGACGTGGTGGCCTACCTCCATTCCCGCCAGATCGTGCTGCCGCAGATCGTGCTGGACCACCCGGTGGTGGAAGCCGACCAGGGCGCGGACGGCAAGGCGAACTGGCCCACCGGCAGCGACAGCCCGCCGTCCAAGAAGCCGGCCGACCCCGATGCCGGCCCGAAGATCGGCCGCCTGGTGATCAACGACGGCCACGCCCACGTCGCCATCGCCAGGCTGAAGGCGGATTTCAGCCTGGACGCCGCGACCCGGCAAGCCGACGGGCAGGGCGCCGCCGATGCCAAGCCGCCAACGGGGGGAACCCCCGCCGCCGCCGGTGACGCCGGGCAGATCGTGGTGGACGCGAAGGGCACCTACGCCGCGCAGCCGATCACCGGCAAGCTGATCGGCGGCGCGCTGCTGTCCTTGCGTGACACGTCCCATCCCTACCCGGTGGACCTCCACCTCGCCAACGGCCCCACCCGCGTCGCGCTGACCGGGACGGTGCAGAACCCGCTGAACTTCGCCGGCGCAGACCTCAAGCTGGACCTGTCCGGCCCGGACATGTCGAAGCTGACGCCGCTCACCGGCGTGCCGATCCCGGAAACCCCGGCCTACTCGATCGCCGGCAAGCTGGACTACGCCGACCGCAAGGTCCGCTTCACCGGCTTCACCGGCCGGGTCGGCACCAGCGACCTCAACGGCGACATCCTGGTCGACCCCACCCGGGAGCGCCCGTTCGTGGAGGCGACCCTGTTTTCCCGCCAGGTCAACCTGGTGGACCTCGGCGGCTTCATCGGCGCCACCCCCGGCAACAAGGCCGACGCCGTCAGCCCGCAGCAGCGGGCGGAGAAAGCCAAGGCGGCGGCCAGCGGCAACCTCCTGCCGGACACGCCGATCAGCTTGCCGAAGCTCAACGCGGCGGATGTCGCGCTGCGCTACAAGGGCGCCCGCATCGAGGGCAAGTTCGTCCCGCTGGACAACATCGTCGCCAACATCGACATCACGAACGGCAACGTGGCGGTCCACACCCTGTCCTTCGCCGTCGGCAAGGGCGAGATCGTCCTCAGCGGGAATCTCGCGCCGGCCGGCCATGAGCTCAAGGCGGACCTCGCGGTCGATTTCAAGCGCGTGGACCTCGCCCGGCTGATGTCGGCCACCCACCTCGTGGAAGGGGCCGGCACCATGAGCGGCAGCGCCAAGCTCGCGTCCACCGGCTCATCCCTGGCCGCCTTGCTCGCGCGCGGCAATGGCGGGCTGAAGCTCGGCATGTCGGGCGGCAATCTCAGCGCGCTGCTGGTGGACATCGCCGGCCTGGAGTTCGGCAACGCCCTGCTTTCGGCGCTGGGCGTGCCGCAGCGCGCCAACCTGCAATGCTTCGCCGCCGATTTCCCGCTCGACAACGGCAAGCTCAACACCAAGCTGCTGGTGCTGGACACCTCGGAAGCGCGGGTGAAGGGCACTGGCGACGTGAACTTCACGGACGAAACCATCGACTACAAGCTGGTGACCGCTTCCAAGCATTTCTCGATCGGCACCTTGTCCACGCCCATCGACATCACCGGCAAGCTCAGGAGCCCGTCCATCAAGCCGGAAATCGGACCCTTGGCGCTGAAGGGCGGCGCCGCCGTCGGCCTCGGCTTCCTGTTCCCGCCCGCGGCGCTGCTGCCCACGATCCAGTTCGGCACCGGCGACGACAACGTGTGTTCCGCCGCCGAGGCGCCCATCGCCCGCAGCACCCCCGCTTCCATCCCCGTGCCGCACGCGCCGGCCCGGCGCCCGGCGCGTCCCGCGTCTCCCCGGGGTTGATCAGAAACCGATCCGGCCCGCCTTCGCCAGCCCCAGCAACAGCCCGGCCACCTGCATGGATTGCGGCAGCAGGCCGTGCGGCAGCCCGGCCAGCACCGCCGCCACCGGCATGCACCGCACCGTCATGCCGGCCTCGCCCGCGTCCAGCTCCTGCTCGCCGGCCAGGCGGCATCCGGTGGCGAGCACGGCGTGCACCCGGTTGGTCTGGGTCGCCGGGTTGGCGTAGAGGCTGCTGACCGCCTGCCAGCCGGCGGCCTCGAACCCGGTCTCCTCCCGCAACTCCCGCCGCGCGGTCGCCACGGTGTCGGCGTCGCCGGCATCCATCGTGCCGCCCGGCAGTTCCAGCGTGACGGCGCCTGCCGCGTGCCGGTACTGCTCCACTAGCACGAGCTGGTCGTCCGCCGTGATCGCCACGACGTGGACCCACTCCGGATAGCGCAGCACGTAGTAGGGCGAAACCTCCGTCCCCGCCGCCGTGGCGCAGCGGTCCGCCCGCAGGTCGATCCAGCGGTCTTGCAGCAATTGCTCGGAAGACAGCGTGCGCCAGGGCTGGACCATGGCGCCCCGTCTGGCACGGCCCGGGACGGGTGGAAACCCCATGGCGGCATATCCAGAACCCTCCGCCGCTGGCGGGACCCGCGGGGATGCGTTATCGCGACAGCCATGCCCGACGAGTTCCCGCCTTACGTCATCGAGCTTGCCGGCGCGTCCAACCTGCGGGACCTCGGCGGCTACCGCACCGCGGACGGCCGCACCGTCCGGCGCGGCCTCCTGTTCCGTTCCGCGGCGCTGGCCAAGCTGACGGACGCGGACGAAGCCGTCGTGGCGCGCCTGGGGCTGCGCACGATCTGCGACTTCCGCGGCGTGGAGGAAAGCGGCCGCGCGCCCACCCGGCTGGACGGCCCCCGCATCGTCCCGCTGCCGATCGAGCCCACCGTCGGCGCCGGGCTGCGGGACATCCTGCGCACCAAGGAGGCCACCGGCGAGGCGCTCCACGCCGTGCTGGAGCGCGCCTACGCCGCCTACGCGCTGTCCAGCCAGGCCCAGTACCGCGGGATGCTGGACGCCATCCTGGACGGGGCGCTCCCCCTGCTGTTCCATTGCAGCGCCGGAAAGGACCGCACCGGCTTCGCCGCCGCCACGGTGCTGACCGCGCTGGGCGTGCCGTGGGAAACCGTCGTGGCCGACTTCGAGGCCACCAACCGCCTGTGGCGCCGCGACACCGTGCCCAGCGCGGACTTGCCGGCCGGCATCCGCGAGTCGCTGCTGCGCGCGGACCCGGCCTTGCTCCGGGCCGCGTTCGACGCCGCCCGGGAGCGCCACGGCTCGCTCGACGCCTGGCTCGCCGAAGCGCTCGGCCTCCTGCCGGACCGGCGGCAACGCTTGCGTGACATCCTGCTGGAGCCCCCCTGATGCCGGATCTCTTGGAAGAAACCGCCGACGGCGTCGCCGTGCTGACGCTGAACCGCCCGGAGCGGCTGAACGCGCTCAGCGAGGAGATGCTGCGGCTGTTGTGCGAGGCGCTGCCCCGGCTGGCAGCTGACCCGGCGGTGGGGGCCATCGTGCTGACCGGCGCCGGGCGCGGCTTCTGCGCCGGCGGCGACGTGAAGCGCATGGCGGAAACGGAGCAAACCCTGGAGCAGCGCCACGAGGGGCTGCGCTGGCGTCACGAAACGGTGCGGCTGCTGCGCACGATCGGCACGGTGGTGATCGCCGCGGTGAACGGGCCTGCCGCCGGCGCGGGCCTCGGCCTCGCCCTGGCCTGCGACCTGCGGGTCGCCGCCCGCTCCGCCCGGTTCCGCACCGCCTTCGCCGCCGTCGGCTTCTCCGGTGACTTCGGCGGCTCCTGGTCGCTGACCCGGCTGGTGGGCACGGCCAAGGCGCGGGAGATGTACTACCTCAACACCCCGGTCGACGCGGAGGAGGCCGAACGGCTGGGCATCGTCACCCGCACGGTGGACGACGCCGCGCTGATGGCGGAAGCGATGGCGGCCGCGCGCCAGATCGCGGACGGCCCCCGGATCGCGTTCTCCTTCATGAAGCGCAACCTCCATGCCGCGGAAACCGAACCGTTCGGCGCCGTGCTGGACATGGAGGCGTTCGGCCAGGCCCGCACCGGCATGACGGAGGACCACCGTGAGGCCGCCCAGGCCTTCGTGGAAAAACGCCCCCCGGTCTTCCGTGGCCGCTAGCGCCCCGTGCGCCGTCCAGGGAACCGCCTGCGCCCGGCCGCATGCCCTTCTACCCGCCCCGCCCGCCCTTGCCCCGCATGCGCAGGCTGGCCGCGTTCAGCCCCGGAAGGCACGCCGGGTCCCGCTCGATCGCGTCCGCCACCGCCACCGCGCGGGCGAGTTCGCCGTCCGTGAGGTGCCGCACCGCCGGGCGCCGCACCACCTGGTCCCAGCGCCGGCCCACCGCGTGGTCCAGGCACACGCGCATGAAGCAATGATCGAGCCGGATCGGCCAGCGGTGCGCCGCCGCCAGGCCGGGCAGCACCCGCCCGGTCAGCAGGCGCCAGCGTGACAGCAGCGCATCCCGCTCCGCTGATCCTGACGGCTGTTCTCGACCCGGCATCCCAGGCCCGGTTCGACCGCGAGCGCCGGCAGCATTTCCCATCGTCCCTCAACATCGTCCCGGCGCACGTCACGCTGTTCCACCACCTGCCCGGCGAGCAGGAAGCGCCTATCCGCCAGGCGCTGGCGGCGTCCTGCGCCGCGCAGCCCGCGGCGCCGTTCGCCATCGCCGGGCTGCGCTTCCTCGGCCGCGGCGTCGCCTACGCGTTGCACATGCCGGAGGTTGCCGCCCTGCGCCACCGTTTGGCCGCGGAATGGCGCGCGTGGCTGACGCCGCAGGACAGCCAGCCCTGGTCGCCGCACGTCACGATCCAGAACAAGGCGCCGCCCGCGGACGCCAAGCGCCTGCACGCGGCGTTGACCGCCGGGCTCGTCCCGCAGGACGGCACGGTGACCGGGTTGCACCTGTGGGAATACCTCGGCGGCCCCTGGCAGTCGTTGGACGAGCAGGCGTTCAAGGGCGAAGCGCCTGCTGCACCCTAGAGCATCATCCGTGCTGATAGGCGCACGGCTGATGCTCCAGCCAGTTGTTTCCACGAGCATCTCTATCCGACAGGTGATCCCGTGCGGTCGGATGATGCTCTAG
>CAXTLC010000112.1:0-8575 GCA_964245075.1 uncultured Acetobacteraceae bacterium
GCGGTTGCCGCGGCGGCCTATCGTTCGGCGTCCGAGCTGGTGGATGAGCGTGTGGCTCGCTCATACGACTACACTGCCAAGGAAGGCGTAGTGCATTCGGAGATCATGCTGCCCACGGGTGCGCCGGAGCGCTGGCTGGATCGTTCGGTCTTGTGGAACGAGGTGGAGGCGATCGAGCGCCGCAAGGATGCGGTGCTGGCGCGGGAGGTAGAGTTTGCCCTGCCGCGTGAGCTCTCGCAGGCTGAGGGCATCGCGTTAGCGCGGGAGTTCGTGCAGCAGCAGTTCGTCTCGCACGGGATGGTGGCGGACCTGAACGTGCATTGGTCCCAGGAGCCGGACGGTGAGGTGAAGCCACATGCGCACGTCATGCTGTCGATGCGGGAGATCGACGGTGAGGGGTTCGGCAAGAAGCAGCGCGCTTGGAACGACGTGGGCTTGCTGCGGGACTGGCGTGAGGGTTGGGCCGAGCTAGCGAACGCGCGGCTGGCCGAGCTGGGGCACGACATCCGCATCGACCACCGCAGCTTGCGCGACCAGGGCATCGCGCTGGAGCCGCAGCACAAGATCGGTCCGGCGGGAGCGCGGCGCGAGGAGCGCGGCGAGGATGCGGAGCGGGCGGCGGAGCACCGGGCCATTGCCCGGCGGAATGGGAAAGCGCTGTCCGTTGATCCTTCGATCGCGCTGGACGCGCTGACGCAGCAGCACTCGACGTTCACCCGGTGGGACGTGGCGCGGTTCGTGGACCGGCACACGGATGGAGCGGAGCAGTTCGCGTCCGTGCTGGCGAAGGTGGAAGCGGCGCCGGAGCTGGTGCGGCTGGGGGAGGACGAGCGCGGACGCGAGCGGTTCACCACACGGGCGATGCTGGAAACGGAGCGGCGCATGGAGGCGAGCGGCGCCGTGCTGGCTGGGCAGAACGGGCACCAAGTATTGCGGGCTGCGGCGTGGCGCGCGCAGCGGGCGGCGGAGCGGAACGGGCTGGTGCTCGGCGACGAGCAGAAAGCCGCACTGACGCATGTGACGAATGGGGCAGACCTGTCCCTGGTGGTGGGGGTCGCCGGCACTGGCAAGAGCCGGATGCTTGGCGTCGCGCGGGTGGCATGGGAGGCGGAGGGTTTTACCGTGCGCGGGGCGGCGCTGTCCGGCATTGCGGCAGAAGGATTGGAGGGGGGCAGCGGCATCGCGTCGCGGACGATCGCCAGCCTCGAGTACGCCTGGAAGGACGGGCGCGACCAGCTCACCAGCCGGGACGTGCTGGTAGTGGACGAGGCGGGCATGATCGGCTCGCGGCAGATGGAGCGGGTGCTGTCCGCGGCGCAGGCGGCCGGGGCCAAGGTGGTGCTGGTCGGCGATCCCGAGCAGTTGCAGGCGATCGAGGCGGGCGCGTCGTTCCGGGCCTTAACCGAGCGGCATGGCGCGGCGGAGATCACCGAGGTTCAGCGGCAGCACGAGCCGTGGCAGTGCGATGCCACGCGGGAGCTGGCGACGGGACGCACCGAGGAGGCGCTGGAGCGCTATGCGGCGGCGGGGATGGTGCGGGCGTCCGGCACGCGCGGCGAGGCCAAGGCGGGGCTGGTGGGGATTTGGGATACCGAACGGCAGGCACGCCCGGCAGAGAGCAGGATCATCCTGGCCTACACGCGCGACGACGTTCGGGATCTGAACACGCTGGCACGGGGGCACGTGCGCGCGTCCCGCGCGCTGCACGGCGCTGACCAGGTGGTGCAGACAGAGCGGGGCGAGCGGGCGTTTGCTGCAGGCGACCGGATCATGTTCCAACGGAACGAGCGTGGCCTTGGTGCACAGGCTGACGGCCGGAATGGCGTGGCGGTGAAGAATGGCACGCTGGGCACGGTGCTGGAGGTAGCGAGCGGGGGCGAGCGGCTGACGGTGCGACTGGATGGCGCTGGCGGGCCGGCGGGGAAGGCTGGCCCGGCTGTGACGTTCTACACCCGCGATTACGCGCACCTGGACCACGGCTATGCGGCGACAGTGCACAAGGCGCAGGGCATGACGGTGGACCGGGCGCATGTGCTGGCGACGCCGCACATGGATCGGCACGCTGCTTATGTGGGCTTGACCCGGCACCGGGACGGGGTGGCGCTGCACTACGGGCGCGACGACTTCGCCGAGCCGGTACGGCTGGCGCGCGTGCTCGGCCGGGAGCGGGCGAAGGACACCAGCCTGGATTACGAGCAGGACCGGGACGACCCCGAGCTGGTGCAGCGCTATGCCGAGCGGCGGGGATTGGTGCCGGACAGCCAGATCGTGGTCCGACCACCGCTGATCTCGGAGCCGGAGCAGCCAGCGCTGCGGCAGGGCCGGTTCACCGAGTTCCCGCGGGATGCTGCCCCAGCCAAACGCCCGGCGCCCGCGGCCGAGCCGGCGAAGGCCGCAGCGGCGCCGGTTCCCGAGCTGGCGGAGACGGTGGCGACAGGGCGGGCCGGGTTCCGGGAGCGGTTCGAGGCGCATCGGCGGCAGCAGGCCCAGGCGCGGGACGAGGCGGCAGCGCGCGAGCTGGTGGGACAGTGGGACCGGGTGCTGACCGCCTACAACGCGGCGTTGCCGAAGCTGGGGACTGACCCGGCGCTGGGCGGCACGCGCGAGCAGTTGGCGCAGTTCGGCCGCGGCGTGCGCGAGCAGCCCGGAGCGGCGCGGGTGCTGCGGGAGCAGGGGGAGGCGTTCGGGATGGCGGAGCGGCCCAACCTGGCGCGGATCGTGGCCGACCGAGAGCCGGAGCGGGTGGTGACCGGGATCATGGCGAAGGCCGAGGACGGGATGCGCGAGCAGCTCCGGGCGGCGGCCGAGCTGGAAGCGGCGAGGCAACGCGAGCTGCGCGCCCGGCAGACGCTGCGGCCGAGCCGCGGCCCGTCGATGGGCATGTAAGGGCAGAGGAGATGAGCGAAACCGAGGACCGGCTGTATGGGCTAATGGAGATCGCCGAGCGGCAGCAGGCTGCGGTACAGGCTGCGCTGGACGGCTTGGCGGCGGAGCGGGCGGCATTGGGGCGCGAGCGCGAGGCGCTGGCGCGCGGGGTGCGGGACTTGCAACTCGGCACGCAGGGAGCCGTGCGATCTGCGGTGACGGACAGCCTGGCCGGGGCAGCAACGGAGGGTGTGGCGGCGGTGCAGGCGGCGACGAAGCCCTTGCTGGGCCGGTTGGCTGGGGTGACGGCGGAGGCCGGGCAGGCAGAGGCGGCGCTGCGGCAAGTGGTGCTATGGGCGAGTTGGCGGCTGCTGGGGTGGGTAATGGCCGCGGTTGCCGGCTTGGTGCTGCTGGGATGGCTGGCGAGCACGCTGGTGCTGTGGTGGGACATGGGGACAATCGCGGCGGCGCAGGTGCAGAAGGCGCAGTTGCAAGCCGAGATGGCGGAGATGCAGGCCAATCATGACGGTTGGGTCAAGGCCGGGATGCTGGGCAAGCTGGAACGGTGCGGGCCGAAGGCGCGGCCGTGCATTCGGGTGGATGAGAGTGCCGGACCGTTCGGAGAACGGTCGGACTATCGGGTGATCCTAGGGTATTAGGGGCAGTCCCTGACGAGGTTGTCCGTTTTCTCGCCCGGCAATCAAATGCTGTCGTGCTGCTGTCGTGTTGCGTCTGGCTTGCGCTCGGCATGGTCGGTACAGCAACAGGAGCTTGACCCATGACCGCTACCGCGACGGAGCCGAACCAGACGACCGCAGGCGGGCCGCGTCACCTCACGCCGGAGGAAATCGGCTGGATGGTGAAAACCTTCCGCACCGCCCAAGGCTGGACGCAAGAGACGCTGGCCGAGCTGTCCGGCCTACAAACCCGCACCATCCAGCGCGTTGAGCAGGGCCACTCGAGCAACCCCGATACACGCCGGGCCATTGGGCGCGCCTTTAAATTCGATGACATTGATTTTTTCAACACGCTGAAAGGCATTCCCACGGACGACGAGATGCAGAAGCAGAAGGAGGCGTTCGACCGTGACCACCTCCTTCTCGATGTTCGCACCGTGGATGGCCGTCAGCTCCTCGTCCTGATGCAGGACGGCGCGGACTTCAAGGCAATTTGCGCCATGAGCGTGGCCGAGCTGTCGCGTGCGGCGCAGAATGCGTTTGCCACCATCGTGGATTTCGTGCGCGACTGCATGGACATCTTCGACGTGGCCCCGCAGTCCGAAATCCTCGGCTATGGCGACATGCTGGACGAGAGCATCGCCGAGTTGAAGGCGGCGGGTTTCTGTCTGTGCGCGGCGTTCAGGGATACGAAGCTTACCAACGACAGTTGGGCCAACAAGACGCTTCTACCCTGCCGCATCACCTACCTGCTGGCTGGTCCGAAAGATCAGCCGCCGGCAAAGGTAGCGGTCGCGCGCAAGATGTCTGGCGGATTCTGAGCGACAACGCAGGGCGTATGTGTAGCGGCTCTTCCCGGCAACACCCATATCAGATAGGTCTTTAGATGTCTGGCCGCCAACAACGCACCGTAAGCCTGGCTTTCGACATCAGCGAACCTAAAACGATGGGCTTGCGCCGCGGCGATGCGGATTTGCCAGACAGCTCATGGCTGACGTTTGCAATCAAACCGCCAACAGGTTTTCGGGAGCAGTCAATATGGCTGCTATCGGACATACCTGCGGACGCGCAGGAAAGGACCGGAACCGGGTTCAAGAGTGGCACTCGGTGGAAGCGACGGCTTACCGCAAATACTCCAGGTACATTGTATTTGCGTAGTACCTATCCGGCCATAGCGGATGCGAATGGTTCCAATGTTGCCTGGTGCCACGAGTTCTCGCATCCGGAACACTACCAAGAGGAATCCTACGTAATCGAAATATTTTTGCCGAAACAGGAGTTTGCTGACATTCGAGATTTATTTGCCAGCGGCAAACCACCATCCACCGTTTCTGTGCTTACGTCAGAAATCGGATACGGCAATGCGCCCGACGGCAGCGACCGGGATTGGGATATCGGCACAATCCCGCACCTCAAGGTTTGCGGATACTCAATCGGAATGTCGGTAGAGCCGCAGCGCGTCCTTGTAGGTTCTGCGCAAACTGACATCGAAGTTGAACATGCTGCCGAGCGGGCCGAGGAAGTGCGGTCAGCAATTCTGCACTCTCGGGAGGACATACAATTATTGTGCCTGACACTAACAAATACGAATATGCAGATTACCAAATTACGCTGGCAGATCAGCATACTGATTGTAGTCTCTGCGGTATCACTAACGGCAGCGATCCTCAGTTATCTGCATTCGTGACTATCACCGTGTTCTCGCCTCGATGCACCGCCTTCTTGGCTCTCTCATGTTATCTTGCAGGTATACGAGACGGCAATAAAACTTTTCGCGCAAATCGGTCAGCAATGAAACCTAATAAGCCAAAGACCGGTCCATTTGCCACCTTCGTTGCACCGTTGAAGCCGTTCAGGCTGTACAAACCGAGTGAAATATTTAGCGGGTAGGGCCACGCCTGATATGAGTAAGACCGTCCACATGATCACTGGGCTTGGTGTCCTGCGCGTGCTGGTCAACATGCACCGTAAGGAAGGTCGCAACGTCCGGGAGCTGAAGCTCTACACCACCGACGATCTACGACGGCTCTATCAAGAGACAGAAGGCGACATTATCCGCCTGCGGGATGGAATCGTTAGTCGCGTCCAACTCGTCTCCGTGATTCGTTGGCGCATTTTTTGGGCGCAGGCTGGTTACGGCCTGCTACTGCTTGTTTCAGTGATCGCTATGGTTGCCTCCGTCATTGCCGCTGCTGAGGGCTGGAAATTCTAATGAGCGCAAGCGAACTGCTTCAACGGCTACGCTCGATGCCGGCCGGCGCCGAACTGGATTGGGCAGGCGTCCGCCACGATGTTGCGGCCGAATACGACCATGCCACTCCGGCCGATCGTGCAACACTACTCTAGATTTACACCACGGTCATGGATGCGGCGGAGCGGGGCTTGCCTGTGGCGGAGCTGATAACTTTCCGCACGGCTCGACGGCAGGACTATAACCGGATGCTAGTGAGCGAGTGTATTGACGCTGCCGGAAACGTCTCACCCGAAGCGTTACGGGCGGTCACAGAACGAGAGATCACAACCGGCCGCATGGCATCCAATGATGAGCTCCGCTGTCTCGCGCTCGGTGGTCCGGAAGCGTTTCAGCCGCTGCCAGAACCGCCTCGGACGGGCTTGCGTGGACTATTCGGCCGAGGGCGTCGGAGCAAGTAACCGACTCTACCAAATGAGCTAGGTGTATCATTCTCTCAAACGACCTTTTGACAGAGTGTAACACCCTGGTTTGACATCATTGCAATCATTGCAATCATTGCAATCATTGATTACATCTTGGGTATGCACCCGAGCAGACACCCTGCCCCAGCCTCGATCACCATCCGCAACCTCGATCCGGCCCTCAAGGAACGGCTGCGCGTCCGCGCCGCGCAGCACGGTCAGTCGATGGAGGCGGAGGCACGCCGTATCCTGCAAACCGCGCTGGCGCTGCAGGACGCCCCGCCGGTGCGCCACCTCTACGACCGGGTTCGCGCCCGCTTTGCACTATTGGGCGGAGTGGAACTCGAACTACCCCCGTGTGAGCCGGTCCGCGAGCCGCCCCGCTTCGACTGATGCTGATGCTCGACACCAACATGCTGTCCGAGATCATGCGTCCCGAGCCGGAGCGGAAGGTCGCGGATTGGATCGTGCGCCAGCCATCGGATGAGCTGTTCACGGCTGCCGTGTGCCAAGCAGAAATCCTCTCCGGTCTTGCCATCATGCCGAGCGGTCGTCGCCGCACCGACTTCGAGGAGGCCGCGCGTGCCATGTTCGCCGACGACTTTGATGGGCGCATCCTGCCTTTCGACACCGAAGCGGCGGCTGTCTATGCCGAGGTATTCGCAGCGCGCCGGAAAGCCGGGCGGCCGAGCGGGACCATTGATCTCATGCTGGCCGCGATTGCACGCGTGCGCGGGGCAAGCGTGGTCACCCGAAACGTGGCCGACTTCGAGGGCGTGGGCGTGGGCGTCATCAATCCTTGGGATTGAGCTGCGGCTGGGCGGGCTGCTGGAAAGGATCGGGCGATGAGCAAGGCAACCTACCCCCTTAAGCTGCCAGCCTCCATCAAGGCTGCCGCGGCCCAACTGGCGCGCGAAGACGGCGTGTCGCTGAACCAGTGGATCGCTGCGGCGGTGGCGCAAAAGGTGGGCGCGGTGGAAACGGCAGCCGAGTTCTTCAAGCGGCGTGGCGACGGTGCGAAGCCCGGCGATCTCCACGCGATCCTTGGGCGTGTTCCCGACCGCGCTCCCGATCCCGGTGACGAGCTGCCGGAGGGCTGGCAACCCTGACCGCCGCCGCGTCGCCGCGCCGGTTCGTGGCCTACCTTCGCGTTAGCACCGAGGGCCAAGGCCGGTCCGGGCTGGGGTTGGAGGCGCAGCGCCAGGCCGCCGCCGCCTACCTGGCGCAACACGGGGGCGATCTGCTGGCCGAATTTCAGGAGGTCGAGAGCGGGCGCACAGCAGCCCGCCCTCAGCTGGCCGCGGCGCTGGCGTGCTGCCGCACGCGACGGGCGGCGCTGCTGGTCGCCAAGCTGGACCGACTGAGCCGCAATGCGCGCTTCCTGCTGGGCCTAGTCGAGGGTGCCGGCGAGGCCGGGGTGGTGTTCTGCGACCTGCCCCAGGTGCCGCCGGGTCCGATGGGGCGCTTCCTGCTGACGCAGATGGCGGCGGTGGCCGAGCTTGAGGCTGGGTTGACCGGGCAGCGCACGCGGGCGGCGCTGGTGGCTGCGAAGGCGCGCGGCACCCGGCTGGGCAACCCACGGCTGCGGCCGGGCACGCCGGCCGGAGCGGAAGTGGCCCGGGTGGCGCATTGCGAGCTGGCGCAGGCGCGGTCGGTCGAACTGCGGGCGGTGCTGGACGAGATGCGGGCAGATGGCGCCATGCCCGAGGGGGCCAGCTTGCGACAGATCGCCGCGGCGCTGGAGGCGCGCGGCGTGCGAGCGCCGCAAGGCGGAGCAAGGTGGTCGGCAGCGCAGGTCCGGCGAGTGCTGGCGCGTGGTGCTTGATCCAGCTTACGCTGGTTATCGTGAGGCCAACCTGATGGATAAAAAACCCACGCGCAGCACCAGAGATGAACGGCTAACCCGGTTGCTGGATGCAGGCGACCTCATCCACGGTGAGGAGCCGGGGCCGGTCCTTTACGCGCACACGGTGTTCTGCCAGACGGGCTTGCCCTACCGGAACCCCGGCGATGTACGAGAGTGGGAGCGGGCGAATGGTGCAGCTCGGCTGAAGGTGCTGGCGGGCGAGGCGATGCATCCGGAAACGGGCGAGTTCGTGAAGGTTGGGCTCCCCTATGGGCCAAAGCCTCGGCTGATCCTGGCGCACCTCAACGGCGAGGCGTTGCGGCAGCAATCCCCGTGGATCGAGGTCGAGGACAGCCTGACGGCGTTCGTAAAGCGGCTGCGCCTTGATCCGGGTGGGCGCACCATCGGGGCTATCAAGGACCAGCTCGCACGCCTGTCGGCATCCTCGATCCGGCTCGGCTATGTCCGCGACGGGCGGGCGGTGACGATCAACAGCCAGATCGTGACGAGCTTCGATCTGTGGTTCCCGCGG
>CAXTLC010000113.1:0-8366 GCA_964245075.1 uncultured Acetobacteraceae bacterium
TTGTCCGCCGTGACCTTGCTGGTCATCCAGCTGGCCACGTTCGGAGCCGCATCAGGCGCCCTGTCAGCCTGTCGTCGCCAGGCTGACAGATAGAGTTTCCGCAGGCGCGGGCCAGAAGACGTCCGCCAGCACGCCCGGCGACGGCGAGAACACAGCCACGGCGGCTTCCGACCCGGCTGCCGCCGCAAAAGTCAGACGCTCGCCAACCCGTGTCTCTCTTTTGCGACCAGTCGTCGCACTACACCTTGCGGTCACCGTTAGAGTACCGTGTTCCATTCCCGCACCGATCTCAAATTGCACGCATCTGTCATAAAACATTGCATTGCAGAATTACCGCCTTATGAAACTGATGGTGTCGGTTCTGGAGAACAGGCGTGCCAGGGACAGGCTTGGTCAAAAAGATAGCGATTTTCACGGTCGGCACCGAAGGCGACGCCAGGCCCTACGCCGCGTTGGGCAAAGGCCTGTCGGAGGCCGGGCACCAGGTCGTGATCGTAACCAGCGAGGAGTTCAGCGGCTTCGTCCAAGCCCAGGGGCTTGGCTTCGCGCCGCTCACGGGGGGGTTCGCGGCCATGATGGGCCGGAACAAGGCCGTCATGGACAAGCGCAGCCAGGTCGCCCTGGTGCGGACGCTGATGGCCGAGATGCGCCAGATGGCAACGTCCTGGGCCAACGAAGGGCTGCAGGCGGCGCACGGCGCCGACCTCATCATCGGGTCCGGCAACGTCTCGCTACTGGCCGCAAGCATCGCCGAGAAGCTTGGCGTCTCCTATGTCCGTTCGCAGTTGCAGCCGTTCGATCCGAGCCGCGCCCTTCCGCCGGTGCTGTTCCGGCCTCCGGCGGCTCCGTTGCCGGGATGGGCCAACCTGGCGCTTTGCCACGGGCTGCGGCTCGTTGCATGGCGGCTGATGCGGCGGACGGTGGACGGGGTCCGGCGGGACCTGGGCTTGCCGAACTATCCTTGGGCCGGGCCCTGGGCGCTGCCCCATGGCGCAGGCGGCCGTGTTCTCTACGCCTTTAGCCAGCACGTGGTGCCGCGCCAGCCGGAGTGGCCGGAGCGCATCGCGCTGCCGGGCTTTTTCATCCTCAAGCAAGCGGACCAGTATGCGCCGCCACGGGAGCTGGAGCGTTTCCTCGCGCGCGGGCCGGCGCCGATCTACATCGGCTTCGGCAGCATGGTCAGCGGCAAGGCCGCCGGCCTGGGCCGCACGGTGCTCGAAGCGGTCCGGCTGTCGGGACGGCGCGCAATCGTCAGCCGCGGCTGGGCGGACCTGACCGGGGATGCGTCCGCCTCCGACGACGTCCTCACGGTGGGCAGCGTTCCCCACGACTGGCTGTTTCCGCGCGTGGCGCTGGCGGTGCACCATTGCGGCGCCGGCACGACGGCGGCGGCGGCGCGCGCCGGGATTCCCACCGTGCCCGTGCCGTTCGTCGGCGACCAGTTCTTCTGGGCATGGCAGCTCGGACGGCTGAACGTCGCAACAAAGCCGCTCGAACGCGCGTCGCTCACCGCCGCGCGGTTGGCGGAGGCGATCGCCGCCGCCAGCGAACCGGACATCGCGCGTCGCGCCGCCTCGCTGGGCGAACGGCTGCGGACGGAGAAGGGCGTGGAAGCGGCCGTCCGGCAGCTTGCGGACTGGAAGCTGCTGCCCCCCTTGGAACCGGCAGCCGACGCGTGGAAGGCGGACCGGCACCTTGACCTTGAACCGGCCATCAAAGGGAGCGTCCCATGACAAGCGCCACCATTCTGCCGCTCTCGACGGCGCAGCGGGGCATGTGGGTCGGCCAGGAGATCGCACCCAAGGGCGCCGTCTTCAACATCGCCGAGGCGATCGAGCTGCACGGGGCCATCGACCCTGCGCTGATGCAGCAGGCGCTGCGCCAGGTGACGACGGAGATGGAGACCTTGCGCGTGCGGATCGTGCAGCAGGCCGGGCTGCCGCGCCAGAGGGTGATGCCGGCGTTCACGGACCCGATCCGCCTGCACGACTTCACGGGCGAGGCGGACCCGCGGGCCGCGGCCCTGGACTTCATGACGGCGGAGCTCTCGGCGCCGTTCGACTTCAAGACCTGTCCCGTTTGGGTCAGCGCCGTCATGAAGGTGTCGGACGAGCGCTGGTTCTGGTACCACCGCGCCCACCACATCATGCTGGACGGCTTCAGCGGCGGCATGGTGGTGCAGCGGGTCGCCGAACTGTACAGCGCGCTGCGCCAGGGCCGTTCGCCGGCGCCGCCGAACTTCGGCGCGCTTGCGACGCTGATCGAGGCCGAGTCGGCCTACCGCAGCTCGGAGCGGCACGACAAGGATCAGGCATACTGGGTGAGCCGGATGGCGAACCTGCCGGAGCCTGTCACCCTCACGCGCCGCCTGGGGCCGCAGGGCGGGCTGCTGCGGTCCACGGCGTTCCTGCCGCAGCCCGTGGAGCAGCGCTTGCGGGAGCGGGCCGCCGAGTTGAACGTCAGCTTTCCGCGGGCGTTGATCGCGCTTGTGGCCGCCTACTACTTCCGCGCGACCGGCGCCGAGGACCTGGTGTTCGGCCTGCCCGTGACGGCGCGGGGCAGCGGCGTCGTGCGCCGATGCCCCGGCATGGTGGCGAATGCGGTGCCGATCCGGCTCACCATGTCGGCCGCCGCGACGTTCGACTCGCTGTTCGTGCACACCGCGCGAACCGTGGGCGAGGCGCTGCGCCACCAGCAATACCGTTACGAGGACCTGCGCCGCGACCTCGGGCTGCTCAACGCCGGCAAGCAGATCGCCCGGCTCGGCATCAACATCGAGCCGTTCAACTACGACCTGACGTTCGACGGGGTGCACGCGACCCCGCACAACATGTCCAACGCGCAGATGGAGGACCTCACCGTCTTCATCTACGACCGGTCCGACGGCAGCGGCCTGCGCATCGACTTCGACGCCAACCCCGGCCTGTACAGCAGGGCGGAGCTGGACGCGCACAAGCGCCGGCTGTGCCGCCTGATCGAAGCCGCGACGCTGCGCCCGCACCTCCTGGTGGGAGAGGTGGACCTGCTCGAACCGGATGAGCGCGCGCAGATCGTCCACGGCTGGAACGACACGGCCGACCCGAGGCCGGTCCCGACCGTGCCGGAGATGGTGGCGGCCCAGGCCGCGGCGTCGCCGGACGCGGTGGCGGTGGTTTGCCCGGGCCAGGGCGGGCGCTCCTTGACCTACCGCGAGCTGGATGGCCTCAGCCTGGACATCGCGAGGCGCTTCGCCCGCCAGGATATCGGGCCGGGCGACATCGTGGCCGTGGCGCTGCCGAGATCCGAGCTTGTGCCGGCGGCGCTGCTCGGCATCCTGCGCGCCGGCGCCGCCTATCTGCCGCTGGACCTGGACGGGCCGGCGGACCGGCTGAGCATGATGCTGGCGGATGCGGGGCCGGTGTGCGTGCTCACGCTGCGCGCCCACGCCGGGCGTTTTGAGAACGAGATCCCCTGCCTGTTTCTGGATGACGCCCCGCTTCTGGATGACGCCCCGCTTCTGGATGACGCCCCGCTTCTGGATGACGCCTCGGAGGAAGCGGCGAAGGACGCGCTGGCGGAGCCGCTCGTGCTCCATGCGCCGGTCGCATCCTCGCCCGCCTACGTGATCTACACCTCCGGCTCGACCGGGCGCCCGAAAGGGGTGGAGGTCACGCACAACAACCTGTCGAACTTCATCGAAGGCATGAGGCAGCTTCTCCTGCCGGACGCTTCCGACCGCCTGCTGTGGGTCACCACCATCACGTTCGACATCGCCGCCATGGAGCTGTTCCTGCCGCTGGCGACAGGGGGCCGTGTGGTGGTCGCGAGCGCGGACACGGTCCGTGATCCGCTGGCGCTCGGGCGGCTTGCCCACGCGCAAGGCGTCACGATGCTGCAGGCGACGCCCTCGCTGTGGCGGATGATCCTGGCGAACCAGGACGCGCGCCTGTCCACCGTCCACGCCCTGGTGGGAGGCGAGGCGCTGGGGGTCGGCCTCGCGGCGCGGCTGGTCGCCCGCACCCGCAAGGCGACCAACCTGTACGGGCCGACGGAGACGACGGTCTGGTCCACGGCGATGCCGCTTTCGGCAGACGAGGCGGGTCCGCCGCCCATCGGCCGGCCGATCCGCAACACGCGCGCCTACGTGCTGGACGCGCAGCGCCAGCCGGTTCCGGCAGGCTCCGCCGGGCGCCTGTTCCTCGGCGGCGCCGGCGTGTCGAACGGCTACCTCAACCAACGGGCGCTCACGGACGAGCGCTTCACGGCGGACCCGTTCACCGGGGACGGCACCCGGCTCTACGACACCGGCGACCTGGCGCGCTGGCGCGAGGACGGCGTACTCGAATGCCTCGGCCGCAGCGATGGGCAGATGAAGATCCGCGGCCATCGGGTCGAGCCGGGCGAGATCGAGATGCACCTGTCCTCCCACGATGGGGTGGCTGAAGTGGCGGTGGCGCAACGGCCGGACCCGGCGGGCGAGCCGGCGCTGGTCGCCTACATGGTTGCGGCGGCGGGCCAGCCGCCCTCGGGGGAGGCGCTGCGGCAGTACCTGACGGCCAGGGTTCCGAACTACATGCTTCCAGCCGTTTTCGTCTGGCTGGACGAGATGCCGCAAACGCTCCACGGCAAGCTGGACCGCAAGGCGCTGCCGGCGCCGCGCTGGGTCCGGCAAGAGCGCGAACCGCCCGCCGCGGCGCGCAACGAAACCGAGCGGCGGCTGCTCGCCATCTGGCAGGACATCCTGGGCCGCCGCGACATCGGCGTGCACGACAACTTCTTCGAGCTGGGCGGGGACTCTCTCAGCGGCGCCGCCCTTTTCGTGGCGATCTCCGAAGCTTTCTCCCAGGAGATTCCCTTCGGCAGCCTGTTCCAGGCGTCCACGGTCGCAGGGCTGGCGGAACTGCTGGACAAGTCCGAAGTGGCGGACCCGCTGGGAACGCTGCTGGCCTTGCGGAAGGAAGGGAGCAGACCGCCCCTGTTCTGCGTGCATCCGATCATCGGCTTCGGCTGGCCCTACGCCGCGCTCATGCGCCACCTGGACGAGGAGCGTCCGTTGTACGCGCTTCAGGCCAAGGGCTTGCGCGATCCGGCGGAGCAGCCGGGCAGCATCGAGGCGATGGCGGCGCACTACCTCGCCGAAGTCCGGCGCGTCCAACCGCGGGGACCGTTTCATCTGCTCGGATGGTCGTTGGGCGGGCTGGTTGCACACGCCATGGCGGCGCAGCTCCGGCGCGAAGGGGAGGAAGTCGCCTTCCTCGGGCTGCTCGACAGCTACCCGTTCAGGACGGTGGACGCGGAGGACGCGGACGAAGGCAGGCTGGCGCAGCTTGCCCTGGGCTTCCTGGACTTGCAGGCCTCTGCCGGCAGCGCGCCTCCCGCCACCCTCGCCGAACTCGCCGCCCATCTCTGCAAGGAGTACGACCTGCTGTCGCAACCCTTGGTCCGGGCCGTCATGCGCACGGAAGCGGACATCTTGGAGCGGCTCGAACACGTGGTCCGCGGCAACCTGGCCGCCGCGCGCCGCTACGACCCGGCGCCCGTGGATGTTGATGCCGTGTTCTGCAGCGCGGGCAAGCGGACAGGCGCCGGGCTGGATGGGCTGGTCGATTACCATCCGGCGGCGTGGCGGGAGCGGGTGCGGCGGCTGTCGGTGCACGAGATCGACTGCCACCATCAGGACATGCTGTCGCCCTACGCCGCAGAGCAGATCGGCGCCGTCCTGCGCGCCCGTTTGCCGGCAGGGGCGGACGCGCCGCGGCCTGCCCGCGACGCCATGGCCTTCACTCTGGAAGGAGAGTGAGCGAAACCTGGCGCGACTGGCCCCGCGGCGCCGCGGTTCTGGCCGGGATCATCGGGCGTGACCTCGCGCGCCGCGCGCCGCGGCCGATCTCCATGCGCGAGCGGCTGGCGATGCTGCCGGACCGCGCGCTGCCGGTAGACGCGCCGGTGACGGTGCGGTGGGACGAGCACCAGATCCCCTTCATCGAGGCCCGATCCGACCGCGACCTTGCCGTGGCGCTGGGCGTCGTGCACGCCCATCTCCGGCTCGGGCAGATGGAGATCATGCGGCGGATCGCGGCGGGGCGGATCTCGGAGATGGTCGGGCCGCTGGGCATCGGGGCGGACCGGGCGATCCGCCTGCTGGAACTCGGCCGCGCGACGCCCGAAATGGCGGCGTCCCTGCCCCCGGACACCCGGCAATGGGCGGAAGGCTTCCTCGCCGGGGTCAACCACCACCTTGCGCATGCCGCCCTGCCGCGCGAGTTCGCAGTGCTGGCGATGGCTGCGGAGCCATGGACGCTCGCCGACCTGATGCTGATGCTCCGCCTGGGTTCGGCGGACATTTCCTGGCTGATCTGGTCCAAGCTGCTGCGCCTGCGCAAGCGGATGGCACCGGGCGCCTGGGCCGCCCTGTGGCCCCGGCTGTTGTCGGGCGACGCTCCGGCATCGATGGACGGGCGCGGGGCGGGGCTCGCAGCACGGGCCTGCGCTGCGACAGCGCGGGGCGGCAGCAACTGCGCCGCCGTGTCGGAGCGTCTCACCGGCACCGGTGCCGCCCTCATCGCCAGCGACCCGCACCTGCCTTACGGGCTGCCCAATCCGTGGCTGATCGCCGGGATGCGCTCGCCGGGCTTTCATTGCGTCAGCTTGATGATGCCGGGCCTGCCGTTCATGGCGCTGGGCCGCAACCCGGATGCGGCCTGGGGCGGCACCAGCCTGCACGCGCAAAGCAGCGACCTGTTCGACATCTCCGGCCTGCCGGAAGGGGAGGTCACGGAACGGTTCGAGACGATCCGGGTCCGGGGCGCCCCGGACCGGCGGCTGCGCTTGCGGCGCACGGCGCATGGTCCCGTGGTGTCGGACGCGACGCTGCTGCCTTCGCCGCGCCCGCTGGCCCTGCGGTGGATGGGGCACGAGGCGAGCGACGAGCTGAGCGCGATGCTGGCCGTGGCGAAGTGCCGCGACTGGGCCGGCTTCCGTGCGGCGCTGACAGGCTTCGGCGTGTCCGGGCTCAACATGGTCTTCGCCGGGCGGAACGGCAGCGTCGGGCATCTTCTGGCAGCCCACCTCCCGCGCCGTCCCACCCAGCCGCCGGACGACCTGCACCTGCCGCTTGCGTCCGAAGCGGCTTGGGACTTGCGCATCGACGCTTCCGGCCTGCCCGTGCGCGCAAGCCCGGATCATGCGGCGGTGGTTTCGGCCAACGAGCGGCCCGAAGGGGGTGCGGTTCCGGCCGGCTTCTTCTTCGCGCCGCCGGACCGTTCGCAGCGCATGATGGAGCTGATCGGCCAAGCAGCGCCGTTCAGCGCCGGCGCTGCGTTCGCCATGCAGCAGGACGTGTCCGCGCGCGGCAGCCTCGCCTTGCGGGACTTGCTGGCCGGGTCGCTCGCGGTGTGCCGGCGGCCGGAAGGACAAAGGCGGATGCTCGCGGCGCTGCTGAACTGGGACGGAACTTACGGCGCCGGGTCCGAAGGGGCGCTCGCGTTCGAGCTTCTGCTGGGCGGCGTGGTCCGCCGGCTGGGCGCCCCGGGCCGGACGCCTGCCTATGATGCGGTCTGGGCGACGCAGGCCCTGCTGCGGGAAGACTTGCGGTCGCGGCCGGAAGCGTGGCTGCGGAACGCCGTGGAGCGGTCGTTGCGGCCAGGCGCGCGGCGCTTCGGGCGCTTGCGCGCCTGGGGCGCGTTCCACCAGGTGGCGCTCAAGCACCCGCTGGGCTGGCTGCCTTTGATCGGGCATCGCTACCGGACAGGCGCCTTCGCGGGCGAGGGCAGCAACAACACTGTGCACAAGACCGGCCATCGGATCGGTGCGGCGGCGCACCGGGTCAGTTTCGGCAGCTGCGCGCGGCATGTCTCGGATATGTCTGACCCGGACGCGAACTTCATGGCGCTGCTGGGCGGCCAGGACGGGTGGTTCGGCAGCGAGAACTTCGACGACCTGACGCCGCTGTGGCGGCGCGGCGCCTATGTCCAACTGCCGCTCCGGGCAGAGGCCGTCCGCGCGCGCCACCGCCATGTCACGACCTTGAGGCCGGATTGAGCGCTGACCAGCCCCCACCGGGTGATCCGGGTGAAATCCCAGTTCAGCGTGACGCCCAAGCCAGCGTGGTGGCAGGGTTGGCGCGACGGTCTACCGCGCTTGTACGTGCTTGCGGCGTCAAGGGGGTCGTGTCCCACCACGTGGTGTAGGAGCGCCAGCACCGGCGTCTGGGTGGGCTGGGCCGTGTGTCAGCTCGCCATGGGCAGGCTGACGGGTGCAGTATCGCTCAAAGGTGCGAGCGTCTTCAGGCTCATGGTGGGGCGCTGCACGGTCCACTCGTCGTTCTGCTCCAGCAGCAGGGCACCCACGAGGCGCACAACGGCCGCTTCGTTGGGAAAGATGCCGAC
>CAXTLC010000114.1:0-8247 GCA_964245075.1 uncultured Acetobacteraceae bacterium
CTGCCCCGGCGGTTGAACCCGATGGTGACGGGCCGGCGATCACGTTCCGATTGACATGCAATGCAGGTTCGAACTCTAGGAAGTGCACGCCGGCGCGCGTCCGCAATTTCGTCGCCGCATTCGACACAGTGGGTCTCTCCCTGGCCCGTCGGCATGCGCGCCCTCGCCCTCATCACCTCGTCCGCGACGGTGTCGTCGATTTGATCCTGCACCGACCCATCTGGAGCCCACCCGCTCGCCATGATTGCTGCCCGATGCTCCACCTACCGGAACAATGTTAGATAGATGTAATAGTCAATTGTTTCAAGTGCTGCTTACGCTGAGCAGCGGAGTGAAGGTGGTGGCCAATACCAGGCTGTCAGTTTTGGTCTGCAGCCTTGTGATAGCTGTCCGACCTCATGTCGGCCATACGACCCGCTCCCGTTGCTGCCCGGAACCTGCCATTCGTTGGTTCATGATGCACGGCCACGGCGTCAGGCCTTTGAGAGCCACTTCTTAGCTAAATACGGTTTAGAGGTGGCTCGCTCCAGCCTTGAAGCAGAAGGCATGTCGTTCAGGCAATGAGCCGAGCCCGACATTGCTTGCCTCGATAGCTCAAGGCTTTTGGTCTTTGGCCGGAGGTCACGAAATAATTTCACTTCTGCGCAATTTGCCCTAAACATAGGCGAGGCTCCGGCCGACGCGGTCCTGCACGGCTGGTCACGGACACACCTATCGCGAGGAGTTGCCATGTCGAGCTCCCCTGAGATCACCACCGTCCGGGGCGCATGCCCGCAGGACTGTCCGGACACCTGCGCCTTCATCTACCACGTGCAGGACGGCAGGCTCGTCAACGTGACGGGAGACCGCGACCATCCGATGACGCGCGGCGGCCTCTGCGTGAAGCTCAACAATTTCGCCGAGCACCACTATCACCCCGACCGCCTCCTGCACCCGATGAAGCGCACCGGGCCGAAGGGATCGGGCCAGTACGAGCGCATCAGCTGGGACGAGGCGCTCGCCACGATCCGGTCGAAGTGGACGGAGATCATCGATCAGCACGGCGCCGAGGCGATCATGCCCCACGCCTACCTCGGCAACCAGGGTACCGCGAACGGCCTGACGGCGGGCGATGCCTTCTTCAACCGCCTCGGCTCGACGGTCGCGGAGAAGACCTACTGCGAGTCGGGCTCCTCGACCGCGTGGGTCATGACGGTCGGGCCGACCGGCGGCCTCGACGTCGAGAGCCTAGCCCATTCGGACTACATCATCGTCTGGGGCATGAACATGGTCTCGACGAACCTGCACGGCTGGCCCTTCGTCCTGGAGGCCCGCGCGAAGGGCGCCAAGATCGTCGTCATCGACCCCTACCGGTCGCGCACCGCGAAAGCGGCCGACTGGCATCTGGCGATTAGGCCGGGCACCGACGGCGCGCTGGCGCTCGGCATGATGAACGTCATCATCGAGGAAGACCTCTACGATCACGACTACGTCGAGAATTATACCCTCGGCTTCGAAGAGCTAAGGCAGCGCTGCGCCGAGTTTCCCGTCGAGCGCGTTGCCTCGATCACCGGCCTCGCGGCCGCAGACATCTTAACGCTGTCGCGCGAGTACGCGAGGGCAAAGGTCGCGGCGATCCGCGAGGGCGTCGCGGTCGAGCGCAGCCCGGGCGGCGGCGACGCGGTGCGCGCGATCACCTGCCTCCCCGCCCTCGTCGGAGCGTGGCGGCATCCGGGCGGCGGCGCGGTCGAGATGCCGATCTACGAGTTCCCGATGAGTGTCGCGCACGTCTCCCGGCCGGACTGGATCAGGCCCGGCACGCGCGTCGTCAACGAGCTTGATCTCGGCCCGGCGCTGACCGGCAAGCTCGCGCTCGATCCGCCGATCAAGTCGGTCTTCGTCTACAATTCCAATCCGGTGTCGCAGGCGCCGAACGCGAGCGAACTGGTGCGGGGCCTGATGCGCGAGGACCTGTTCACCGTGTGCAGCGAGCTGTTCCTGACCGACACCGCGAAATACGCCGACATCCTGTTGCCGGCGACCATGCAGGCCGAGCAGTACGATATCATGGTGACCTGGGGGCACCTCTACATCCAGATGAACCAGCCGGCGATCCCGCCACCCGGCGAGTGCATGCCCAACATCGACATGTTCCGCCGCCTCGCCAGGACCATGGGCTTCACCGACGACTACTGGAGCCTCTCCGATGACGAGTGGCTGACGCTCGCCTACGACTGGAACGCGCCGGCGTTGCAGGGCATCACCCTGGAGACCCTGAAGCGCGACGGGTGGAAGCGCCTCAACGTCGGGCTGCCCGCCGAGCGCGCGCCCCATGCGCAAGGCAACTTCAAGACGCCCTCGGGCAAGTGCGAATTCAAGGCGAGCATGGCCGCCGGCGGCAACTTCGTCCTCGATGTCTGGCGATCCGGGTACACCCAGATGCAGGACGGCGGCTATGTCGATCCGGTTCCCGACTACATCGCGCCGAGTGACCACGAGGCCAAGGACCCCGCCGCGGCCCCGGGGCGCTTCCCGCTGAGCATGGTGTCGCCGAAGCCGCACGCGTTCCTCAACACCCAATACGGCAACGAGGCCATGCAGCGCCGCAACCAGGGCGAGCAGCGCATCATGATCAACCCGGCCGACGCCGAAAGTCGCTCTATTGCCGACGGCGCCTATGTCCGCGTCTTCAACGACCGCGGCTCCTTCGAGGCCGTCGCGCTCGTGAGCGAGGACGTCGGCACCGGCTTGGTGGTAACCAGCGTCGGCCACTGGCCGGGCCTGAACCGGACCGGAACCGCGGTCAACTCGACCACGGCGCAGCGCCACGCCAATCTCGGCCGTGCCGGGGCGTACTCGGACAACGTCGTCCAGGTCGAAGCGGTGCTCGCGCCGCTGATGGTCGCTGCCGAGTAGGGGGCCCTCCTCCAACCACCGGTTGTCGGAGGCGACCGTCGAGGCAGGCAACGCCGGGGGCAAAGCCCCTGGCCTTGCTTCCAGCGGTATAATACCAAAGGATTCTTGGAGTGACCTTTCAGGCAAGGAAGGCCAAGAGGCCCTGCCCCCAATGCCTGAAAGCGGCAATCCCGCCAAAGACAGGCCTTTGTTTGGAGTCCATTACCTCAGTAAAGCCGGCCCAGGGGCGGCTCGCCCCTGGCGGGTCTGGGCGGAGACCGGCCTTGCTTGTTTTTCCGGTCACTCCAAGGGTCCGTTGGTATAAGCAGGAGCCAGTGAAGTGGCGGACCCAGGACTGACGCTTCTCAGGGCGCCACTACAATTTCCAGTGCCTGCTGGTTTGCAGCCCAGGCCCGGTCATACTCGATCACCCGCGCCACCTCGTCCCGCGCTTCCTGGCCGTAGAGTCTGCCAACAAGGTAGAGCGTCGCATCGATCGCGAGCGATACGCCGCCGCCCGTGACGACGCCGGCGTCAACCACCAGGGCCTCGCGGGACTGCACGTCCACGCCCAGTCCCGACAGCAGCTGCAAGGGTGCCTGCTCCTCGCTGCCAGCCACCCGCCGCCGTGTCGTGGCCGGCAATCCGTCGAGCAGCCCGGCCGCAGCCAGGATCAGCGCGCCCGTGCAGACGGAAGCAAGCTGCCCGGGCGCCTGCCGGCGCAGAAAGGCCAGCATGGCTTCGTCCCTCACCTGATCGCGCCATCCCGGTCCGCCGCACACCACAAGCACATCGCAGGCGGGGGCATCGGCAAAGCCATGCGCGGCCAGAACCGTCAGCCCGCCCGCCAGCCGTACGGGTCCGGCGGACACGGCGATGGTGACGGCAGTGATGCCCGGCAACACCCGGCCCGCCATCGAGACAACCCCGACCGTGCCACCGATGTCGATCGGCTCCACCCCGTCGTAGAGGATGACACCGATCCGTGCCGCGGCCGCCTTGTCTCTCATGTGCAGCTTTCCTTGTTCGACCGTCTTCCAGGCCCGGTTGTGGGACGCGGTCTCGCATCCCGGTTCGCCGGGGTGTACCAGGAAACGGGAGGGGCGGAGTGATCAGGCATGGATGACACCAACGCGCGCGCTCGCAGCGATGCGGGAACCAGCGAGCAGATCGAGGCACTTGCCGCGGAGCTGAGGCACCAGCGTCGGCGCCAGAGCCTCTCGCTGGAGCAGCTGGCGGCCATGTCCGGCGTGAGCCGGTCCATGATCTCCAAGATCGAGCGTGGCGAGGCCGTTCCGTCCACCGTGGTCCTGTCGCGCCTTGCCGAGTCGCTGGGTGTCACCTTTGCCAAGCTGATGCTGCCCGCGGCGGAACGGGAGATACTGGTCATTCCTGCATCCGTGCAGCCCGTGCTGCGGGACCAGGCCAGCGGCTTCCAGCGGCGCTGCCTGTCGCCCGTGCTGCCGGGCCGCGGCATCGACTGGGTGCTGAACACCCTTCCGCCCGCAAGCGCCACCGGCGAGTTCACGGCGCACCGACGTGGCGTGGAGGAGTACATCTACGTCCTGCGCGGACGCCTGCGCGCCACCATCGGCGAACGCATGCTGATCCTGTCCGAAGGCGACTCGCTCTATTTCGAAGCCGACCTGCCGCACGCGTTCTCGAACCCGGACGCGACAGCCTGCGAGTACTTCCTGGTGATCGACAGCAACCGCGCACGCTGACCTTCCTTCCCCTTTCTAGGAAGTTCATCCACCATAGTCGCCGGATCGGAACCCGTCGAGGTCGGCGGGGGATCAAAGCGAGGCAGGCGAGATGACGGATCGGGCAATCGTGCAGACGTGCAAGGCGCCGGCAGCGGTCGGACCCTACGCACAGGGCGTGGCCGCGGTCGGTCTGGTGTTCTGTTCCGGGCAGCTGCCAATCGATCCCGCAAGCGGCACGGTCCCGGACGGGGTCGAGGCGCAAACCAGGCAGTCTCTCGCCAATCTCGGCGCCGTGCTGGAGGCGGGTGGCGCAAGCCTCGCGTCGGTCGTCAAGACGACCGTGTTCCTGAAGGACATGAACCAGTTCGCCGCCATGAACGCGGTATATGCCACCTTCTTTCCGGACGGCCCACCCGCCCGGTCCACCGTCGAGGTCGCACGGCTGCCGCGCGACGTTCTGGTCGAGGTGGAAGCCATCGCGCTGCGGAGCGCGGGCGAATGAGCCAGGCCGCGGGCCATCTCAGCGCACGATCCCTGCCGAGAACCAGCGGCGCCGAGGGGTGGCGCGGCACCCTGCTGCACATCCACATCTGCGAGGCCGCGAGCTTCGAGATGGAGGAGCTGACGGAGGCATCCTGCATTGCCGGCCGCGGCATCGAGGGTGATCGCTACTACCTGGGCACCGGCACCTACTCGCCGAAGCCCGACGTCCGGGAGGTCACCTTGTTCGAGATCGAAACGCTGGAGGCGCTGGTCCGCAACGACCCGCCGCTGCAGGGCGGGCCCCTCACGCTGCTGCCCGAGGATCATCGGCGGAACCTCACCGTGCGCGGCGTGCCGCTCAACCACCTGGTCGGCAGGACCTTCCGGGTGGGTGACGTCGTGCTGCGCGGCGGACGGCTGAACTTCCCTTGCAAGTACCTGGACGAGCTGCTGGGACAGCCGCTGTTCCTGCCACTGTACAACCGGTCCGGCCTCAACTGCTCCATCGTCGCCGGAGGCACGATCCGGCGCGGCGACCCCATCGAGCTGACGGAGTAGCGCGATGACCGCCCGCCTTGTCATGAGGCTGCGCGTGGACGACGTGCGGCCCAGCACCTCCGACGTCAGCGTGTTCACCTTCCGCCATCCCAGGCGCACGCACCTGCCGGCATTCACGCCCGGGGCGCACGTGGACCTCCGCCTTCCGGACGGACGCATCCGCCAGTATTCGCTGTGCGGGGACCCGGCCGACATGACGGCCTACCGGATCGCCATCAGGCGCGAGGACGCCGGCCGTGGCGCGTCACGCTGGGCGCACGAGGCGCTTGCGCCCGGCGCCATCGTGCCGGTGTCGGCACCGCGCAACAACTTCCCGCTCGCGCCCGATGCCACCCGCCACGTCCTGATCGCCGGCGGCATCGGCGTCACGCCTTTCCTGGCCATGGCCCATGCGCTGGGCCGGACCGGGTCCGACTACGTTCTGCACTACTGCGCCCGGAGCGCCCGGGCGCCCCTGCTTGCCGAGCTGGAAGCCGTGTGCGGCGAGCGGCTCGTCACGCACTTCGCGGACGACCCGGGCTTCTCCCGCTTCGACCCGGCCGCCCTCGGCGACCCTGCTCCAGGCACGCACGTCTATTGTTGTGGGCCACAGCGTCTGACCGATGCCGTCCGGGAAGCCACAGCCCGCTGGCCCAAGGCTCAGATGCATTTCGAGGCATTCCAGGCGACGCTCGACGAGAACTACAAGGCCGAGCCGTTCGACGTGACCCTGGCCTCGACCGGCGAGACGCTGCGCGTGCCGGCCGACCGCTCGGCGCTGGACGTGCTGCGGGAGCACGGCCTGGTGCTGCCCAGTTCCTGCGAGCTTGGCGTGTGCGGCGCGTGCCAGTGCGGCTACCGGGACGGCGTGGTGATCCACCGGGACAGCGTGCTCGGAGTGGCAGCCCGCCAGGACCACATGATGTTGTGCGTGTCTCGTGCCCGCGTCGCGGTCACGCTCGAACTGTAGCCATGTGCCGCCGATGCGGGCACGGAACGTCCCGCTTTGCGCCGAGGCACCATCTGAAGGCTTGGCACGAGAGTTGCGTCCAGGATCGTGGAAACGGCTCCATCATGGTGCCGGCGACGGAGGCGGTTCCGATGCAGGCAAGTGCCGTGGCAGCGCTGGGCAGCAAAATTCAGAATTCTGAGAAAGCCTCCACACGGATGCGGGCGATCGTCGTCGCCAGCGTGATCGGCACGACGGTCGAATGGTATGACTTCCTGATCTACGGGACCGCGGCGGCCCTCGTGTTCAACAAGCTGTTCTTTCCAGGCTTCGATCCCCTGATGGGCACCCTGGCCGCGTTCGCCACCTATGCCGTCGGCTTCGTGGCCAGGCCCTTCGGAGGCGCCGTGTTCGGCCATTTCGGCGACCGCGCCGGCCGCAAGACGATGCTGACGCTGACCATGCTGATCATGGGTGCCGGCACGTTCCTCATCGGCTGCCTGCCGACCTACGCCAGCATCGGGGTGTGGGCACCGATCCTGCTGATCGCGCTGCGCCTGCTGCAGGGCATCGGCATTGGCGGCGAGTGGGGCGGTGCCGTGCTGATGGTGATCGAGCACGCGCCCGCAGGCCGACGCGGCTTCTACGGCAGCCTGGTGCAGGTCGGCTTTCCGCTCGGCATCGTTGCCAGCACGGGCACGTTCCTCTACATGTCCCAGGCCATGAACGAGGCGGACTTCCTGGCCTGGGGCTGGCGGCTGCCGTTTCTGCTGAGCGCCGTGCTGATTGCACTTGGGCTGTTCATTCGGTTGCGTCTGCAGGAAACGCCGGCCTTTGCGCAGGTACAGAAAGAGGGCGTTGCCAAGACACCCCTGCTGGACGTTCTGCTGCACCAGCCACGCACCTTCCTGATCGCCGTCGGCATGAAGGTGTCCGAGGTGGCCTGGGTCTACATGCTGACGGTCTTCTCCATCGTGTATGCCACGACCAGGCTTGGGCTGCCTCGGGCGTTGATCCTGGATGGCATCCTGCTGGCTGCGGTGGCAGAGCTGTTCACCATCCCATTGTTCGGAGCGCTGTCGGACCGGATCGGTCGCAAGCCGATCTACGTCGCCGGCGCCGTGCTTTCCGCGGCGCTTGCGTTTCCGACGTTCTGGCTGCTGCAGACCCGCGACCCGACGGTGGTCGTGCTCACCCTCGTGGTCGTGATGAGCCTGACGCACGGCCTGATGTTCGGCCCGCAGGCGGCCTACATGCCCGAGCTGTTCGGCACCCGCACCCGCTATAGCGGCGCGTCGCTGGGCTGCCAGGTGTCGGCGGCCCTGAGCGGCGGCTTCGCCCCCATCATCGCGGCTGGCTTGCTGGCCTGGGCGGGCGCGACCTGGCCCATTTCGCTCTACCTGATCGCACTTGCCGCGATCACGCTGACCGCGGTGCTTGCATCGCGCGACACGGCCGATCTCGACATCACACGGAGGTAGAAAGCAGGCTTGATTGCACAGCAGTGTGTTCCCGCCGCCCGACAGACAGGGGGGTAGCAACGGGTCACTGCCGTTGTGCTCGCGCCTTGGGCCGTCGCTGGTTTGGTGGGCATGGCTACAAGGCTAGTATGCGACATGCTCCACCAATCCGACATGCCTACAGAAATCCCTCGCCGGCATGGTCGCGAAACAGCTCGGCATCGCGAACGTAGTCGGC
>CAXTLC010000115.1:0-8199 GCA_964245075.1 uncultured Acetobacteraceae bacterium
ATGCCCCGTACGGGATTCGAACCCGTGTTACAGCCTTGAAAGGGCCGTGTCCTAGGCCTCTAGACGAACGGGACCACGCTGTGCCGTCATGTGCCCTCGCGACCGGGAACGGTCAAGACGCCGCGGCGTCGGCAATCATGAAGCAGGCGCTGGTGGCGCCGTTCCATTCCTCGGCCCGCAACTGCCCGGCCAGGTGGAAAGGCGCCCCCGGCGTCCCCAGCGCGGCGCCGAGCGGGGTGCCGGCGGCGCGGAACGCCATCGCCTTCAGCCGGGCGCCGCCGTCTTCGCCTTCCACCATCACCCGCAAGGTGGCGCCGTCACGGCCGAGCCAGTCGGCGCGGACCACGCGGGCGCGCGGGAGGGCGATCACCGGCTCCTCGTTGCCGGGGCCGAACGGGGCGAGGCGGGCGACCTCCCCGGCCAGCGCCACGGTCGCGCCAGGAACGGACACGGACGCTTCCACGCACAGATCCGGCGTGCGCGGCAGGGCGGCGGCGTGGGCCAGGCGGTCCTCCAGGAAGGCGTGGAACGCGTCCAGCCGGTCGTGCGGGAGGCTGAACCCGGCCGCCATCGCGTGGCCGCCGCCGGTGGCGAGCAGGCCTTCCCGCCGCGCGTCCAGCACCGCCGCACCCAGGTCAACGCCTTCCACGGAGCGGCCGGAGCCCTTGACCACGCCATCGTTGAGCGCGCCGGCCAAGGCCGGGCGGTTCTGCCGCTGCTTGATGCGCCCGGCGATGATGCCCACCACGCCCGGATGCCACCCGGCGCCGTGCACCAGCAGCACCGGGCGGCCAGCCTCCGCCTGGGCGTGGGCGGTGGCGTGCGCGGCGTCCAGCATGGAGGCTTCCAAGTGCTGCCGCTCCCGGTTGATCGCGTCCAGCCGCACGGCCAGGGCGCGGGCGTCCACCGGGTCCTCCGCCAGCAGCAGGCGCAGGCCGAGATCCGCCTCGTCGATCCTGCCGGCGGCGTTGATCCGCGGGCCGAGCGCCCAACCCAGCGTGGCGGCGGTCACGTGGTCCTTGGCGGCGGCCACCTCCAGCAGCGCGGCAAGGCCCGGGCGCCCGCGCCGGCCCAGCACCTTCAATCCCTGCGCCACCAGGGCGCGGTTGACGCCCACCAGCGGCATCACGTCGCACACCGTCGCCAGCGCCACCAAGTCCAGCATCAGGCGGAGGTCCGGCTCCGGGCGGGCCGCGAACCAGCCGGCCCGGCGCAGGGCGCGCAGCGTGGCGACGGCGGCCAGGAACGCCACGCCCGCCGCGCACAGCCCGCGCAGGCCGGAGCCGTCGTCCAGCCGGTTGGGGTTGACGGTGGCCAGCACGGGCGGCGGCGGGCCTTCCGCCTTGTGGTGGTCCAGCACCACCACGTCCGCCAGCCCGGCGAGCGCCGCGAGCGGTTCCGGCGCCGCCGTGCCGCAATCGACGCAAACCACGAGGGTGCAGCCACCCGCCGCCATCGCGCGCAGGGCGGGCGCGTTGGGGCCGTAGCCTTCGGTGATGCGGTCCGGCACGTGGGTCAGCACCGTGCAGCCCAGGCCGCGCAGCAGCAGGGTGACGAGGGCGGCGGAGCAGGCGCCGTCCACGTCGTAGTCGCCGAACACGCCGACGGTCTCGCCGGCTTGCACCGCGCGGGCCAGGCGGGCGGCGGCTGCGTCCATGTCCAGCAGAACGGACGGGTCCGGCAGCATCGCCCGCAGGGTGGGGGCAAGGAAGTCGCCTGCGGCCTCGGCAGGGACGTGGCGGGCGGCGAGCAGGCTGCCCACCAGCTCCGGAACGCCGGCGCGCTGGGCCAGCATGAGGCCGCCCCGCTCGGCGCCGCCGCGCCAGGTCCAGCGGCGGCCGGTGATGCTGCGGTGCACGCCCAAGGCGGGCGGGGCAGGAGGGATCGCGTTCACGGGCGAACCGGACGGCGCACGCTCAATTCGGCTGCCAGGTCTTGGTCGCGAAATTGTGGTGCGCCTCGACGTAGCGCACCGTGCCGGACTTGGAGCGCATCACCAGCGAGTGCGTCACCGCCCCCGTGGCGAAGCGGCGCACGCCGCGCAGCATGGGGCCCGTCGTCACACCTGTCGCGGCAAACATCACGTCCCCCTTCGCCATCTCGGCCAGATCGTATTTCCGCTTCGGGTCGGCCACGCCCATGTCCCGCGCGCGGGCGGCTTGCGCCTCGTCCTCGAACAGCAGCCTGCCCTGCATCTGGCCGCCCAGGCAGCGCAGCGCCGCCGCCGCCAGCACGCCTTCCGGCGCGCCGCCGGAGCCGATGAAGATGTCCACCCCGCTCTGCGCCTGCGCCGCCATGATCACGCCGGACACGTCCCCGTCGCCGATCAGCATGATGCGGCAGCCGGCTTCGCGCGCGTGGGCGATCATGTCGGCGTGCCGGTCGCGGTCCAGCGTGCACAGCACCAGCTCGCCGATCTCGACCTGGCGGGCGGCGGCCAGGTTGCGCAGGTTCTCCCCCACGGGAGCGTCCAGGTCCACCACGCCCGGCGGCAGGCCGGGGCCGACGGCGATCTTGTCCATGTAGATGTCCGGCGCGTGGAGGAAGTTGCCGGAGGAGGCGAGCGCCACGGTCGCCATGGCGTTGGGGCCGCCCTTGGCGGTGATGGTGGTGCCTTCCAGAGGGTCCACCGCGATGTCCATCGCCGGGCCGCCGCTGCCCACCTTCTCGCCGATGTAGAGCATCGGCGCCTCGTCCATCTCGCCTTCGCCGATCACCACCGTGCCGTCGATGGCGACGCTGTCGAACGCGAGGCGCATCGCCTCCACGGCGGCGCCGTCCGCCTCGTTCTTCTTGCCGCGGCCCATCCAGCGGCTGGCGGCCAGCGCGCCCGCCTCGCTGACGCGCACCAGCTCCAGCGCCAGGTTGCGGTCGTAATTCATCTCGGGATGGGCGCTCATTGGGTCTTCTCCTCGGTCAGCCGGGTTCGATGCGGATGAAGGCGGGCGGCTCCAGCACGGCCTCCAGCGCGCCGATGCGGCGCAGCGCGTCCTGCATCGCGTGCTCGCGCACCTCGTGCGTCACCAGCACCACGGGAACGGAGCCGGCCGGGCTGCGGCCGTGCTGCAGCAGGGACTGCAAGGACACGCCATGGTCGCGCAGGATGGCCGCGACGTCCGCGATCACGCCGGGCTGGTCGATCACGGTGAGGCGGAGGTAGTACGCGCCGAGATGGTCGCCGATCGGCACCGCCGGCTCGTCCGCGAGGCTGTCCTGGCCCCAGGTGGGCGTCAACCGGCCGCGCGCCAGGTCGATCAGGTCCGCCACCACGGCGGAGGCGGTTGGCCCAGCGCCGGCGCCGCGGCCTTCCAGCATGACCCGGCCGACCGCGTCGCCTTCCGCCACCACCGCGTTGAACACGCCGTCCACCCGGGCGATCGGGGCGCTCGCGGGCACCAGGCAGGGATGCACCCGCGCTTCCACCCCGTCCGGCGTGCGCCGGGCGATGCCGAGCAGCTTGATGCGGAAGCCCAGCTCCTCCGCGAAGGCGATGTCCAGCGCGCTGACCTGGCGGATGCCCTCCACGTGCACGGTGGCGAAGCGGACCGGGTGGCCGAAAGCGAGCGCGGCCAGGATGGCGAGCTTGTGGGCGGCGTCCACCCCGTCGATGTCGGTCGCCGGGTCGGCCTCAGCGTAGCCGAGCGCCTGGGCTTCCGCCAGCACGTCGGCGAACTCCCGCCTGCCTTCACGCATGGCGGTGAGGATGTAGTTGCAGGTGCCGTTGAGGATGCCGGCGACCCGCTCGATCCGGTTGGCGGCAAGGCCCTCGCGCAGGGCCTTGATGACGGGGATGCCGCCCGCCACCGCCGCCTCGAACAGCAGGGGGGCGGTGCGCGGCAGGGTGCCGCCATGGAGGGCGAGGAGCGCCTTGTTGGCGGTGACGACCGGGCGGCCCGCCTCCAGCGCGGCGGTGACAAGGGCGCGGGCGGGGCCGCCGGCGCCGCCGATCAGCTCAACGACCGCGTCGATGCCGGGATGGGTGGCGAGCGCCCGCGGATCGTGGACCCACTCGACGCCTCCAAGGGGGAGGCCGCGGTCCCGGCTGCGGTCCCGGGCGCAAACGGCGGCCACGGTGACCGGCTGCCCGGCGCGGGCGGCGACCAGGGCGGCGTTGTCGTGCAGCAGGCGGACCACACCCGCGCCGACGGTGCCGAGTCCGGCGATGGCTACGCGCACGGCTGGCCGCCCTCACCCCGGAAAAAGCCCTCTCCCGCTGGCGGGACAGGGCTGGGTGAGGGTGGCCGCACCGATAAGCTCAAGCCATGCGAGCGGTCAGCCCACACGCGCGAAGCTTGCGGCAGAACACGACGGCAGCGGAACGCGCGATCTGGCATGCCGTGCGCGACCGGCGCCTTGGCGGCTTGGAAATCCGCCGGCAAGTTTCGATCGGCCCGTTCGTGGTGGACTTCGCCTGCGTGGACGCGCGGCTCGCGGCGGAGATCGACGGCGGGCAGCACGGTCCCGAAAGCGGCGGGCGGCGCACGGCATGTATCCGGAGCACCGGCTACGAGGTCGTTCGGTTCTGGAACAACGACGCGCTGCAGAACCTGGACGGCGTGCTCGAAACGCTGCTGGACCAGTTGCGGGTGCGGACCCTCACCCAGCCCTCTTCCAGGGGGAGAGGGCTTTAGCGACCGTTGGCGAGTTGGCTGCCTCAACCAACCATCTCCGCCACCGCGCCGGTCCCGGCACGCTCGCCCAGGAACCCGCGGATGCTCCGCACGGCCTGGCGCAGGCGCTGCGTGTTCTCCACCAGGGCGATCCGCACGTGCCCGTCGCCCTGCTCGCCGAAACCGATGCCCGGCGCCACCGCCACCTTCGCCCGCGCCAGCAGCAGCTTGCTGAACTCCACGCTGCCGAGATGGGCATGGGCGGAAGGGATCGGCGCCCAGGCGAACATGGATGCCTCGGGGTTCGGCACCGCCCAGCCGGCGGCGTTCAAGCCGCGCACCAGCACGTCCCGCCGCTCCCGGTACAGCGCGCGCATCTCCGCCACGCACTCCTGCGGCCCGTTCAGCGCGGCGGTGGCGGCGACCTGGATGGGGGTGAACGCGCCGTAGTCCAGGTACGATTTCATCCGCGCCAGGGCCGCGATCAGCCGCGCGTTGCCCGCGGCGAACCCCATGCGCCAGCCCGGCATGGAATAGGTCTTGGACATGGAAGTGAACTCCACCGTGATCTCCCGCGCGCCGGGCACTTGCAGCATGGAGGGCGGGGGCTCGTCGCCGAAGTAGATCTCGGCGTAGGCGAGGTCGGACAGGATCCAGATCTCGTGCTTGCGGCAGAACGCGACCACCTCGCGGTAGAATTCCAGCCCGGCCACGTAGGCGGTCGGGTTGGACGGGAAGTTCACGATCAGCGCGGTGGGCTTGGGCACGGAATGGCGCACCGCGCGGTCCAGCGCGCGCAGCATTTCCTCCCCCGGCTCGGCCGGGACGGAGCGGACGGACGCGCCGGCGATGATGAAGCCGAACTGGTGGATCGGGTAGGACGGGTTGGGCACCAGGATGGTGTCGCCCGGGCTGGTGATGGCGGCGGCCAGGTTGGCCAGGCCCTCCTTGCTGCCCAGGGTCGCGATCACCTCCGTGTCAGGGTCCAGGCGCACGTCGAAGCGGCGGGCGTAGTAGCCGGCCAGGGCGCGGCGCAGGCCGGGGATGCCGCGGCTGGCGCTGTAGCGGTGGCTGCGCGGGTCGGCCACCGCTTCCACCAGCTTGGCCACGATGTGCGGGGGGGTGGCGCCGTCCGGATTGCCCATGCCCAGGTCGATGATGTCCTCGCCGGCGGCCCGCGCCCGCGCCTTGGCGTCGTTGACGGCGGCGAACACGTAGGGCGGCAGGCGGCGGATGCGGTGGAACTCGCTGGGCATGGTTTCCTCTGGGCTTGCTTTATAGCGTGGCCGATCCGCCCTGCCCTGCCGCCTCGGCGCGCATGCGCAGGTTGCTGGCGGGGATGCCGGCCTGTGCCAGGGAGGCGGCGATCGCCTGCGCCCGCCGCAGCGCCAGGTCCAGCGCGCGGGATTGCGGATCGGCGCCGGGCAGCACGGCCTCGCCATGGCCCGTCACCGTCACCGGCACGCCCTTGTGCGCCAGGGCGAAGCGCCGGAGGTTGAGCGGGGCGGAAGGCGGCAAGCTCGCCGAGCCGGGCGTGAACGCGATCAGCACCGTGTTGGCCGGCGGCTTGGGCGGGTCCGGGGCATTCGCCGGGGCGGGCGCGGACGCCGCGGCTGCTTGGACGACGGGCGGCGCCGAGACGCCCAAGCCGGGCGGCAGCGCCGGGGGGGCGGCAGCCAAGGACGGCACCGGCCCGGACACGATTGCGGCCGGCACGGCGGGAACGGCGCTGAGCTCCGGGCCAGGCGACGCGGCGGGCGGCGCTGGCGCCTGGGGGACCGGCGGCGCGGCGGCCGCGTCCACCACCACCCGGTTCGCGTTCGGGTCGGGCGCTGCGGACGGCTTCGGCGGGGCGGGCGGCGGCCGGGACGGGGCCGCCGCGAGCGGACTCTTGGACGCGTCCGCCTCGGCCGCGTCGCGCTGGGCGGCCAGGCGGTCGGCAATGCGCTGTTGCGCCGTGATGTCGGGGGCGGGCGGGCGGGCGGGAATGGCGCCGAGGTTGGGATACGGGTCGTCTGCCCCCGGCGGGGGCGGCCGCTGCCCGGCGATCGCGCCGCCTTCCAGGCCGTGGTAGAAGTCCACCGCAGATCCCAGGGGACGCCCCAGCGGACCGTTGCTCCCGCAGCCCACCAGGCCCGCAAGCAACGCAGACCCGGCGAGGCGGCTGGTCGCTTGCCGCAGCCGGGCCGCGCGCCTACCGTATGGGGACGAAACCGCAAACATAAGTCGGTGACCAGCCTCCGCGTCTTGCCCATGCTACCAAGTCGATGTCTAGCGGGCTGCGAAGCCGACGGGAAGGATGCCATGCCGGACAACGGCCCCCACCCTGCGAGAGAGTCCTTGGCCACCGGCTCGGCCGCCGCCAATCCGGTCATGCTCGGCCGCTCCATGGCGGACATCGCCGAGCGGTCCCAGCGCATCGTCGGCGACTGGCTCAAGCGGCAGGGGGAGGAGGCGCCCAGCGCCGACCCGCTGAACATCGGCGCCGCGTTCATGGAGATGACCGCCAAGCTGATGGCCAACCCGGCGCGGCTGATGCAGGCGCAGATCGGCTTCTGGCAGGACTACATGACGCTGTGGCAGAACACTGCCCGCCGCATGATGGGCGACGCGGATGCCTCTCCCAGCCCGGTGATCCAGGCCGATCCCAAGGACAAGCGGTTCAAGGACAGCGCCTGGAAGGAGAACGAGGTCTTCGACTTCATCAAGCAGTCCTACCTGCTGTCCGCCCGCTACGTGCAGGACGTGGTGGGCCAGGCCGAGGGGCTGGACCGCAAGGCCGCGCAGAAGGTCGACTTCTACTCCCGCCAGTTCATCGACGCGATGAGCCCCTCCAACTTCCTGTTCACCAATCCCGAGGTGCTGCGCAAGACGGCGGAAACCGGGGGCGAGAACCTGCTGCGGGGGTTGAACAACCTTCTGGGGGACCTGGAGCGGGGGCGCGGCAAGCTCGCCATCAAGATGACGGACACCGAGGCCTTCAAGCTCGGCGAGAACATCGGCGTCTCGCCCGGCAAGGTCGTGTTCCAGAACGAGCTGATGCAGCTCATCCAATACGCCCCATCGACCGCGCAGGTGCTCAAGCGGCCGCTGCTGATCCTGCCGCCCTGGATCAACAAGTTCTACATCCTGGACCTGCGGCCCCGGAACAGCTTCGTGCGCTGGGCGGTCAGCCAGGGGCACACCGTGTTCGTGGTCAGCTGGGTCAACCCGGACGAGCGACTCGCCGAGAAGGGGTTCGAGGACTACATGACGCAGGGCGTGTTCGCCGCCTTGGACGCCATCAAGGAGGCGACCGGCGAGCGGGAGGTCAACGCGATCGGCTACTGCCTCGGCGGCACCCTGCTGGCCTGCACGCTCGCCTGGATGAAGGCGCACGGGGACGGCCGCATCCGCAGCGCCACGTTCTTCGTGACGATGACCGACTTCGCCGAAGCGGGCGAGCTGAGCGTGTTCATCGACGAGGAGCAACTGGCGCAGTTGGAAGCCAGGATGGACCGCCGCGGCGTGCTGGAAGGGGCGGACATGGCGGCCACCTTCAACATGCTGCGCGCCAACGACCTGATCTGGTCGTTCGTGGTGAACAACT
>CAXTLC010000116.1:0-8016 GCA_964245075.1 uncultured Acetobacteraceae bacterium
GATTATAGGCGTCACCGAGCATGCCTCCGGTAGCGCCCTCGTAGGCGAAGTTCTCCTGCTGCAACCCAAGGCTCTGGGCGAGGTCGGTGGTCCATTTCGGCCCGTCCGAGAAGTCGCCGGTGGGGGAGTAAGGAGCGGCCAGGTAGCTCGTCGTTTGGCCGAGCGCCTCCTCGACAGCGGCTGTGTTGCCGTTGTCGGACAGCAGGTCGCCGAACACGACCAGCTTGGCGGACGCGTATTCGCCCGTGCCGAATGGCCCGGCCCCCTCGTGCCTGGGCTGGCCCGCACCCTGCGCCCACGAAGGATACGGTTGGTTCGCGTAGATCATGCTGTTACTAATTGAACCGTAGAAACCACTGTCGTTCCCCGGAACGATAATGTCCGGGGCCGTATGCGGCCAGTCAATGGCAGGGCTGTTTCCTGATACCTGGTCGTTCAGTGCTGTGTTGTCGTCAATGTGGTTCGCAACGGTCATAAGCGCCTCCTGAAATCGAGGAGCATCCTAGATAGCCCTGACCCGGATCAGGTATCAGGAAGTAGCGGTTTTCGTGGGCGGCAAGACCGCTCGCTGGCTGCTTGGCAACCCGTGGGAGAAAGCGACCAGATGGAGGCATCCAGAATGACCACCGGCCAGCTATCGCCCGCAACGTCCGGCGTGCGCCCGCTTGTGCGGTCGGTCATGGAGGACGGTCTCCCGATCCTTACCGTCACGCGCGGCTACCATTCGTCCGGCCGGCGTGAGGTGGGCGGCGGCCTTCTCGTCCCGGTCATCGTAGCGCTGTCCACGGGCTACCATGTCGAGCGCCGCACCCGGAGCAGCCTCCTGCGCAAGACACCAACCGTCGGCGCAGTGACGGTCGCGGACCCGGCGGAGCGGACGGTTTTCACCGTCGTGGGCGGGGCGAACGTGTTGCAGGTCTCCGTGCCGCTGCGCTTGATTGACGAGGCGGCCGGTTCGCGGGTCCGGTCCATACGGGCGCTGTTCAACGAGGCTGATCCGGATATCGAGCGGAGCGCCATGGGCGCCTTGGTTGCGCTGAGGAGCAACGATGCCGGTTCCGGCCTGCTCCTGCATTCTTTGAGCTACCGGCTTGCGGCCATTCTGGGGCAGCACGAGATGCGCCCCGCCGCGTCCCGGCGCGGCGGGATCACGAGCGCGGCGCTCAAGCGGATTAACGACCTCCTGCAAGCCCAGCTCGACGAAGCCACTCCGGCGTCACCCACACTTGACGAGTTGGCGCAGGCGACAGGCTTGAGCAAGCATCACTTCATCAAGGCATTTCGCGAAACGGTCGGCGAGACGCCTTATGCCTGGGTGATGCGGCGACGCATCGAACGTGCACGCGCGCTGCTGACGCAGCCGAGCGGGACGGTGGGCGACGTCGCTTTCCAGACCGGGTTCAGCTCGCCGGCCCATTTCGTCGCCGCCTTCCGGCAACGCTTCGGGGTGACCCCGGGCGTATTCAAGAACGCGGTCTTGAACTAGGCAGCACCTGCTCCTCCTTGATCAAGCCCATCAAGAATTTTGTGTGGAGGGGTCTGGTTGTTGACCCTCTCAGCCTGCGGTGAACTTGTCGCCGACCATAACCACGAACTGGATTTTGGCGATGTTCCATTCCCGCGGTGGCATCTTCCAGCCTCGGTTGACCTCGCGCAAGGCCAGGTGGAGCAGCTTGGTGGCGGCCTCGTCGGTGGGGGGAAGTGCCCGCGCAGCCGCACCGCCTTGCGCAAGCTGCTGTTCAGGCTCTCGATGGCCTTTGTGGTGTAGATCATGCGCCGGACCTCCACGGGATAGGCGTGGAACGGCGTGACCTGCTCCCACTGCCGGCGCCGGTCCGGCGCCATGGCCGGATAGCGCCCGCCCCAGGGGCCGCCTCAGAGGCCGCCCCTGGGGCCGTCGGCAAACGCGTCCAGCGCCGCCAAGGCCAGGTCGGCGTTCGCCGCCCGGTAAACCGGCTTCAGGGCCGCCACGACCTCCCGGCGGTCTTTCCAGGACACGAACCCCATCGAATGCCGGGTCAGGTGGACGATGCAGGCCTGCGCCTGGGTGTCGGGAAATACGGCGGTGATCGCCTCGGGGGGAAGCCCCGCAAGCCGTCCACGACCGCGACCAGGATGTCGATGACGCCGCGGTGGCGCAGGTCGTTCATCACCGGCAGCCAGAACTTGGCGCCTTGCGTCTGCTCGATCCACAAGCCCAACGCCCCCTTGGCGCCGTCCGGGCGCACGCCGAGGGCGATGTGCATGGCCTTGTTGCGGACCGTGCCCTCGTCCCTGACCTTGACCCGCAGCGCGTCGAACGACACCAGCGCATGCACGGCGTCCAGCGGGCGGTTCTGCCATTCGGCCACCTGCTCCAGCACCGCATCCGTCCCGTCTTGGACAAGACCGGGCTGACCAGGTCCGGCGACACCTCGATGCCATACAGCTCGCGTAGGTGGCCTTGCATCTCGCGCACCGTCATGCCCCGGGCGTAAAGCGAAACCACCTTGTCATCGAACTCCGGGAAACGGCGCCGACACTTGGCGACCAACTGCGGCTCAAAGCGCGACAGCCGGTCGCATGGCACCTGCAAATCCAGCTTGCCCGTGCCCGTCAGCACCGTCTTGCGGCTGTGCCCGTTGCGGTGGTTGCGCAGCGCCTCCGCATTTCCGTCCTTCCCATCCTCCGCCCTGGCCCGCCCAGACGCAAGGTGCTGGTCCAATTCGGCGTCCAACATCCGCTCCGCCAAGGCCCATTTCAACTCGTCCAGCAACCTAGCGCGCGTGAACATCTCCGAAGCGTCCCGCCCCGCCAGCAACTCCTGCCCTAGCGCCATCGCGTCCTCCAAGCCGCTCAGAGCAGTGTAGAACCCCTCACACAAAAATCCCGACAGGCTCGATGCGTGCGGCCACACGTGAAAAATAGCCTTACAGAATTTATTCGACGCGTTGCCCAAATAACCGGTTCTTCGGTATTGTGAAGTGCATAATCTCCATCGATCTCCTGCCGCTCCGGCTTGACCTGGCCATGACCCGGAAACGCCTGCTCAGGACCCGTAGTAAGCTCCTTGATCCAACGCCGCAGGATGTTCTCGCCGACATCCAGGAACGGCTGGCCTGCACCAGCGAAACCCCACGCCCCCTGACCAGCCAGACTGCCTCCAGCTTGAACTGTCACCGTCCTATCCGCACCCTCGATCCCGTGAAACACCCTTAAGCTCGGTATCCACCAAACCGGCAGCAGCTCACAGGCCGGGTATGCGTGGGAAGTTGGTGGTGCCTCTCAACCCGAAGCGCCAGCGAGCGCCAGCTCAAGAGCCTCGGCAGGGCGGGCCAAGGCCTTTTTGGGTTACACCATCAAGGCCACCCGCAAAGACCCGCAACCTGACAAATCAGGAATGACATTTCAGGTCAGGACTCTCGCAACGTTAAAGCCAACTTTTGAGCTTTTCAGCCTCTACCCCGATCAGGCTACGGTCGTCCTGTGCGCGCGAGCAGGCTTGAGACACGTTGCTTATCTCTGAGCCAGCAAGCTGTTTAGCCGAAGAAGGGTGATGGCATAGACATTCTGCAGGTCGTTCGAGTACTCCGTCTGCGTGTCGTTCTGTAGTCGTCGGCTGAAATCGAAGAAGATGCCCTCCTTTGTGTGCATCCGCACGGCGATAATGAATGGAAACCCAAACTTCTGCTTGTAGGCGGCATTATACTCCGAAATCTTCGTGATCTCGGCTTTCGACAGCGCGTTCAGCCCAGCGCTCGCCTGCTCGGACACCGAGGACGTAGTCATCGCACCCGCCTGCGCCTCCTTGCCGGCAAGATCCGGATGGCTTTGCAGCAGCGCGAGCTGACTGGGCAACGGGGCGGATTTGACCACGTTCACCATCGCCGCATGCATTTCGCTAACGCCTGCGAAGGGTCGCTTGTCCCACACGCCGTCTGCAACCCACGGTGATTTCTCAAAAATGCCACCAAACTTTTGCACGAATGCGGCACGATCCATGCCGTTGATCCCGTCCATGTCCGGGTCGGCCGCCAAGGCCGCGGGCGCGATGGCGGTTAGTCCAAGCGATAGAACTAAGGCCGCACAGCTTAGGCGAGAGTGCATTCATTCTCTCCAACGTTGCGAGTTGCAGGATCGGCAGCCCGGCGTATTGCGCGCCTAGCTGCCGCGGTAGGTTGTATAGGCCCAGGGCGATGCCAGCAGCGGGACGTGGTAATGCGACATGGCGTCCGCGATGCCGAACTGGATGACGGCCTGGTCGAGGAATGGCGGGTTGGGCAGGACGGTCCCAAGCTTTGTGAAGTACTCGGCGATGTGGAACGCGAGCTGGTACTGACCGACCTTCATTGTCTCCGCCGTCAGCAACGGTTCGGAGTTACGGCCGTCCGCGTTCGTGTAGACCGTTCGAACCGGATGGTAGGCATCCCTGTCGAGCACGGCGAAGTCGATGCGCACACCTTCGGCCGGCTTGCCGCTCACCAGGTCCAGCATGTGGGTCGTCAACCCCGGCGTCCCTGCTGCTTGGGCACCACGCCCCGTAAGCGCTACGACCGTTAAAGACGCTCCCGCAACGATAATGCTGCGCCGGCGCGTTTGCAACACGGCTTCACTCCCTGTTTGCATCATTCTCCAGCACCCAGCGCCACAGCTTGGATCAAGGGCGCAGAAAATGCGCGATATAGGATCACGCCAGCTCCGGCTCCAATCAGCCAGCCCCAGTCACCCACGTTCGGGATCACGCCATATGCGCCCAATAGTGCCAGGCCGATTGAGAGCGTGCCGGATAACGCCAGGGCAAGCAGCGCTTTGCGGTTCCAGCCTCCGTCGTAGTGGAATGAGCCGTTGGGCGACATGGTATAAAGGTCGTCCACTACGACTGCCTGACGCCTCACCAGGTAGTAGTCGGCGACCATGATGCCGAACATCGGTCCCAGCACCGCGCCGAAAATACTGACGAACAGGGTGATCGCCTGCGGGCTGGCAACAAACAGCCAAGGGCACACCAGCACTGACAGCACGGAAGTTATCAGCCCGCCCAGCCTGAAGTTGATGCGCTCCGGGTAGAGGTTGGCAATGTCGTAGGCAGGCGAAACGAAGTTTGCGACGATGTTGATGCCCATGGTCGCCACGATGAAGGTGATCGAACCGATGATGACGACCACCGGGTTGCCAACGCGTTCGACAATCAGCACGGGGTCCATGATCGCTTCCCCGAACACCTTGAGCGTGCCGGCGGTGACGATCACGGTAATGATGGAGAACACCAGGAAGTTCACGGGCAGGCCAAGCAGGTTGCCCTGCTTCATCGCCGCCTCGCTTTTGCCGAAGCGGGCGAAGTCGCCGAAATTGAGCAGCAGCGCCGCGAAATAGGCGACGATCAGCATGGCGGCATTGGCCATGACGCCGAGCGTCGCCGCCATAGTCGGGGCCGGCGGACTGAGTTGCAGCGACAGGCTGGAGAACCCGGTCTGCCACAGCATCCAGGCCGCGAGCGCGAACATGACGACGTAAACCACAGGGCCACAGAAGTCTATGAAGCGCCGGATGCGCTCCATGCCGCTCAGGAATATGACGAGCTGGAAGAACCACATGAACAGGAAGCTGAACCAGGCCAGGGTGGACAGGCCGAGTATGCTGTTATGGGTGAGCGCCGCGGCGGACGGCGCGAGCGTGACGACCAGGACCTGCACTGCCTTGGATGCGAAGTAGGTTTGCACGCCATACCAGACGATCCCGACGACGCCGCGCACCATGGCGGCCAGGTTCGCGCCCATCACCCCGAACGAGATGCGGGCCACCACGGGGAAGGGGATGCCGTAGCGAAGCGACGGACGGCCGATCAGGTTCATCAGGAAGTACACGGCGGTGATGCCGACCAGCATGGAGATCAGCACCTGCCAGCCCGTAAGGCCCAGGAAGAACAGGCTGGCCGCGAAAGTATAGCCACCGACCGAATGCACGTCGGACATCCACATCGCGAACAGGCTGAACACCCCCCAGGTGCGCCCCTCAGGCGCAGTCGGCGCAAGGTCGTGGTTGAAAAGCTTGGGATGCGCCCCGGTGATGACGAGGGTCGGCACATCCTGGCTGCTTGACGCCATCAAAGTCTCCACTCAATCGCACAGGCTGCGGCCTGTCATGCGCGTTGCCGTTTAGTGCCGCAAGCCATGCAATGTGAGTGCCATCAGCCGTGGCCAAGGTGAGCAAGCTGGATTCTGCCATGGCCGACTTCCCGCGTCGCGGCGTGGGCAGGCTGTCCATATCGTTCACGGCGCCAACAACCCCGAAAGAGCCAGTTTCCTCGCGGTGAGGACAGGTTGCAGTAGCCTCGGATGGGCGCTGCGGTGGACCGGGTGACTTCGCCAACGGCATCCGATGGACACACAGGGCGGAACAGCGTCCGTAGCACCCCCGCATCAGTCCGCTGGCTGCAGGACCAGCTGTCGCTACCGAGGACGTTGTCCCTGTTGAGCCTGGTCACGGGCGGTTTTCCGCCGAGTGCTGAGTGTGGCTGTGCGGTGTTGTCGTCGTGCAGCCATGGATGCATGGCGGCGTGTCGTTCGGCTGAGCTGCTGAACGGGGTGGCATAAGCCCGTTCGCGGATGCTGCTCTGGATGAAGCGTTCGGCTTTGCCGTTGGTTTTCGGCGTGTCGGGCCGGGTACGTTTGTGGGCGATGCCGTGTTGGCTCGGGGCGGCAGCGAACGGCTTGTTTTTTAGGCCGAGCCGTTGTCGGTCATGACGTGCTGGACGGTGACGCCGTGCTGCCTGAACCAGGCAAGGCTGCTTTCCACAAAGGCTACGGCGTCTTCCTTGCGTTCGCTGGGCAGCAACTGGGTGAACGCCAGGCGGGAGCGGTCATCGAGGGCGACGTGCAGGTATTCCCAACCGAGTCCTCGGCCAGCGGAGCGTTGGTTGCTTGTCCGGTTCGCTCGCCGGTGATGCGGTGGCCGACGCCGTCGATGCGGCCGAGCTTCTTGATGTCGATATGGATCAGCTCGCCCGGGTGTTCGCGTTCGTAGCGCAGCACGGGCGGCCGGGGATCGAGGGCGGACAAGCGGCCGAGACCGCGGCGGCGGCGGGCCTGGCCGATCGTTGAGATGGGCTTGCCGAGCCTACGGGCGATGGCGGGGCCGGACAGGCGCCGGCGCCGGAGTGCCTCGATTGCGTCCTCATCGGCGACGTCCAGGCGTGCCGGGCTGCGATGTGGCTGTCAATCGGCGTGCAATCGGGGCTTTGCCTCACTCTCGGTGCAGTTCGGACAGGTTTGGCGAGCACGGGTCGGAGGGAGCTTGCCATGCGCCGAGGATCATTCCAGACCGTATCGCCCGCGGGGCTTCTGATCGAAGCGGTGACCACCGAGCCCGACCGGCTGCTGATCATTGCCCGTCCAACAGCGCTGGACGCTGCCTGCCCTGAGTGTGGCCGAAGGTCCGGCCAGGTCCATAGCCGCTATGATCGGCACCTGCTGGGTCTTCCCTCGCTTGGCCGTGCCGTCCACCTGCGCGTCCAGGTCCGTCGGCTTCGATGCGCCACCATGGCCTGCCCAAGGCGGATTTTCGGCGAACCACTTGCCGACAGCGTGGCGCTTCGGGCCGCCAGGCGGACGGCAAGGCTCGAGGGTATCGTTCATCATCTCGGGATCGCGCTGGGTGGGCGTCCCGCCGCGGCCCTGGCGCGACGCCTCATGCTGCCGGTCAGCCGAGACACGCTGCTGCGGGTGTTGCGGCGGCGGGCACAGACTCCGGGCAGGCCCATCCGCGTCATCGGCACCGACGATTTCGCCTGGAAGCGAGGGCAGCGATACGGGACGGTGGTGTGCGATTTGGAGCGGCGCCGGATCATCGATCTGCTGCCTGACCGAGAGCCTGCAACAGTGGAGGCGTGGCTGGCAGCCCATAGCGAGATCGCCGTGGTGTCGCGGGACCGTGGCGCCGGGTATGGCCGCGGTGCATCGAGGGGCGCTCCACAGGCGATCCAGGTCGCCGACCTCTGGCACCTGGTGGAGAACGCCAGCGCCGTATTCCTGGAGGCGG
>CAXTLC010000117.1:0-7927 GCA_964245075.1 uncultured Acetobacteraceae bacterium
TCATCGTCCACCGCCTGCCTGTAGCGCCTGCATCCTGGCATACGGCCCGTTCTCGGCCGTGCGGGGGGCGGGCGCCTGGTCCACCCGCTGCCGTGATGCCGGCGTCAGCCCGAAGGCTTCCAGCAGCCGGATAGCCTGGCTACGCGCTTCCGCGCCGATCTTGAGGGCAGGGTGCCCCTTCCGGCCGCCTTCCGCCCCCGCGATGGTGGCGCCCTCCCTCGCGACGATCGCGCGCATGTCCGCCTCAAGCGCCAGCGTCTCGGCCAGCAGCTCAAGGGCGCGAAGATCCGCCCCGGTCAGCACGCCCGTCTCGACCAGCTCGCGGGCCAGGTGGCGCCACTCCGCCGCCGCCCGGGGGGACAGGTGCCCCGGCGGCCGTGGCGCCTTCGCCAGCCTTGCCGTTGGATCATGGCGCCCGTCGCGATCCCGCCGGCCGGTTCCACGGATCAGCTTGAGGCCGTCAGACGTGCGCAACGGCATCGGCCGCGGTCCCGGGATTTTTGTTTCGGCGTGGACCCCAGGGATGTTTTAGGAGGAGGCGGTCTGCAACGTCCAGCCCTGAGCTATCTATCCGCGGGGCGTCCACCCGGCGGGAAGGGCAGGGCCGCATCAAGGCTGCCATTGCGTGGCGCGCCTCTGGGCCGCTGCGTAGAACTCCGCAGCCGCAAGCATCCCGCCCCTCTCGTCTGCAATCGGGTCTAGCCTCTCCGCCACCTCGGCCAGCAGCTCTAGCGTCTCGGCTATGTTGTGCCCGATTATCTTGAACACGCCCCCCGCGACCTTGCGGGCTTGCTTCTCGCACATCCCGAGCCGGAGCAACGGCGGCAAACCTTCGTCGAAAAGTATGCGAGGAGGACGGGGAACACGCTCGCGCTCGGCTTGTGCCGAGCCTGAGTCCGAAGGACTCAGACTTTCTTTCTTTCGGTTAACTCTCTCTTGGTTACCTCTGAAGGTTTGGGTCCCACGGGTGGCACTTTGTCGAGTCCCGCCCGTGGGATTTTGCAAAGTCTCACCCGTAGGACTGTGCCCCGGACTCTTGGTGGTGACGCTCTGCCGCTGGCGCCGCATCGCTTCAAAGTCAATTCGGCGTCGCTTCGTATGCTTCCCTCCGCCGTGATGCTCCCACCCGTCCTCAAGCAGGATGCCGCGCTCGGTAAGGATTGAGATATGCCGGAACAGCGTGCTCCGGGGCATGCCCGTCAGCTTGCACAAAGACTCAGTGCCAACGAAGATGCCGCCGCCGTCCGAATGGACAAAGCTGAACAGAACCGACAACAGCAGCTTGCTTGCGGGGTCCAGGTCCATTGGCATTGTGAGCAGCATTTGTCGGTATCGTTCGTAGAATGATTGTGACGTGTTCTGGCTTGCAGGCTCGTTTGCTGCTAGATACTTCGTTGGTTGCGTCATGGCTGATCCCATGGTTGCAGCCGTCCCGGGATGGATGGGGCGGGTTCGCGTCCGCCCCATCTCCGGCCAGCCAGGTTGTCATTGATCGGCGCTGGAGCCTGGCACCAGCTCGGCCGGGTCCGGCCGTGGATTGAACCCCTCGATCTCGCGGACCTCGTTCACGGCCAGGATGCCGGCCTCGATCGCCGGGCCGTAGGAGGCCCAGCGGGCGGCGAAATCCCCGCGCATGAGGCCGGACAGGTCAAGCTCAAGATGGCAGTCCGACTCGGGTCCGAAGACGGACCGGGCGAACTCGGCTTCGATCTTGCGCGCCCATGGCGTGAGGGTCAGTTGCGCGAACCAAAGCGCGGCTTGCGCCGTGTTGGTGAAGCTGCCGTGCGTGTAATCCTGCACGATCGGCGGCGGAATCTGATAGAGGCGCGTGATTTCCTCGACGGTAAAGCGGCGCGATTCCAGCACTTCCGCATCTTCCGGGCTGACGCTGAACGGGGTCCAGGTCATGCCTTCGTCCAGGATGGCGAGCTTCTTGGCGTTGGCGGCGCCCGCGTGCATCTGGTTGAACTCCTGCGCCAGGAAGGACTTTCCTTCGACTGAAAGGCGTCCAGGGTGCACGATGGCGCCGGATGGCGTGGCGCCGTTGCGCCAGATGGCGGCGCTGTAGGTCTGAATGCCGAGAGCGGCTTCCAGCACTTCCGGCGCCCGGGACAGCCGGGAGCGGCCGAGATAGCCGTCATCCGATCGGTCGCGAAGGTGGAACACCTCGCCTTCCAGGTAGCGGCGGGGTTCGCCCGTCCCGCCCCATGGCGCCACATAGGCGCTCACGTCGTAGGCCAGGCTTCCGTTCGGGAGCAGGGACACCAGCACGTTGCACCACGGGACCGGGAGCAGCCCGGTGATGCGGCCGGCGCCGTCGTACTCGATCAGGCTCAAGGAGTTGCCCCATAGCAGGGCTTGGGCAAGCGTCCACTCGGCCCAGTCCGGCCAGGTCTGCCGCGGGTTCGGGCCGTTGCGGATCAGCCGGGCAACGGGATGGCTGGACAGCTCCACCCGCCCGGCCGGCGCCGTGCGATAGACCCGGGCGGGCAGGGTGGCCAGCGTGGACGCGATGGCCCCCACGCAAGCCGTCACGGTCGCCACGTTCTCGGCCAGCCGGGGGCTGGCCATGGAACCGCCGGACATGGCGCCGAGCCCGACCGTCAAGCCGCCGCCGGCGTCCCGCCGCTCCGGCGCCAGGGCGCGCAGCACGCGCGCCAGCACGCCCATCACAGGGTTTCCAGGTAGCGGCGCCGCCGGCGCACCAGATCGGCGCCAGCGGCCTTGGCACGGGCCGCAACGCTTGTCTGCGCGTAGGCCGGCCAGGCGTGCACAACGCTGATCTCCACCAGGTCCACGGCGCGCAGCTCGCGCTCCCCCTTCGCCGGCCAGGCTTCGTCCTGGACCCGGAAGCCGAACGACATGCCGCCGATGTCGCCACGCTGGGCCAGCTCGAGTACGTCGCGGCCGAGCTGCGTGTCGGGAACGTCCAGGCTGAAGGCGAGGCCGCGGGCATCCTCGCTGAGCCGGAGCGTGCCGGAGCTGGTGCGGGCCAGCAGCCGGCCGGGATCGTGATCGACCAGGGCCAGCACGTCCCGGCCCGGCGCTGCCAAGCTGGCGCGGAAGGCGCCGGCCCGGATGGTCTCGGTGAAGGCGCCGATGGCGGCCCGGGTGCCGAAGGTGGCGGCGTAGCCGACGAGTTGCCGGCCGGCCGCGCGCAGCTCGGCCGCGCGGCGGACCTCCAAGCCGTCCGGAAAGCGGGCGGGCGTCATGTCAGGCGACGATGTCGGTGATTGCTGCCCACTGCGCGGGATGCCGCAAGGCGACGTCGCAGGTGCAGATCACCCGCACCTGGACGTTGCCGCGGGTGTACGGGTCCGAAGCGAAGGGGTTCACCAGAACCTCCACGCCCGCGCCCCACATGCCGACGAAGACGCTGGACACGTCGCCGAACAGCAGGGTGGAAAGACCGGTGCCGCTTCCCTTGGTGCCGTTATTCGGGACCTGGTTGGAGAAGACGGCTTCCATGTTCTGGAACACCACGGGCAGGCCGAGCGGGCGAGCCTGGTTGTCCGTCAGCTTGGCCGCTGCCCGGCGCACCCGGGGCGAGCCGAGGAACATGAAGGTTTCGGCGTCGGCATCGGCGTTGGCGTCCTGCACCGTGCCGATCAGGTCCGAGATGCACGCGAAGGTCAGCGGCCCCCCGTTGGTGCCCAGGGCCACGCTGCCAATGCCGGGCGTGTTGAGGATGCCGAGCGGTTGCGTGTTGCCGGTGCCCGTCAGCGCCGCGGCATCGATGGTGCGGGCGATCCCGGCCGTCAGGTCCGATCGCACCAGGTCCTCGATGCCGGGTGCGGCCGATGCCAGCAGCATCGTGCGGGAGATTTCCACGATGCCGCCCGCGCTGCGCGGGCGGAGCTGCACCCGCTCCCACGTCTCGTCCGAGATCGGAAATTGCGCGTTCTCCGCAACGAACTGGGTGACGGCTGGCGTGACCAGGCGCGGGATGTCCAGGAAATTGGTCAGCTCGGTTATCAGCGTGGCGCCGTGGTTGAGGATCACCGTCCGGTTGCGAAGGGCGTCAATCCAGCGCTGCCCGTCCAGCGTGGTCTGAATGAGGTTGTTCCCCGGCGGGGAAACCGGCGTGCCGGGCGCAACCGGCCCGGCGCTCGTCACCACGCGGGTTTCGGCCAGGGCGCCGAACGGGATGATGATGCCTTCGGTTTGCTTCCCGGAGCGGCGGGCCAGCTCGGCCGACACCTCGCGTTCCCGGCCGGCGTCGATGCCGACGATCCCGGCCGCGGCGCCGATCGCGCGGGTGACGCTGAAGCATCGCACCTCCCGGTCAAGCCGCGGGTCCCCGGTGCCGCCGATCGGCTGGCCGGCCATGCGGCGCTCGGCCTCCTCGATGGCCGCACGCCGGCCGAGGGCATCCTCCAGCTCGGCCAGCGCCGCCTTGATCTTGTCGAAGGCGGCGGCTTGCTCGGCCGTCATGGCGCCGTCAGCCGCGGCGTCGGCGGCGTCCTGCAACTCGCGCAGCTCCTTCACCAGGTGCGCCCGGCGCTCCAGCATCTGCCGCGTGTTCATTGCCATTGTGTGTTCCTTCTAGGGGACGTGCCGCCGGTCGGCGGGAGGGTGTGGGAATGCGGCGCGTGGTCGTCACCATTCGGCTGCGGCGAATTGGCAGGACGGGTCCGCCGCGATCCTGATTTGCCCGGTGTGCCTGATCCCGGCGCGGGCCATGGACCAATCGAGGGGACCGCTACTGGTCTGGCCCACGATGATGATCGTTGGGGCGCCCGCGGCGTGGTCGAGGATGATCTCGATCGATCCAACGTTCAGGCACTGGTTCTGGACGTAGAAACCGGTGCGCGACGGGCTGGCCGCGAAGGTCGTTTGCACGGGTCCGATTGGGGGAAGATGGGCGCTGCCGTCGATGCCGAGCTGATTGGCCGGCAGCGGGATCGGCTGTCCCCGGCCTGGCCCGGACAGCAGCAGGAGGCCGGCCGCCAGCGCGGCGCATCGGCGCCGGTTCGGTGATGGGATGCGGGCCGGTGCGGCTTGCTTGGCACTGCACGAACCTCCGCCGGCTGATGTCGAGCCGCACTTCGCTGCCCAGCCGGCCCGCGGAGCCGTCTGCCTGCGGGCGGAGGAGGGAATCACGAGCTGGCGCCCGTGAGGGCTTCATCGGCCGCGGCGCGCATGGCGGCGATCGAGAAGCGCATGAGGATCAAGGCATCGGCCGGCGGGGTCACGACGACGACGGGGCGGGGGATGCCCGTTGCGTCCGGCCGCTTCACCACGGCCACGGTTTCGATGTCCGGGTGCGTCCGCAGCACGGTGCGGACGTCGCTGGCGATCCCGGCCGCGTGGCCGCGCTCGACACGGATGCCCAGCAACTCGTGGAAGATCGCCAGGGCGATCAAGTCATCACGGCCGAAGCGTCGGTATTGACCAGATGACGTGCCCGGGTCCGCAGCAAACAAGCCACGCCGGACAGCATCGTGCCAAGTGCCACTGTCCAGGCCCGTCGCGCGTAGAGCATCCCCTGTCCGCAGGAAAAGATTTTCTGACTTCATGAAACGAATGAAAACATTCCTGTTTTGCAGATTGCAAGGGAATATTTTCCTTTTTATATGATTTCATGCCTAGCCGTTTTAAATGGCCAAGACACTTTACTAGAAACGCAACGATGAAGAGTCTAACTATGTCCAAGATTATCGAGTTAAATCAACTCATTGCAGCATCCGAGCGTCTTATCAGGTCACGGGGCACCACCCGTGATATCGACGGCGGGCAAGCCGCGGTATTTTCCGACGAGTCGTGGTGGATCGTCGCCGGCCATCGGGCACGGGACGGCTGGCGCGGCCTTTCCGTCACTTTCCGGGACAGGGAGGTGTTTCGAGTCGCGTGGCCCGAACCCGACGATCCCGGCCGCGTGCTGATGAATGAACCGGGAGGCTGGAAAGCGGCGCTACTCGATTTGCCGAGCTATTCCGCCTGATCGCCTGGCCAGCCAGGCGGCATCCCGGGCCGCTTGGCGTGCCTGGCCGATCTCCACGAGGCTCGGAAGGCCGGGGGGAAGCGGAAGCAGTGCCATTTGCTGCTCCCTGGACAGCCTCTTTCTTTCTTCTCTCTTCTTTCCCCGGACGGATTGTCCGGTAGTGCCGCGCTTGGGGAATGGCTTGCGCTGCCCGGGTTGCACGGCCCCGGCCGGGGTGGCGAAGCTGTAGCAGTTGGACGCGCGCAGCCAGCGCCAGCCCCGTCGCACCCGCCGCTCTGTCCACGACACCAAGCCGAGCAGCGCGCCTTGCTCCAGCGCGCGTCGCACGGTGCGGGTGCAGCACTCGGCGCGATCGGCAAGCGTCTGGTGGGACGGGTAGCAGTCTCCCCCGGCGCCGCGGAACGTGCGCAGCGTCAGCAGCACGTCACGGTACGCGCGGGTCAGGTTGCCGGCGCGGAAATGCAGCCAAACGCAAACGGTCCAGGCTTGGGCTTTGGGCATGGTCGGGGTTCTCCCCGCCGGGCCGCCCATCGGATCGGGCCTGCAAACTGGCCGCGGGCCTCCAAACCCCATTTAGGGGCTTGTCAAAACGCTCGCTGGCGCGGATGCTGGACTTCTCACAGTTTCAGCGTCCGGCCTTTCGGGGCCAGTTGTTCGGTCGTCTCCTTCGGGGGGCGGCCGTTCGGCGTTTATGGCGGCATCGCTTCGGCCGGTTGCTGCCGCGGGATTGCGGCTGGCGATCACCTAAGCGTGACGCGGGGCGGTCGTCTAGCCCTGCCGAACTGGCCAAGTGTCAGGATAACCGTCAAACCAGCACGCTTGTCAAAAGTATTGAACAGGCTGGCGGTGCTGTGCGAGGGCTGGAAAGCCAGTCCCCACGCGGGTTATACTGGCGCCGGGCGGCGTCCCTGCGCGGTGACTTGGCGGGAATTTGTCAACATCTTTGAACGCCTTTCCATAGTCCATATTATGCGGCTTGGCTGATTTCGCGCGTCAGCCCCACGCCAGAAAGCGTCCCGCGCCGGTCAGGCAAGGTGCTGGGCTTAGCCTTCAATCGCAACTGGCTTATGGCGTGGCAGGGATTGTGCCACTCCCCTCGCCTGCCGCATGGCCTTGCGCGCGGTCAGCAAGGCGTCTTTCGCAAACTGAGGCGGGACCGTCATGCCAGCCGCGTCAGCAGCCGCAAGCGCCGCCTGCGTCAGTTGGGCCAGCTCGCCCAAGGTAGCGCCCGGCATCGGCTGGGCAGCCGCGGCGGGCACCGGGACCGGGCTTCCATCCGCCAGCCATTCTGTGACCCGGCGTTCAAGCCACTGCCCGACCGTCAAGCCTTCCTGCCGGGCAGCCTTCGTCACAGCCTCGCGGATGGCAGTCGGAACACTCTTGATGGTCCACGGCGCGGCGGTATCGAGGGGTTCGCGGTCGCTCATCGGCGGTCATCCCAGGTTGGAAACCGAGACAAACTGCATGGCTCGCTCGTAAGCTATGCAGTTAGACCAAGTTTAAAACCTAGTCAGCCATAGGTCATCCCGGGTTGCAAACCAGGATGGCCGGGGAATTTGACCTGACCGCGCGGGAAACTTCCAGCAGCATGACATACCTGGCATATTGCCACTGAGGCCCGGAGAGCCGCCCCGAGTCCAATCAAAACGGCTCTCCTTCGGTCGTAGGCTCGGGAAGTCACTCGCGCCAAGCCCGTTCCGGGTCGGTTAAGAGTTACAGCTCTAACCGATTCGGGACGGGATGTGCCCAATATACCCCGAGTCGATATCGTTCGCACTGATTCCGGTTTTCCAATTGCATGAATGGTAGAAACGCTCGCAACACCTTCTTCCAGACTTTTCCCATGAGTGCGGTTTCTAACCCCCCACGCGGCGGCGGCAGACGGGCTTAGATGGGCGAAGCGATGCTCGACCATGGCCAGCGGCCTCTCATCGTCCACCGCCTGCCTGTAGCGCCTGCATCCTGGCATACGGCCCGTTCTCG
>CAXTLC010000118.1:0-7718 GCA_964245075.1 uncultured Acetobacteraceae bacterium
CGCCCTGCTGGCCGAGGCGTGGCGGCTCGCGGGCGGGCGGCTGGCCTTGATCGGCTGCGGCGGCGTGTCCACGGGGGCGGACGTGCTGGCCAAGCTGCGGGCCGGCGCGTCCCTGGTGCAGCTCTACGCCGCCTTCGCCGTGCACGGCCCCGCCCTGCTGCCCCGCCTGAAAGCCGAGCTGGCCACGGCGCTGCGGTCCCACGGCTTTCGCAGCGCCGCCGATGCGGTGGGGACCGGCGCGTGATCGCCCTGCCGGGCATGGCGGCGCTGGCGGCGGACTACGACGGGTTCATCCTGGACCTTTGGGGCGTGATCCATGACGGGGTGCGCCCGTACGAGGGCGCGCGTGACTGCCTGGAACACCTGCGAGGCGCCGGCAAGCGTTGCGTGCTGCTGTCCAACGCGCCGCGGCGGTCGCATGCGGCGGAGGCGATGCTCGGCGCGATGGGTTTGCCGCCCGCGCTCTACACCGGCCTGCTGACCTCCGGCGAGGCGACCCATCTGGCCCTGCGCGACCGGGATGACCCGTGGTTCGCCGCCCTGGGCCGCCGTGTGTGGCATCTTGGCCCAGAACGTGACCGCAACGTGATGGCCGGCCTCGGCTTGGAGCAGGTCGCAAGCCCGGCGGAGGCGGAGTGGGTGCTGAACACCGGTCCAGACGACCATCTCGGTCCCCGTCCGCTGGCCGAGTTCGAGGAGGTGCTGGCAAGCTGCGCGCAACGCGGGCTGCCGATGATCTGTGCCAACCCGGACTTGGAGGTCATCCGCGGCGGGCAGCGCGTGCTGTGCGCCGGCGCGCTGGCGGCACGCTACCAGCAGTTGGGCGGGGCGGTGCGCTCGTTGGGCAAGCCGGACCCGGCCATCTACCGCCCGGTGCTGGCCATGCTTGGCACGGCGCCCGGGCGCACCCTCGCGGTCGGCGACTCGCTGCGCACGGACATCGCTGGCGCAGCCGCCGCCGGGCTCGACTCGTGCTGGGTGCTGGGCGGCATCCATGGCGAGGCCTTGGGGGACGACCACGGCGCCGCGGCGGCCGAAGCCGCGGCACTTGGGTTGCGCCCCGTGGCGGCCGTGCCGCGCTTCGTGTGGTAGCTCAGGCGTGCCCGGCGACGCCGGACAGCAGCGCCGGGTTGATCCGGAGCGAAGCCATGGCGCGCTGCCACTTGGTGGTGTGGTCCGCGTCGAACACCAGGTCCAGCGGGGCCGGCGCGGACAGCCAGGCGTTGTCCTGCATTTCCTGGTCCAGTTGCCCGGCGCCCCATTGGGCATAGCCGAGCGCCAGCAAAGCTTCTTTCGGGCCATCCCCGGCGGCGATCGCCTTGAGCACGTCCAAGCTGGCGGTCAGCGCCACGCTGTCGTCCACTTGCAGGCTGCCATCGCCCTTCCAATCGGCGGTGTGCAGCACGAAGCCGCGCGCGCCGTCCACCGGGCCGCCATCGCACAGCGCGATGCGGCGCGCCGGCGGCGCTGGCTCGACATCCAACTGCTTCAGCAAATCGTCGAAGGACGGGCTGGCGAGCGGGCGGTTGAGCACCAGGCCCATTGCGGCTTCTTCCGTGTGGGCGCACAGGTATATGACGCTGCGGATGAAGCGCCGGTCCTGCATGGTCGGCATCGCGATCAGCAGTTGCCCGGTGAGCCTGGCTTCGTCAGGGGGTGGCAGCGTGGTCTTCGGCTTTCGCATGGCTTCATCATGGCGCGGATTTCAACCGCTGCAATAACTTCGTCGCCCCGCTTGACGAGGGTTGATGACAGGACCGGGATGGACCGGTAACCTTTGGTGGCAAGTGACGGGGTTGTTGCTGAATGACGATCAAGGTGGGTGACGCGCTACCGGACGCCAAGCTGATGACCGCCGGGCCGGACGGCCCGAAGGAGGAAAGCACCGGTTCCCTCTTCAGCGGCAAGACGGTGGTGCTGTTCGCAACCCCCGGCGCGTTCACGCCGACATGCAGCGCCAAGCACCTGCCGGGCTTCGTGCAACACGTGCAGGATTTCAAGGCCAAGGGCGTGGACAGCATCATCTGCATGGCCGTGAACGATCCGTTCGTGATGGCGGCTTGGGCGCGCGATCAGGGCGTGAACGGAACGCTCGTGATGCTGGCTGACGGCTCGGGCGCGTTCACCCAGGCGATGGGGCTGGAGCTGGACTTGACGGCGCGTGGGCTGGGCGTGCGCAGCCAGCGGTTCGCGCTAGTGGCGCGGGACGGCAAGGTGACCCACCTGGCCGTCGAGGCCCCCGGTGACTTCGACGTCAGCCGGGCGGAGGCGGTGCTGGAGCTCCTGTAGCTCCAGCCGTCACCTCCCGCCGGCCGGTGCGCGACTGGGCATAAGCCTGGGTGTTGTGGTGCACCGTGGCGTCCGCGTCACGATGCTCACGCACCTTCATGTCGGCTGCCCTGGCGGTTGGAGTGCCCGGATCGCGGGCTTCTGGGGAACAGCAGCTGGATGATGCCGGCATCGTCCTCCCCGTGATCGATGGTGGTCTGCGCCATGCTCGGGCTTCTTGGGGTGTCATCCCACAAGCAAACAGGCTGTGGGAGCATTCCGAACCTCGCACCGTTTTGTGCGTGATGCGTTGCCGCGCCTGCCGCGTTGACCACGGCTGCGCCGGGCCCTAGACCGCGGCAAGAAGGACTTTCTCCCTTCACGGAGAGCACGATGCGAGCGCGGATCTTCAAGCGTCCCAAGACCGCCATGCAATCGGGCGTGGCGGGAACGCACAACTGGGTCCTGGAGTTTGCCCCAAGCCGTCCGGAGGTCAACGACCCCCTGATGGGCTGGTGGGGCCGGGGCGACACGCGCGGCCAGGTCATGCTCCGGTTCGACTCCCAGGAGCAGGCGGAGGCGTATGCCAAGGCGAACGGCCTAGGCTACGACGTGGAAATCCCTCCTGCCCCGGCAAAGCACAAGCCCAAGGCCTATGCCGATAATTTCCGCTATGGCCGGAATGAGAACTGGACCCATTAGCCGAACCGGGCGCCCTTAGCTCAGATGGATAGAGCAACGGACTTCTAATCCGAAGGTCGGTGGTTCGAGTCCACCAGGGCGCGTTCGTTCCCCGCCAGCTTGCCTGCCGCACCACGATGAAGAGAGAAACCAGATGAATCGACGCTCCTTGCTGGCCCTGGTCGCCGTGCTCTCGGCGGCAGGCGGCGCCACGATGGCCCAGGCGCCCGCACCCGCGCGCATCCGCGGCACGGTCGCCACGGTGGACGGCAACACGCTCCACCTGAAGACCCGCGCCAACGCTGACGTCACGGTGACGCTGACCGACGATGCCAAGGTGGTGGCGATCAAGACGGCGCAGGTGGGTGACATCAAGCCCGGCAGCTTCATCGGCACCGCCGCCGTGCCGCTGCCAGACGGCTCGCTGAAGGCGCTGGAGGTGCATGTGTTCCCGCCCAGCATGAACGGCACCGGCGAGGGGCATTACGATTGGGACCTGGGCGCCGGCAGCACCATGACCAACGGCACGGTGGGTGACCTGGTCGTGTCCGAGGGCCGGACGATGACGGTCAAGTACGGCAACGGCGGCGAGAAGAAGATCGTGGTGCCGGATGACGTGCCGATCGTCAGCATGGAGCCGGCCGACCGCAAGCTGCTGACGCCGGGCGCCCACGTCGTCGTCCTGCCGACCAAGGCCGCCGATGGGACGCTGACCGCGAACCGGGTGAGTGTCGGCGTGAATGGCACGGTCCCGCCGATGTGACGGCCGCCTGGCTGCTCCTTGCCCCCCGGGCTTAACGGACCCGCTGCAAGGGGCTTTGCCGCAACCTGGCAACGCAGATGATGAGGGCGATCAGGAACAGCACTGGCGGGAACTGGGCGTAGCTGCCGGTGAACAGCACCATGATCACGGCAGGCAGCACGATGGCCCGCTGCATGGGCGTGTGGTCGTTCACCACATACAGCAGGAAGTAGGCGAGGAAGACCGGCAACCCGTATTCCAGCGTGATCTTCACTGGCGTGTTCACATCGTACTCGTAGATCATCGGCAGGTGTTCGCTGGTTCCAGCGCCGATGCCGATCGTGAGGGCGGACGGCAGGTAATCCAGCACGTCCGACAGCAGCCAGAACGGGGTGACGAAGCGAAGGTGGCCGCTGGTCAGCGGCGTGAAGATCTCGTTCGTGCGGGCGCTCAGCGCCGTCCCGGTGCCAGGTGAGAAGGCGATCACGATGGCCATCACCGCGCCAAGGCCAAGCAGGCTCACCACTCCGAGCACGATCCCGCGGATGCCGAGGCTGGCGCCAAGCCCGGCGACGAAGGCTGCCAGCACGATCCAGCCCGTTCCGGAAAACGACAGGAACAGGCCTGCCACGAAGAGGCAGAGGTACTGCACCCGCTTGAAGACCAACACCTCGATCAGCAGCGCCATGGCCATGAACTGCGAGAAGATCGAAGGCTCCTGAAGGAAGAAGCCGTTTGACTTGAGCGATTCGCCGACGCCCGACGCGATCTGCTGGTTCCAGCCGAACTCAACCAGCACCTTTGGCGGAACCAGGCCGTCGAACGAGAACACGCTTAACCCGGCAAACTGTGCGATGAATTGCAGTATGCCAGCGACTGCGATGATGCCGAACAACAGGTTGACCTGCTGGAAGAAACTCCTCTCCTCCATCGGCTCCGAGAACGACAGGGTGAGGAAACTCGTGAGCAGCAGGAACTGTATTATCGAGTTCGACCGGGTGGGAACGCCGTAGGCAGCCGGCCAGGCGGCATGGAACGCCATGCCGAGCAAGATCCAGCATACCATGAACAGGAAGATGACCAGGCGGCGGCGATCGAAGCTCAACGTCCCCTGCAACAGGCCAAACACGCCGAGCGCGAGACCGATCGGCCCGACGCAGTTCAGCGCCTGTTCGCCGAATGCCAGGCCGAAACGTTGCAGGAACAGGCACGACACAATGATGCCGATGACGAAGCGCCGGGTGGTAAGCACGCTCGAAGCCGGCGTAGCGGCCACGGCTTGAGCTTGGCTCATCAAGGGATACCGCTTCGTTGAGTGCCAGGTAAATAACATGCCAGCCTAGGCACCTGCAAACATCACGGGCCACCCGGCGCAGGCTGATCAGGTCTCAAGGACGCAATGGGGGCCCGCCATTGCCCCTACCCTGGCCCGCCACTAGGCTCCGGCCACTCACAGGTGACGAGGAGCCAAGATGTTCAGACGCACGATACTGGCCACTGCCGGCGCGCTCGCGGTGGCAGTGGCGGCGGGCGCCGCGCAGGCCCAGATCAAGATCGGAGTCGCGGGGCCGATGACCGGCCAGTATGCCGCGTTCGGCGCGCAACTCCGCGAGGGCGCCCAGCAAGCGGTGGACGATATCAACAAGGCGGGCGGCGTGCTCGGCCAGCAATTGCAGATCAGCATCGGCGACGACGCGTGCGACCCGCGCCAGGCCGTCTCGGTCGCCAACCAGTTCGCCAGCCAAGGGGTGAAACTGGTCGTCGGGCATTACTGCTCCGGCAGCTCCATCCCTGCCAGCAAGGTTTACGGCGAGGAAGGCATCCTGGAGATATCCCCGGCCTCGACCAATCCGGACTACACCGACAAGGGCAGTTGGAACACCTTCCGGCTATGCGGCCGGGATGACCAGCAGGGCAAGGTGGCTGGCGACTACATCGCGGCGCATTACAAGAGCCAGAAAGTCGCCGTGCTGAACGACAACACGGCCTACGGCAAGGGCTTGGCCGACGAGACGCAGAAGAACATGGAAGCCGACGGAGTCAAGCCGACCCTGGTGGCGGCCTACACGCCCGGCGAGCGTGACTATTCCGCCCTTGTCAGCCGCATGAAGTCCGCCGGCATCCAGGTGATCTACATCGGCGGCTACCATACCGAAGCCGGCCTGATCATCCGCCAAGCCAAAGAGCAGGGCATGAACCCGACGATGATCAGCGGCGATGCGCTGGTGACGAAAGAATTCTGGCAGATCGCCGGGCCGGCTGGTCAGGGCACCCTGATGACCTTCGCGCCGGATCTCGCGAAGCGTCCGACTGCTGCGGCCGTGGTGAAGGAGTTCCAGGACAAGCACGTCGAGCCCGAAGGCTACACGCTGTACACCTATGCCTCGCTCCAGGTATGGGCCGACGCAGCCAAGAAGGCGGGAACGGCGGACCCGCAGAAGGTCGCGGCCGAGTTGAAGAGCAGCGGGCCTTGGCAGTCGATCATCGGGCCGGTCAGCTTCGACAAGAAAGGCGACGTCGAAGGCCCGAGCTACGTGTTCTATGTCTGGAAGGACGGCAACTACGCCGAGATGTAGGAGCCCAAGAAGCGACTTGGGGAGCGCCCGACCCCAATCCGCCCTTTGCGGAGGGATTGCGGGTCGGGGCTCTACCTGTAAGGCGGATCAGGCCTTGTTGGCTGCGTCCCGGACCGTGTCCTTGACTCCGCCGACCGTGTTCTCGGCCTTGCCGGCAACCTTGTCTGCCTTGCCTTCGGCTTCCAGCTTCTGATCGCCAGTCAGCTTGCCCGTACCCTCCTTGAGGGCGCCCTTGGCTTGGTCGAGCATGCCTTCGACGCGATTCTTATCCATCGTTGATCTCCAGCGGCATAAGGCCGCGCCGAATACAACGATCTGCGAATGATCCGGTTGCAATCGGTGCCGACCCCGGAGGAACCGGCCGCTTTCCGGTCTCCGTCATTGCCGGAGTCACTGCGCCTGCGCGCTCGCCTCGCTGCGGGTCCCGCCAACGCGGGCAGCCAGGGCGGCGGCCATGAAATCGTCCAACGCGCCGTCCAGCACCGCCGCCGGGTTGGTCTTCTCCACCCCCGTCCGCAGATCCTTCACCATCTGGTAGGGCGCCAACACATAGGACCGGATCTGATGGCCCCAGCCGATGTCTGTCTTGGCCGCCTCCGTCTGCGCGCTGGCCGCCTCGCGCTTCTGCAGCTCCACCTCGTAAAGCCGGGCGCGCAGCATTTCCATCGCGGTGGCGCGGTTGCGGTGCTGGGAACGGTCCATCTGGCAGGAAACGACGATCCCGGATGGCGCGTGGGTGATGCGGATGGCCGAGTCGGTCTTGTTGATGTGCTGCCCGCCGGCGCCGGAAGCGCGGAACGTGTCCACCTTCAGGTCGGCCGGGTTGATCTCGATCTCGATCGTGTCGTCGATCACCGGGTAAACATAGACCGACGCGAAGGAGGTCTGCCGCCTGGCCGCGCTGTCGAACGGGGAGATGCGGACCAGCCGGTGCACCCCGCCCTCCGTCTTGAGCCAGCCGTAAGCGTTGGGTCCGCTGACCTGGAACGTCGCAGACTTGATGCCGGCCTGCTCGCCCTCGCTTTCCTCCAGCATCTGCACCTTGTAGCCACGTGCCTCGGCCCAGCGGGTGTACATGCGGGCGAGCATCTCGGCCCAGTCCTGCGCTTCCGTGCCGCCAGCGCCGCTGTTCACCTCGATAAAGGCATCCCGGCCATCGGCCTCACCGGACAGCAGGCTTTCGATCTCGCGGCGCTTGGCTTCGTCGGCGGCGCGGCGCAGGGCGGCGATCCCTTCCGCCACCAACCCGGCGTCCGCGTCGGCCTCGGCCATCGCGATCAGCTCGGTGGTGTCGGCGACCTCGGCCTCCAGCGCCTGCACGCCCTCCACCTGGTTGGCGAGCGCCGTGCGCTCCCGCATCAGCGCCTGCGCTGCGGCGGCGTCGTTCCAAAGCGCCGGGTCCTCGGCGCGATGGTTCAGCTCGGCGAGGCGCTCGACGGCGGCATCCCAGT
>CAXTLC010000119.1:0-7651 GCA_964245075.1 uncultured Acetobacteraceae bacterium
CCGTCACGATCTACCACAACCCGGCCTGCGGCACCTCGCGCAACACCCTGGCGATGATCCGGGCGACCGGCGCCGAGCCGGTGATCATCGAATACCTCAAGACGCCGCCCAGCCGCGCCGAGTTGCAGGACCTGGTGCGGCGCATGGGCATCCCGGTGCGCGCCGTTCTGCGGCAGAAAGGCACGCCGTTCGCCGAACTGGGGCTGGGTGACCCGACCCTGTCCGACGAGTTGCTGCTGGACGCGATCGAGATGCACCCCATCCTCATCAACCGGCCGATCGTCGTCACGCCGAAGGGCGTCCGCCTGTGCCGGCCGTCCGAGACGGTGCTGGACCTGCTGGACGCGCCGTTGCCAGCCGGGTTCGTGAAGGAGGACGGCGAGCGCGTCGCCGCCGGGCCGGGCTGATGCGGGACGGACCGTTGAACGGCGGCGACGAGACGTTGCCGGCACTCCGCCGCGAGCTGTTGCAGCCGCCGGACCTGGCACGCCTTGAACCAGCCGCCCGTGCCCGGCACCCGCCCCGCATCCTGCTGCTGTATGGCAGCCTGCGGCAGCGGTCCTACTCGCGCCTGCTGGTGGAGGAGGCGGACCGGCTGCTGCGGGCCATGGGCGCGGAAACGCGCATCTTCGACCCGCGCGAGCTGCCGGTCGCCAACAGCGCCGGGCTGGACCATCCCAAGGTGCAGGAGCTGCGCGCGCTGTCTCTGTGGTCGGAGGGACAGGTCTGGTGCAGCCCGGAGATGCACGGCGCGGTGACGGGCGTGTTCAAGAACCAGATCGACTGGCTGCCGCTGGAAATCGGCTCGGTGCGGCCGACCCAGGGGCGGACCCTGGCCGTGATGCAGGTTTCGGGCGGATCGCAGAGCTTCAACGCGGTGAACACGCTGCGCCTGCTGGGCCGCTGGATGCGGATGTTCACCATCCCGAACCAGTCGAGCGTGCCGCGGGCCTACGAGCAATTCGATGAGGCTGGGCGCATGAACCCGTCCGCCAACTATGACCGGGTGGTGGACGTCATGGAGGAACTGCTGCGCTTCACCTGGCTGCTGCGCGACCGGGCCGACTGCCTCGTGGACCGCTACAGCGAGCGCAAGGCCATCTTCGAGCTGCCGCCGCCGTGACGCTGCTCGCTGGGCGCCGGGGCGTCGTCCTGGCGCCCGGCACAGCACAGGCGCTGGCCTGGCCGAACCCCGCGGCTTGTCGAATCCCGCCTGGGCGACGCCACCGTGGAATTCTGCGCCAAGCGGGTCTTCCCGTGCTGCCGCACACCTGGACCCGGCCGCCACCCAAGCGACAAGCCCTACTTCGCGCCTTTGGTCGAGGCCAGGTAGGCGACTATGGCGGGTACGTCCTCCGTGGCGACGGGCGCCTTGTAGACGCTGATCATCTTATGGACCTCAGCGTCCCACGTTGCCTTTGCGAGTGCGGGCTGGTTGAGCACCATTCCCGCCGAATGGCATGCGAGGCAGTTGCTGTTGATCGCCTCGGCCTCCTTGCCGCCCGGGAACATGCGGTCGCCGGTCGGCAGGTCGATGCTGGCGGACTTGAACACGATCTGCGGCGGGGTGGGTGCCGGGGCCTGCGCGTGGGCCGACGTGGCGGACATCGTGCCGGCCCAGAGGACGACGGCCAGGCTCCCAATAAGCTTCAACATGGACCGGTTCCTTTCAAGCGGCCTTGATTGGCGTGGCTTCGATGATGTTGCGCATGAAACCGGACGGGTTCCAGTTCGCCTCGCTGGGCTGCGCCACGCCGCCGCTGTTCGTGCAGCGGACCATCAGCGTCATGTCCCCGCGCGTGGCCGGCGTCACCTGGGCGGACCATTGGCGAAAGCTGTACTTGCCCATGTCCGGCCCGAGCTGGGCCGCCTGCCAGCTCTCGCCGCCGTCGCTGGAAAGGTCGACCTTCGACACGCCGGTGTCGCCGCCGAGCGCGATGCCGCGCACGGGCGTTGGCGCGCCGAGGCGCACCGTGTCGCCAGGCTTGAGGTTGGTGATGAAGGAGCGCGGCACCATGCGGCTGATCGGCACGACCTTGTAGCCGGCCTCGTCGGGCCGGACGCTCGCGTGCGGCGTGTCCGGGATGGTGTAGGCCTTGGCCATCCAGAAGTTGTCGTCCGGCCTGTCGAGCACCTCGATGTCGTTGAGCATCTTGACCCAGTAGGTGGAATACCAGCCCGGCACGATCAGGCGCAGCGGGAAGCCATTCACCAAGGGGAGTTGCTCGCCATTCATCGCGAAGGCCACCATGACCTCGCCGTCGCGGGCGTGGTCGATGTCGAGCGCCTTCATGAAGTCGGGCGCGTCGGGCACCACGGGCTCGTCGGCGCCGTTGAAGCGCACCTGCACCGCGCCCCCCTTCACGCCGGCCCGGTCCAGCACGTCGCGCAGCCGCACCCCGGTCCATCGCGCGTTGCCCATGGCGCCGTTGCCCCATTGGCCGCCGGCGACGCGCGGCTCGAAGTAGCCGCGCGAGTTGCCCGAGCACTGGTTGACGGCCGCAAGCTCGACCTGCGGCAGCGCCAGGATGTCATCGAGCGAGAGTGACTGCGCCTGGTTGACGTGTCCATGAAGCGTCAGCCGGAACGCCTTGGCGTCTATCTCGGTCGGGATGGCGGCCCAGTGCCAGCGGACGAAGAACTGGTCGTTCGGCGTGAACACGCCCCCGTCGAACACCTCGAACGGCGTTTCCAGCAGCGGCGGCCGGGTGCGTTGCAGGATCATCGCCCCCTTGGTCGGGTAGTCGGTCACCAGCGGGCGGTCGTTCGGGCCGCCGGGCAGCGGCGGCGCAAAGCGCGCGACCTGGTCGGCCCAGGCCGGTGCGGTCGCCGGTGCGGTCGCCAGGCCCATCCCGGCCGCGCCGGCCATCCGCAGAAGGTGGCGCCGTGATGGTGTGCGCAAGCTGGGCATGTTGCCTCCCATGATGGTTCTTCTTCCTTCGAGCGTGCCTGGTCAGTGGCTCCCGGGCGCCACCCAGCCCCATTTGGCGGTGCGAGCACCGTCCGGGGCCTCGAGGAAAGCGGCGAATTGCTTCGCCGCCGGTCGCGTCCCGCCGCGCCGTGTCAGCGCGAGCCCGGCATCGCGATGGATGCGGTACTCGGGCTCGATGGCCACCTGGCCGGCCAGGGTCGGGTTGGCGGCTTGCCAGATGCCCCAGATCAGCCACGCATCCAGCGTCTTGTCCCCGGTCCAAGCCCGCTTGGCCTCCGCGCTGCCCTTCGCGGCGGCGGCGACGTTCGAGCCGAACGCCTTCACGCTCGCAATGCCGCCCAAACATCCGGCGACATCCCCCCCCCCAAAACCCCCTGCGGCCCGGCGCCGTTGACGACGAGGATGCGGTGGCCGGGATGCAGCAGATCTCCAATGCCCGCGATGTGTCGCGGGTTGCCGGGGCGCACGAGGATGGAGGAGGGCCGCAGGTAGAGCGGTGTGACCGTGGCGGGGTCGACCTGGTCCGGCATCGCGGCGACCAAGTCCGAGGTCATTACCTGAAGATCAGGTCGGCGTCCTGCTTGGCCTGCGGCAGCCGCGATGCATGTCGGTGTGTTCATGCCCCGGATGTTGCTGCACGCCGGATCATCGGTCCAACAGCCGCTCCGCATTGGGGTGATCGGCTTTTCGGATTGATCGCGTGATCTCGACCAATCGCCTGGCCAGATTGGTTCAAGCGCCAGACTGCGTTGGATTGATCGACGCCGCGCCCGCATCTTGAGGCACGCCGTTTCCGAGGATGCCATGCCATGCCAAGCGCCATCGTCGCCTCTCCACCCGCTGTCCTGCCATCGCATGAGTCTATGCCCACGAGTCGACTTCGGCGCGCGGCGCGCGTGGTTCCCGGCATCGCCCTGTGCGGCGCCGTGACCATGGCCGCGACGGCGCTGGAGCGTTTGGAGACCGGGCTGTTCGGCCGCGCCTGGCTGGAAGCTCTGGTGCTTGCCATCCTGGTCGGCACCCTGGTGCGAACGGCCTGGTCGCCGGGCGCGCGCTGGCTGCCGGGCATCTCCTTCGGCGCCAAGACCCTGCTGGAGGTGGCCGTCGTGCTGCTCGGGGCATCCCTGAGCGTCCGCACCATCCTCGCCGCCGGACCCGGCCTGCTGTTCGGCATTGCCGGCGTGGTGGTGGTGGCGATCGCCGCGAGCTACGGGATCGGCCGCCTGCTCGGGCTGCGCCACCGGATGGCGGTGCTGGTCGCCTGCGGCAACTCGATCTGCGGCAATTCCGCGATCGCCGCCGTGGCCCCCGTCATCGGCGCCGACGGGGAGGACGTGGCGGCCTCGATCGCCTTCACCGCCGTCCTTGGCGTCCTGGTGGTGCTGGGGCTGCCGTTCCTGCCGCCGCTGCTGCACCTGAGCGGCCTGCAATACGGCGCGCTGGCCGGGCTGACCGTTTACGCGGTGCCGCAGGTTCTCGCCGCGACGGCGCCGGCCGGTGCGCTTGCCGTCCAGATTGGCACGCTGGTGAAGCTGGTCCGGGTGCTGATGCTCGGCCCCGTCGTGCTCATGCTGACCCTGCTCACCCGGCGGATGCGCGACCAAGCCGATGAGCCCGCCCCGCACCTGACCGCCGGCGACCGCCCGGCCCCGGGCAATCTCGCGCTGCACAGGCTCATGCCCTGGTTCATCCTCGGGTTCCTGGCACTCGCGGCGCTGCGATTCGTGGGGTTCGTGCCGCAGGCGGCTTTGGCGCCGACGGCGGCAGCGGCCAACTGGCTGACCATTCTCTCCATGGCGGCGCTCGGCCTCTGCACCGACCTGCGCAGCGTGGCCCAGGCCGGCGGCCGGGTGACCGCGGCCGTCACCCTCTCGCTCGTGGTGCTGGGCGTCATCAGCTTCGCCCTGATCCGCGCGCTGGGCATTGCCTGACACGGCCCGGCGCAACGCCGGTTCCGCGGTGCCGTTGACTGATCACGGACGTCGACGATAAGGGAGGCAGGCATGAGCGCGCAGACCGACAGCAGCTCCGGATTGATCGTCCATTCCGAAGCGCCGCTGAATGCCGAGCCGCCCTTGGCGCGGTTGCGCGCCTCCTTCTTGACGCCGCAGCCCGACTTCTACATCCGCTCGCATGGCGAAACGCCTCGCCTGGACGCGGCAACCCACAGGATCTCGGTTGAGGGTGTGCCGCATCCGCAGAGCTTCACGCTGCCCGAACTGCAATCGCGCTTCGCACGCCGGACGGTCACGGCGGTCATGCAGTGCGCCGGCAACCGGCGCGCGGACATGCAGGCCGTGGCGCCCGTCTCCGGCGATCCCTGGGCGCCAGGGGCCATCGGCAACGCGACCTGGACCGGCGTGGCGCTTGCCGACCTCCTCCGCGCAAGTGGCGCGGACACCCAGCCGGGCATGCACGTCGCCTTCGCCTGCGCCGACCAGTGCGAGACGGAGGGCAGGAGCTTCCGCTTCGGCGCCTCGATCCCCATCGAGAAGGCCATGACCCCTGATGTGCTCCTGGCCTGGGCGCTGAACGGCGAGGCGCTGGCGCCGGCACACGGGCACCCGCTTCGCGTCGTCGTGCCAGGCTATGCCGGGGTGCGCAGCCCGAAATGGCTGGCGACGATCACCGTCCAGGCCACGCCTTCCGACAACCCGATCCAGGCCGACGACTACAAGCTGTTCCCTTCGCACTGGACGAAGGAGACCGCGGACCCTGCGCGCGGCATGACGATCAACCAGATGCCGGTGAACGCGGCCATCTGCGAACCCGCCTCCCACGCCCGGCTGAAGCCTGGCCGCGCCCGGGTCGCCGGCTACGCCGTCGCGTCCGCGCGCGCCATTGTCAGGGTGGACGTGTCGGCCGACGAGGGACGGAGCTGGCAGCAGGCCGAGTTGCAGGCCGACTCGTCATCGCCTTGGAGCTGGACGCTCTGGCAGGCGGAACTCGACCTGCCGACCGGTGAGCACGTGCTCGCCGTGCGCGCCTGGGACGCCGCCGGACAAACGCAGCCGAACCGGCCCGAGGAGACGTGGAACTACAAGGGCTATCTCTGCACCGCCTGGCACCGCGTGCCAGTCAGCGTCGCCTGACGCCGCCGCGTGCCGTCGCCGCAGCCCAACATCGGCCCGGGCGCATGGCGCCAGTTCAGCCTTCGCTTCTGGTTCGCGCTGGTCGTGGCCGCCGTGGGAACGGGGCTCGCCGCGGGGGCGCTGATGCAGCTCCTGCACCTGGTCCAGCTCCTGGCCTGGGGAAAAGGCAGTGGCGACTTTCTGGATGCGATCGAGAGCACAGGCGCTGTGCACCGCACGGCCGTGGTCGCCGGGGCCGGCGTGCTGGTGGTGGCGACCCGGCTGCTGCTCCGGTTGCGCGGCAGCGGCCATGGCGGCGAACTGGCTGCCGCGATCTGGTTCCGGGCCGGCCACCTGCCGGTGCTGCGCACGCTGCTCAATGCCGTGACGTCGATCGTCATCGTCGGCCTGGGCGCATCGCTCGGCCGCGAGGCGGCTCCGAAGCAGACCGGCGCCTTGTTCGCCGGCCTGCTGGCGCACTGGGCGGCGCTGCCCCCGCCGCAACGCCGCCTGCTTGCGGCCTGCGGCGCCGGGGCCGGGATGGGCGCGGTCTACAACGTCCCGTTCGGCGGCGCCCTCTTTGCCCTGGAGGTGTTGCTTGGAACGCTGTCCTTCTCCCTCGTGGCCCCGGCACTCGCCGCGAGCCTGATTGCGACGGCTTGTTCCTGGCTGCTGCTCCCCGACCAGCCAACCTACCATGCGCCGTCCTACCCGATGACGCCGCAGCTCCTGGCCTGGGCTGCCGTCGCCGGACCGATCCTCGGGCTGGCCACGGCCTTCTACGTGCGGCTGATCTGCTGGGCGGATGCGCGCAAACCGTCGGGGTGGCCCATGGTCGTGGCGCCCGTCGTGGTTTTCGCAGCGCTTGGCGCTGCCGCCATTCGCCTTCCGCAGTTGCTAGGCAACGGGAAGGACGTGGTGCAGCTCGCCTTCACAGGCTCGCTGCCGCTGGTCCTGGCGCTGATCCTGGCGGCGCTGAAGCCGGTCGCCACGGCCGCATGTCTTGGCAGCGGCGCCCCGGGCGGTTTGTTTACGCCGACGCTGACGCTGGGCGCCCTGCTCGGCGCGGCTGGCGGACAGGGCTGGGCGCTTCTTTGGCCAGGCGGCCCGTCCGAGCCCGGCGCCTACGCGCTGATCGGCGCTGGCGCGGTGCTCGCCGTGAGCACGCAGGGGCCGGTTTCCGCCGTGGTTCTGCTGCTGGAACTCACGCGGCACGTGGACGCCACGATGGTGCCGCTGATGCTGGCGATCGCCGGCGCCATGCTGGTGGCACGCAGCCTGGAGGCACGCTCGATCTATTCCGGGCGCATCCACACCGCCCGTGACGCCGTCCCGGAAACGCCGGGCATGGCGGTCTCCGCAGCGGCGCGCATGCCGGACGTGTTGCGAGAACTCGCGAGATGTCCAGACAGGGGGCTGGACGTCATCGATCAGGATGGACGATCCCTCGGCCTGTTGACCCGCGAACGCGCGCTTCCCGGCATCGACGACTTCCGAACGGGGGAGATCGTCACGGCGCGCGACATGCTGCAACCTGACATCTAGCCTGCGATCGCCCTGACTGGAAACAGTCAGGGCATCGATTGCCAGGCCAAACGAAGAACTAGACCGCGCTGACCGTTCACGGTCAGCCAAAAAGCGGCCTAGA
>CAXTLC010000120.1:0-7464 GCA_964245075.1 uncultured Acetobacteraceae bacterium
CCGTCGGGCTCACGTTCGGCGTGTTGAGGTTGCCGACGATGTAGTTGAGAAAGAAATGATCCCTGATCGATTGTGAGGTGGTCAAGTTTGCGCCACCCTGACCGGACCCCATGAGCAATGAAAAGGCGTTCGAAGCGCCGCTACTCAGCAACAACCCATCACCCGGAACGGCCGCCGGTCTGGTCGGGAGCGCCTTGGCGAGCGGGAAGCTGGGACTTGCCAGGAACGTCTGTGTTGGATCGCTCTGTGCATGACACATGATCGGCGCGAGCAATGCTGATACAAGCAACGCATTTGCTGCCATCCAACGAACCATCCTGCCCTCCCGACGAAACCAATTCGTCGGAGATCAAGCTAAACTAGGTTCCTGACTGAACTCTTAAGCGCGCGCCGTTAGCCTGCAATCGCCCTGGCTGGAAACAGTCAGGGCGTCAATTGCCAGACCAAACAAAGAACTAGACCGCGCTGACCGTTCACGGTCAGCTAAAAAGTGGTCTAGTGCCTTCGGATACACCAAGGCTTGTGGACATTTATTGCGAAGCGAGGAGGATGGCGGCGAGTTGGACCATGTCGGCGAAGCTTTGGTCGGTCTTGTTGCAGCGAGTGGCGACCCTGCGATTATGCCTGAGTTCGCAGAACAGGCTCTCGATCAGGCATCGCCACCCGTGTTCAACCCTGGTGCCGTGCGATCCGGCCGCCGGGCATGGGTGAAGGAACGCCGGTGGTCGCGGGGAAGCTGATCGGCAGGCCGCGCAGGGAGCGCACGGCCAGGAAGGCGAAGCATTCCGCCTCCATCGCGTCCCCCCGCCAGCCGGCGCTCTCGGCGGCCACCGGCTGCACGGCGGCGCGTTGGCGCAGGGCGTCCATCAGCGCCGGGTTCTTGCGGCCGCCGCCGCAGACGACCAGGCAGGCGGGGCGTTGCGGCAGGAGGTCCAGGCCGCGCCCAACGGCGGCGGCGGCGAAGGCGGTCAGCAGGGCGGCGCCGTCCTCCAGGCCCAGGCCGTCCGCCATTGCGGCGGGGAAGTCGAACCGGTCGAGCGACTTCGGGTAAGGCGCGGTGAGGTACGGGTGGGCCAGCAGGTTCGCCAGCCGGGCCTCGTCCACCCGGCCCTGCCGGGCCAGAACGCCGCCGGCATCCATCGCCTGCCCGGTCGCGCGCTCCACCCAGTCGTTCAGCGGCGCGTTGGCGGGGCCGGTGTCGAAGGCGATCAGGCTGCCGTGCGGGCCGCGCCAGGTCAGGTTGCCGACGCCGCCGAGGTTGAGCATCGCCATGTCGGCCGTGCCGAGCACGGCGGTGTCGGCCATGCCGAGCATGGCGGTGTCCGCGGTGCGGGCCAGGAGCGCGGCGTGGTAGCTGGCGCAAAGCGGGGCGCCCTGCCCGCCGGCGGCCACGTCGGCGCTGCGGAAGTCGTATGCCACGTCGATGCCGGTCAGCGCCGCCATCAGCCCGCCGTTCCCGAGCTGCCGGGTTCGGCCGGGGCGGCCCGGTTGCGGCGGGCGGTGCAGGACGGTCTGGCCGTGGAAGCCAATGACGGCGACGTCCGCGGGGGGAATGCGGGAGTGCGCCAGGAAGGCGGCGACGGCGGCGGATTGGGCGCGGGTCAGCGCCGCTTCCGCTTCGGCGAAGATCGCTGGCTCAGGGCCGGTGAACTGCCAGCGCCGGGCTTCGTCCAAGGCGCTGGCGAGCAGGGGGCGGACGCCTGGCGGGTATGGCGCCAGGGTCCAGGGGCCGAACGCGGCCACGCTCTCGCCATCGGTGCGCAGGGCGGCGATGTCGATCATCCCGTCCAGCACCGTTCCCGTCATCAAGCCCACGGCCCAGACCGGTTCCATCAGCCATCCTTCCCGATCGCGGCGCGCACCCGGCCGCCGGCCGCTTCCAAGCGCCGGGCGGCCTCCGCCGGGTCCACGCCGGCGAGCAGGGCCACCAGGGCGGGCTTCACCCGGCCACCGCACGCGGCGAGCGCGGCGGCGGCTTCCGCTTCCCCGGCGGCGGTGACGTCCCGCACGATGCGGAGGGCGCGGCGGCGCAGCTTGGCGTTGGTGGCGGCGACGTCGACCATGTGCGGGCCGTAGGTCTTGCCCAAGCCGATCATGACCGCGGTGCTGAGCGCCCCCAGCGCCACCTTCTGCGCGGTTCCCGCCAGCATCCGGGTGCTGCCGGCGACGATCTCGGGGCCGGTCAGGATCTCCACCGCCAACTCGGCCGCCGCGGCGCAGGGGGAGCCGGCGTTGTTCACCACCGCCACCGTCAGCGCGCCCGCCGCCCGGGCGTGCCGCAGCCCGCCGAGCACGAAGGGAGTGCGGCCGGACGCGGTGATGCCCACCACGCTGTCGGCGGGGCGCAGGGTGCGCGCGTCCAGCGCAACCCCGGCGGCGTCCGCGTCATCCTCCGCGCCTTCCACGGCGTGCAGGGTGGCGGCCGGGCCGCCGGCGAGCAGGGCGACCACCAGGCCGGGTGGGGCGCTGAAGGTCGGCAGCAATTCCGCCGCGTCCAGCGCCGCCAGGCGGCCCGGCGTGCCGGCGCCCAGGATGAACAAGCGCCCGCCGCCTCGCATCCGCGCGCCCACGGCGTCGGCGGCGGCGGCGAGCGCGGGGGCGGCGCGGGCCAGAGCGTGCCGGGCGTCCCACTCGGCTTCCAGCACCAGGCGGACGACCGCGCCGGGCGTCCAGCGGTCGAGGTCATCGAGGCCAGGGCGGGCCGCCTCCGTCGCCAACTGGTCGAGGCGGTTGCCGTCCGGGTCCGCGCGCGCGCGGACGACGCCGGGTTCGTGGAGGGTGGCGGCATCGCTCGCGAGGCGGCGGGCGCCGTCCAGGGACGTGCCAGCCGCGGGCACCGGGCGGACGACGCCGCGCAGCCGGTCCAGCACCGGGCCGCTGAGCAGGGTGGCGAGGCCGCCCACCACCGCCAAGCGGGGCACAGCCAAGTGGGGCGCCCCGCCCGCAACGGCGGCGCGCACCGTCGCTGCGAGGGACGCGGCGGCGTCGTGCAGCAGCGCGGTCGCGACGAGGTCGCCCGCGGCGGCGCATTCGGCCACGTCGGGGGCGAAGCGCGCGGCGAGAGCGGGGGGATGCGGGTGGCCCGCCAGCAGCGCCGGCAAGGCGGCGAGCGGCCCGAACCGCGCTTCGGCCGCCTGGGACAGCGCGGTGGGCGGGGCGCGGCCTTCGGCTGCCCGCAACGCGGCGCGCAGCCCGGCGAAGCCCAGGGATGCGCCGCCGCCGTCGTCGCCCAGCCACGGACCCAGGCCGTCCAGGAGCCGGACGCGCCCGTCCGCCCCGGCGGCCACTGCCACCGCGCCGGTGCCCACCGCGAGCACCACGCCCGGGGTGCCGCCGAGCGCGCCCAGGTGGGAGGTCGCGGCGTCGCTCGCCACGGCGACCCGGGACGCGGGCAGGCTGATGCAGAGCCGTTCGGCCAGGGCGCGCGCGGCCCCGGGCGCGGCGGACGCGCCGGCCGCGCCGATCCCCACGCGATCGACAGGGTGCGCGCGCAGAAGCGGCGCGGCGGCGGCGAGGATGGCGGCCTCGGCCAGCGCGGCGCCGTTCGGCACGGCCAGGCCGGGCGCGCCCTCGCCGTCCGCGTCCCAGCGCTCGCCGCCGCGGAACAGGGCCGCGCGGCAGCGGGTCTTGCCAAGGTCCACCGCGAGGACGCTATCCGGCAACCGGCACCTCCTCGCCGCCGACCCAGACCCGGCGTGGCACCCATTCCTCGTCCCACCACACCAGGTCGGCCAGCGCGCCGGGAGCGATGCGGCCGAGGTCGGCGCGGCCCAGGGTGGCGGCTGGCGCCTCGGTGGCGGCGCGCAGGACGGCGGCGGGGGCGATCCCGGCGGCGATCATGCGGCGCACGCCCTCGTCCAGCACGATGCCCGCGCCCGCGACCGTGCCGTCCGCCCGGCGGCCCACGCCGTGCGCGTCGGCGGTCACGGGCGCGCCGCCGAACGGCAGGGTCGTGCCCGGCGGGAGGCCGGCGACCGGGATGGAGTCGCTGACCGCCACCAGCCGCGGCCCGGCGGCGGCGAAGGCGACGCGGCAGGCCAAGGGGTCCACGTGCTCCCCGTCCACGATCAGGCAGCACCACAGGCGCCCGTCGGCCAGGGCTGCGCCGGGCAGCCCCGGGTCACGGTGGGCGAAGGGGCGCATGGCGTTGAACACGTGGGTGACGGCCGTGGCGCCCGCCGCCGCGGCGGCGGCTGCGGTCGCGGCGTCGGCGTCGGAATGGCCGAGGCTGACCACCACGCCCGCGGCGGCGAACCGGCGCACCGCGTCCAGGCCGCCCGGAAGCTCGGGGGCGAGCGTGACCGTCCGCAGCGCGCGGCGGGCGGCTCCGTGGTGCAACAGGGTGTCCAGCGCGGCCCCGTCCGGCGCCGCCAGCCAATCGTCCCGGTGCGCGCCGCGGCGGCGCGGGGACAGGAACGGGCCTTCCAGGTGCGCCCCCAGCACCCGCGCGGTTCCGGCCGCGTCCGCGATGCGGCCGAGCGCTTCCAGCAGCGACGGGAGCGGCGCGGTGATGATTGTGGGCTGCACGGACGTGACGCCTCGCCCCGCCAGGCCGGACAGGGCGCGGCGCCATTCGGCGGGGCCGGCGGTGGCGAAATCCACCCCGAAGGCGCCGTTGTTGTGCAGGTCCAGCAGGCCCGGGGTCAGCGCGCCGCCGTCCAGGACCTCCGCGCCGGGGGACAGCCCAGGGGATAGCCCGGTGATCCGGCCGCCTTCCAGCGCCACGGTGGCGGGGCCGCTCCATTCCCCGCCGGGCAGCAGCAGACGGGGGACGGCCAGGCGTTGCATGGGGGTCAGGCGTTGCGGGCCATGAAGGTGGCGGGGGTGCCGTCCGCCGGGTCCACGAAGACGATGTCGGTCGGCTCGCGGCGCGGGGCGTCGAGGGACAGGAACACGACCGGCTCCGCCAGCAGGGCGGGCATGGCGTGCACCATGCCGCGCTCGAAGAACAGCAACTGGCCGGGTGCAAACTCCGCTTCGGTTGCCTTCTCGCCCATCCAGAAGGTGCCGCGACCGGACAGCACGTAGAGGAACTCGTCGCAGCCCCGGTGGTAGTGCGCGGGGGTGGGGCGGTACACGCGGAACACCCGGGCGCTGGCGGCGTCCCGGTCCACCAGGTAGGCGTCCACCAGCAGGGTGGACGCGGTCGCGGGCAGGGTGGCGGCGACCGCTGCCACGTCGAAGCGGCGGCTGGTGGTTGGTTCGTCGGGCATGGCGTGTTCCAGTGCGGCGATTCCCATACAACCCAGCATGTCCGGCAGGAACCGCCAATGCCCCCCACCGAGCCCCGCCTGACCTCCCTCGCCCATGGCGGCGGCTGCGGCTGCAAGCTCTCGCCCGCGGTGCTGCGGGACCTGCTGGCGGACATGAAGCGCACGGCCACCTTCCCCGACCTGCTGGTTGGCGCGGACACGGCCGACGACGCCGCGGTGTACCGGCTGACGGACGAGCTGGCGCTGGTCGCCACCACGGATTTCTTCACCCCCGTGGTGGACGACCCGTTCGAGTTCGGGCGCATCGCAGCCACCAACGCCCTGTCGGACGTGTACGCCATGGGGGGAAGCCCGGTGCTGGCGCTGGCGCTGCTCGGCATGCCGCTGGGCAAGATCGCGCCCGCGACGGTGCGGCGCATCCTCGAAGGCGGCGAGGCGGTGTGCCGGGAAGCCGGAATCCCGGTCGCGGGCGGGCACTCGATCGACAGCCCGGAGCCGCTGTACGGGCTGGTGGCGCTGGGCACGGTGCATCCCGGGCGGCTGCTACGCAACAGCGGGGCGCGGGACGGCGACGTGCTCGTGCTGACCAAGGGGCTGGGGGTCGGGATCTTCTCCGCCGCGCTGAAGCAGGAGCGGCTGGGAGCGGCTGAGTACCGGGAGATGATCCGCTCCGCCACCCAGTTGAACACGGTCGGGCGGGAGCTGGCGGGGGTGGCGGGGGTGCACGCGATGACGGACGTGACGGGGTTCGGGCTGCTCGGCCACGCGCTGGAGATGTGCCGGGGCGCCGGGCTGGGCGCGCGGCTGCGGCTGGGGGACGTGCCGGTGCTGCCGGGGGCGGCGGCGCTGGCGGAGGCCGGGCTGGCGACGGGGGCGGCCGGGCGCAACTGGGACAGCTACGGCGCGGAGGTGACGCTGCCGGACGGTCTGGCGGGATGGCGGCGCGGCCTGCTGTGCGACCCGCAAACCAGCGGCGGGCTGCTGGTCGCCGCCGCGGCGGACGCGGCGGGAGCGGTGCTGGCGCGGGTGCGGGAAGCGGGGTTCGCGCAGGCGGCGCTTATCGGCGGGATGCGGGCCGGACGCGGGATCGCGGTCGAGGACTGAATTGCCGAGCAAGGCGCGGAGTGCGCCCGGGCGCCGGGGCGGCCAGGATGGCGGCGCCCTACCGGAGCCTGTCACCATGGACGCCCTGCCCCTCCCCCTTGGCCTGCCCGCGCCCGCCGTCGAGGAGGCTTGGCTGCTCGCCGTGCGGCGGCGGGACCCGGCGGCCGATGGGCGGTTCCTCTACTCCGTCGCCACCACCGGGGTGTATTGCCGTCCGTCCTGCGCCGCGCGCCCGGCGCTGCGGCGCAACATGGCGTTCCACGCGACCCGGGCGGACGCCGAGCGCGCCGGGTTCCGCCCCTGCCAGCGCTGCCGGCCGGACCTGCCGCCGCGGGCGGAGCGGGAAGCCGCGCTGGTCGCCGCCGCGTGCCGCGCGATCGAGGGGGCGGAGGACGCGCCGTCCTTGGCGGAACTGGCGGGACGGGCCGGGGTCAGCCCTTGCCATTTCCACCGCCTGTTCCGGCGCGTGGCCGGCGTGACGCCCAGGGCCTACGCCGCGGCGCAGCGGCAGGCGCGGGTGCAGAACAGGCTGGGAGCGGGCGCCGCGGTGACGGAAGCGATGTTCGACGCCGGGTTCAGCTCCTCCGGCCGGTTCTACGCGGCGGCGGACGGGATGCTCGGGATGACTCCGTCCCGCTACCGCGCGGGCGGCAGGGAGGAGGCGATCCGTCACGCGGCGGGGCGGTGCAGCCTGGGCTGGGTGCTGGTGGCGGCGACGGCGCGGGGGGTTTGCGCCATCCTGCTGGGCGACGACCCGGCGCTGCTGCTGGCCGACCTGCGCGCCCGCTTCCCGCGGGCCGTGTTGACGGGAGCGGAGCCGGGCTTCGCCGGGTGGGTGGCGGCCGTGGTGGCGGCGGTGGACCGGCCGGGGCAGGGCTTGGGGTTGCCGCTCGACATCCGCGGCACCGCGTTCCAGCGCCGGGTGTGGGAGATGCTGCGCGCGATCCCGCCGGGCGAGACGCTGAGCTACGGCGCCGTCGCGGCCCGGCTGGGCAGCCCGGCGGCGGTGCGGGCGGTGGCGGGGGCGTGCGCGGCGAACGCCCTGGCGGTGGCCATCCCGTGCCACCGGGTGGTTGGGAAGGATGGCGGGCTGGCGGGGTATCGCTGGGGAGTGGAGCGCAAGCGGGCGCTGCTGGAGCGGGAGCGG
>CAXTLC010000121.1:0-2128 GCA_964245075.1 uncultured Acetobacteraceae bacterium
ACCAATATCCCTGAGTTGAATCCCGCGGCCACGTTGCTGCCGATTAGAGAGAACCTTGCCTGCTCCTCGAGAAATGCGGTTCTTACAAATTGGGGGCTTATTTGTATCGGAAGCATTGAGCGCGTGATCCCGATCTGCTGGAGGCCGTCTCTTGCCTTGGCGGCCCACCTAACACCAGCTCGGTCGGCCACGTCGTTACGGTCATATGCGTCAAACATCATCCAGTCGCGTGACGCGCCACCGACTTGGCGACGAATGATCCGCCGGCGCCAATGGTTCCTGCTTCTCGTCATATAGTGGTGCAGGCGCCAGTCTCCGTCGACGATGGTGCCCGGTGCGACCACACCGGGCTGTAGCCAATCGACCACCTTCCCATTGAGATCGACCGCGGGATCGCCGGTCATGGCAAAATGCGGGTTCAGGATTTCTGTCACGCGCTCCGGCCGACAGAACATCTTGACGTGCTGGTTCGGTCCGAAGTCCAGAGGGGCTCGCCGATCAAAGGCGGTTAGCACCAGTTGCCCGGCCGTCTCCTCGTGCCCCCTGCTTCCGAAAATCCTCCAGTTGACTACGAAGGCGCTGTGCCGCTCGTGTCGATCGAGGAGATCGCCGATCTTTCCGTCCAGGGCGGGCGGGAGAAGGAACTCGTCGGCATCGACCGTGAACAGCCAGTCGACGCACCCCGCAAGGCGCTTGCATGCGTCCGCGTAGGCTGCGACTTGACGTGTCCTGCCCTGCAGTGCGGTTGCCGAAGGGTCCCAGGGGTGCACGATAAGGGGGTACGACCGCGACAGGCGGGCCAGCAGCTCGCCCGTGCCGTCCGTCGACGCATTGTCGTACACGTGGATCTGGTCGAAGCCGATCCTGGCGTAGTGGTCGACCCACTCCGCAAGGTCGGCGACCTCGTCCTTGACGATCAGGCACGCCGCCGCGGTCTGGGTCATCGCTTCCTGTGATAGTTGTTCGCGGTGCAAGGGCGACGAGGCAGACTGTCATCGCATTGTCACAAGTTACGTTCTCAGATACAAGCTTAGGTTGTTTTTCTCTGGGATAATTATCCAAAGGTTGTAGTGTGCGCCTGAACGCGCATGCTGCACCGCTACGGTCCTAGATGCCCCGTGGATGCCGGCCGACGAACGTGCCGGCTTAAGGCAAACCTGCCGCCTGGTGGTCGCGCCGCGGCGCGCCGGGGTGGCGCAACCGGACAAAGCTTCACGACCCATGGCCGCGCGGACGGAAACCGTTAACCCCTCGCCTTTAGCCTGCCGCCCTCTCTGGAAAGACGGTGGTGATGTCCGGGACTGGAACGCAGGCAGCCCATGTCTTCGTCGGAGGCATCGACGGCTTCGACGACCTGGCATCGCCCGCCGACACCACGCTGCTGCGCGCCACCGGCGTCGCCGGCCTCTACATGCATGCCGATGCGATGGCGGCTGCCTACAATGCCGGCCAGCTTCCGGCAATCGCCGCCGCCATGAGCGGCACAGGTCCGGGCGAGATCGAGCTGGGGATTAACAATGTCGCCACCGGTTTCTTTGCCGGCTGGTGGAAGATCGTCTGCCTGGACAACGGCCTGCACCCGGACCGCGCCAACGTCGATTGCGACTTCGCGGCGCCAGGCTTCACGGACGAGTGGCACGCCTACGTCGACGCTGCGCGCGCCGCCGGCATCGCGACTCTGGCGCCGATCTTCTCCCCGAACGGTCCCGGCGCCTCGCTCGACGCGTTCGCCACCAACCCGGACTACACCTCGATACGAGAGGCAGCCGTATATGGCGGCGCGCTCTGCATCGACGCGCCCCCTGTCTTCTTCGCGGAGCGTGGCCAAGCCTACCAGACCTTCACCGAGCAGGAGATCGCGTGGGCGACGCAGCACGGGCTGCGGACCACCGTCATCCTCTCGCCCTACGGCGACGACGCCACCTTCCTGGCCGACACACAGGCCTTCGTGGGCCGCCTGGTCGCCGATCACGCGGTGCCGACGGAATGGGTGGTGGAGAACTACACGCCCGGCGACACGGACGGCGTCGGCAGCGACACCCAGGCCAGCAGCATGGCCGGCGTGGCGCTGTGGGTGGCGCAGAACGCCCCGGTGACCGCCAGCGCCAGCCCGGCCGCGACACCGGCC
>CAXTLC010000121.1:2228-7423 GCA_964245075.1 uncultured Acetobacteraceae bacterium
CCGGCCGCGACACCGGCCACGACGCCGGCGTCGACCATCGTCACGGCGACAGCGGCGGCGCTGCCGGCTGGCCCGGCGTCCACGGCCGCGGCACAGGCAGGCGCCGCGGCCGTGGTGGCGGGCCCGCAGTATATCGTCACCCCCGTCGCGGGCAGCACCGCCGCCGCGTCGAGCGGACCGGCCACGACGATCTACAGCCAGGGCAGCGACACGATCGCCGCAGGCAGCGGCTTCGACGTCGTGTATGCGTCCGGACCTACCACCCAGGTCACCGGCGGTCCCGGGCAGCTCCTGTTCGTCGGAGGGACCGGGTCCGCCACCGTGTCAGGCGGCACGGGACCGTGCGTCGTGTACGCCGACGCAGGCGGCGGCCTCTACACGGCGGGAACGGCGGGCGGCAGCATCCTCGTGGCTGGCGGGCCCGGGAGCACCCTCGCCGGCGCCGCGGACGGTGACGTGCTGTTCGGGGCGCCACTGGCCGACGACGTCGTGCTCAAGGCCGGCGGGGGTTCCGAGGTCCTGGTCGCCGGCGGCGGCACCACGACGCTCGCCGGCGGAAGCGGGAGCGCCGTCGAGTTCGCGGGCGCCGGCAAGGACACGTTCCTGGCGGGCGGCGGCAGCACGGATCAGATCGTCGGCCTCAAGCCCACGGACACCCTTGCCCTGTCGGGCACGGCGGCCGTCCAGGGCACCCAGCACGGCGCCTGGGGAACGACGCTGCAGCTGACGGACGGCACGACCGTGATCCTGTTCGGCGTCCCGAGCCTGTAGGGCCGGCTGGCCGTCCCAAGGCTGCCGGAGGATCGCGACAGCCGGGGGCGTACGCCTAGCGCGCGGCGACGGGCGCGTTCCGCGCGACCCAGAGCGCCACAGCATCCACCGTTCCCGCCTGCCCCTCTGGTCCGAGCGGATTGCCAGGGTGCGCCGGCGTGGAGGGATCGTCGTAGGTCTCCACCACCCACTCCGTCGGCAGCACCTTGTGGTCGACGAAGAACGCGACAAACCGCGTGGTGTCATCGAGGAAGGTCGAGGGCTTCCCCCAGGGCGAGATCACCACGCTCGCCCTGAGCCCGTGCGAGACGGCCCACGCCACCTTGGCGAGGTCGTGCTGGCGGTAGCCCTCCGAGCGTCCCCAGAAGTAGCCGGGCGGGCTGTCGACCCCGAGACCCCCGAGCTGCAGGCAGACCGACTTCATGAAGTCCCAGAAGGGATCGTTGAAGTCCATCGGCCAGTCGGTGCCGTTCGGGTCGGCGAACGGCGCGAGCGAGACGATCCCGCTCGCGCGCGCGAGCGCGGCGTAGTCTGTCCAGTCTGTGAGGGACTGCGTCTTCCCGGACGGGTCCAGACCGTTGATGTTGGCGGCGGCCGGATGGAAGCCATGCCGGGTGAACAGCTTCGGATAGGCTTGGCCGAAGAACCCGACCGCGTCGGCGTGGCTGTACGCGTGCTCGCGCAACGGCAGGCCGAACTCCGCGACCATCGGTCCGGGAAACATCGCGGCCACGTCGCCACTGGCGCCGTCACGATCCATTTCCTCAGTGGACAATTCGTGGAGGTAGAGGCCGACGCGACCGCTGGCCCGCAGCTCCGTGGTGGTGGAACCGCTCGCAAGCGTGTCGGGGGCGACCGTCCCGCCGACGAAGATCTCGGGCGGACGGGTGGCGGCACGGACGGAGGTCGCCGAGGCCAGAAGCATGAGGCACACCAAAGAAAAAACGTAAAGCCGCATAGGGCAGGAACTCCAACCACTCCAGGTCCATCGTGACACCATCATAACATTGCCCTAGGTTGTGGCCATGTTCCATGGGGTTTCTTGGGGTTGAAGTCAGCCACGGAGATACCCGTATCATTTTGAGAGACGTGAAGGATCTGATTGGCCGAGGCGCGAGTACCTGAGAGCAAGGTGACCGAGTACCCCAAGACAGCGAATTTACGGCATTCAATGAAGAATGAAGGATCGGGCTGGACAGGATGATGACGATCTCCGCCGCGACGTGCCTGATCGTCAAGAACGAGATTAACGACATTGCGGAGTGGGTCGACCACTACGCCGGCCTTGGGTTTAAGATCCTGCTGGTCTACGACGATGGCTCGACCGATGGCACGGTGGAGTTGCTGGAGCAGTTGGCGGCGCACTACCCGATCCACCTCGTCAGGTGGAACCCCGACGAGGAGCAGCTTGCCGGCCGCGGCCGGCAGATGGCGGCCTACGGGGATGCCTGCTTCCATTGGGCCGGCAAGGTTGACTGGATCTTCTTCGTCGACAGCGACGAGTTCCTGATCCCTCCCGACGACGGCAGCACGCTGCCCGACCTCCTGCTAAGCCACGAAGATCACGACGCCTTCGTGCTGAACTGGCGGCTGTTCGGGTCGGGGGGGCTGGACCAAGCCGACGGCCGGCTGGTCATGGAGGCGTTCGACAGGCGGGCTCCGCTGGATTTCGGGCCCAACCGCCACGTCAAGATGTTCTGCCGCCCGGAGAGGGCGCTAGAGGTCGTAAATCCCCATTTCGTGGAGACAGGGTCGCCGGTCTGGACCACCTCCGGCGAGGTGGTCGCGTGGGGAGACCAGCCGGGGATCACCAAGGGTCATCCTGGCGAGACCGACGGATGGACCCTGCACCACTACTTCACCCGCAGCCGACGGCACTGGCAGCGCCGCATCGAGCGCCGGCACAGCGACGGCACCGTGCGGGACTGGGATACTTTCGCCCAGTACGACCAGAACGGCATCATCGACCTGCACGCGATCCGATGCGCGGCCGCCGTGCAGAAGCGTCTCGCCGCCTTCGGCATCGAGAAGGCGGCCGTGCCGCAACAAGCTGGCGGACCTGCTGGCGCCGGTGGCGCACAAGCAGCTTCCACGCCACCCAGCCCCGTTCTGGACGAGATCGTCTGCTTCCTCGACCAGTTTCAGGACGGAGTCGGGCTCGGATGGGCGTGTCACCGGCCCTCGCTGCCGACCTCGATCACGCTGCAGGTCCACGTCGACGACAAGCACCTGCTCGCCGTCCTGTGCGACCTTTACCGGCCCGACGTCGAGAAGAACATCGGCCACGGCAAGGTGGGCTACCACTTCGTCCTGCCGGAGCACTGCAAGGACGGCCAGCCGCACACACTGACGCTTCGGACCACCTCCGGCCAGATCGTGTCGATGGCTTCCAACGGCATGCTGACGCAGCACCGCGACTTCACCCTGTTCCGCAAGCCGGTGGTGCACAGCAATGTCGACGAGATGGACCAGAGCATACTCAAGGGCTGGGTCGTCGTCGCCGACGAGGCGAGGACAGCCCTGCTCGGCTCCTGCCAGGTGCGCGTGACCTGCGACGGCGACGAGATCGCCGTGGTCACCGCCAACCGCCCTCGGCCGGACGTCGCGGCCGCGCTGGGATGCGACACCAACTGCGGCTTCTTCGTCCGGCTGCCCGACTCCTACCGGGCAACAAAGACGCGCGAGATCCGGTTCTTCATGCTGCCGGACGGCATCGAGCTGAACCGCAGCCCGCTGGCCGTCAACTTTGTCAACCAGGACCTCGCAATGCGCCTGGACGGCACGGTGGACGCGGTGCGCCGCATCGGCGCCGAACTCGACCTGCTGCGCAGCCAGCTCGAGGGGCTGCAGCCGCGCGAGGGATACGACATCGGCAGCTACGACCCCTGGGCCAGACTCTACCTCCGCGAGCTGCAGGGCAGGATGGAGGCGGGCCGGCGCACGCACCCGCTCGAGCACTTGCCGCTGGTCTCGGTGGTGGTGCCGGTGTTCCGTCCGATCCTCGCGGAGTTCGTCGCGGCGGTGGACTCGGTGATCGCGCAGACCTACGAGCACTGGGAGCTGATCCTGGTGGACGACGGCAGCGGATCGGAAACCCTCGACGCCCAGCTCGCGCGCTTTGCAGGCGAGGACAGGCGTATTCGCGTGCACCGGGCCGAGCGCAATCTGGGAATCGCCGGCGCCACCAACACGGCGCTCGGCATGGCGGAAGGCCAGTGGGTGGTTTTCTTCGACCACGACGACCTCCTGGTGCCGCAGGCCCTGGAGTGCCTCATCCACGCCGCGGCCGAGACGGGGGCAAGACTGCTCTACTCGGACGAGGACAAGGTCGACGAGTTCGGCTTCTTCTCCGAGCCCGCGCTGAAGCCGGACTGGAGCTACCGGCTCCTGTTGGCGCAGAACTACGTCAACCACCTGGTCATGGTCGATCGCCAAGCCTGCGAGGCGGCCGGCATGATATCGATTGGCTACGACGGCGCGCAGGACCACGACTTCCTCCTCAAGGTCTCGGAGATCGTGCCGCACGACAGGATCCTGCACGTGCCGGAAATCCTTTATCACTGGCGCAAGAGCGTGAACTCGACCGCGTCGTCGGGATCGGTGAAGAGCTACGCGGTTGAGGCGGGGCGGCGCGCGATCCACGACCACCTGGCAAGGCGTGGGCTGGATGCGAAGGTCACCAGCGTGCGCGGCTACACCATGTTCCGCATCCAGTGGGCGCCACAGGCGACTCCAAGCGTTGCCATCATCATCCCGTTCAAGGATCGGGCCTCGATGACACAGCGGTGCATCGACACGCTTCTTGCAACCACCGCCTATCCGAACTTCTCGATCCTCCTGGTCGACAACGACAGCGTCGAGCAGGAGACAATCGACTTCATGGCATGGGCGGCCGCGCTGCCGCAGGTTCGGGTGCTCCATGTGCGCGAGGAGTTCAACTACTCGCGGCTCAACAACCTGGCGATCGCGAACTGCGACAGCGACATGGTCGTGCTCATGAACAACGACTTGTTCGTGCTAGAGGATGACTGGCTTGGCACCCTGGTCAACGAGGCGCTTGCCGCGGACGACGTGGGGGCGGTCGGAGGCAAGTTCCTCTACGAGGAGCGCACCGTTCAGCATGCGGGTGTCCTTCTGGGCATGGGCGGTGTGGCGGGACACACGTTCCACCGGGAAAGCGAGACCAGCACCGGCTATTCCAACCTGCTGGTTCTCGCACACGAGGTGTCCGCGGTGACCGCCGCCTGCATGCTGGTGCCGCGCGCCGTCTTCGAGGCGGTGGGTGGCCTCGACGAGACCTGCCTGAAGATCGCATTTAACGACGTCGACCTGTGCATCAGGATCCGCGAGGCGGGCTACCGGATCGTCATGACCCCCGACTTCGTGGCCGAGCACCACGAGTCGATCAGCCGCGGCAGCGACGA
>CAXTLC010000122.1:0-4163 GCA_964245075.1 uncultured Acetobacteraceae bacterium
CTAGAAAAGGCTAGTGGTGGAAACCGGACGGTCCTTTCCGCGAGGTTTCCGCCACTGGAGCGCAAGACGTCGCTTCCGCTCGGCCATCCCGCGCTAGCGCCGCCGCGTTTTTGCCGCCGCCGCCGCACCCCGGGCGCCGCCGGGCAGCCCCCGTGACACGCTGACGAGCGCCGCGCACACCGCGATGGCGGCGCCGAGCAGCAGCGTCGGCGTCACCCCGTGGCGTGACAGGCCGAACACCAGCGCCACCAGCGCCGCGCCCATCGTCTGCCCGAGCAGCCTGGCCGTGCCCAGCATGCCGCTCGCCCCGCCGGTGCGGTGCAGCGGGGCCGCGGTGATGATCGCCCGGTTGTTGGGCGACTGGAAGAAGCCGAAGCCTAAGCCGCACACCGCCATGCGCCAGCCGATGTTCACCGCCCCCGCATCGGCCGGCATGCTCGCCAGCAGCAGCAGCCCCGCGGTGAACACGGCCATGCCGATGCCGCCCAGCAGCCCGGCCGAGTACCGGTCCGCCAAGCGCCCGGCGATCGGCGCCATGACCGCGGTGGCGCACGGCCACGGCGTCATCAGCAGCCCCGTCTGCGTTGCCGTCCAGCCGAGCGAGCCTTGCAGGAAGAACGGCAACGACACGAAGGCCAGCGTCGCGGCGGCGAACGAGCATACGGACGTCACCACCGACAAGCGGAACAGCGGGATGCGCAGCAGGTCCACCGGCAGCAGCGGCGCCGAGCGGTCCAGTTGCCGCCGCACCAGCACCACGCCCAGGGCGGCGCAGGCGAGCAGTTCCAGCAGCGAACTGAACGCCGACCCGCCATGCGCGTAGCCGTCCACGCCGACGATCAGCAGCCCGAGCGTCACCCCGTTGAGCACGGCGCTGCCCCAGTCGAACCGGTACGGCGCGAGCGGGGTGGCCGGCAGCGCGCGGCGGGCGATGACGAACGCCGCCAGGCCGATCGGCACGTTGACCGCGAACAGGTATGGCCACGTCGCCACCGAAAGGATGCCGGACGCCACCGTCGGCCCCACGGCCGAGCACGTCGCCGCGATCAGCGCGTTCAGCCCCATTCCCCGCCCGAGCAGGGCGCGCGGGTACACGTAGCGGGTGAGCGCGCTGTTGACCGACATGATGCCCGCCGCGCCCAGCCCTTGCAGCACGCGCGCCGCCGCCAGGGTCGGCAGCGAGTGCGCCAGCGCGCATGCCAGCGACGCCACGGTGAACACCGCCAGCCCGGTCTGGTAAACCCGCCGGTAGCCGTGGATCTCCCCGATGGAGGCGAGCGGCAGCAGCGAGACCGTGACCGCGAGCTGGTAGGCGTTGATCACCCAGATGGACGCGGACGGCGTCGTGTGCATGTCGGTCGCGATGGTGGGCAGCGCGATGTTGGCGATCGCCCCGTCGATCACCGCCAGGCCGACCGCGAGCGCGATGGTCAGCACGGCCCAGTTGCGTTGCGGCTTGGCAAGGCCGTCGGCTTCATGCTGCTCCGTCATGCATCCGGTGTAGGCGCGCATGGCGGTGAACGGAAGCGGGCATTTCCCGTGGCAAGTCGGCAACTCAACACCGTAACGACCGTTCCTCGCGCCCCGTAACATGTAAACGCAATTGATCCGGTGGTGCCGGCTCGTGTACCCAACGAACGAGAGGTTTGTTGCAGCGCAGTATCCGCCGGCATCGATGGCCGGCAACTCGCGCGCCAGACCGTCCTCCATCGCGGTTGCGGAGAGCTGAATTGAGCCTGAGCCTTCAGCAAGAAGCCCCGAGCCGGGCGTTCAAGCCGGTTTGGGCCAAGTGGGGGAGGGGCCGGGTTCCGGCCCCGCCGCTTGCGTCGTCCCGGGTTGGCGCCGTGTCGGTTCCCGTGCTCGCCGGCCTGTGCCGTGCCGGGGATGCCGCCGCCATGGCCGCGGCCGTGGCTCCCATGGCGCTGCTGATGCGCCACGCCGGGCTGCATCAGCCATGGGGCGAGACCGTCGTCGTGTTCGGCATCGCCATCGCCGCCGCCCGCCTCGTCCTGGAGCGGCGCGCGCTCTACGGATTGGGGGCCATGCTCGATCCGCTTCGGCAAGCCTCGGAGATCGCGGGCGCCGCCCTGGCCGGCGCGCTTGCCGCGGTAACCTCGCTGCTCCTGCTGCACGGCGGCTCGGCCGGGCTGGGCGGCTTGCTGGCGCAACCGCTGGCCTGGCTGCCGCCGGCGGCGATGGGCATGCTGGCCCTCCGCGCCGCCGCCGGCTGGCGGCTCCAGGCCTATGCCCGGGCGGGCCGGCTGGCGACCAAGGTGGCGGTGATCGGCGTCAACCCGTCCAGCCTGGAGTTCCTGCGCCGCGCCGCCGACGACCCATCGACGGAGGTGATCGGCGTTTACGACGACGGGGTGGCGTGCTTGCCGCTGGTCGCGGCCGGGGTCAGGTTCCGCGGCTCGATCGACGATTTCGTGGCCTACGCGCAGTATTTCCCGGTTGACGCCGTCGTGATCGCCCTGCCGCCGGCCGCCGCCGAGCGCATCGCGGACGTGCGTTCCCGCTTGGCAGGCATCGCCGCCGATCTGTTCCTGTTGCCTGACCTCGCCGAACTGCCGTTTCCCGGCGCAGCCTTCGCCTGCCTGGGTGACAGCCCGGTGATCGGGCTGGCTTCCAACCCGATCAAGGATTGGGCGGCAGTCCGCAAGGCCGTGTTCGACCGCGTCGCGGCGGCGTTCCTGCTCGTCTGCGCGCTGCCGCTGATGCTGGCGATCGCCGTGCTGATCAAGCTGGACGGGCCCGGCCCGGTGCTGTTCCGGCAAACCCGGGAAGGACGCAACGGCGCCTCGTTCACCATGTTCAAGTTCCGCACCATGATCGCCCGCCGCCCGCGCGACGAATGGCTGCAAGCCACCCGGAGCGACAAGCGCGTCACCCGGGTCGGCCGCTGGCTGCGCCGGTTCAGCCTGGACGAGCTGCCGCAACTGCTGAACGTGCTGCGCGGCGACATGTCCCTGGTCGGCCCGCGCCCCCACCTGGCCAGCACCCGCGCCGGCGACCGCCTGCTGCGCGACATCGTGCCGGGCTACCAGGCCCGCCTCCGCATGAAGCCGGGCATAACCGGGTGGGCGCAGGTGCACGGCCTGCGCGGCGAGACCCGCACCGCGCAGCAGGTCGTGGACCGGGTGGCGCACGACCTCTACTACATCGAGAACTGGTCGCTCCTGCTGGATCTGCGCATCATCGTCGGGACCCTGGTGCGCGAGGTGTTCAGCCGCAGCGGCAACGCGTATTAGCCCGTTCCATGACTGTCACCGTCGTTACTGGGGCGACCGGCGGGATCGGGCGCTGGATCGCCCTCGGCCTGGCGCGCGCCGGCCACACCGTCGTGCTGATGGGCCGTGACCGGGGGCGCGGGGATGCGGCGCTGGCCTTCGTCATGGCGGGGATGCCGTCCGCCCGCGCCGAACTGATGATCGCGGACCTGTCTTCCGTGGCGGCGACCCGCCACGCCGCCATGATGATCGACGCGCGCTACCCCGAGATCGACGTGCTGGTGAACAACGCCGGCACCTTCCGCACCCGGCGGGAGCTGACGGAGGAAGGGCACGAGCGCGTCGTCGCCACCAATCACCTCGCCCCCTTCGTGCTGACCCGGGCGCTGGTGCCCGCGCTGCGCGCCGCGGCGGCGAGGGCGGGCAGCGCCCGCATCGTCAACGTCGGCTCCTCCACGTCCGACCGGGCCAGCATCGACCCCGACGACCTCGAAGGCAGCCGCCGATGGGGCATGGTGCGCGCCTACAGCCAGTCCAAGCTGGCCCTGATGATGGCGACGTTCGGCTGGGCCAGCCGGCTCGGCGGCACGGGCGTGGTGGCCAACGTCGTGCACCCCGGCACGGTCGCGACGCGGCTGGTGCGCACGCCGGGCGCCGTCGGGCTGGCATGGTGGGCGATGGCGCCGTTCCTGCTGACGGCGGAACAAGGCGCCGACACGCCCTTGCACGCCTGCCTGGCGCCGGAGTTCGCGACCGCCACGGGCGTTTACGTCAAGCAGCGCTGCATCGCCCGGCCCAACCCGCGTGCGCTGGACGCGGCGCTGGTCGAACGGGTCTGGGCCGTCACGGAGACGTTGGTCGGCGGATGACGCGCAATGCCGCGGCCAAGCCCGTGCCCAGCCGCGAGGAAAGGCGCCGGCCGGCCCAAAGGCG
>CAXTLC010000122.1:4263-7289 GCA_964245075.1 uncultured Acetobacteraceae bacterium
GGCCCAAAGGCGGCTGGCCCAAAGGCGGCTGGCCCAGAGATGGACGCTGCGGCGGCGCGCCCTGCGGCCGAACGGCCCGTGCACGGGCGCGGCTTCCGGCGCCGGCGCGAACAGGGTTGGCCATTGGAGGCACGCCGCGTCCGCGTCCCGCGTCAGTTGGCCCTCGAACCCGAGCCTGGCCATCAACCCCGCGGTGAGCCGCGGCGAGAGCCGCGTCAGCAGCGCGAACGCCGCCGCGGTGCCGCTGACCGCCACCTCCGCCCGCCCGGTCGCGGCGGCGAGGAAGATGCCCTCCGCCACGACCTCCGGCTGGTACACCGGCGGCGCGGGCCGGGCCGGCCAGCCCATGTGGGACGGCGCGTGCGAGAAGAACGGCGTGTTGACCGCCGGCGGGAACACGGTGCTGACCCGGATGCGGCTGCGCTCGATCGCCAGCTCCGCCTGCAACGCCTGGCTGAAGCCCCGCACCGCCGCCTTCGCCCCGGAATACGACGTCATGACCGGCAGGCCGTGGAAGGCGGCGGCGGAGCACACGTTGACGATCGTGCCCCGGCCCCGCGGACGCATCAGCGCCAGCGCCACCCGGCAGCCGTTGACCGTTCCGCCGTAGGTGACGGCGGTGACGCGGTCGAACTCCGCTTCCGGCACGGCGGCGAACTGGCCGTACACCCCGTTGCCGGCGCAGTTGATCCACACGTCCGGCATTCCCAGCGCGGCGGCCACGTCCGCCGCCGCCCGGCGCAGGGCGGCGCCGTCCGCCACGTCCGCCGCCGCCGTCGCCGCGCGCCCGCCTGCCGCCCGCACGTCCGCCGCCGCCGCCGCCAAGCCGGCCGGGCCGCGCGCGATCAGCCCCACCGCCCAGCCCCGCCGGGCGAACAGCGCCGCGGTGCAGCGCCCGATGCCGGAGCTGCCCCCCGTGATGACCACGACCGGAACCGGGCGGGTTGGCCGGTCCGCGGAAGCCGCCAAGGGGGGGACCGGCAGGGCAGGGCGCATGAAACCCACCATGCCGTCCCGGGCACCCGGGCTCAAGCCGGGCCGCGCCGGCTTGCACGCCCGGCGCCCGCCCTTCACGAACCCAGTGGCAACGAACCCAATGGCAACGAACAGGGGAGGCGACGATGGGGATGCCGCGACGTGACATGCTGCTGGCCGCGGTGCTGGCGGCCATGGCGGCGGAGGCGGACGCCAGCCCGCTCAACCCGGCGCAGACGGTGGTCGAGCCGCCGGACGCGCACCGCTGGATGCCCAACGCCGGCTATCCGGAGCGCAGCGTGGACATGTGCCCCCTCGCCGGGTCCCCCGGGCAGCCGGGCCTGTACTTCACCCTGGTCCGCTGGTGGCCCGGCTACATGAGCGCGCCGCATCTCTACGCCACCGACCGGCTCTGCGTCGTGGTGTCCGGCACCTGGTGGTGCAACAGCGGCGCGGATTTCGACCCGGCGTCCTGCGTCCCCGTCGCCGCCGGCAGCTTCGTCCGCCGGGTGGCCGGCACGCCGCACTACGACGGCGTGGTCCGCGGCCACCCGGAGCCGGCGGTCATCGCCATCTGCGGCACCGGGCCGGTGAACTACCAGCTTGTTGACCCGGCGCAGCCCGGCTGGCGGGCGGTGTAGAGCCGCACGCCGCTTGTCCGCAGCCCCCTGGTGTGGTGGAACGCCGCATGACGGAACTCGGCCAACACGACGAGCGGGTGCTCGTCCTCGATTTCGGCAGCCAGGTCACCCAACTGATCGCCCGGCGGCTGCGCGAGAACGGCGTCTACTGCGAGGTGTGGCCGTTCAACGCCCCCGCCGAACGGCTCGCGGCCTGGCGTCCCCGGGCCATCATCCTGTCCGGCAGCCCGGCCAGCGTCACCGACCCGGCCAGCCCCCGCCCGCCGGACGCCGTGTGGACCATGGGCGTCCCCGTGCTGGGCATCTGCTACGGCCAGCAGCTCATGTGCCAGGCGCTCGGCGGCGTCGTCCAAGCGCACGGCGTGCAGGAGTTCGGCCGCGCCTTCCTGGACGTGACCGGCCCCTGCACCCTGTTCGAGGGCGCCTGGCCCCCCGGCGCCCGCGAGCAGGTCTGGATGAGCCACGGCGACCGCGTCACCGGCCTGCCGCCCGGCTTCCGCTCCGTGGCTTCCAGCGAGGGCGCCCCCTTCGCCGTCGTCGCCGATGACGAGCGGCGGTTCTACGGCGTCCAGTTCCACCCGGAAGTGGTGCACACCCCGCACGGCGCCACCTTGCTGCGCAACTTCACCCACGGCGTCGCCGGCCTGCGCGGCGACTGGACCATGGCGGAGTTCCGCGGCGAGGCGGTCGCCCGCATCCGCGCCCAGGTGGGCGGCGGCCGGGTGATCTGCGGCCTGTCGGGCGGGGTGGATTCCGCCGTCGCCGCCGTGCTGATCCACGAGGCGGTCGGCGACCAGCTCACCTGCATCTTCGTGGACCACGGCCTGCTCCGCCGGGGCGAGGCGGAGGAGGTGGAGCGCACCTTCCGCGACCGCTTCAACATCCGCCTGGTGCACCGGGACGCGTCCGCCCTGTTCCTCCACGCCCTTGCCGGCGTCACGGACCCGGAAACGAAGCGCAAGACCATCGGCGCCCTGTTCATCGACGTGTTCGAGGAGGAAGCCGTCAAGCTCGGCGGCGCCGACTTCCTGGCGCAGGGCACGCTGTACCCGGACGTGATCGAGAGCGTCAGCGTGGGCGGCGGCCCCAGCGTCACCATCAAGAGCCACCACAACGTCGGCGGCCTCCCCGCCCGCATGCGGATGTCCCTGGTGGAGCCGCTGCGCGCCTTGTTCAAGGACGAGGTCCGCGCCCTCGGCCGCGAGTTGGGCCTGCCCCCCACGGTGGTCGGCCGCCACCCCTTCCCAGGCCCGGGCCTGGCCATCCGCATCCCCGGCGCCATCACCGCCGAGGCGCTGGAGATCCTGCGCCACGCGGACGCGGTCTTCCTGGAGGAGATCCGCGCCGCCGGCCTGTACGACGCGATCTGGCAGGCCTTCGCGGTGCTGCTGCCCGTGCGCACGGTGGGCG
>CAXTLC010000123.1:0-1661 GCA_964245075.1 uncultured Acetobacteraceae bacterium
TTCGGTCGGATGATGCTCCAGCGCCTCGCCCTACCGCAGCGCCTCGATCGCCGCCCGCACCAGCAAGCCGTCGGGGCGGCGCAGCTCCTCCACGATCGTGAAATGGTTGTCGCCCGGCGCCGGCACCAGCGCGCCGGGCAGGTGGGCGGCCGCTCGCTGGGCATGCAGCGCCCGGCTGTCCTCCACCAGCGGCGGCAGTTCCGCCGTGCCGTAGGTGATCGCCAGCGTCTTGCCGGCAGGCGGCAGGCGCAGGGGGGACAGCGTGGCCACTTCCGCGTCCGTCAGCCGCAGCGCCTCGTTCAGGTAGGTGTCGCGGATCGGCCCCAGCTCGTACAGGCCGGAGATCGCCAGCCCGGCGGCGACCCGGCCGTGCCCGAGCGCCATCGCCGTCAGGTGGCCGCCTGCGGACCAGCCGGACAGCAGCACCGGGCCCGCCACGCCGTGCTCCGCCCCGTGCCCGGCCAGCCAGTCGAGCGCCGCGCCGATCTCGGCCACGATCGCCGTCATCGTGGCGTCCGGCGCCAGGGTGTAGCCCGGCAGCGCCACCGACCAGCCATGGGCGCGCAAGCCTTCGCCAAGGCAACAGAACTCTTCCCGCCGGTTGCGCTGCCAGTAGCCGCCGTGGATGAACACGAAGCACGGCGCGCCCGGATCGGCGGCCGGGAAGATGTCCCAGCGCTGCCGCTCGCCCGCGCCGTAGGGCACGTCCAGCGACCCTGGCCAGGTGGCGCGGCAAGCTTCCGAGGCGGCGATGCGGGCGGCGTTCAGCACCGGGCTGTCGGCCACGGCGGCGCTGTTGTTGTAGGCGGCGTCCCGCTCCGCCCGGCTCATGGCGCCCCATGCCTTATCCTGGGTGATCATGCCGCGTCCTCCCGCTGGTGGTCCGAGTGCAGCAGCGCGCCGATGTCGCGGCGGACCGCGTTGAATTCCGGGGAAGACACGTCCCGCCGGCGGGGCAGGCCGATGCGGATGTCCGCCACGATGTGGCCGGGGCCGGGCGACATCACCACCACGCGGTCGGCGAGCAGGATCGCCTCCTCGATGGCATGGGTGACGAACAGCACGGTGAGGCCCTGCGCGTCCCAGATGCCGAGCAGCTCGTCCTGCAGGCGCTCCCGCGTCATGGCGTCCAAGGCGCCGAACGGCTCGTCCATCAGCACCAGCTTCGCATCGTTGGCCAGCACCCGGGCGATCGCCACGCGCTGCTTCATGCCGCCGGAAAGCTGGTGCGGGTAGGCGCCGGCGAAGCGCTCTAAGCCGACGGCGGCCACGAAGCGGTCAGTCGTGCGCGCCACCTCCGCGCGGGGCAGGCCGCGGGCGCGCGGGCCGAAGCCGACGTTCTCCCGCACCGTCAGCCAGGGAAACAGGCCGTAATCCTGGAACACCATGCCGCGGTCCGGGCCGGGGCCGGTGACCGGGCGGCCGGACACGCTGACCCGGCCGGCGCTCGGCGCCTCGAACCCGGCGACCACGCGCAGCAGGGTGGACTTGCCGCAGCCGGACGCGCCGAGCAGGCAGATGAACTCGCCCCGCTCCACCCGCAGCTCGGCGCCGCGCAGCGCTTCCACCGCGCCGTAGCGCTTGGCCAGGCCCTCGATCCGGAGGATCGGCTCGGACGTTGTCCGGAGGATCGGCTCGGACGTTGTCCGGAGGATCGGCTC
>CAXTLC010000123.1:1761-7018 GCA_964245075.1 uncultured Acetobacteraceae bacterium
TCGGCTCGGACGTTGTCCGGAGGATCGGCTCGGACGTTGTCCGGAGGATCGGCTCGGACGTTGTCCGGAGGATCGGCTCAGCCATAGGCTGGGTTCCAGCGCAGCAGGCGGCGGCCCGTTGCCAGCACCAGCGTGTCCGACACGAAGCCGAGCAGGCCGATGACGGCCATGCCCGCCACGACGATGTCGGTCCGCGACAGTTGCCGCGCGTCCATGATCATGGCGCCGAGCCCGATCTGCACCCCCGTCATCTCCCCCACCACGATCACCACCCAGGCCAGCCCCAGCCCCAGGCGCAGCCCGGTGAAGATGCCGGGCAGGGAGGCGGGCAGCACCACTGCCCCGAACATGCGGGCGGGGGACACGCCGAGCATGGACGCCGCCTCGAACAGCCGGGGCTCCACGCTGCGCACGGCGAAGACCGTGTTGACCAGGATGGGGAAGAACGCGCCCAGCGCCACCAGGAAGAACGCCGACCGGGCGCCCAGCCCGAACAGGATCATCGACAGCGGCAGCCAAGCCGTGACGGGGATGGGGCGGAGCAGTTGCAGCAGCGGGTCCAGCAGGGTGCGCGCCAGGGCCAGCCGGCCGATCAGCATGCCCAGCGGCAGCGCCGCGAGGGCGGCCAGCCCGAACGCGCCGTAAACCCGCCCGACCGAGGCCAGCACGTGGCCGCCCAGGCTGCCGCTGAACGCGTCGTCCTCCGTGCCTACCGCCAAGTCCACCAGCGCCGCCGCCACCTCGCCCGGCGAGGGGATCAGCCCGTAGGACCGCCCCCGCGTCGCCAGCCACCACGCCGAAAGCAGCATCGCCGGCACCAGGAGGCCGAGCAGGCGGCGCCCGTTGGGGAGGCGGATGTCGGCCGGCAGGGAGCGGGTGGTGACGCCCATCAGGTGCTGCTGGCGACCTGGTCGGAAAACCTGGTGTCGAACAGCGCGTCCATGTCCGGCACCTGGCGGATCTGCTTGAGCGCCAGCATCTGCCCGGCATAGGCGCGGGCCTGCTGGATCATCAGCGGCGTCATCTGCCAGTTCAGTTCCACGTTGGGGATCGCCGCTTCCACCGCCGCCTTCTGCATGCCCAGCTTGGCGACCGTCATGGCGGCCATCGCGTCGTGGTTCGCCATGGCGTAGGCGCTAGCCTGGCGTTGCAGGCTGACCACCAGGCGCGCCAGCTCCGGGCGCCTGTCCACCGTGTCCCGGGTCGCGGCGATGATCTGGTTCAGGCTGCCCATGGCGGTCCCGTACGGGTATTCCACGATCCTGCCGACGCCCGAGGTGGTCGAGACGCTCGGCGCGGGCTCGGCGCCGACATAGGCGTCCACGTCGCCACGGGCGAGCGCCGCGTGCATCTCGCTGAAGGAGACCCGCACGGGGATGATGTCATGGACGGACATGCCCTCCATGCGCAGGCGCTCGAGCACGAACACCTCCTGCGTCGAGCCCGGCCAGATCGCGACGCGCTTGCCTTTCAGGCCGGCCAGGCTGTCGATCCCGCTGTTCTTGCCAGCCACGACCGCCATGCCCTTGTTGCACTCGGACCCGATCACGACCAGCGGCTGGTGCGCCGCCGCCGCCAGGATGGCCGCCGCCGCGCCGAACGTGCCGAAATCGACGCTGCCGCTGACCACCGCGTCCTTGCCGTCCGTCGGGCTCTCGAACGGGATGACCTCGACGGTGGTCCCTTCCGGCGTGAAGCGGTCGTAGAAATACGGCGCGATCGCGTGGATCAGCTTCAACGTGCCGAAGCGTATGGTGGTCGCGGCCCGCGCGCGCCGCAGGACCACGGGGGTGGCGAGCGCGCCGGCAAGGGCGGCGCGGCGGGTGAGGGTCATGGAACGCTGCTCCAGGCTGCGGCCAGCCGAAACATGCAAATCTCGTACCTGCTACGCCTCCCGCAGGATGGCGGGGATGGCCGCCTTGACCTGGAAGTAGCCCCGGGTTGCGCGCGGCCAGACGGCATCGTCCCAGCGCCGCCGGACCCGCACCGCATCCGGCAGCGCCGCCGCCGAGGGGCCGACCGGCGCCCAGGCGGTCACCACCGGCAGGTCCCCCGCCCAACCCGGCGCCGCGAGCGCGGCCGGGCAGCCGAAATGCGCGCCGGCCCGGGCCAGCGCGTCGTCCATCGCGGCCCGGTCGGCGTCCACGACCGTATCGTCGGCGCCCTCCGCGTGCGCCAGCAAGCCCGCGACGGCGGCCACCCGCACGCCGGGCAGCGCCAGGCTTTCCGGGCAGAGGTCGTCCAGGTGCAGCAGCAACGCCGCGTTGCCCGCGGGCAGCGCGCCGGCGGGCGGCAACGGGACGGCGGGGGGCAGGTCCGGCTCCTCCAGGGCCACCGGGTCCTCGTTCAGCCCGTCCGGGCTGTAGCGGCCATCTGTGTAGCGCCGGATGTTCTCCGCCCGCGCCGCATAGGGCTTGCCGCGCGTGTGCAGCCCGGCAACCCAGCGCCAGGACAGCGTGTTGCTGGCCGGGTCGCCGTCCAGCAGGTGGCGCATGAACAGGTCGGCGCCCAGCGCCCAAGGCAGCCCGAGGGTGAAGATCCAGATGGAGGCGAACCACATCCTCGTGTGGTTGTGCAGCCAGTTCTGCGCCGTGAGTTCACGCGCCCAGTCGTCGAAGCACTCGATCCCGGTGCGGCCGAGCACTGCCTGCTCGTAGGCGCGGCGCAACCCGGACTCGGCCGCCATCCGCGCCCGGCCCTCGGCAACCAGGCCGCGATAGCCGGCCCAGATGGCGGGCCGGGTTTCCAGGTGGCCCTTGAAGTAGCTGCGCCAGAAGACCTCCTGCACGAACCGCTCCGCCGCCGGCCCCTGCGCCGCGCGGGCGAGTTCGACCACTTCCTGCTCCACCAGGAGGCGGCGGCGGAAATAAGGGGACAGGGCGGAGGTGGTCGCCGGCGCGTCCGGCCCGCGGTCGGTGTTGCGCTCCGCGGCATAGGGGCGGCCGGTCGAGGGCAGGTACTCGTGCAGCCGGGCAAGCCCGGCCTCACGCGAGAGGCGGTACTGATGGGTCATGACCCCGCATAAAGGGAAGCCGCCGCGAACGGCTATGGGCGGGACCGGGCGGACCGCAGGCTCTCGTACAGCAGCATGGTGTTTCCGTCCTGGGGGAAGCTGTCCGCTTCCCGCATCCCGATCGCCCCCAGCACGGTGCGGGAGGACAGGTTGCTGTCCCGCGCCACGGCCACCACCCGCGTCAGCCCGGCGCGGTCATGCGCGTCCCGCAGCACCGCGCCCGCCGCCTCGCGGGCCAGGCCGCGGCCGCGCATCGCCGGGTCGAAGGCGAAGCGCAGCGCGGTGCCGCGGGCGTCCGGCCGCTCGTGCAGCCCGGTGACGCCGAGCAGCGCACCGGCCGGGTCGCGCGCCGTCCACATGCCGATGTCGTGCGAGCCCCAGAATGCGATCTCGGCGGCAAGGTCGTCCGCGGTCTGCCCGGGGGAACGGACGCCGCCGAGCATGGCCGCCCAGACCAGGGGGTTGGCCTTGAACGCCGCCAGCTCGGCGAAATCCTGCGGGCGGTAGGGCGTCAGCACCATCCGCCCCGTGCGGAGCGGGTGCACCCGGCGGTCCGGCTTACCGGGCGAGGGGCCGGTACTTGATCCGGTGCGGGTCGGTGCTGTTCTCGCCCAGGCGGCGGCGCTTGTCTTCCTCATAGGCCTGGAAGTTGCCCTCGAACCACTCGACGCGGCTATCGCCTTCGAAGGCGAGGATGTGCGTGGCCAGCCGGTCCAGGAACCAGCGGTCGTGGCTGATGATCACGGCGCAGCCGGCGAACTCGGCCAAGGCTTCCTCCAGCGCCCGCAGCGTGTCCACGTCCAGGTCGTTGGTCGGCTCGTCCAGCAGGATGACGTTGCTCTCGGATTTCAGCATCTTGGCCAGGTGCACCCGGTTGCGCTCGCCGCCCGAGAGCACGCCGACGCGCTTCTGCTGGTCCGACCCCTTGAAGTTGAACGCGCCCACGTAGGCGCGGGACTGCACCGCCCGCTTGCCCAGGTAGATCACGTCCGTCCCGCCGCTGATCTCCTCCCAGACGGTCTTGGTCCCGTCCAGGCTGTCGCGCGACTGGTCCACGTAGCCGAGCTTGACCGTTTCGCCGACCCGCAGGTCCCCGCCGTCAGGCTTCTCCTGCTCGGTGATCATGCGGAACAGGGTGGTCTTGCCGGCGCCGTTGGGGCCGATCACGCCGACGATGCCGCCGGGCGGCAGCTTGAAGTTCAGGTCCTCGATCAGGACGTGGTTGCCGTAGCCCTTGCGCAGGCGCTCCGCCTCGATGACCGTGCCGCCCAGCCGGGGGCCGGGGGGAATGACGATCTCCGCCGTGCCGCCGGCGAGCTCGGCGGACTTGGCCAGCATCTGCTCGTACTTCTCGATCCGGGCGCGGGACTTGGTCTGCCGGGCGCGCGGGGAAGACTGGATCCACTCCTGCTCGGCCGCCAGCGCGCGCTGGCGGGAGCTTTCTTCCTTCTCCTCCTGCTTGAGCCGCTTGCGCTTCTGCTCCAGCCAGGAGGAATAGTTGCCCTCGAACGGGTAGCCGCGGCCGCGCTCGATCTCCAGGATCCAGTTGGTCACGTTGTCCAGGAAATAGCGGTCGTGGGTGACGATCATCACCGTGCCGGCGTACTCCCGCAGCGTCTTCTCCAGCCAGGCGACGCTTTCCGCGTCCAGGTGGTTGGTCGGCTCGTCCAGCAGCAGCAGCTCCGGCTTTTCCAGCAGCAGGCGGCACAGCGCCACCCGGCGCCGCTCGCCGCCCGACAGCTTGGCGACCGGGTTGTCCGGCGGCGGGCAGCGCAGCGCGTCGAGCGCGATCTCGATGCGGCGGTCGATTTCCCAGCCGTCCTCCGCGTCGATCTTCTCCTGTAGCTCGGCCTGTTCGGCGAGCAGGGTGTTCATCTTGTCGTCGTCCATCGGCTCGGCGAATTCCTCGCTGATGGCGTTGAACCGGTCTATGGCGACCTTGAGCGGGCCGAACGCCTGCATGACGTTCTCGGCCACGGTCTTGTCGGGGTCGAGGTGGGGCTCCTGCTCCAGGTAGCCGACGCGCACGCCCTCGGCGGCCCATGCCTCGCCGCCGTACTCCTTCTCGCGCCCGGCCATGATCTTGAGCAGGGTGGACTTGCCGGCGCCGTTGACGCCCAGCACGCCGATCTTCACGCCGGGCAGGAAGGAGAGGGTGATGCCCTTGAAGACCTCGCGGCCGCCCGGATAGGCCTTGGTAAGGTCCTTCATGACGTAGGCGTACTGGTAGGCGGCCATGGCGGT
>CAXTLC010000124.1:0-6679 GCA_964245075.1 uncultured Acetobacteraceae bacterium
TTGCCGGCTCCGTCGAGGCCGCCCGCCAGCACGTATATCTGAAGCGTCACGACAGGTAGCCGGGCAGGTTCGTCGCCCATGAACACGGCATCGGCCGCGTACTCGGCGAAGTAGGTCCATACGGTGCTGCGCACCATCGGCGAGGATGGCAGCGCCTCGCAATCGAGCCCCAGCGCCGTCAGGGCACCTGCGACCCGCTGGCGGTCGGCCGCGTCGAACGTGCCGGCCGGCGAGTGGATGATGAGCTTCGGCATGCGGCTGGCTTTCGGTGCAGGGGGGTGCAGGTGCCGCCATGCGGCACCCGTCGGCATGGGTCAGATGGTCTGGCCGCCCGACACCTCGATGCGCTGGCCGTTGACCCACCGGTTGTCGGGGCCGAGCAGGCTCGCCACCATCGGGCCGACGTCGTCGGGCAGGCCGACGCGACCGAGCGCGGTCATCCCGGCGAAGGCCGTGTTGTAGTCGGGAATGTCGCGCACCGCGCCGCCCAGGAAGTCCGTCTCGATCGCGCCGGGCGCGACGGTGTTGGCGGTGATGCCGCGACTGCCCAGCTCCTTCGCCATGTAGACGGTAAGGACCTCGACCGCACCCTTGGCGGCCGAGTAGGCCGAGAAGCCAGGGAAGGACACGCGGGTCAAACCCGACGAGAAGTTGACGATCCGTCCGCCGTCGACCAGCACGGGCAGCAGCGCCTGCGTCAAGAAGAACACGCCCTTTACGTGGACGGCGAACAGCTTGTCGAACTGCTCCTCGGTGGTGGTGGCGAAGTCCGCCATCTCGCCATGGCCGGCGTTGTTGACGAGGTGGTCGATCGTGTCCCGGCCCCAGGTGGCACCCAGCGCGCCACGCAGCGTCGCCACAAAGGCGGGGAAGGCGGGCACGTCGCCCGTGTCGAGCCGCAACGCGACCGCCTTGCGGCCCAGCGCCTCGATCTCGGCAACGGCCGCACCCGCGTTGTCCTTGCCGCTGTGATAGGTGAGGATCACGTCGCCGCCATGGCGGGCGATGCTGATCGCGGTGTTGCGGCCGAGGCCACGGCTGCCGCCGGTCACGAGGGAGATGGTGGTCACGATTGCCTCCGGCTTGGTGTGGCCAGCCTTGTGCGCCGGGCTGCCCGGGCGATGTTGCGCGATCGTCTGCAAGACTTGCCTGATCGTCCTGCCGAGTTGCCGCCTTCAACCGGCACCCCTATCGTCGGCACCATGAACGACCAGCTCTTCGACCACGCCCGGCGCTACGCCGATGCCCATGCCGGTCGCGGCGGCGTCGCGGCCACGCCCGTCGAGGGGCTGGTGATCCTGCGCGAGACGGCGCCAACCATGCTGCAGTATGCCGTGTCGAAACCGCTGGTGGCGCTGGTGCTGCAAGGCGGCAAGCGCGTGACGATGGGCAGCCGCACCTTCGACTTCGGCGCGGGCGACTCCCTTTTCATCACCAGCGACGTGCCCACCGTCAGCCAGATCACGAAGGCCAGCCGCGCCTTGCCTTATTACTCGTTGGTCCTTGAACTCGATCCTGCCATCATCGGCGGCCTGGTCACCCAGATCGGTCTGGTCCCGTTCGAAGCGGATCAGCCGGTGAGGGTCGATCCGACCGAGACGGAAGTGGCCGACGCGGCCTTGCGTCTTCTGCGGCTTCTCGACCGACCCGGCACGCTGGCGGTGCTGGGGCCGCAGCTCAACCGCGAACTGCACTTCTGGCTGCTCAGCGGGCGACATGGCGGCGCCATTCGCGCGCTCGGCGTCACCGACAGTCATGCCCAGAGGATCGCGCGAGCCGTCGCGATCCTTCGCCGTCACTATGCCGAGCCCATCAGGATCGAAGCCTTGGCCGGGGTTGCCGGCATGAGTCTGTCCGCCTTCCACGTTCATTTTCGTGGAGTCACATCGCTGTCGCCGTTGCAGTTCCAGAAGCAGCTCCGCCTGATCGAAGCCAGGCGCAGGATGCTTGCGCAGGGCGAGGCGATCAGCGACGCCGCCTATGGCGTCGGTTACGAAAGCGTGCCGCAGTTTACGCGGGAGTACGGCCGCATGTTCGGGCAACCACCCGCCCGCGATATTAGGCAGACGCGGACGCAGATCGACGCTGCCGCATAAGCCCTTCTCAAAACCCAATCTTTCCGGGAAAGCTGGCGCCACCATCAGCACAGCAAGAGTCCACAAAAGGTCAGCAGTAGCGGCCGGGCTCGACTGAGATGCACTTTCGGTTCCGCTGCTGCCGGTCTCCCACGTCCGGACCTTGTCCGAGCAGTTCAACGCCAGGCCAGCCGAGATCAGGCGCCTTTTGCGGGGAGAGCTGGAGGCGGCACGCACCCGCGAGCTTACCGACGAGATGCTCGCCGCCGGTCTGCCGCTGTGATCAGGGTCAGTGGCGCCGATCGTGAGCACGCCTCGGCGATGTCGAGCACCGATCACCCAACGTGAGCATGGAGGCACCTAATGTGAGCACGGCGACGTGCCCGCGATCAGCCAATCCGGGCAGGATCTGGCGATGAAAGCGGGCACGGCCGCCGATGATGTCGAGCGGCTACATCTATCGGTCTGCCAGGCTGCTCATCGACCGGCACGGTGACCAGGCGCTGGGCCAGGCTCAGTTCCGGGTGATGTCGATGCGCCAGGACGGCAATCCTGTGGGCGAGGCGGTGTGGCAGGCGATCCTCAAAGCCGTGGTGGAGCTGCAGCGGACATTCCGAGGCGCAGGCGAGGCTGAGCACTGATGGTTGGCCTACTGGCCGTTGTGCGTCGGGCGATCGCCTTCCTTGTCGGCGTCATGCTCACAGAGGAACCTGCCCTCCTTGGTGCTGCCGAACCAGCGCTCGCCCTTGAAGTGGTAGATGCCGGAGCGGGTGTTGACCCAAACCACCTTGTCGCCGGGACAGCGCAGACCGGATGGCAAGGCATGCTGCGGCGCCTGGGCGTGAGCGACGCAGGACTGGCCTAAACCGGTGCACAGCGCGAGGGACAGGACGATGGCACGCAACGAGCTCTCCTGGCGCAACGGCTGGCCGCGACGATGAGGCCGTCCTGCGGTGCAGGTCCAGCTTGGCGGCATCCGGTCTTGTGTGCGGCGCTTTTCCTCTGCTGCGGTGGCGCTACGGGTGTGCTGACGGACACGATGCCGTCTTGCGCGTCCGGATGGCGTCCTGCATCACCGTCTAGCTCCAGCCCTGGTTCGTGGCGGCATGACGTCGAGGTCGCAGTAGACGCGACGCTGGTCGTCCGAGCACCAGATGGCCGCATTGTCGCCTTCCTGCACAAGGGAGACCGGCGCGCCTGGGAGTGCGCGTCATCGCCCACCCGGCCAAGTCTCTCGTCATGAGCTCAGCTCGACAGCTGTATCACCCTGTCAAACAACCGTTTGACAGGGTGATACAGCTAGAAGGGGCTGCTTTCGACCCACGACAGACTCTCGCCAACCTGACCGCAAGGGTTCCGGCTTCCCGCAAAGGATGCCTAGTCCGGAAAGCGGCGACGCCGATGAGCGAAAGTGGTTATGGCCGGGTCCGCGTCCCGGGGGCCGGCTCCGGTGTCAGGACGGCTCGCGACAAGGTCCGGGCATGCCCGCCATCATGTCGAGGAAGGCGGATGGCGCATGGTCGCCGAGGCAGCGGTCCAGCATGTCGTGCGCCTCCGCCGCTTCCGCCGCGGCCCGCGAGAACATCGGGTTCTCGAAGGCCGCCAGTGCGGCCTCCAGGTCGCCGGGATGGCGGACGATGGCCCGGGCCAGTTCGGCACCTTCCAGCATCGCCAGGTTCGCCCCTTCGCCAGACGGCGGCATGAGGTGCGCGGCGTCTCCGAGAAGCGTCACGCCGAGCACCCGGTCCCAGCGATGTCCGATGGGCAGCGCGTGGATCATCCGCGGCATCGGCCTCGTGTCGCTGTCCGTGATGAGCGCGGTGAGCGACGATGACCACCCGACGAACTCGGCCGCCACGGCGCCACTTGCCGACGGATCGTCGAAGTCAAGCGCCGCGACCCATTCGGCAGGCCGCCTGAGCTCCACGTAGCTGTGCACGACGTCGTCGGCCTCCCGGTGGGCGAAGATGGCCTGGCCCGGAGCCGGCGCATACATCGCTCCGGCCCCGACGAGTGCGGCGGTTGCCGGGTGGCGGTTGTCGACATCGTGCAGGTACGTCTCGACGAAGGTCACGCCGACATAGAGGGGCCTGGCACCGGAGACGAGCGGCCGAACCCTGGACCATGCACCGTCGGCGCCGACGAGAAGGTCGGCCTGCGCGGTGGAGCCGTCCGCGAACACGATCTCGTGCCGCCCGCCGCCAAGGCCGGAGACCTCCGCCAGCTTCCTGCCCCAGCGGACCGTCCCCTCCGGCAGGGAGTCGAGAAGCAGCCTGCGCAGGTCGCCGCGGAGCACCTCGGGCCGGCGGCCCTGACCATCGTCGGGCGCATCGAGAAGCACGGTGCCGTCCCTGGCCAGCACACGCATCGCCTCCGCGCCCTCGCGGATGATGCACCGGAACCCGTCCATCAGGCCGGCGGCCTCAAGGGCGACCTGGCCGTTGTGGTCGTGGATGTCGAGCTGCCCTCCCTGGGTGCGGCTGCTCGCGCCCGGTTCCGCCTCGAAGACGGTCGAGGCGATCCCGTGGACGTGGAGGACGCGGGCAAGCATCAGCCCTCCCAGACCCGCACCGACGATCACGACAGCCTGGCTCATCACGGACCCCGCACTGGAACAGTGTTCCACTCCCCGGCTATTGGAACGCTGTTCCACCCGTGTCAATGAGGTGCATGCCTTCCGCCACCAGCCAGACCGACCGGCGGAAGGGCCCGCTCTCCAGGCAGCGGGTCGTCGCCGCCGCCATCGACATCCTCGACACTGCGGGCGAGGCCGCCCTGACGTTCCGGGTGCTGGCGAACCGATTGTCGACCGGAAGCGGGGCTCTCTACTGGCATGTCGCGGACAAGGACGCCCTGCTCTGCGCGGCGACGGAGCATGTCCTGTCCCGGGCGACAGCCGAGGTGGACGGCGCGCCGAGCCCGGAAGACGCCCTGCGTGCGATCGCGCTGGGCGTCTTCGATGCGATCGGGACGCACCCGTGGGTCGGCACGCAGCTTGCGCGCCAGCCCTGGCAGCCGGCCATGGGGACGATCTTCGAGAAGGCCAGCGCGCAGTTCGACGCGCTGGGCGTTCCCCCGGCAGCGCTGTTCAACTGCGTGTCGGCCCTTGCCCAGTACCTCCTCGGCAGCGCCGCCCAGACCGCCGCCGCCGCGCGTCACAGGTTCGCCTCGTCCGATCGGCCGGCCGTCCTCGCCACGATCGTGGAGGCGTGGACGCAGCGTGACCGCACGCAATACCCGTTCGTCCATCTGCTCGCGGAGCAGGTGAAGACGCATGACGAGCGGGAAGCATTCCTTGCCGGCCTGGACCTGATCCTCGCGGGCGCGAAATCCCTGGCGGCCGCGAAAGCCTGTCCTGACCAGGCGAGTGGCTCCGAGACATGCACCCAGCCGTGCGAACAACGGGGTCCGGATGTCTCCTCTTGATCTCGTCCTCCCGGTCAGGAAGGTGTGGCGGGAAGCCGGTCCCCACGGCGGATCGGCACAGCGTCAGTAGGCGCCGCTTTCCCGAAACCTGTTCCCAAATCATCTTTCCCGAAATTGCCCGATTCACACGGAGCCATGAGAACTGCTCCGACATCGAGACGGTCGCCCACTGTGTACGAGCCTATGTCCGCTCACCACCAAACTCGGACAGTCCGAAACTCAAGACTTTCGGGCAAACGGCTTGCGATAGGGATTTCAGAGCTTAAGCGTTGACCGAAAGGTATGACCGAAAATCAAGAGAGCCGAGCCCTCATGTATCGTCCTCTTCCGCCAGTAGGGCGTCTAGGTTGCGCCCGCCATAAAGAATGCGGTCGATAACTGCTGCCCCGGTGGTGACGTGGAAAGCGATCGTCACCCGCCGCTGATAGCCAATGGTGCGCAGCCCTGGCCGCAAGTCGTCGCGGCGCGTGCCGCGTTCGGGGAAGGTGGCGAAATCCATACAGTACGCCTGCAGCTGCTCCACGTAAGCCAAGGCCCGTGCCGGCGAGGCGGCATCGGCAAGGTGGTCGTAGAGGCTCACCAGGTCGGCCAGCGCTTCCGGCGCGAAGACGACTTCATGCGTCACGGCGGCCCTTCGCTAGCCGTCCGGCATGGTGCGCGCGCAGCGCCGAGGTCACTTGGTCGCCGGCCAGGCCCCGCGACGGATCAGCCTGCATGGCGTCGTAGACCGGCACCACCTCCTCGCGCAGCCAGCGGCTGACGGCCGCGTCGCGCTCCTGAAGGGCACGCAGGCCAGCGCGGACCACCTCGCTGGCTGAGGCGTAGCTGCCAGTGGCCACCAGTCCGTCGATGAACTGCGCCTGCTCTGGCGGCAGGCTGACGGTGCGCTTCTCGGTTGCGGGCATATGGGGCTCTTCCATGAAGGCTCACCGTAGCAGATGGTATGATACTTTCACACCAGAATGCGGCACCATCGGCGCGGCCGAACAGCGCGTGATAATCCAGTTTGTCACGTGCTGCCGAGATAAAAATATGGTTTGTAGAAGCTTACTTTTTGCAGGGCAGCCGATAATTCAGCCTATTTACATATTATATATTATAAATTTCGTAGAAGTGTACAAACACTGACCAGCCCCCACGGGGTGATCCAGGTGAAATCTTAGTTCATCGTGATGCCG
>CAXTLC010000125.1:0-6457 GCA_964245075.1 uncultured Acetobacteraceae bacterium
CAACTCCACCTTAGCCAGTCGATCCGGTGACCACCTCCGCCTACACCGCCGCCATCAGCAAATCTCCACCACGAACGCGGACGCTACCCCCAATCTTCGTAGTCGGCGGGGTTTTCATGCGGCAGCAGCTTGAGTTCCCAGCGGCGCAGGCCGCAGGGGCCGACCACGTATGTGATGGGACCCGATGGCCGGCAAAACTGCGTCGTGCAGGCCGGCACCTTGGTTTCGTCCCGCACCCGGGCGTCCACCACGGTCCATCGCTCGTCGAAGTCCAGGCTGTCCTGCATCGCCATCGAGTACGAGCCGGACCTCGTCAGCGTCCTGCTCCAAGGCCAAGGCTTCCTGCCCGAGCATGACATCGACCGTGGGCTGCCGAGCCCGCCCGTCGGGCAGCAGCGGTTCGAACTCCGGCTGGATGAACATCAGGTTCGGTGCCCAGCCCAGCGGGTAGGGCGGCTGCATGGGGCGGAACACCTTGATCAGGCGGTCGTCCAGGCCACGAAACTCTGTCCCGGTGTGGTGGCAAGTGATTGGCTCCACCACGGCGGCCAGGCCGACGGACTGGAGGAGGCGCATCACCTCGTGGTCGATGTTGATGGCCCGGGGCTTGTCGTAGATCGCGTGCATGCGGTCCACCACGGTCACCGACAGCCCGTCCCGCCCGAGCAGGTTGGCGAGCACGGCGCCCTCGGGGCCATAGCCGAGAATGGTGACGTCGTAGCGCTGATCCATCGTTTCCCCATGAACCTGCACATGCGGCCTTTCCTGATGATCGATCATTCAACTTGATAAGACAAATCATCGGTTATATTTTGACAGAATTGTCCCGGCCGTTTATCCCTGCAAAAAGGATTGGGAACGTCGGTGGAAATTCTAAGGAAGCGCTGGTCGATCGTCGCCGCGGGCGCCTTTGCCTTGATCGTGGGCGGAACGCCCATGCTGGTCGTCACCTTCGGCGTGCTGCTAAAGCCGATTACGGAGTCGATGGGCTGGTCCCGCGCGGACGCATCGCTCGCACTCAGCCTGATGCTGTTCGCGACGGCCTTCCTTTCACCAGTCGTGGGCGTGGTGGTGGACCGCTTCGGGGTCCAACGCCTGCTGATCGGCTCCATCCTCGTCACGGCCTGTGTGCTGGCCCTGATCTCGACCATCCAAAGCCTGTTCACCTTCTGGCTGGTGTTCCTGCTGCTCGGCATGGTTTCGCCGGGCTTGCAGCCCGTGCTGTACTCCAAGGTCGTGGTGGACTGGTTCGATGACCGGCGCGGCCTGGCGCTAGGCGTGCTGAACGCCGGCCAGGGGGTTGGCTCGGCCTTGATGGGCCCGATCACCGGACTGCTGCTGGCAGCATACGGCTGGCGCGGCGCCTATCTTGGCTTGGCGGTCCTGCTGCTCATCATCACGCTACCGGGCGCCATCTTCGTCATCCGCCAGAACCCGGCGATGCATCGAGATCGCGTGCGGGCCGCCAACGCCCACAGCGGACGCCTGCCTTGGCGGGATCTGCTAGCATCCCGGCCGTTCTGGCTGGTGATCTCGTCGGCCTTCGTCTTGTCCATGGCGATCAACGGGGCACTGCCGCACATGGTGCCGCTGCTTACCGACCGCGGTTACTCGCTGGGCGCAGCGGTTGGGACCATGTCCGTCCTGGGGCTGGCCGGGATCGGCGGCCGCCTGGGCACGGGCTGGCTGGTCGACCGCTTCTTCGCACCCTACGTGGCTCTTGTCGTGTTCGCCTTGGCGGCCGGCGGCATGGCGATCATCTGGCTGAGTCCGGTATCCATTCCGGTTGTCGCGGGGATCATCCTCATCGGCGCCGGGATCGGTGCGGAAATCGACCTCATGAGCTATCTCACCAGCCGCTACTTCCCGCGCCAGGCATTCGGCTCGGTTTACGGGCTGGTGTTCTTCGCCCTGATCATGGGGCAGGCGCTCGGGGCCTACGTCATGGGCCAAACATTCCAGTCCGTTCACAGCTACGCCCCTGCCCTGTGCGTGTTCACCTTTGCCGTGTTGCTGACAGGCCTGGTGGCGCTGCTGTTCGGCCCGTACCCTTTCCCGCCACACGGCGCCGTATCCAAGGACGGCCTGATGGAACCCGCCTGGTGCCGGCAGCCGTGCCTACCAGCTTTACGGAACCTCCGAGCCCATGACGGTGCATAAGGACGACGCGGCCAAGCAGACGCTGGCAACGACCACCTATGGCCAGTTGCGCGACGAGATCCTGACCGGCTCCATCATCCCGGACACCAAGCTCAACATCCGGGCACTGTGCGGGCGGTTCGCCGTCGGACTCAGCCCCATGCGCGAGGCGCTGAGCCGGCTTTCGGCGGAAGGGCTGGTCCAACAGTCCGACAACCGCGGCTTTACTGTGCTGCCGGTGACCACCGCGGAGCTGATGGACCTGAACCTGGCCCGGTGCTGGGTAAACGAGGTGGGGCTACGCCAGTCCATCGCCCGCGGCGGTCCGGAATGGGAGGAGGAACTGCTGGTGGCTTTCCATCGCCTCAATCGCACCCCTCGCCACCAGTCGGGCAATGCCGACCGCAACCCGGCATGGGAGCAGGCGCATCGGACGTTCCACCGCGCCCTGGTCGGAGGCAGCGGCTCGCAATGGCTGACCGAAACCTGTGAACGCCTTTTCGAGGCGGCCGAACGCTACCGGCATCTCGCGCGGATCGCCGGGGTGTCCCGGGGCGGCCAGGAAGACGAGCACCGGGCGATCATGCAAGCCGCGGTGGACCGCAACGCCGATGAAGCGGTCGAGCGGCTGACCATGCACTTCGACCGCACGGCGCAGCTTGTCCGGCAGGTGCTGGGCACGGATGACCAGGCTAGGACCAGGCGCCAGGGCCGGCGCACGTCCCGCATCAAGCAAAGTGAGTTCTGAGATGGACCTGGAGATCAGGGGCCGCAAGGCCATCGTATGCGCTTCAAGCCGTGGCCTGGGGCGAGCCTGCGCCGAGGCGCTGGCGGCGGAAGGCGTGGACGTGGTGATCAGCGGCCGCGGGGAAGCCCGAGTGGCGAGCGCCGTCGCAGCGATCAACGCGCTCGATGGTGGCCGGGCGACCGGCGTGGTCGGCGATGTCACGGGCGAGGACGGGCGTGCGGCCCTGCTCGCGGCCTGCCCGCAGCCTGACATCCTGGTCAACAACTCCGCCGGCCCCACGCCGAAGATGTTCGCCGACATCAAGCCCGAGGACTGGCCGGAAGCGGTGGCGCGCAGCATGGTTTCGCCGCTTCTGCTCACCCAAGCGGTGCTGCCGGCGATGAAAGGGCGCCGTTTCGGGCGCATCATCAACATCACCTCCGCCATGGTGACTACCCCGCGTCCGCACATGGCGCTGTCGGCGGCGCCGCGGGCCGGGCTGACGGCCGCGATGAAGGCTATCTCGCTCGACGTCGCGCGATTCAACGTTACGGTCAACAACCTGCTACCCGAACGCATCGACACCGACCGCCAGCACTTCATGGCGGAGCAGGCCGCCCGGCGAGAAGGAATTTCCTACGAGGAGGCCCGGCGCCTCCAGGTGGCGGGCATCGCCGCCGGGCGCCTTGGGGAGCCGCGGGAGTTCGGTGCGGTGTGCGCCTTCCTGTGCAGCGGCCTGGCCGGGTTCGTGTCCGGGCAGAACATGCACCTGGATGGCGGTTCCTACCCGGCGATCGTGTGACCGGCGTCCCGAAGCGAAGGGGTCCAAGCGATGAGCATCCCGAACCCCACCCTGAAGCCCCGCTTCAACGTCACGCGGTCCAGCCACGTCGAATTGACGGTGCGTGACCTCGCGGCCAGCCGCCTGTTCTACGAGGAGGTGATCGGCCTCGTGCTGACCGTTGAACAGGACGGCGTCCTCTACTTCCGCGGCATCGAGGAAGCTTGCCATCACAGCCTCGTCCTGCGCCGGGCTGACGGGAAGCCTGCCTGCGGGAGGATCGGCCTTCGCGTGTTCACCGAGGACGACCTGAGCGCGGCCTTCGACTGGTTCGGTGAACAGGGACTTTCCCCGACCTGGGTCGAGGTGCCCTTCCAGGGACGAACGCTGCATGTGACCGATCCGGTCGGCGTTCCGCTGGAGTTCTGCGCGCGGATGCCAGTGGTGGATCGCCAGATCACGTGCTTCCACCGGCATCGGGGAGGCTGCGCCCAGCGCATCGACCACTACCAACTCCTCACCCCGCATGTTCGGCGGGCGCTGGACTTCTACATGGCCATGGGGTTCCGGCTTTCCGAGTTCATCGCGCCGCCCGCCACGGACGAGTTCCGTGGCGTGTTCCTGCAACGCAAGGGCAACCCGCACGACATCGTCTTCTTCAACAGTCCCGGCCCACGCCTGCACCATTTCGCGTTCTTCTCGCAGGAAGGCCAGCATCTCCTGAAGGCGTGCGATATCGCAGGTGCGCTCGGGTTCGGCCACACGGTGGAGCGCGGACCGGGGCGACATGGCCCGGGACACGCGATGTTCGTCTATTTCCGCGACCCCGATGGTCACCGCGTCGAGATCTTCAACACGCACTACCAGGTCATGGACATCGAAAACGAGCCAGTTCGCTGGGATCCAGCCGATCCGAACGTGTCGTATCCCTGGGGACTGCCGGCGCAAAGCAAGTGGTTCCGGGAAGCGACACCCTTCGTGGGAACCGTTGTCGAGCAACCGGCGGTCGCGGGGAACCCGATGACGCTGGAAAGGTTCCTTGCCGGCTGAGTTGCAGCCTTTACCGGCGGCTTGGAAGCTTTAGCCGAGGGTTCATGAGGCTTGCGGTATGCCGGCACCAACCCGCCACGGCGTTGCCGGCCAATGTCCGCTTGTTTCAAGTTACCTCTTCAAAGCTGACAGTCCGCTCACGGCCGCCTGGGTAACGGAATGCGTGCTCGGGGTGGAAAGTGGCCCTTGTTTTTCAGACATGATGTAGCTTCCCGACGCATCCAACATGAGGATGGTTCGTGAAGGCATTCGCCCTGATGATGGGCTTGGCGGTACCGGTAGCGCCGCTCGCGAGCCAGGCGCAGCCCGCTTATACCAAGGTTTTATGATGCGGCCTTGCTGCGCGCTGTTGCGCGACGGAGCCTTGATGCGGGCCAGACCCGGCGTCTGCTGGCGCTGGCCGTCATCTACGACGGGGCGACACGGACGGAGGCGGCGACGATTGGGAGCGTGACGCTTCAGGTTGTGCGGGACTGGGTTGTGAAACTGAACGAGCTTGGTCCGGATGGCCTGGTCGGCGGCAAGGCTCCTGGCCCGCGTTCGCTGCTGGATGATCGTCATCGTGCGGCGCTGGTGCGTGCGGTGGAGGATGGGCTGGTCCCTGCGGTGCACGGCGTGGTACGATGGCGGGTGATTGATCTATGCCAATGGCTACACGGCCAATGGCTACGCGACGGGTTTGAACTGACGGTGTCCAAGCAGACGCTGGCGCGCGAGTTGCGGGCGCTCGGCTACCGCGAATTGTCGGCCCGGCCGCGCCACCATGCGCAGGTGGCTGGTACGGTTGAGGCTTTTAAGAAAGTCTCCCTGCGTGCCTGGAGGCGATCGCGCAGGGTGTCGGCCGGAGCGGCGTAGAGGTCTGGTTCGGCGACGAAACCAGCGTCGGACAGAAGAACAAGATCATCCGGCGTTGGGCGAAGCGAGGCACGCGGCCCTCCGCCCCACAGGACCAGCGCACCGCGTCCACCCACATCTTCGGTGCAATGTGCCCCGAGACGGGTGAGGCCGCAAGACTGGCCCTGCCCTGGTGCAATACCGAGGCAATGAACCTGCACCTGGCTGAGATATCCGCCCGCGTCACCCCGGGCAAGCACTGCGCGCTGCCCGTTGACCAAGCCGGGTGGCACCTCTCCGAGCGCCTGGCCGTGCCACCCAACATCACCATCGTCCCGCTGCCGGCCAAGTGCCCCGAACTCAACCCGGTGGAAAACGTCTGGCAATTCGTGCGCGACAACTGGTTGTCCAACCGAGTGTTCCGCTCCTACGACGCTATCGTCGACCACCGCTGCGACGCGTGGAACAAACTCGCCAATCAGCCATGGCGTGTCATGTCAATCGGACTACGCAATTGGGCCAGGAGTTGAGATCAATGAGTCTTGGTATTAGTCCGCCCTGAACACGCCGGTTTCGGCTAGGAGCTTGCGAACCACCTCCAGATGGCGGGAGCGCCGACGGTCAGCAAGCATCACCACCGAGGCAGAAACCACTTTCGGAGCGGCGGTGTCACGGTTTGCGGCTTCGGCGCGAATGGCGGCTCTTGGCGCCTGCACGGCTGCATCGAACTCAAATGCAGCCTGTTCTGGCCTTCCATCGTTTTTCGAGCGCGCCATCAAATGTCTCCCGCAGGTGCAACGCCGACAGCGCCTCGGTTAATCTCGCCCGTTTCGTGCGCGACGCGCGATTCGTAAGCCATGAAGCTGTCAAGCGGCTGCTGGAAGACCGGTTCCGCCGTCATGGGATCGTCGGTCTTGACCTTGACC
>CAXTLC010000126.1:0-6353 GCA_964245075.1 uncultured Acetobacteraceae bacterium
CGCGGATCATCACGGGAGGCGGCACGGCAGCCGCAGGACCGGCAGGCGTCGGCATGGCTTGCTCCTGTTCGCTGGTGACCGCCGGCGCGTCCTGCGCCCCTTCCGCGGCCTGCTCCCGCACCAGCTCGAAGGAGCGGACGAACTTGGTGATCTTCTCGGCGTCGGCCGCGGCGCGGAATACCTCGCGCGGGTCCTGCTCAAGCGCCTTGATCCAACTCGCTACATAGGCGACGTGCTGGCCCGGGTCGTGGCCGATGCCGAGCTGCTCGCCCAGCATCAGCGACCCGATCTCGGCGCGGAGTTCCTCGCGGGCGTAGCCTTCCGAGCCGAACGGGTGCGCCATGTCCCGCGCCAGGCGGGACGGGTGACCTGTGGCGTGCCCCAGCTCGTGCAGCGCCGTCGCGTAGTAGCGGTCGCCGGTCGCGAACTGGCTGCGCTCGGGCAGGGTGATCGCGTCCTCAACCAGCCGGTAGAACGCCCGGTCGCCGGGGGCATGGTGGACCGGCACCCCGGAATTGGTCAGGATCGACTCGGCCTGGGCGTGGCGCTCCCACTCGGGACGCACCGGCCGCGCCGGGGCCGGCGCGAGGCCGTCGATCTGGTCGGCGTTGAACACCACGGCGCCCATCACCCGGGGCCGCTCGTAGCGCACCATCTGGCGCACGGGCTGGCCCTCCTGGTCGAGCACCGGCTTGCCGGCATCGTCCTTCACCGGCTCCAGGCCCTGCCACTTCCAGAACTGGATCGGCGTGCCCTTCTCGCCCTTGCGGACCTGGGCGTCCTGCTCCTGCGACTGCCGGTAGGTCATCCACCGGACGTCGGTGAAGCCCTTGGTTTCCGCCTGGCTCATCAGCCACACCGCGTTCATGCCGCGGTACTCGTTCCCGGTGGTCGGGTTGTAGGGCATGAAGCGCTCGCCGGCGTCCCACGGCTTCTGCCAGGGGGCGGTGCCTTCCTTGAGCTGCTTGATGATCGCGCCGGCAACCTGATCAACGTAATCGTCAGCCATGGGAAAGCCTCCTTCCCATGCGCTGCAACGGGCTCGGTCCCCTGTCGATGTCTGCCAGCCGGTCCGCCTGGAGTTGCGCGATGTGCTCCGAGGTGAGGCTCACGTAGCGGGCCAACCCGGCGGCCAGATCCTGGGGCGTGCTGATCTCGCGGTAGGAGCTGCCCAGCCACAACAAACCGCGTTTCGCGTCGGTCACCTCCGCGAAGAACGTCATCAAGGGGTTGTCCCACCCGGCAACGACGGTCAGGCCCGGAGCTGTCGGCAGCACCCTTCTGCTGCTCATGGGGTTGCATCCTGCGGGTCGCTGAGATCGGCGTTGGCGTCCCACGCTTCGGCCTCGGTCAGCGCGGTTTCCTCGAACGCTCCAAGGCTTTCCGCCTCGCCGGCATCGACCTCCACCACCACTCCCGGCACCATCAGGTCTGCCAGACTGTCGGACAGCACGGCGTTGGCCGTCGCATCGCGCGGACCGTCAATCGACGTGAACATCGGAAGCCTCCCGGACATAGACCTGCGTGTCTGCGGTGAAGGGATTGGCGGGTGGCGGTGGCGCGGCACGCTTCACCACCGCGGCCGTCGCGGTCGCCTGCTGCACTCCACCGACCAAGGCGGGCACGCCGTCCCGGCCGTAGTATTTCGCCACGTAACCGTTCGCGAACCCCCGGTAGAAGCTGCCGGTGTTGTAGGCGCTGAGCGCGGCCTGCAACGCGCCCTGCCCTTCGCGTCGGCCGCGCACCGCCTCAGCATAGTTCGCGGTCAGGATCGTGGCACCGGCTCGCACGTTGGCGCACGGGTCCAGCACCTGCTCGATGGTGTCGCCGAGCGCGGCGAGGTTGCGGCTGTTCACCTGCATCAGGCCGAGATCGACGCTGTAGCCCTGGGCGATGTAGCGCTGCGCCAAGCTGACGGCCTCGCCCAACGTCGCCGGCCGCGGCTGCGGACCTGGCAGGCGGTTCACATTGAGGGCGAGTGGATTGCCGCCGCTTTCCACCCTGATGATCGCTTCCAAGGTGACCGGCGCCACGTTGACGGCGCAAGCCAGGAGCGCGGCGGGGATTATCGCATCACCCAAACCGGCCGGGCCTCGCCCCGCACGTTCGCCGCCGGCACCGGGCCGAAATAACGGCTGTCGAAGCTGCGGGGATCATGCCCGGACAGCAGCCAAACCTCGCCAGCCGCGACCGGGTAGGCGCCCGCTGGGAACGGCCTGAGAGGTCGCCCGGCGCTGTCCTGGGCAAGCTGCGCCGTGCCCTGCACCGGCTGCCCGTTCACCATCACGCCTTGGGCGGACACCGCCACGACATCGCCGGCCGTGGCGGCAATCGGTTTCACCAGTGGCTCGTAGCCGCCCGGGCAACTGCCAGCGGGGATGTAGCCGCGTTGCGCGCCTTGCCGGACCGGCTGCGTGTTGGGCGGGCACACGGTGACGATCTCGCCGCGGCGGAGCGGCGCATCGCTGCTCGTCACGCGCCAGACCCCGCGCGGCATGGAGGCGGTGGTGTTGACCCGCACGCCGGCAACGTTCGCCGTCGCCAGCGTCGCGATCAGCAAGGTGCCGATCGACCCGCAGGCGGTCCACATGCGGCGGCGGTGTACTCTCATGCCTGGAACTCCGGCATGACCGTCTTCGCCTGCAAGGTCGTACCCGTGGCAGGCGCCGGAATCGCGGCGCGCTGCCGGAACAGCGGGTCCAGGAAGTACAGCACCTGCGTGCCCTTGATCGGGTTCTCGCCCGCCACGAACACCACCATCTCGCCGGCTTCGGTGATGACGTCCTTGCCGTCGCTGCCCCGTTCCTTGTGCGGCTTCTTCAGCGTGGAAATCTCGTCCGGGGTCATCAGCGGGCGGCTGACCTCGTGGAAGGAGCGGCTCACCTGGCTGAGCGCGCCCATGCGGTGACCGCTTTCGGTGATGTCCTGCTTCACGATGGTCGTGGTGCCGATCATGTCGGACACCCAGCGCGCGGTTTCGCGCTCGTTGGGGGCGTAAATAATGCGGATGTGGCAGTTGCCGGTGATGGTCTGGTGCTGGCCGTAGGCGGCGAACATCTGCTCGCGGTCCTGGGCGGCCAGGAAGCACTTGATGCCGTAGCCCGCGCACTTGGGCAGCGCGTCCTCGATGACGTGCATGCGGCCGAGCGACGGGAACTCGTCCAGCATCATCAGCAAGCGGTGGCGGTGCGGCATGACCGACTGGCCGCCCTCGAACCTGAGCGGCACGCCCATCAGGGTCCGCGTCATCATGGTGAACAGCAGCCGCACCAAGGGCCGCAGCCGTTCCTTGTCACTGCCGCGGGTGACGATGTAGAGCGACACCGGCCGCTCGTGGTCCATCAGGTCCACCATGCGGAAGTCGCTGCGCCGGGTGTTCCCCGCGATCAGCGGATCTCCGAACAGCGTCAGGTAGGTCTTGGCGCTGCTCAACACGCTGCCGCGCTCGCGTGCCTCGCGGTCGATCATGTCCCGTCCGGCCGCGGCGACGGTCGGGTGCGGATCGTCGCCGCAGTGCTGGTTCTCCACCATCTCCTGCCACAACTGGTCCGCCGGCCGCGCCGGGTCGGACAGGGCGTGCGCCACGTCTGCCAGGCTGGCCATGGTGCCTTCCGCCATGTGCGCGTAGAGCACGTGCAGGATCAGCCCCGTCAGGAGCGCGAAGCTGGTCTTCTGCCAGTGGTCTTCCAGACCCTTGCCGATCGGGTCGCACAGCATCTGGGCGATGTTCTGCGCGTCGGCCACCTCGTAGGGTGTTCCGAGCCGGACTTCCTCCAGGAAGTTGAACCCGGCGCTCCCTTCAACGGCGCCGAACTCCAGGCGGATGACGGTGTTGTTCGCGTGCCTCGCGCGCCACCCCGCGGTCAGCTCCCAAAGCTCACCCTTCTCGTCGTACACGGCGCAGCTCGCCGGCCAGGACAGCAAGGTGGTGTTGACGTTGCCGACGCCCTTGCCGCTGCGGGTCGGCGCGATGACGATGCAGTGCTCGGGGCCGTCGTGGCGCAGGTAATGCGTGCGGCCCTTCTCGTCGGTCCAGCCGCCCACGTAGACGCCGCCATGCGCCTCCCCCGGCTTGCGCGGGAGCAGGCCGCTTTTCCTGATGTCGGCTTCGGTTTGGAAACGGGCTGTGCCATGCACCCCTTCGTGCCTTTGCGGTCGGCGCCGGGCCGAAGCCGCGTAGGCCAAGCCGCCGAACACCGCGACCGTGGCGGCGCCGAACAGGCCAGCGTCCATGACCTGAAAGGTGCGCCGAGCATTCTGCGCCCATGCGGCCTGCTGCCACTCGATCCAGTTCCACGGGGCATAGAGATGGCCGATCCATGGTGCGCCGATCGCCGGGTGGTAGCCGACCCGGTAAGCCACGAACTGGGTTGCCGCAGCACTGGCGATGGCAATCCCAGCGATGAGGCCGGTGGTGGTCAGCAGGATCGGCTTCAAGCCGGCCGCCGTGTTCGTCGCATCGCTCACCGGCCGCGGTCCCCGTCTTTGTCGATATAATTTCTTTCGTATATGGTATCGCCTCGTTCCTTGCTCCGATCAAGCCTCTTCATCTCGGTCCGCTGTCTTTCCAGGACGGGATCGGCAAACGTCACCGCCGTGCCCTCGATGCCGGCGACGCGGGCAACCTGGCTGCGGAACGCGTCCGTGCCCTTGACCACCAACGGCCGCGCGCCGAACCGATCGGCCGCCAGTGACAGGGCGAGCAAGGCCGCCGCCGCCGTGGACTGCGGCACGCGCACCTGGGCGGCCTCGTCCGAAACCACGCCGCCGTCATCCACCCGGTAGATCACCCGGCCATCGCGGCGGACCGCCGGCTTCATGTGCTGGTGGACGATGTGCCGGGCCGCCTCGGCGTTCTCGGCGGTCAGTATCTCGGCTTCGAGCCGCTGGGTGCGGCGCTGCCTGGATCGCAGCAATGCCAGGGCGGCCTCGTTGCCCTGGGCGGCCTGGACTTCCAGCCAGCCTTGCCAGCTCGGCACCGGGTGACCGTCGCGGATCTGGTGGCGCTCGTCCCGCTCCCGCTCCATCCGGGCGAGCCGGTCCTTCTCGCGCTCGGCGGCGATGTGCTGGAAGCTCTCGCGCCGCATGGCCCCCCTGAGCTCCTGGCCGCGCTCCTGGCGCACGCGCTCGCGATACCAGGTTGCCAGCTCGCGGGCATAGGCGCGATGCTGGGCGGTCAGCTTGGCCGCGGCGGCCTCCCGCGCCCGCAGCGCGGCATCCCGCTCGCGCTTGAAAGCCTCGTACAGGTCCCCGCTGGGCGCCGGTCGCTCGTAGCGGGCCTGGGGCTTTTCCTGCTGGGCTTGCTGCCCGGCCGGCTCGAACGGGCCGAGCTTGTCTGTCATGCTTTTCAGCGACAGGCCCCGGCCCACGTCCGACGCCTTGGCGTGCAACCGACTGTCGCTCTTGTGGCCGACCACCAACCCGGCCCCGCGCAGCTTCACGTCGAGGTCGAGGGCGGCTGCCGCCTGGTGAACCGCCTGCCACCCCATCCCGCCATCCCTGGCCGCCATCAAGGCCGGGCCAGCGTGTTCCTGGGTCCATGCCAGGAAGGATTGCCCGCCATGGCGCGCCTCGAAGTCGGCCGCCCTGCCCCGGGCCCTGTTCTCGCGGCTCTGCCCAGAGTCCAGCGTGTGTGGCTCAGGGGTTAGGCCGTGCTTGATCTCCAGCTCGGCGCACGCGGCTTGCAGGCGAAAGTGGTCCCGGATCGGGGTCACGTTGCGCAAGGTGGCGGGATGCACCTTGTTGACCGCCACATGCAGATGCCAGTTGTCCGTGTTCTGATGCACGGCAGACACCCGCTGGTGCTCGCCGAACCCGAGCGCGTCACACAGCCGGTCCTCGATGTCCTCGATCTGTTGCCGGCTGGGACGCTCGCCTTCCGGAAAGCTGACCACCAAGTGATAGCTCTTGTCCGACTTGGACCGGGTGTTCCGCGCCTGGGTGGCGAGGATGTCCCTCACCGCCCATCCCGGGTCATCGCTGCCGCAATTGGTGGCCCGCGCCCATGCCACCTTCTCGCCGGCGTGGGACGTGTCCAGGATGTAGGCGCCGAGCCGTGTCCAGCTCGCCGGGTCCGTCGCCTGCCGGTGCTCGGGGCGCACGTTCAGCACGTAGCCGGACAGGCGCTGGTAACCGGAACCGCCCTTGGGCGTCAGGATGCGCTTGGCGATCATACCCGGCCGACGATCTCGGCCAGCGTGCCTTGCAGGTCGCCGAGCCGGTCGAGCAATCGGCGCACCTCGATCTCCGGCACGCCGCGGCCGGGTTGATCGACCAGCCACAGTTTCAACAACCCGCCGAGCCGGCCCTGGTCGCCGGCCACCTTCACCAGCTCGCCCACCGCCTGGTGGTCG
>CAXTLC010000127.1:0-6301 GCA_964245075.1 uncultured Acetobacteraceae bacterium
GCGGCGATGGGCGCCGGGTCGCGGGCCCAGAGCGTTACGCGGTGACCGGCGCGGGCGCAGTGGATGGCCAGCGCGGTTCCCCAAGCCCCGGCGCCGACGACGAGGATGCGGGCAGGCGCTTCACTCATCGGTCACCCGCTTGGCTACCCAGCCCTCGCCCGGCTCGCCCCCGCCGAGCCGTTCCAGGAGCGCGGCGAGCAGGGGCGGCCATTCCTCGGCCCAGCGGAAGGGCGGGTTGCGGACCAGCAGGCCGTTGCCGTTCAGCCGGGCGGGGTCGGTCGGCTCGCGCAGCCAGAGCTCGGCGGCGACCACGTTGCGCACGCCTCCCACCGCCTCGTGCAGCGCGCGGACCGGCGCGCGGTGCTTGATCGGGTACCAGGCGGCGGCCACGCCGGTGGGGAAGCGGGCGGCGACGGTGGCCAGGGCGGCGGCAACCCGGGCGTGCTCGCCGGGCGCTTCGAAGGGCGGGTCGATCAGCACCAGGCCGCGCTTGATGCCGGACGGCGGCAGCAGCGCCCGCAGGGCGTCCCAGCCATCCCGCGCGTGCACCGCCACCTGCGCGTCCCCGGCGAAGCAGCGGCGCAGGGCCGCGGCGTCTTCCCCGTGCAGCTCGCAGCACAGCAGCCGGTCGGCGGGGCGCAGGGTGGCGCGGGCGACTGCGGGGGAACCTGGGTACAGGCCCTCCGCCTCGACTAGGGCCACGTAGTCGGCCAGCGGCGGCGGCGGGTCGTGCAGCAGGCGGGCGATGCCGGCGCGCCATTCGCCGGTGCGCTCGGCCTCGGCTGAAAGGTCGTAGCGGCCGGCGCCGGCATGGGTGTCCAGCACGGCGAACGGCGCGGGCTTGCGGGCCAGCGCGCGCAGGAGCCAGAGCAGCAGCGCGTGCTTGGTGCAGTCGGCGAAGTTGCCGGCGTGGAAGGCGTGGCGGTAGTTCAAGCGCCCCGCATCTCCTCGAGCGGCCAGCGCGGCCGGGGCGCCGTGCCGAGCGGGTCGGACAAGCCCAGGCGCAGCCGCTCGACCCCGGCCCAGGCCACCATGACCGCGTTGTCCCCGCACAAACGCAGCGGCGGCGCGACCAGGGGCAGCCCGTGCCGCTCCGCCACCCTCGCCAGCGCGGCCCGCACGCCGCCGTTGGCCGCCACGCCGCCCGCGACCACCAGCGCCCCCGCTTCCGGCATTGCCTCCCTTTCTGGCATCGCCCGGAGGGCGTGGGCGGCCATTGCCCGGAGGGCGTGGGTGGCGCGGTCGGCCATCACGTCGGCCACCGCCGCCTGGAACCCGGCCGCGACGTCCGCCGCGTCCGCCCGGGGCAGCGCGCCCGCCGGGAACGCGGCCACGGCCTTCGCCACCGCCGTTTTCAGGCCGGAGAAGGAGAAGTCGCAGCCGGGCCGCCGCAGCAACGGCCGCGGGAACGCCCAGCGCGCCGGGTTGCCCTCGGCCGCCAGCCGCTCGACGTGCGGGCCGCCGGGCCAGGGCAGGCCGAGCAGCTTGCCGACCTTGTCGAACGCTTCCCCCACGGCGTCGTCGATCGTGCCGCCGAGCCGCCGGTAGCGGCCCACGCCGTCCACCGCCACGCATTGGCAGTGCCCGCCGCTGACCAGCAGCAGCAGGTAGGGGAACGCCAGCCCGTGCGTCAGCCGCGCGGTCAAGGCGTGCGCTTCCAGGTGGTTGACGGCCACGAACGGCAGCCCGGCGCCGAGGGCGATGCCCTTGCCCAGGCCGCTGCCCACGATCAAGCCGCCGATCAGGCCCGGCCCAGTGCTGGCGGCCACCCCGCCCAGCTCCGCCATTGCCACCCCGGCGCGCGCCATCACATCGCGGACCAGGCGTGGCAGGTGTTGCAGATGGGCGCGGGCGGCCACTTCGGGAACAACCCCGCCGAAGCGGGCGTGCTCCTCCTGGCTCAGCACCGCTTCGGCCAGCACGCGGCCATCCGGCGCCAGAACGGCGGCGGCCGTCTCGTCGCAAGACGTCTCGATTCCCAGGATTGGCCCCGGCGCGGGTCTCATCAGCGGGCTTTCCATTGCATCCGGAGGGTAATAGGACACCGACATGCCTGACGTGAACACTCCAGCCGGCGTGGTGGTCATCCCACGGGTGCCGCGGCACCAGCGAACCCTTCCCTTGCGGGTCGGCACACGGGGCTCGCCCCTGGCCCTGGTGCAGACCCGGTTCTTTCTCCAGCGGCTGCAAGGCTTCTGCCCGGTGCTGCGCGGGCTGGACGTGTTCCAGGAGCACGTGATCCGCACCACGGGGGACCGGGTGCAGGACCGTTCCCTGGCGGAGATCGGCGGCAAGGGGCTGTTCGCGAAAGAGATCCACGAGGCGCTGGCGGATCGCCGGGTGGATTTCGCGGTGCACAGCCTGAAGGACCTGGAAACGGCCATGCCCCCCGGCATCGTGCTCGCCTGCACCCTGCGGCGGGAGGACGCGCGGGACGCGCTGATGCTCGGCCCCCGGTGCGACGAGCCGGACCCGACGGACCCGTTCGCCGCACTGCCGGCCGGCGCCGTGATCGGCACCAACTCCGTCCGGCGGCAGGCGCAACTGCTGCACGCGCGGCCGGACCTGCGGACGGTGCTGCTGCGGGGCAACGTGCAGGGCCGGATCGACAAGCTGATGGCCGGCGCGGCGGACGCTTCCTTCCTGGCGATGGCCGGGCTGCGCCGGCTGGGCATCCTGGACAGGCCGCATCCCGGGCTCGGCATCCTCCCGCTGGACCCGGACGCGATGGTGCCGTCCGCCGGGCAGGGCATCGTGGGCGTCACGGTGCGGGAAGACGACACGGACCTGCGCGAGCTGCTGGGCGGCATCGAGGACCCGCAGGCCCGCGCGGTGTCCACCGCCGAGCGGGCGCTGCTGGCGCTGCTGGACGGGTCCTGCCGCACGCCCATCGGCGGCTACGCCCGGTTCCTGCCGGATGGGCGGCTGCACCTGACCGGGCTGGTGGCGCGGGCGGACGGCTCCTTCCTGCTGAAGCGCAGCGTGCACGGCGCGCCCGCCGATGCCGAGCGGTTCGGCGCCGAGCTGGGCCGCAGCCTGCGGGCGGACAGCCCGGCGGACCTGTTCGAGTGAACGGCCCCACCGTGCTGGTGACCCGGCCGGAACCCGGCGGCGCGCAAACCGCCGCCCGCCTCCGGCAGCTCGGGTTCCAACCGGTGGTGACGCCGTTCCTGCGCGTGCGCCCCTGCCGCGTCCCCCTGCCCGGCGCCGCCACGGTGCAGGCGGTGGTGGCGGCGAGCGGCAACGCCGTGGCGCTGCCGCCCCCGTTCCATGCCGTGCCGCTGCTGGCGGTGGGGAACGCCACGGCGGCGCGCGCCCGTGCGGCCGGGTTCAACACGGTGCAAAGCGGGGACGGGGATGCGGACGGGCTGGCGGCCCTTGCCATCCGGACGCTGTCCCCGGCGGACGGTCCGTTGCTGCTCGCATCCGGGCGCGGCCAGGGCACGGGGCTGGCGCGCGCGCTGCGCCGGGCCGGGTTCCGCGTGCACCGCCGCGCCGTGTACGCGGCCGCGGCGCCGCGGCGGTTTCCCGAGGCGGCCGCGCGCGCGGTCGGCGACGGGCTGCACGCCGCGCTGTTCTTCTCCGCGCAAACGGCGCGGGCCTTCGCACGGCTGCTGCCGCACGCCCTGCACCCCCGGCTGTGCGACACGGACGCGGTGGCCATCGGCGCGGCCGCCGCGGCAGCGCTGCAACACTTGCCGTGGCGCGCGCTTCGTGTCGCCATGCGGCCAACTCAGGATGGGGTTCTGGCTCTGCTATGACCGACGAGACGCACGCGCTTGGCAGCGACACCGTTCCGCCCCCCCGCGACATGCCCCCACGCGACACGCAGCTGCGCGACCCGGCGGCGGCCCCGAACCGTTCGCCGCTGCTGGCCGCGGTCGCGGTGCTGGCGCTCCTCGTGGTGATCGGCGGCGTCCTGCTTTGGCGCCAGGGCGCTGCGGCCAGCAGCCAGGTCGCCCAGATGCAGGCCCGGATCGATTCGCTGGATAGCCAGGTCAGCACGCTGGCGGCCCGCCCCGTCCCGCCCCCGCCGCCGGACCTGCGCCCGTTGCAGCAGCGGCTCGCGGCGCTGGAAGCCCGGCAGCCGCCGGACCTTGCCCCGCTCGACCAGCGGCTGACCGCGCTGGAACAGAAGCCGCCGCCGGAAACGCAGTTGGATGCGGCCGGCCAGAAGCAGTTGGCGCAGTTGTCCGGCCGGATCGACGGGATCGCCGCCCGGCAGGACCAGCTCGGCACGCAGGAACAGGCGGACACGGCCAAGCTCGGCGACCAGTTCCAGGCTGGCTTGGCCAAGCTCGGCGACGCGGCGCGCGCGCAGCAGCAGGCGGACACGGCCAAGCTCAGCACGCAGGAAAGCGGCGACGTCACGGCGCTGCGCACGCAGGAGCAGGCGGACGCGGCCAAGCTGCGGGATCAGGAGCAGGCCGACATGGCCAAGCTCGGCGACCAGGTCGGCGCGCTGGACGGCAGGATCGCCGCCGCCGTGACCGCTGGGAGCCAGGTCGCCGCGCAGGCGCAGAAGGCCAACAGCGACCTCGCCACCGTGGCCGGCCGCCAGGCGCGCGGCGCCCAGTTGCAAGCGGCGGCGGTGGCGTTGCAGGCCGGGCGTCCGCTCGGCGAGATCCCCGGCGCCCCCCCTGCCCTGGCGCAGTTCGCGGGCAAGCCGCCGCCGACCGAGGCCGCGCTGCGCTTGTCGTTCGACGCCGCGGCGCAGTCCGCGGAGGAAGCCAACCAACCCGCCAAGGAAAGCACCCCGCTGCTCACCCGCATGTGGGACCGGGCGCAATCGGGGCTGACGGTGCGGCAGGGTGACCGGGTGATCGTGGGCGACGTGGTGACGGGCGTGCTGGAGCATGCCCGGCACCAGCTCGATGCCGGGGACCTGGCTGGCGCCGTGTCGGCGCTGGACGGGCTGAACGGCCCGGCCGCGGCGGCGATGGGGCCGTGGCGTGCGCAGGCGCAATCCTTGCTGGACGCGCGGTCCGCCCTGCTGACCGCGGCGCACGGCTGATGGGGCGGGTCATTGCCTTCCTGATCGTCACCGCGGCCGTCATCGCGTTCGCGTGGTGGCTGGCTGCCCTGCCGGGCACGGTGAGCGCGACCGTAGGCGGCTTCTCGGCCAGCCTGCCGACCGCCTGGGCGGTGCTGGCGGCCATCGTGACGTTCCTGGTGCTCTACCTCCTGGTTCGCCTCCTCGCGCTGATCATCCGCCTGCCGTCCCGGACCCGGCGCTTGCGCGGCGCCCGTGCCCGGGCGAGCGGCGACCAAGCGGTCACCCGCACCTTGCTGGCCCTGGCGGGAGGCGATTCGGCGACTGCGCTGAGGGAGGCGGGCCGCGGCCGGGCGCTGCTGGGCGACACGCCGCAAACCTTGCTGCTCGCGGCCTATGCAGGCCGGCAGGCTGGCCGGCCGGAAGAAGCGGACACCGCGTTCAACCTGCTGGCCGGCCGCAAGGACGCCGCCTTCCTGGGCCTGCGCGGCCTGATGCAAGGCGCCGTCGCCCGGGGGGACTGGGAAGCAGCCCGCGCCTTGTCGCAGCGCGCGCAGGAAGTGGCGCCCGACGCGCCATGGCTGCGGGCCGAGCGAGCCCGCCTGGCCAGCCGGGACGGCGATTGGAAGCAAGCGTTCTCGTTGTCCGGCCCCGGCGACCAGCGGGCCGCCCTGGCCACCGCCGCGTCCGACGCGGCGACCGACACGGCCGAAGCACGCCGCCTGGCCAAGCAGGCCTGGGAAGCGGACCCGTCCTTCACCCCCGCCGCCCTGGCCTACGCGCGCCGCCTGCGGGAAGGGGGCCGGGAGAAGCGGGCGCAAGAGGTGCTGCGGATCAGTTGGGGCAAGAAGCCGCACCCGTCGCTGGCGGAAGCGGCGCTGGCCGGCAGCGCGGACCCGACCGTGCGCGCCTGGCGGGTGGGCGGGCTGGCCAACGCCGCCCCCGCCCATCCGGAAAGCTACTTCCTGCGGGCGCAGGCCGAACTGGAGAAGGGCAACCTGCCGCAGGCCCGGCGTGAAGCGGAGGCGGCGCAGGCGGCCGGCCTGGACGAGGGGCGGTTGTGGCGCCTGCTGGCCGCGGTCGCCGAGCGCGAGGGCGACACGGAAGCCGCCACCGAAGCGTTCCGCCGTGCCGCCGGGAGCAAGCCGGACCCGCAATGGCGGTGCGGCCATTGCGGCACGGCGCACGCCGAGTGGCATCCGGCCTGCGACGCGTGCGGCACGGTCGGGCAGGTCACCTGGGGCGACGCCGGGTCGGGCGCGGCGGGATTGCAGCTCGCCGGGCCGGGCGAGGCCATCCTGCCTTAGA
>CAXTLC010000128.1:0-5971 GCA_964245075.1 uncultured Acetobacteraceae bacterium
ATGGCCTGACCAACGCCTCGACAAGCCCTAGAGCTTTCTTCCGATCGAAGTGGATTGGAAGAAAGCTCTGCCTTGTTGTTTTCACGAGTATCTTTATCCGACGCCTGATCGCAGGCGGTCGGATGATGCTCTAGAAAACGGTCGGTTCGCGTCGCACCAAGTCAGTCTCTGCCCTGGCATAGCGTCGCGGCGAACGGCCCATCACCCGCTTGAACGCGGTGTTGAAGGCGTTTTCGGATTCGTATCCCAATGCGCGGGCGGTCTGCGCTATGGAGTTGCGACCCCCCGCCAGCCGCTCGGTCGCAAGCATCATGCGCCAGCGGGTGAGATAGGCGATCGGCGTCTCGCCGACCCGCTTCCTGAATCGTTGGGCGAAGGTGGACCGCGACATGCCGGCGTGTTTTGCGAGCGCGTCCAGCGTCCAGCGATGGGCTGGGTCGGCGTGCATGGCGTCGATCGCCGTGCTGAGCTGCGGGTCGACTAACGCATAGAACCAACCGACCTCATCACCTGTTTGCCGGGACAGATGCAGCCGGAACGCCTGGAGCAACATGAAATGGGCGAGGTGATGCGCGGCGAGCGAAGCGCCGGGTCTGCCCTCGCGCATTTCGGCCCTCATGCGCTCGATGGACCAGCGCAGCGCCGCTTGATCCTCTGCCGCGCGGATGTGGACCACAGGCGGAAGTGCCCCGAGCAGAACCTTTGCCTTACGTCCGTCCACGTCGAAGCGGGTGCCGACGAACAGGGCGTCGCCCCCGCCGCCCTGCACCACCACGTCACCGGACCGGGCGCGCCCTAGCAGATCACCCGCTGCGACGGGGGTAAGCGCGGGGCCGCTGGTGAGAGTGAACGAGCTGCCGCTCGGCGACACGAAACAGTCGCCTGCTGATAGCCGGGCCGCATACCCGAGGCCGTCCAAGCGCAACCAGCACTCGCCGGTGATCACCGCGTAGCACTTGATCGTGCCCGGCCGGTTCTCGAAGTGAAGCGCCCATGCGCCGCCCATGTCCAGACCGGCCGTGAAGTAGCTCTGCGGCTTCAGAAGCGCGAGCACGTCGGAGAGTGGGTCCATGATCCTCCCGCGGACGGCCGCGAAGAAATGAGCGACGATCGCGTGTAGATGGTGCGGGTCGCGCTGTCTGTCTCCTCGCCTACGCCAGTGAAAGGTTCCCATGATCGTCGTCACCACGCCGATCGGCAACATCGGTCATCATGTCGTCCAGCACCTGCTCGATGTGGGCGAAACTGTGCGCGTGATCGCGCGCGATCCGGCCAAGCTATCCCCGGCCGTCCGCGATCGGGTCGAGGTGGTCCAGGGTTCTCACGGCGACGCAGGCGTGGTCGACCGCGCCTTTGAGGGCGCGGAAGCCCTGTTCTGGCTTGCCACGCCCGATTGGTCGAACCCTCCCGACGCGGGCACGGCCGATCTCGCCCGGATTGGTGCCGAAGCGATCCGCCGTAACGGCGTCGCGCGCGTGGTCGCGGTCACGACACTGGGACGCGACACCCCATGGCAGGACCGGGCCGGCATGGCGACCGCTTCGATCCGTGGGGTTGACGTGCTCCGCTCGAGCGGTGTCGCAATCCGGGGGCTCGCCCTGCCGGCGTTCATGGACAACGCGCTCATCCAGGTGGACGCGATCAAGCAAGGTCGCATGACGGGACCGATCGACCCGGACAAGAAGCTGCCGCACACCGCCGCCCGCGACAGTGGCAGGGCTGCGGCGCGGCTGCTCGATTGGTCCTGGTCAGGGCAGGAGGACGTGCCGGTCCTCGGACCGGAGGAGCTGTCCTATGCCGACCTCGCCGCCATCGTCTCGGAGATGATCGGCCGCGAAGTGCGCTATGAGCAGGTTCCGTTCGACCAACTCGCGGCGCAGCTGATCCAGCGCGGCGCGAATGAGGCGTTCGTTCAAGCCTACATCGCCATGCTGCGCGCCAAGAACGAAGGTATGGACAACGTGGCTCCGCGCTCGTCCGCCATCATCGGAGGAACCAGCTTTCGCCAGTGGGCGGAGAAGGAGCTCAAACCCGCACTGCTGGGCTGATTGCAGCTCGGGCCGCGCTTAACGCTCTTGTTCAGCAAACGGTGGTTTCGCGTACTATCCCCGCCAGCCGTCACCGCACCGGTTGCCCACGGTTTGTGATGGGCTCTCCAGGAACGACGCCAGTCGCGCGCGGCGCGCGGCGGGGGCTGGGGTTCCGGCGATGAGGCCGCCAAGCTCGCGCCCAGTGCGCTGAATGAACGGCGCGGCCGAAGCAGGGTCGGCCGGGGCAACATCGGCCGCTTGGGCCAAGGCCGACCCTGCCACCGCCAGCCCGGCAAGGGTGCCGGCCGCCCATGCGCCGTGACAGCAGCCGCATCACGCGCCGGATCGCCGGGCGGTCAGAAGGACGTTGGCGAACGGCGTTCCCTGCCAGCACGGATGTGAAGTCACGTTGAAGCCCGCCCGCTCCAGCACTGCTACCTGCATTGGGACAGGCGCGGGGTCAACGACGGCCCCGGCGTGGGGCCAAACAGGGCGGCCCAGGCGTTCCATGACCAAGTGGACGCAGCTGCGCGTTCCGCGGTTTGGGTCCAGCGTGCGGACAATGACCTGGCTCCGCGCCGCTGCCGCCGCGGCGCCCAACAGGCGCATGGCCTGGTCCTGCCGGAGTAGGTAAAGTACGTCTATCAGCAGCACGGTGTCGCGGGCGGGGACAGCTGTGTCCTCAGCCAGGTTCTGCGCCCGCCCGGAAAAGGCCAGGCCCGCGCCTGCGCGGCGGGCGTCGTCAAGGGAGCGCCCGGCCCAGTCCAGGCCGGTGACGGACGCTGCCACCCCGGCTTCCAGCAGCGCCAGCCCGACCTGGCCACGCCCGCACCCGACGTCGGCGACCGTTCCGAAGGGTCGCGCGGCGCCCATCGCCAGCATGGCCAGGTGGACAGGATCACGGCGCACCTTGGACGCGACATAGTGCCGGGTGAACCGGCCGCAGGAGCGGTAACGGCGCGCGGTCCGGTCCAGTGCTTGCGCTGCCCAGGGCGTCGCCGGCGCCAGGCCTAGGAAGACGGGCGCCGGGGCGGCGGTCGAGGGACTGGTCATCCCAGCGTCGCGCCCGCTCCGTCCGCCAGGGCGCGGCGAAACGCAGGGTCGTCCACGATCTTGTCCGCCGCCTCGTTCAACGCAGCCGCCATCAGGTTGGAAAACTCGACCGGCGAGGCGAATACACCGTTGTCCAGAGCGAGGATGCTGCCGCTGACCTTGTTGGCCCGCGCCTGGCTTTCCTGAACGACGCGGCCTCCACCACTTAGGCGCACAGATCCACGTGGGCCCCCAGCCGGACGTAGCGGCTGGCCTCAAAGCGGGGGATGGCAAGCCGGACCTCGTAGCGCCCGCTGCCCGGCACGAGCATCCCCCGCGCGGCTAGCGCATCGCTGAACGCCTTCGCCGCCGCCGCCGCCGCGTATGGCGCCGTACCGGGTGGGATCGTTGTCCCGGCGCTGGTCCACCGAGGCGCCGACCCGAACCTGGGCGCTGCCGCGGACCGGGTTGGCCTGTGGCGAGTAGGCCAAGGGCAGCACCTTGGTGCCATACCCAGCCAACAGCATCGCCCCGAGCACGAGGCCCAGCGGGCGCGTCCAGCCCCGCGTGTCACTCTGCGGCCACCATGTGCTCCGCGCCCCCGACCCGGCCGCCCGCGGCGCGTGGCCCGATGCCCACGCGCCGCAGCAGCTTGGCTGCGTAGTAAACGCCCTTGAACGCCAGCACCGGCAATTCCGCCCGCACTCCGCCGTGAAGGTTGCCCGCCAGTAAGTTGATGATGCCGTCGCGCATCCGAAGCGTGTTGCGCGGCGCGAAGAACAGGGCGCGCAGGACGGGGTCGTTGACCCGGTAAATCAGCCAGCCGATCCGATCCATGGACCGGCCCAGGTCCCGGCAGGCTGCAGCGGCCAACGCCTCCCCAAGCACCGGATTATCCAGCGCGGCGTGGGCGACGGCCGCCCCCCGCTCCCCGCCAGTCATCGCCATCAGCACCCCGGTCGAGAACATCGGGTCCACGAAGCCGTAGGCGTCGCCGACCAGCATGTGCCCGGCGCCGAAACCACACCGCGAGCGGTAAGAGTAGTTTGCGGCGCTGAACACCTCGGACACCGCCTCGGCCCCGCCCATGCGGGCTGCGAGCGTCGGGCTGCGGCGGATGCGGTCGTGGAACAGCTCCGCCGGGGTGCCGCGCCGGCCCTTGAAGGCGGACGAGTTGCCGACGAAGCCGACGCTGATAACGCCGTCTTGCAACGGGATCGTCCAGAACCATCCGTCATCGGCCAGGTGTATGGTGATATAGCCTTCCGTTTCCCCGCCGCGGCGGGCCATGCCGCGGAAGTGGGCGTACAAGGCGGCGGTGGTGTTGCGCTTGTTGGCCTGCTTCAGCCGCATCGCGCCGGCCAGCAGTGCGTCGCGCCCGGTGGCGTCCAGAACGTAGCGCGGCTCGAACCGTAGGGGTCCGTCGGGTCCGTCGGCTTCGGCAACCGCCCGTTCGCCGGGCTGCGCGGCCAGGTGTACGGCGCGGACGCGGGTGCGCTCCATCGTGCGGGCGCCCCGGCGGGCGGCGTTGCGGAACAGCAGCGCGTCCAGCTCGGCCCGGCGTACCTGCCAGGCGTGGGGGTAGGCGTTGTCCAGCGCGTGGCGGAACGGGAAGGCGACGGACTGCCCGGTGTCGTCGGACACGAACTCGGCGCCGGGCTTGTGGACGCCGATGGCACGGACCTCCTCCAGCACGCCCAGACGCTCGAACAGCGCGAGGTTGCGGGGCAGCAGGCTCTCGCCGATGTGGAAGCGGGGATGAGCTTCCTTTTCGAGCAGCACCACGTCGCGGCCGGCCTCGGCCAGCAGGGCGGCGGCGGTGCTGCCGGCGGGTCCGCTGCCGATGACCAGCACGTCGCAGAGAATTGTCTCGGGCACGGGGACCTCGCCGGGCTGGGTCGGCCGGGTGATGCCGGCGCTGACCTTCAAAGACTGCACGAGGTTTGCCCGGCCTGTCTATTGCCCCGCACCGGTGGCTGCGTGGAAGGCAGGCAGTGGGCCGGATGCGCCGATGGGCAACTGCTGCCGCGCCGCAGCCTGTGCCGTCGCCGGCCGCGACAGGTTCCAAGCAGGTTTCTGGTAGTTTGCGCTGCGACGAAAACCTGAGCAGGCTTGCGTGGCTTGGCACGGCTAAAGCCCATGTGCGTGGCAAGCGCGCAAGCCGGCTCTAGACCCTGGACAAGACGCGACAGGCAACAGCCTGACGCCCTCCGCCCCCTGATGCTGGCCTCGCTGGCGCTGCCTTTGCTGCAAGGGTGCGCCGCGCCGTTGCCGCCGATGGGGACCAGGCCACGGCGCCCGGCGCACGCGCGCTCCTGAAGGCAAGCGGCCGCGCGCACGGCTCGCCGGCCCTGGCCGCCATCAACGACGTCAGCGTCGGCTACGCCGGCACATTCCATGGCGTGGTGGACCGGCTCCAGCCCGAGTTGATGGACGCGGGGTTCCGGGGACGCGCACAGGATCGGGTTCTGTTGCGGGAGTGGATCACGGCCCAGGCCCAGGCCCAGGCCGGGCCGAAAGGGGGGAAGCAGGTCGTGCGGGAGCCCGGGGCTGGCGGCGCACAGGGCGCCGTCCGGGTCTGGTTCAATGGCGAGGAGGCGCCCGACCGGCACCGGCGCGACGCCGCAGCCCTGGTCGCGGACTGATACGGCCTGTTCCTGCTGGGACCGATGCTGCTGGCCGGAGATTGGGCGGCGGACCGGACGCTGACGATGGCGCCGTCCGGCGCCGAACGCGTGACCGTGGACGGCCGGGACCATGACTGCGACGTGCTGCGCGTCCACGTGCAGCCGGGGCTTGGGCTGTCGAAGGGGGACGAGCTTGCGCTGTACGTGGACCGCGCGCAGTGGCTGATGCGCCGGCTGCGCTTGATGCTCAACGGCTTCCAGCCCACCCACGCCGAGGTGGCC
>CAXTLC010000129.1:0-5782 GCA_964245075.1 uncultured Acetobacteraceae bacterium
TCCCGCCACCGCGATCCCCATCAGGTACAGCGCCGGCGCGGCCGTGTTGCCGGTCGCGGCGATCAGCCCGACCGCCACGGCGGGAGCCGGCCCGCTGAACAGCGCGGCGCTCGTGTTGTAAACCAGGGCGATCCCGCTGAACCGCACGCGCGCCTGGAACAGCGCCACCAGTATGCCCGCGAAGGAGCCGCCCACCAGGCCGTTCGGAACGCTGAGCGCGGCAAGCCACCAGGCCAGGTGTGCCGTGCCGTGGCCCGAGACCGCCTGGAAGAACGGCCAGCTTATCAGCAGCAGCAGCACCGAGCCTATCCCGAACACCGTGCGCGCCGAAACGATGTCGCTCAGCGCCCCGGCCGCGACGAGCATGGGGACGCTCACGGCCAAGCCGATCGTGACGGCCGTGGCGACGACGGGGGCCGGGTAGCCCGCCACGCGCACCAGGTAGGCCGGCAGGTAGGCGAACAGGATGCCGTTGAGCCCGGCGATGGCGGCCGTCGTGCCGATGCCGGTCGCGACGCGCCCGAGGTCGTTGCGCAGCACGTGCAGCAAGGGGACCCGCTCCACCTCCTGCCGTTCCCGGATGGCGGCGAAGACCGGCGACTCGGCCAGCACGCGGCGCGGCAGGTAGCTCAGGATGCCCAGGACCCCGCCCGCGCCGAAGGCGATCCGCCAGCCGTATCCCGCCATATCAGTGGCCGGCAGCGCGGCGTGCAGCCCGGCGCTGACGGCGCTCGCCGCCACGACGCCCAGGGACGCGCAGCCGAACAGGACCCCGCGCGCCAGCCCCGCCCGGCCCGGTCGCGCGATCTCGGCCAGGTAGGTGATCGCCCCGGGCAGCTCGCCGCCCAGGCAGAAGCCCTGCAACAGGCGCAAGCCCACGAACGTGGCCGTTCCCCACAAGCCCCAGGTGGCGTAGGCCGGGCACAGCGCCATGCCGATGGCCGCCAGCGAGACGCCCAGCAACGTCGCCAGGAACACGCTGCGCCGCCCGAACCGGTCACCGAAATGGCTGAAGACGATGCCTCCGAGCGGGCGGATCAGGTAGCCGCCCGCGAACACCGCGAAGGTGCCGATCTGCGACATCGCCTCGTTGCCCGCCGGGAAGAAGGCGCCGCCTATGTAGGCGGCGAAGATCCCGTAGGCCGTGAAGTCGTACACCTCCAACCCGCCGCCCAGGCTCGCGAGTATGACCGTGCGCGCCGTGCGCGCCGGTGCAGGCGCGGTGTTCTGTTCCATCGTCGCCACCCTGCTGAAAGCCCCTGCCGCCGTTGACGACGATGCCCTGGCGGATGGCCCAGCCTTGCGGAGAAGGCATCGCCAAGGAGCGTGGTCGGCGGCGCAGCGTAGCGCGGCAAGCAGCCGCTGACGCCCAGAAACCTCCCATCACGTGTTAAGTGCGCAAACCACCTCGAACACGTCCCGCGTCGCCGGACGGCACGGCCGCGCGTCGAGGCTTGGCCATGTTCCGGCTCATGCGCTCTTGTTCCGTTCATGCAGGCCCGGCCCGCTGCGACCGCGCGTGACGCGCCGGCCGCTGGCATGGCCCGTGCGGGTCACACCGCGAGGTAGCGCGCAAACGCCGCCGTGTCCGCCCGCAGCGCCGCCATGCTCCCCGACCACGCCACCCGCCCGCTTTCGAGCACCACCGCCCGCGTCGCGACCCGGGTGGCGAAACGCATGTTCTGCTCCGCCAGCAGGATGCCCAGCCCCTCGTCCCGCAGCGCAAGGATCGCGGCCCCCATCTGCTCCACGATGAGCGGGGACAGCCCTTCGCTCGGCTCGTCCAGCAGCAGCAGGCGCGGGTTGCCCATCAGGGTGCGGCCCACCGTCAGCATCTGCTGCTCGCCGCCGCTCATCCGCCCGCCGGGCCGCCCGCGCATCGCGCCGAGGTTGGGGAACAGCGCGAACACCCGCTCCGGCGTCCAAGGGCGCAGCCCGTCCCGCGCCGGCTGGCGGCCGACGTCGAGGTTCTCCATCACCGTCAGCCCGGCGAAGATCCGCCGCTCCTCCGGGACGTACCCCAGCCCCAGCCGCGCGCGGCGGAACGGCTCCTCCCCGGCAATGTCGCGCCCGGCGAACAGCACCCGGCCACGCGCCGGCCGCACCAGGCCGATCAGCGACTTCATCGCCGTGCTCTTGCCCGCGCCGTTGCGGCCGAGCAGCACGGCGACCTCGCCGGCCCCCACGGCGAACCCGACGTCGTGCAGGATGTGCGCCTGGCCGTAGAAGCTGTGCAGCCCCCGCACCTCCAGCATCAATACCTCCCGCCGGGCCTCCCGCCGGGCCCCCCGCTGGGCCCCTCGCCAGTCTCCCCGCCGGTCCCGAGATACACCTCCCGCACTCGCCGGTCCGCCCGGATCGCGGCCGGGTCGCCGGTTGCGACCAGTTCGCCGCGCGTCAGCACGGCGATGCGGTCCGCCACGCCGAACACCACGTCCATGTCGTGCTCGGTGAACAGCACGGCCAGCCCGCGCCGGGTCGCGACGCCGCGCACCAGCCGCATCAGCGCCGTCCGCTCCCGCGGCGCCATGCCGGCGGTCGGCTCGTCCATCAGCAGCAGGCGCGGCTCGGCGGCCAGCGCCACCGCGAGCTCGAGCCGCTTGAGGTCGCCATAGGCCAGCACCCCGGCCGCGCGCTCCGCCTGCCCGGCCAGCCCCACCCCGTCCAGCAGCGCGTCCGCCTCCCCGGCGCCCAGCCCGGCCAACGGCCGCCACCAGCGCCGAACCTGCCGCCGGTGCGCCAGGAGCGCCACCTGCACGTTCTCCCGCGCCGTCATGGACGCGAAGGCCGCCGCCACCTGGAACGTCCGCCCGACCCCCAGCCGGCACAGCAGCCGGGGCGGGAGGCCCGCGATCTCCCGCCCGCCGAGCCGCACCGACCCGGCATCCGGCCGCAACTGGCCGCCCACCATGTTGAAGCAGGTGGACTTGCCCGCGCCGTTCGGCCCGATCAGCGCCAGCATCTCCCCGGCGCCCACCGCGAACGACACGCCGCCCACCGCCGCCACCCCGCCGAACGACTTGCGCAGCCCTTCAACCGCCAGCACGCTCACGGCCGCGGCCACAGCCGCCCCGCCGCGCCCGCGATGCCCTCGGGAAACGCCAGCACCGCCCCGATGATGACGCCGCCCAGCACCAGCCGCCACAGCTCCGTCACCCGCAGCAGCCCGTCATACAGCCCGGTGTAGGCCAGCGCCCCCACGACCGGCCCCGCGGTCGTCTGCACCCCGCCCAGCAGCACCATCAGCAGCGCGTCGACCGAGCGCGGGATGCCGGCGGCGCCGGGGAACACGCTGCCCGTCATGTAGGCGGACACCGCGCCGGACAGCCCGGCCGCCGCCCCCGCCACGGCGAACGCCGCCAGCCGAACGCGCCGCGCGTCCAGCCCCGCCGCCTCCGCCCGCAGCGCCGAATCCCGCGCCGCCCGCAGCGCGTAGCCGAACGGCGAGTGGAGCATCCGTTGCAGGACGAACGTGCCGCCCCCGCACAGCCCCACCGCCAGCAGGTAAAACGCGGCCGGCCCGGATGCCCAGGGGGGCGGCCACACGCCCAGCACGCCGTTGTCGCCGCCGGTGACGCCCACCCACTGGAACGCCACCGCCCAGGCGATCTGCGCGAACGCCAGGGTCAGCATCGCCAGGTAAACCCCGGACAGCCGCACCACGGCGGCGCCGAACAGCCCGGCCGCCGCCCCCGCCGCCAGCGGCGCCAGCAGCAGCCCGAGCGGCATGGGCGCGCCCAGCCAGTGGGCGGACAGCCCGGCCGCGTAGGCGCCGATGCCGAACCAGGCCGCGTGCCCGAAGCTCGGCATGCCCCCCGGCCCCATCATGAGGTGCAGGCTGGCGGCGAACAGCACCGCCACCGCCGCTTCCGTCAGGACCGACAGCACGAACGGCCCGGCCAGCAGCGGCGCCGCCCCCGCCACCAGCGCCAGCAGCAGCCAGCCGAGCAGCACCCCCCGCGACGGCCGGCGCACCAGGAACACGGCGCCGGGCTGCGCCGGAGCCTCGACAGGACGCCCCAGCAGCCCGTTGGGCCGCAGCGCCAGCACGACGGCCATGACGGCGAACGCCAGCACCAGCGTCCCCTGCGGGATCACCACGGCGCCGAACGCTTGCAGCAGCCCGATGAGCAGGCTCGCGAGAAAGGCGCCGCCTATGCTGCCCAGCCCGCCGACCACCACCACCACGAACGCGTCCGTCACCGTCGCGAGGTCGATGCCGGGATTGGCCGACCCGTCCGGCAGTTGGAGCGCGCCCGCCAGCCCGGCCAGCCCGGCGCCCAGCGCGAACACGGAGGTGAACAGCGCCCGCTGGTCCACGCCGAGCGCCGCCGCCATCTCCCGGTCCGCCGTCGCCGCGCGCACCAGCCGGCCCCAGCGGGTGCGCGCGGTCGCGAACCACAGGGCGCCCAGCACGGCGGGGCCGGTCGCGATCACCAGGAGGTCGAACACGGGGACGCGCTCGCCGCCCAGGCGCAGGGACGCGCGCAGCCACGGCGGGCGGGAGATCGTGAGGTCGCCCGGTCCCCAGACCGCCAAGGTGACGTCTTGCACCACGAGCACCACGCCGAACGTCCCGAGCAACTGGAACAGCTCGGGCGAGCGGTACAGCCGGCGCAGCAGCCCCATCTCCAGCAGCGCACCGAGCAGCGCCAGGCAAGCGGCCGTGCCGAGCACCCCGAACGCGAAGGAGGCCGGGTCCCGCGGCAGGCGAGTGAGGATCGTCTGGCCGAGATACGCGCCCAGCATGACGAGGCTGCCATGGGCGAAGTTGACCACCCGGGTGACGCCGAAGATCACCGTCAGGCCGGATGCGACCAGGAACAGCGAGGATGCGTCCGCCAAGCCGGTCAGCCCGTGGACGAGCCAGAAGCTCAAGTCACCCGCCGGCCGGCACGGACGCCGCGTTCCCCATGCTCGTGGCCCCGTCCATCCCGCACCGCAGATTTCTTGGCACGCCAGCCCCAACTGTTCAACGCGGCGTCCTTTCCCTATGTAGCGGCATGAGATGGATGCTCACAGCCCCGCTCTCCGCCACTTGCGTGACGCCACGGCTGCCCTTCACCAGGACCTGGAAGCGGACCTCCAGGTGATGGCCCGGCTGAGGTCCGAGAAGGAGCGCCGGGCATTGGTCGAAGGGTATGCGGCGATGCATGGCGGCGCTGCGGCTTCCCTGGCCCCCTGGCTGTCCGGCATCGACGGCCTTGCCCCTGCCGCCGGCACCCCCGCAGGGCCGCTGCCGCCGGGCGCCCCCACCTTGGGGAGCCGTGCCGAGGCGCTCGGGTTCCACTACGTGATGGAAGGGTCGGCGCTCGGCGGCCGGGTGATCTTGCGGCAGTTGGACGCCGAAGGCGTGGACACCGCCGGCCTCCGCTTCCTCCACCCGCACGGCGCGCGGACCGGCGGGCGGTGGCGCGCCCTGCTTGCCGTGCTGGACCGCGAGCTTGCCGGCAACCCCGGCGCGCTCGGGGAAGCGGCAGGGGGCGCGCGCAAGGGGTTCGCCTTCGCGCGGGCCTGCTTGGGCGTGGCAGCCCCGCCATGACCGGGCTCGCGATGCTCGCCACCGCCTGCGACCGGGAGCCGATCCACATCCCGGGCTCGATCCAGCCGCACGGCCTGTTGCTCGTGGCGGAAGCCGGAAGCCAGCTCGTCCGCCACGTCGCCGGGGACGTGGAAGGCCGGCTGGGCGCGCCGGACGCTTCCGGCAGCACCTCCGGCAGCACCCTGGGCAGCACCCTCGCGTCCTGCATCGGGCCGGAAGCGGCCGGCCGGGTGGCGGCGC
>CAXTLC010000130.1:0-5751 GCA_964245075.1 uncultured Acetobacteraceae bacterium
TCTAGCCAGTTGTTTCCACGAGCACCCCGTCCAACGGGCCGAGCGCGGGCAGGATGTCGTTCTCGCCGGCGAAGTCACGGCCGTACAGCGCCGAGAAGATCGCCACGCCCGCCTCGTGCAGCGGCGCCGGAACCCCGCGCAGGCGGGCAAGGCAGACCGTGGGCCAAAGGCCGAACGGCACGTCCTCCGTGACGTAACGGCTGCCGAGCGTGGCCGGGCCGTCCGGGTCCCGGCCGCCCTGCGCCAAACTGGCCGCCATGGCGCCCATCGTGTCGCCGGCCGCGCCGAAGGACAGGCGGAAATGCTCCCCCAGGGTGCGCACGGCCACGCCGAACGCCCGGGCGATGAGGAGGCGCTCGTCGTCCAGGCCCTGCATCAGGCGGCCGACCGCGTCCGTGGTGTTGGCGTATTGCTTCCACGCCTCCCCCTTTTCCATGCGGGTCAGGTTGCAAAGCGCGATCGCCATATGGTTCTGCGGGTTGAGGTTGCTGAGCGCGATCGCGACGGCGCTGCCGCGGTCCACGAAGCGGTCGCCGAACAGCGTCCGGCACAGCGCGGCGCCGGCCGGCGCCGCCTCCGCCGGCAGCACGGCCAGGTCCACCCGGCTGCGGAGATGGGTCACCCACACCGCGCCCGGCCCGCTCCGCCGCGCGGTGACCAGCGTCGTGCCCCACAGCACGCTCAGCGGGGCCGTGCCGCGCGCCGCGCACCGTGCCCGCAGGTAGAACGCGCTGAACGACATGTGGGAGCTGACGATCACCGGCTGGCCATCCCGCAGGTGCGGCGCGCACGCGTCCATCACGGCACGGTGGCCGTAACCCGGCACGGCGATGATCACCGCCTCCGCCTCCGCCAGCGCCGCCGCGCAATCAACCGCCGTCTCCGGATGGAAACGGCCCGTGATCGCCCCGGTGGCGGTCAGCGCCGCGCCGGGCGTCCGTCCGGTGGGCGACCACAGCACCGGGCTGTGGCCGTCCCGGCAAAGCAGCGCGGCCATGCCCAGGCCGACCGCGCCGGTTCCGACGATCGCGACCCGCATCCCTAGGCCGTCCGCACCGGCTCGCCCAGCGTGTGCATCAGCCGGTTCGCCCAGCCGAACACCGAGACGGACAGCACCAGGTCGAGGATCTCCAGGTCGGACATCCCGTGCGCGCGCAACGCCGCGACATCCTCCGCGCCAGCGGCGGGCGGGCAGGCGGACAGCTTGGCCGCGAAGGCGACGATCGCCCCTTCCCGCCCGTCCAGCCCGGCGACGCCGCCGCGGAACACCTCCGCCACGACGGCAGGCTTCTTCGTGAGCGCGATGAAGCGCGCCGCATGGACGGACGCGCAGTAGACGCAATGGTTGACCACCGACGCCTCGGTCGCGCCCAGCTCGCGCTCCGCCCGGGACAAGCCGCCGCGGCCGTACATGATGCCGTTGAACAGCGGCGTGCGCTGGCCCAGCGTTTCCGGATCGTGCGCCAGGACCAGCACGTAGTCGGACACGGCCGTGTTCGAGGGGGTTTCACGCAGCGCCTCGCGCTGGGCGTCCGTCGCATCGGCCAGCACGACGGGCGTGAGGTATGGCCGCCACGTCAGCGCCTCGGCGGTGAGCGTCGTCACGGCGCCGTTCACGCGTCACCGCCGATCAAGCGCAGCCCGGCGACCACGCGCAGTTGGTAGTTGACGAAGGCGATCAGTTGCGAGAGCCGGACGATGTCCGCCTCGGCAACCCCGGCCGCCAGCAGCGCCTCGACGTCGGCGCGGGTCGCGGCCCGCGGCGTGCGGGTCACCAGGTCCACGTGGCGCTGCATCGCCGCCGAGCGCGGGTCGCCGGCAAGGCCGGCCGGCGCGCTGCCAGCCATCGCACGGTACTCTGCGGCCAGCCGCTCGTCCCCGTTCAGCGCCGCGATGCGGGACGCGAAGGCCAGCCGCACCGCCTGGGGCAGGCCGCCCGCATCCTGCGGCGAGAACACGGCGCGGGCGTTGGCGTCCGACGCCGCCATCAACTCGGCCCGCTGCGCCGCGGCGGCCCTGGCCCGCGGCGTGTCGGCCATCGCCTCGATCATGCCGGCATCCATTCCTTGCAGCCCGCTCCTTGCAACCGCGTCCACCGCGCCGTATCCCGGCCAACACTGCGGCCACGCCGGCGCCGTGTAAATCACCACTGCAAAAGCGCGGCGCAGGCAGGCTATGATGCGTCTTGTGCATACCAACCCGTTCGGCATCCGCCAGCTTGCGCCGTTCGCCGCCATGTCCGCGCTTGCCGCCGGCTCGGCGCCGGCCGTCCGCATCCGCGGCCGGGCGGCGCCATGAACGGCGGGCTGCCCGCGCTGGAAGCGCGGCTGGCGGAGGACCTGCGATTCCTGGATCTGCCGGCCAAGAACTGGGTGCCGCCCCGCGTGGCGGAGGACGGCCGTCCGGTGCGCGACGTCGTCGTGCTCGGCGGGGGCATGTGCGGCCTGGCGGCAACCGCCGCCCTGGTGCAGCTCGGCATCCGCAACGTCGTCGCGTTCGATGCCGCACCCCGGGGCAGCGAAGGCCCATGGGTCACGTTCGCCCGCATGCTGACCCTGCGTTCACCCAAGCAACTCACCGGCCCGGCGCTCGGCTTGCCCGCATTGACCTTCCGCGCGTGGTTCGAGGCGCAGTTCGGCCGCGCGGCGTGGGAAGCGCTGGACAAGATCCCCCGCTGGCAATGGATGGAGTACCTCGTCTGGTACCGCCGGGTGCTGGCGCTGCCGGTCGAGAGCGAAGCGCGCGTGACGGCCGTGCGACCATGGGGCGGCGGCCTGCTGGAGGTGAGCGTGTCCGGCCCTGCGGGGCCACAGGCCGTGCTGACGCGGCGGCTGGTGCTGGCCAGCGGGCGGGACGGGTTGGGCGGCGCGTACGTGCCGCCGGCGGCGCAGGCTGTCGATCGCCGGTTCTGGGCGCATTCTTCCGAGGCGATCGACTTCGCCGCGCTGCGCGGGCGCCGGGTCGGCGTGGTCGGAGGCAGCGCCTCGGCCATGGACAACGCCGCCACCGCGCTGGAAGCCGGGGCGGGGCGGCTGGACCTGTTCATCCGCAGGCTGGACCTGCCCCGTGTCAACAAGTTCACCGGCATCGGCAGCCCCGGCGTCGTCAACGGGTTCGAGGCCTTGCCGCCGGCGTGGAAGTGGCGCTTCCTCGACTACGTGCTCGGCGCGCAAACGCCCCCGCCGCGCGACAGCACGCTGCGGGTTTCGGCGCAGCCGCAGGCGCACTTCCACCTGGGCAGCCCCATCCTGTCCCTGACGGAACGGGGCGACGCGCTGGAAGCCGTGACGCCCAAGGGGCGCTACGGGCTGGACTTCGTGATCTTCGCCACCGGATTCCAGTTCGCGTTGCAGCGCCGGTCCGAGCTGGCTGCCTTCGCCCCGCATATCAGGCTGTGGCGGGATTGCTTCACGCCGCCGCTCGGGCAGGAGAACGCCGAGCTGGCGACCTCCCCCGACCTGGCGCCGGACTACGCGTTCCAGGAGAAGGTGCCCGGCGCCTGCCCGGCGCTGCGGCACATCCATTGCTTCAACCACCATGCGACGCTCAGCCACGGCAAGCTCTCGGGCGACATCCCCGCGGTCAGCGACGGGGCGAAGCGCCTGGCGCAGGGCATCGCGCGCGGGTTGTTCGTGGAGGACGCCGCGCCGCATTTCGCCGCCCTGCAAGCCTTCGACAAGGCGGAGCTGACCGGGGCCGAATGGTTCGACGCCGACCAGCCGGCCGTCGCATGAGGAGAGAGCGTATGTTCGGACGGCCCGTTCCCCGGCTGCTTGCCGCCCTGCTGGCCAGCGCCCTGCTGGCCGCCGGCATCCCCGGCCTTGGCATCCCCGGCCTTGGTATCCTTGGCGCCCACGCGCAGGAGGTGGATTCGGTGGTCAAGAAGCTGCAATCCACCCACACGCTGACCATCGGCTACCGGGAAACCTCCGTGCCGCTGTCCTTCCTGGACAAGGACAACAAGCCGGCCGGCTATGCGGTGGAGCTGTGCCAGGACATCGCCGAGGGCGCCAAGAAGGAACTGGAGCTGCCGGAGATCAAGCTCGCCTACGTGCCGGTCAACATCCAGAACCGGCAGGCGCTGATCGCCAACGGCACGGTGGACATCGTGTGCGACGGCACCGTCCGCACCTGGACCCGGTCCAAGCAGGTCGCGTTCACCCCCGTGCACTGGGTCTCGGCGGAGCAACTGCTGGTGCTGAAAGCCTCCGGCATCAAGGACATCGCCGACCTGAACGGCAAGGTGGTCGCCATCGCCACCGGCGGCACGAGCGAGCCGACGATGCAGCGGCTGATCGACCACGACCACCTGGCCGTAAGGGTGATGCGGGTCAACGACCACCCGGCCGGGCTGCTGGCCGTGGAAAGCCGCCGGGCCGACGCCTACCTCAGCGACAACGCGGCGTTCTACAGCTTGATCCAGGCGTCCCACCATCCCGAGAACCTGGCGATCGTCGGGCCGGAGCTGAGCTACCAGCCGGAAGCGCTCATCATCCCCAGGAACAACCCGAGCTTCGCCTGGATCGCCGGCCACACCATGTCCGGCATGTTCAAGTCCGGCGCGGCGGACGCGCTGGTGCTCAAGTGGTTCGCCCCCTTCGGCGTGGGCGTGAGCCCGAGGCTGCGGGCGGCTTGGGACACCTATTCATTCCCCGAATGACCGGCTGGCGGCGGTGAACTACAACTGGGATTGGGGCATCCTGCTGCGGTCTCCGTATGCGGGGCAGCTGGTGACTGGGGTGGGCTGGACCCTCGCGGTCACCGCCGTCAGCTGGGGGATCGGCCTGCTCGTCGGCACGCTGGTGGGCTGCGCCCGCAGCCTGGCGCCGGCGCCGGCGCGGGTGCTGGCCGCTTCCTACGTGGAGGTGTTCCGCAACGTCCCGCCGCTGGTGCAGCTCTTCCTGTGGTTCTTCGTCTTCCCAGAGGTCGTGCCGGACTCCATGGGCTTGTGGATCAAGCGCGACCTGCCGATGCCGGAGTTCAGCACCGCCTGCCTCGCCATCGGCCTGTTCGCCGGCGCGCGCGTGGCGGAGCAGGTGCGCGCCGGGCTGGACACGGCGCGGGGCCGGCTGCTGCCCGCCGCGCTGGCGACGGGGTTGCGGCCGATCCAGGCGTACCGCCTGGTGCTGCTGCCGGTGGCGCTGCGGACGATGGTGGCGCCGCTCACCTCCGAGTTCCTGACCACGTTCAAGCTGTCCGCCATCGCGCTCACGGTGGGGGTGCTGGAGCTGACGGCGGAAAGCCAGCGCATCGAGAACGACACGTTCCACGGCTTCGAGGCCTACACGGCGGCGACGGTGCTCTACCTGGCGATCGGGCTCGGCATCACGGGGGGCATGGGCCTGCTGGCGCGCCGCCTTTCCGTGCCCGCGCAGGGCTGACGATGGAGCTCGACCCGGCCGTCATCTTCCATGGGGCCGCGTTCCTGGCCCGCGGCCTGCTGCTCAGCGCGTTGCTGGTCGCGGTGGGGACGGGGGGCGGCGCGCTGCTGGGGGCGGTGCTGGCGCTGGGCCGCCTGTCCGGCCGATGGGTGTGCTCCGCCCCCGCGGCGGCCTACGTGACGGTCATGCGCTCGGTTCCCCTGGTCCTGGTGCTGTTCTGGTTCTACTTCATGCTGCCGGTCTGGACCGGGCGCCCCGTGGGCGCACTGCCGGCCGCGCTGACGGCGTTCGTGCTGTTCGAGGCGGCGTTCTACTGCGAGATCATCCGCGCCGGCATCGCCGCCGTGCCGCCAGGCCAGGCGATGGCCGC
>CAXTLC010000131.1:0-5744 GCA_964245075.1 uncultured Acetobacteraceae bacterium
CGGTGCGCAACCGCGCCACCTGCGCCGCGGCGCGGTCCAGGTGCGCCTGCCACAAGGCGGCGCCCGCCGGGTCGAGCGCGGCGGGCCGGTCCTCGATCACCACCAGCGGACGGTGCCGCAGGCCGGTGGCGCGTTCCAGCCGGCGGTCCACCTCGGCATCCGTCGGCCGGAGAAGCGGCCGCAAGCCGCGCCACAGCAGCAGCGCGACGCCGGCCACGAAGGCCGGCAGCGCCAAGATGTGCCACACCGGCGGCAGGGACGCCGGCAGGTCGAACAGCGCCGCGGCGATCCCCGCGCCGATCAAGAGGAAAGCGGGCCACAACGCCGGCCACACACGCTCGAACCACAGCACGCGGCGCGCCTGCGCCCGGCGGCTGGCCAGGCGGGCGCGCGGGTCCGCCCTCACAGCCATGCCGGCACCGTCTCGTCCGCCCAGAGCGCTTCGGCAGGCTGGCGAGGGCGGATGGTGGCCCAGCGGCCGCCGTCAACCATGACCTGGGCCGCCAGCGGGCGGGCATTGTAGGTGGAACTCATCACCGAACCATACGCACCCGTATCCAGGATCGCCACCACGGCGTTCTGCCGGAAAGGCGGCAAGGAGCGTCGTCGCGCAAAGGTGTCTCCGGTTTCGCAAACGGGGCCGACGACGTCCGTGTCCGAGACGGGGCCGGCGGCGTCGGCGGCGGACACGGGCACGATGCCGTGCCAGGCCTCGTAGAGCGCCGGGCGCAAGAAGTCGTTCATGGCGGCGTCCAGCACGGTGAAGCGCCGGCCCGAACTGGCTTTCTCCAGCACCACGGAGGCGAGCAGCAGCCCGGCCGGCCCGACCAGCCAGCGCCCCGGCTCGACCATCAGGTCCAAACCCAGCCCGCCCAGCTCCGCCCCGATGACGCCCGCGAAGGCGGCGGGCGAGCCCTCGGCCTCGTCGCGGTAGCGGATGCCGAGGCCGCCGCCGCAATCCATCCGGCTGACCGTGTGCCCGGCGTCCCGCAAGCCGCGCACCAGCCCGGCGGCCTTGCCGTAGGCGGCGCGAAAGGGCGCCATCGTGCCGATCTGGCTGCCGATGTGCAGGGCGAGCCCGACCGGCCGCACGCCCGGCAGGGTCGCGGCGTGGGCGTAGAGCGCCGCCGCCGCCTCGATCCCGATGCCGAACTTGTTGTCCGCGCGGCCGGTGGTGATCTTGGCGTGGGTGCCCGCGTCCACGTCGGGGTTGAGCCGGAGTGCGATGTCCACCACCCGCCCGGCGGTTGCGGCCACGGCGGACAGCATCGCCAGTTCCTCCGCGCTTTCCACGTTGACCTGGGCGATGCCGGATTGCGCGGCCAGCAGCAGTTCCGCCGGCTGCTTGCCGACGCCGGAGAACACGATGCGGCCCGGCGGCACCCCGGCGTGCAGCGCGCGCCGCAGCTCCCCGCCGCTCACCACGTCCGCCCCGGCGCCGCCGGCGGCCACCAGGCGCAGCACGGCCAGGTGGTCGTTCGCCTTGACCGCGTAATGCACCCGCACGCCCGCCGGGTCCATCGCCGCCCGCAGCGCCGCCAGCCGCGCCCGCACCGTGCCCGCCGAGATCACCCAGCAGGGCGTGCCGGCTGCCGCCGCGACCGCCCCGAGCGGCACGCCGTCCAGCAGCAGGCCGTCCAGCGCGTGCATGCGCAGGGCGGGGCGGGAAGCGATCAGGTCGGCGAAAGAAGGCTCGTCGTCGGCAGTCAGCACGGGCACCGGCATGGCTGGACAGTAGGGCGGCAAGCCCGTTTTAACCAGGGACGTGGCGAGGCTGCCACGGTCTGCCGCTGTCATTGCGGTGACATCAACCTGCAACACCGCTGTCTTCATCCGCAGACTACACCGCCGCCTGCGTCAAAGGACGCGATGGAGTGCAAGCGATGATCCAGTCCCGACCCTTGCGCGCTGCCTTGCTGAGCGCCACGGCGCTCCTGGCGGCCAGCGGCGGCGCCGCACGGGCGCAATCGGCCGACAGCCGCATCGACAGCATCCAGGCGCAGATCCGCTCGCTCAACGCCGAGCTGGCCCGCGTCAAGCGCGACATGGCGGCCAAGGACGCCGCCGTGCGCGCCGCCCAGGCCGAAGCGGCCCATGCCCGCGCCACGGCGGAGCAGACGCAGGCGACGGTCGCCAACCTGCCGCCGCCCTCCGGGTTCAAGCCCGGCAACGGCGCCGCGGGCCAGAACGGCCTCGGCCTCGGCATCGGCCCCGCCCATCCGGAAATGCCCTCGCCCAGAACCGATTGGACGTCGCTCAACATCAGCGGCCCGAACGCGTCCGCCGGCACCCAGAACGCGGGCGTGACCGGTCCGTTGGGCACGTTCCACGTCGGCGGCCTCACCTTGCAGCTCGGCGGGTTCTTCGCGGCGGAAGGCGCCTTCCGGTCGCGCAACGAGTCGACGAGCATCGGCACCCAGTTCAACTCCATTCCCTTCACCCAGAGCCAGGCGGCGCATGAAAGCGAGCTTCGCCTCACCGCGCAGCAGAGCCGCCTTTCCCTGCTGCTGCATGGCGACGTCGACAACGCCCGGCATGTCGAGGGCTATGCCGAACTGGACGCGCTCGGCGCGGCCGGCACCGCCAACAGCAACGAGAGCAACAGCTACACGCCGCGCCTGCGCCTGGTGTACGGAAGCTACGACGACGACACCATCGACTTCCACGCGCTTGCCGGCCAGAACTGGAGCCTGGCCACGCTCTACAAGCAGGGCGTCACGCCGCACCAGGAGAACGTGCCGCTCACCATCGACTCGCAGTACGTTCCCGGCTTCACCTGGGCCAGGCAGCCGCAGCTCCGCCTGGCCAAGGGGTTCGACAACAGCAGGTTCTACGTCGCCGCCTCGCTGGAAAGCCCGCAAACGACCTATTCGGTGGGGGCGAACGGCACGGGCGTCGATCTCGGCACGGTCAATTACAACAATCCCGGCATCGCGCAGCTCACCCCCGGCCAGGCCTACAGCACGGACGTGGCGCCGGACGTGATCCTGAAGCTCACGGCCGATCCGGGCTACGGCCATTACGAGGTTTACGGCTTGGCGCGCTTCTTCCAGGACCGGGTCTCCGTCGTGGGCAACGGGCACGGCAACACCCGCCTGGCCGGCGGGGTGGGCGCCGGCACGACCCTGCCGATCCTCGGCAGCGCGCTCACCTTCCAGGCGAGCGGGATCGCAGGCTACGGGCTGGGCCGCTACGGCACGTCGCAGTTGCCGGACGCCACCATCAGCCGGGACGGCGCGCCTGCCCCCTTGCCGGAGTACCAGGCCCTGGTCGGCCTGGTCGCCCACCCGGTCCCCACGGTTGACCTATACAGCTATGTCGGCACCGAGCAGATCGGCAGGAAGACGTTCAACGTCGCCGGCAGGCCGTATGGCTACGGCAACCCGCTCTACTCGAACGCCGGATGCGACGTCGAGCTGAGTTCCGCTTCCTGCACCGGCAACACGTCCGGCATCGTCCAGGGCACGCTGGGCGCCTGGTGGCGGTTCCTGCACGGCGGTTACGGAACGGCCCAGGCCGGCATCCAGTACGCCTACACCCGGCGTTCCGTCTTCACGGGGGTCACTGCGCCGGGCGGATCGGGCAACCGCGGCACGGACGAGAACGGCGTGCTGTTCAGCTTGCGCTACCTGCCGTTCCAGTAGCGCCGCCCGGCTCAGTGCGTCGGGTAGCTCCGGGGATAGGTGACCTGGTCCGCCGGGCCGGGCGCCACCGGGTTGCCCTTCTTGCCGCAGGCCGCCAGCGCCCCGAGCAGCGCCAGCAGCAGCGCCGCCCGCCTCACGCGAGCAGCGCCTGCCACCGTGCCGCTTCCCGCGCCACGTTGGCCGGTGCGGTGCCGCCAAGGCTGGTGCGGGACGCGACGGAAGCGTCCACGCTCAGCACGCCGAACACGTCCGCGGTGATGCCGGGCTCCTCCGCCTGCATCTCCGCCAGGGTCAGCCCGGCCAGGTCCGTCCCCTTCGCCTCCGCCCTGGCCACGAGCCGGCCGGTGACGTGGTGGGCGGTGCGGAACGGCAGGCGCAGCACCCGCACCAGCCAGTCCGCCAGGTCCGTCGCAGTGGCGAAGCCGCTGCCGGCCGCGTCCCGCATCCGCGCCGTGTCCGCCTGCATGTCCCGCACCATGCCGGCCATCGCCGCCAGGCTCAGCGCCAGGGCGTCGGCGGCGTCGAACACCGGCTCCTTGTCCTCCTGCGTGTCCTTGGCGTAGGCGAGCGGCAGGCCCTTCATCACCGTCAGCAGCGCCACCAGCGCCCCCATGATCCGCCCGGTCTTGGCCCGCGCCAGCTCGGCCGCGTCCGGGTTGCGCTTCTGCGGCATGATGGAGGACCCGGTGGTCCACGCATCCGACAGCCGGATGAAGCCGAACGGGGCGGAGCACCAGATCACCACCTCCTCCGCCAGGCGCGAGACGTGGACGGCGCAGATGGCGGCGGCGGACAGGAACTCCAGCGCGAAGTCCCGGTCCGACACCGCGTCCAGCGAGTTGGCGGCCGGCCGGTCGAAGCCGAGCGCCGCGGCGGTGGCGCCGCGGTCGATCGGGAAGGAGGTGCCCGCGAGCGCGGCGGCGCCCAGCGGGCACTCGTTCAGCCGCCGCCGCGCGTCGGCGAACCGGCCGCGGTCGCGGTTCAGCATCTCCACGTAGGCCAGCAGGTGGTGGCCGAAGGTCACCGGCTGCGCGGTTTGCAGGTGGGTGAAGCCCGGCATCGGGTCCGCCGCGTGCCCGGCGGCGCGGCCGGCCAGGGCGCGCATGAGATCCGCCAACTGGCCGTCCAGCCCGTCGATGGCGTCGCGCACCCAGAGGCGGAAATCGGTCGCGACCTGGTCGTTGCGGCTGCGCGCGGTGTGCAGGCGGCGGCCGGGCTCGCCGATGCGCTCGGTCAGCCGCGCCTCGATGTTCATGTGGATGTCTTCCAGCGCCGGGTCGAAGGCGAACCGCCCGGCCTCGATCTCCGCCCCGATGGCTTCCAGCCCGGCGCGGATCGCGGCCTCGTCCGCGTCCGTCAGGATGCCGGCGCGGGCCAGGGCGGCGGCGTGGGCGAGCGAGCCGCGCAGGTCCTGCCGCCAGAGCTTGCGGTCAAACCCGATCGAGGCGTTGATCTCCGCCATGACGGCCGCCGGCCCGGCGGCGAAACGGCCGCCCCATTGCGCGTTGGCGGGTACGTTCCGACGTTCGGGGTCGCTGGATGCTGACAAGGGGACGTCCTGATGACCGAGATGAGGCGACGCGCCATCCTGGCGGCGGGAGGAAGCCTAGCCGCCGCGCTGCCGCTCCGCAAACTGCGGGCGCAGCCCCTGCAAGGGATCGACGCGCTGCACGCCCTGCCCGAGCCGCGCAAGCTGGACCTGCATTTCACCGCCGCCGACGGCTCCGCCCGCAGCCTGGCGGATTACGCGGGCAAGGGCGTGGTGCTGAACCTGTGGGCGACCTGGTGCGTGCCCTGCGTGCGGGAGATGCCGGCGCTGGACGACCTGGCGAAGATGGTGGCGCGCGACGGCATCGTGGTGCTGCCGGTGTCCTCGGACCACGGCGGCGCCGCGGCGGTGCAGCGCTTCTACGCCGAGCACGAGATCGCCAACCTGCCCGTCCTGCTGGACCCGTCGGGCGCCATGTCCCGCGGCTTGGGCGTCCGCGGCATTCCCACGACGCTGCTGATCGACCCGCAAGGGCAGGAGGTGGGGTTCCTGGAAGGCTCGGCGGACTGGTCCTCGCCGGATGCGGTCACGGTGGTGCGCAAGGTGCGGGG
>CAXTLC010000132.1:0-5680 GCA_964245075.1 uncultured Acetobacteraceae bacterium
GAGCGCCTCGGCGGCGACGGTGCCGGCGATGCGGGCCGCGACCGCGGTGCACAGCGAGACCGTCAGCGGCAGCGCCCGGTGCGGCTGCCCGTTCGAGATGACGCGGGCCGTCAGGTCGACCTCCCCCGCCCGCACCGGGTCGCCCGACAGGGTCGGGCTGTCCGCCGGCGGGCTGACGATGGCGACGAATGGCACGATGGTGATGGTGCGGGCGCTCTCGACGTCGGGCGCGATGCCCATGCGGACCGACGCCTGCACCCGGATCGCGTCGAGCAGCGCCAGCAGGTCCGGCCGCGCCTCGATCTGGTCCGGCAGTTCCAGCCCGGTCATGCCCACGTCCCGCGCCCGCACGAACACGGCGGCGTTGGCGGCGTCCACCAGCGAGACCTCGATCGGGCCGAGCCCCGGCACGTCCAGCGTGTCCAGCACCCGGCCGCTGGGCAGCAGCTTGCCCGTGCTGGCGCCGCCGGGCTGCACGAAGTCGAGCCGGATGGGGGCGCCGGTGCCGCCCACGCCGGGGATGGCCAGGTCGCCGTCGTAGCGGGCGCGCCCCCCTTCCAGCGGGAAGCTGCCGTGGATGATCTTGTTGGTGTTGGTGTTGAAGATGCGGACGGTGGCGCTGTCTCCGTCCGGGCGCACCAGGCCCTCGTCGACCGCGAACGGGCCGACGGCGGAGCTCATGTTGCCGCAGTTGCCCTTGTAGTCCACCCGGGCTTCCTTGATCATCACCTGGGCGAACGTGTAGTCCACGTCCGCGTCCTCGCGCCCGGACGGCGCGATGATGCACACCTTCGACAGGGACGACACGCCGCCGCCCATGCCGTCGAGTTGGCGGCCGTACGGGTCGGGCGTGCCCATGGCGGCGGTGAACAGCGGCGCCCAGTCCTCCCGTGACGGCGGCAGGTCGCGGGCATGCAGCATCAGCGCCTTGCTGGTGCCGCCGCGCATGAACACGGCGGGGATGGCTTGCTGGATCATGGCTGTGTTTCCGTGCTTTCGAGTTGCGCCACCTTGGCGCGGCTGGCGGCTGCCAGGTGCTCGGCGAGCAGCCGGGCCGCCTCGCCGCGCTCCCCGCGTTCGAGCAGGCCGACGATGGCGAGGTGCTCCTCGCACTGCCGGCCGACCCGCTCGCGCCATGCCTGCTCGCGCCAGGCCCATTCGCGCCACGCATGGTCGCCGCTGTCGGACAGGCCGTATTCCAGCAGGCGGCGGAGCTGGTTCTGCCGGGCGATCACCTGGGCGACGAAGCGGTTGCCGGACAAGCTGGCGAGCGCCTCGTGGAACGTCGAGTTCGCCTGGAACAGCTCGGCCCGGCCCGCGGTGCGGTAGGCGCCCCCGGCCAGCGCCCCTTGCTGCCGGCGGAGGCGTTGCAGCACGGCGCTGTCGATGCGGAAGCCGGGCATCAGCATTGCCGCGGGCTCCAGGGCCGCCCGCAGCGCGTAGCTCTCGGCGCAGGAGGCCGGGCCGTCGATCATCGGCAGGAACGACCAGCCCTTGCTGGCGCGCGGCCGGGTCCATCCCTCCTGCGTCGCGCGCCCCAGCACGCGGCGGATGCGCTCGCGGGTCAGGCCGTAGCGGCGCATGGCCGCCTGCTCCGTCAGGATTTCCGGCAGTTGCCCGGCGAGGCGGTCCCGCGCCAGGGCGAGGTAGCCCCGTTCCTCGCCCGCCTCCCCTGCCTCGGGCACGTCCAGCGCGGCGGCGTCGCGGGCCAGGAACAGGCCGCGCCGCGGCGGCCGGGGCGCCACGATCCCCCGCTCGGCAAGGTGCGCCAGGGCGCCGCGGACCGGCGAGCGGGACGTCCCGAGCACGCCTTCCAGCGACTGCTCCGTCAGGTGGTGGCCGGCGGGGAGGCGCTCGGCCCGGATATGGTCGAGCAGGCGGTGCGCCAGCAGGACGTGCAGCGAACTCAAGTTTATCCCTCCCCCGGCGCCAGCCTTCATCCTTGTATTGCCTTTGGCCACGGTACAAAAGACCCGAACCGACACCGTCGCCCGCGCATCGGAGACACCATGGCCGCCATTCCGTCCCTCTCGACCCTGCAAGTCGGCGACCGCACGCTGCGCTACGTGCCGATCCGGGACGTGCCGGGCGTGGACAGCCTGCCGTTCTCGCTGCGGGTCCTGCTGGAGAACCTGCTGCGGCAGGCGGCGGTGGACGGCGCCGACACGGGGGCGGAGATCCGCGCCCTGCTGGACCGGCAAACCGGCGCCGGGGTGACCTTCTATCCCGCGCGCGTGTTCGGGCAGGACATCCTCGGCCTCGTCATGCTGCTCGACATGGCGGCGATGCGCGACGCGGTGGAGCAGGCCGGCGGCGACCCGTCCACCGTCAGCCCGAAGGTCGCGGTGGACGTCATCATCGACCATTCGCTGCAAGTGGATAGCTGGGCGAACGGCGACGCCGCCCGCATCAACCTGGCCCGCGAGTACGAGCGCAACGGCGAGCGCTTCGCCTTTCTGCGCTGGTGCGCCAGCAGCTTCGACGGCGTGCGCGTGGTGCCGCCGGGCAAGGGCATCATGCACCAGCTCCACATCGAGAACATCGGCCGGGTGGTCTGGACCCGCAAAGGCCCTGGGGACGACCTGGCCTATCCCGACAGCTGCGTCGGCACCGACAGCCACACCCCCATGATCAACGGCCTAGGCGTGCTCGGCTGGGGCGTGGGGGGCATCGAGGCGGAGGCGGTGATGGTCGGCAAGCCCGTCGCCATCGCGCTGCCGGAGGTGGTGGGCATCGAGGTGACGGGCGCGCTGCCGGAGGGCGTGCTGCCGACCGACCTGGTGCTGACGGTCACCAAGATGCTGCGCGACATGGGCGTAGTGGGCAAGTTCGTCGAGTTCTTCGGACCGGGCGTGGACATGCTCTCCCTGGGCGACCGCGGCATGATCGCCAACATGGCGCCCGAGTACGGCGCCACCGCCATCTTCTTCCCGGTGGACCGGCTCACGATCGACTACCTCCGCACCACGGGGCGGGCGGAGGAGGAGATCGCCCTCGTCGAGGCCTATTCGCGGGCGCAGAAGCTCTGGCGGGACGAGCACACGCCGGCGCCGAGCTTCGAGACGGTGGTCACGCTCGACCTGGGCGCGGTCCGCCCCTGCATCGCCGGGCCGCGCAACCCGGAGGACCGGCTGGACCTCCGCGCCGCGTCCACGGCGTTCGCCGAGCACCACACGCAGATCGCCGGGCATCCGGTCGACCCGGCGCGCGCCGTCCCGGTGTCCGGCACGGGGTACGCGCTCCACGACGGCGCGGTGGTGATCGCCGCCATCACCTCCTGCACCAACACCGCCAACGCCGCCAACATGATGGCGGCCGGGCTGGTGGCGCGGAAGGCCGTCGCCCGCGGCCTGCGCAGCAAGCCCTGGGTCAAGACCTCGCTCGTGCCCGGCAGCCAGGTGACGGCGGCCGTGCTGGAAAAGGCCGGGCTGCAACCGGCGTTGGACACGCTCGGCTTCCAGGTGGCCGGGTTCGGCTGCACCACCTGCAACGGCGGCTCCGGCCCGCTGCCCGACGCGGTCGTGGACGCGATCGAGCGCGAGAAGCTGGTCACGGCGGCGGTGCTGTCCGGCAACCGCAACTTCGAGGGCCGCATCCACCCGAACGTGCGCGCCGCCTACCTGGCCTCGCCGGCGCTGGTGGTGGCCTACGCGCTGGCCGGGTCGATGACGGCGGACATCACCTCCGACCCGCTCGGGACCGATCCGTCCGGGCAGCCCGTGTTCCTGCGCGACATCTGGCCGACCGCGGCGGAGATCACCGCCGCGACGCAGGGCGCCTACACGCGCGACCTGTTCCAGGAGCGCTACGCCGGCCTGTATGACGGCGGCGAGCCGTGGGATGCGCTTGCGGGCGAGAGCAGCGAGCGCTTCGCCTGGAGCGACGACAGCACCTACATCCGCCGCCCGCCCTATTTCGACGCCCTTTCCCGCGACGTGCCGGAGGTGCGGGACATCGCCGGCATGAGGCCGCTGGTGATCCTGGGCGACTCCATCACCACGGACCACATCTCGCCCAGCGGCGCCATCAGCCTGGGCACCCCGGCGGCGGATTTCCTGCTGGCCAAGGGCGTGCAGCGGCGCGACTTCAACAACTACACGACGCGCCGGGCCAACCACGAGGTCGCGGTGCGCGCGACCTTCGCCAACATCCGCCTGCGCAACCGCATGGTGCCCGGCATCGAGGGCGGCGTGACGAGGCTGATGCCGGACGGGACCGCCATGCGCGTGTTCGAGGCGGCGGAGGAATACCTGCGACGCGGCGTTCCCCTGGTCGTCGTCGCCGGGCGCAACTACGGCTGCGGCTCGTCACGCGACTGGGCGGCGAAGGGCGTGGCGCTGCTGGGGGTCAAGGCGGTGGTCGCCGAGAGCTTCGAACGCATCCACCGCACCAACCTCGTCGGCATGGGCGTGCTGCCGTTGCAGCTCCCCTCCGGCACGACGGCGGAGACGCTGCGCCTGGACGGGTCCGAGGTGTTCGACGTGACCGGGCTGGCGGAGCGGCTCGGCGTGCGGTCCGAGGCCGTGTGCGCGATCCATCGCGCGGACGGGACGGTGGAAACGGTCCGGCTGCTCGTGCGGCTCGATACGGAGGAGGACGTGGAATACTGGCGCCACGGCGGCATCCTGCCCCGCGTTTGGCGCAGCTACGTCACCGGGCAGCCGATGCGGGAAGCTGAGGGGCTTGTGCCGGCACAGCCCGAGGATGGCGGCCCGATGGGTGAACTGCCGGACGCACTGCCGGCCAGCGACGTGCCGAGCGAGACGCAGGGCGCCAGCATCGGCTAGCCTGCAATCGCCCTTACCGTTCGCGGTCAGCCGAAAAGCGGTCCAGGCCCGCCGCAAGCGCCGGATGGCTCGGGGCAGGACGGATCAGGACGGGCGGGCGCCTCGCCGCTGCACATGGTAGACGACGAGGGGATCTGGGTCGTCGGTGGGACGGCTCAGGAGCTCCACCTCGATGGATGCGCCTTCCGTGTCCTTGATGGCGTCCAGCACGGCCTGCGGGTCCGCCGCCACCGCCATCGCCGCGGCTTCCTCATCCACCCGGTTGCGCAGGGTCGGGCTGTCGCGGCGCATCTCCTCCAGCAACGAGATGATCTTGGCCGATTTCTGCTCGCTCAAGATGGCCAGTTCCAGGGTGAGCTGCTCGCGGTAGCTGGCCAACTGGTCCTCGCGCCGCTGCGTCGTCAGGATGAGCACGGTGACATACAGGGCGAGCAGCCCCAGCCCCCCTTGAAGCCAAGCGAAAGGCGGCTCGTCCCACGGATTGCTGCCAAGGAACGCGGCGGCCGAGTTGGCTGCGATCCACAGCACGATGAGGGTCGTCAGCCCCGCTATGAACTGCGGCCGCCCGATCCAGGCGGTAAGCCGCTCGACCATCCGTTGCAAGGTGCCTGCTTCCTGCCGGTGATCGGCGTGAAGCCTGGCGATGGCTTGGACCGTGTCCTCGATGTGGGCAGGAAGGATGGGTGTCTCAGCCGGCATGCGATCTGCTCCTCAGCACGGCACACTGACCGATGGGGTGGCCAACGCTTTGCCTGCGCAAATGGCCAAGCTGAGTTCTTGTTTGCAACAGAACTGTTGAACAAAGCGCCAAGCAGGCGGCTTGGCTGTTGCTCCTGCAATGCCCCGTACGGGATTCGAACCCGTGTTACAGCCTTGAAAGGGCCGTGTCCTAG
>CAXTLC010000133.1:0-5610 GCA_964245075.1 uncultured Acetobacteraceae bacterium
AACTAGAGCGTCAGCCGTGCTGATAGACGCACGGCTGACGCTCTAGCCATTTGTTTCCATGAGCATCTTTATCCGACGGGTGATCCCGCTCGGTCGGATGATGCTCTAGCCGCTAGGTTCGCCGGCCATGTTCACCCAGTTCGTGCTGTCCCTGCGCCAGAACGGCGTGCCTGCCTCCATCACGGAGTACCTGGCCCTGCTGGAGGCGATGCGGGAAGGCGTGGCGGATCACAGCGTGGAGGACTTCTACTTCCTCAGCCGCGCGGCGCTGGTGAAGGACGAGCGGCACCTGGACCGGTTCGACCGCGTGTTCGCCGCCTGCTTCAAGGGGCTGGAAAGCGCCGCGGCACCCGGCGCCGAGGGCGTGGCCGCGGAACTTCCGGCCGAGTGGCTGAAGCGCATGGCGGAGAAGCTGCTCACGAAGGAGGAACAGGCCCAGGTCCAGGCGCTCGGCGGGTTCGACGCGCTGATGGACACGCTGCGGCGGCGGCTTGCGGAGCAGCGCAGCCGGCACCAGGGCGGCTCGAAATGGATCGGCACGGCGGGCACCTCGCCGTTCGGCGCGTTCGGCTTCAATCCGGAAGGCGTGCGGATCGGCCAGGACCGCAGCCGGCACCGGCGGGCGGTGAAGGTGTGGGACAAGCGCGAGTTCCGCGACCTGGACGACACGCTGGAGCTGGGGACGCGCAACATGAAGGTGGCGCTGCGCCGCCTGCGCCGCTTCGCCCGCGCCGGGACGCCCACGGAGCTGGACTTGCCCGGCACCATCCGCGCGACCGCCGCCAACGCCGGGTCGCTGGACCTGCGCATGCAGGCGGAACGGCGCAACACGGTGCGTGTGCTGCTGTTCCTGGACGTGGGCGGCAGCATGGACGACCACGTCCGCGTGTCCGCCGAGCTGTTCTCCGCCGCGCGCAGCGAGTTCAAGCAGCTACAATTCTTCTACTTTCACAACTGCCCCTACGAGCGGGTCTGGACGGACAACCGCCGCCGGGCCGGCAGCTCGGTCCCCACGGCGGAGGTGATGCGGACGTATGGCGCCGAGTACCGGGCGATCTTCGTGGGCGACGCGACGATGAGCCCCTACGAGATCGCCATGCCCGGCGGCAGCGTGGAGCATTGGAACGAGGAGGCGGGCAGCAAGTGGCTAGCGCGGATGACCTCGCACTGGCCACGGGCGGCGTGGCTGAACCCGCAGCCGGCGGCGGAATGGGAGCACGTGCAGTCGATCGGGATGCTGCGCGGGCTGCTGGAGCAGCGGATGTTCCCGCTCACGGTTGGCGGCCTGGACGGGATGGCGCGCGAACTGATGCGCTGACGAGGGGTGCGCCGCAGTCACGGCCCTGTTTGATGCCCGGCATTTTGGACGGCGCGGGGCGGCCGAGGATTTCACCTTCGGGTTTTGACACTTTCATCTGTCTCACAATGACAGTCTAGGGCGCCTTTGAGATCACAGTTCCGGGACTGTGATGGTTGAGCTTGCACCAAATGATTTAATTCGACGTTATGGTCACAGGTTAGTGCACGCGCACGAGGAAACATCGCGCAGAGAATCAAAACCGAAACAAGAGGCAGATATGCTCAACTCACTCACTTCCAGCTCCTGGCCGCGGAGCAGGCGGCGGCCTTTGGCCTGGACGGTCCCGCAGCCGCCGGCCGGGGCGGACAGTCCCGACGTTCCGCACCGCCCCCGCCATGGAGCGGACTGGCGGCCTGACCCGTGGGCCGCCGCGGCCGGCGACCGTGATGGCGACTTGGCTTGGCTGGGCATGGTGATCCTGCTGGCCTTTGGCGGGGTAACCCTGGCCTTCCTCGTTTGGCTCGCGTGGCGCCTGCTCGGCTGACTGCGCCGGCTAGATGACCGCTTTGCCGCGCAGCTCGTTCAACGCCTCCGGCGAAAGGCCGAGTTCGCCTGCCAGCACGCGGTCCGTGTGCTCGCCGAGGGTCGGCGGGGGGACGCGGTAGCTGACCGGCGTCTCGCTCAGCCGCACCGGGTTGGCGATCACGTCCACGCCCCCGGGCGCCGCCGCGTGATCCATGCGCACCACCGCGCCGCGGGCCTGCACCTGCGGGTCGGCGAAGACCTCGGCCAGAGTGTTGATCGGGCCGCAGCCGACCTTCAGGGCTTCCAGCCGTTGCACCCACCATGCGGTCGGATGCATGCGGAGCGTGAGCGCCAGGGTGTCCGTCACCAGTTGCCGGTTGCCCACCCGGGCGGCGTTGGTGGCGAAGCGCGGGTCATCCAGAAGGTGGCCCAGGCCGACCGCGTCGCAGAACCGCTTGAACGTCGGGTCGTTGCCGACGGAAAGCACCATGTGGCCGTCCGCGGTCTGGAACACCTGGTAGGGCACGATGTTCGGGTGCTGGTTGCCCAGCCGCGCCGGGTTCTCGCCGGTGGCCAGGTAGTTCATGCCCTGGTTCGCGAGCCAGGCGACGTGGGTGTCCAGCATGCCGATGTCCACCTGCTGCCCCTGCCCCGTCGCGTCCCGGTGGCGCAGGGCGGCCAGCACGCCGATGCAGCCGTACAGCCCGGCGAACAGGTCTGCGACCGGCACCCCCACCTTGTGCGGCAGGCCGTCCGGCTCGCCGGTCAGGCTCATCACGCCGCCCATGGCCTGCACCAGGCTGTCGTAGCCGGGCCGCGGCGCGTAAGGGCCGGTCTGGCCGAAGCCGGTGATGGAGCAGTACACCAGGCGGGGGAAGCGGGCGTGGAGCTGCTCGTAGCCGAGGCCGTACCTGGCCAGGGCGCCGACCTTGAAGTTCTCCACCAGGATGTCGCAGCGCTCGACCAGCCGCAGGGCCAGCGCCTGGCCTTCCGGCTGGGCGATGTCGAGCGTCACAGACCGCTTGTTGCGGTTCACGCCGACGAAGTAGGCGCTTTCCCGCGTGCCGGGCATGAAGGGCGGCGCGAAGCCGCGGGTGTCGTCGCCGCTGCCGGGCTTCTCGACCTTGATGACGTCTGCGCCCAGGTCGCCCAGCATCTGGGCGCAGGTCGGCCCGGCGAGCACCCGCGTCAGATCGAACACCTTGACGCCGTCCAACGGTCCCATTCGCCTCTCCCGCTTGCCCCTGTGACAGCCCGGGGCCATTGTCCGCCTTCTAAGCAGATCGCCTTGGGAGGCAAACCCATGCTGGACCGACCGCAGGACCAATCTCAGCTTGGCGCCGACACCCTGGTGCTCGACGAACGCGCGCTGGCCCGCACCCTGTCCGGCCACCACCTGATCGGCGGCCGGTTCGTGCCCGCACGCTCGGGCAGAACCTTCGCCGTGGTCAACCCCGCCACCGGCGAGGAGGTGGCGCGCGCCGCCGAAGGCGACAGCGCGGACGTGGCGGACGCCGTGGAGAATGCGGACGCGGCGCAGAAGGCCTGGGCCCGCCTGCCGTCCCGCAAGCGCGGCGCCCTGGTCGGCCAATGCGCCGCCCTGCTGCGCGGGCACGTGGAGGAGCTGGCCCGGCTGATCGCGCTGGAAACCGGCAAGGCGCTGCGGACCGAGAGCCGGGTGGAGGCGAACACGGTCGCCGACATCTTCGAGTTCTTCGGCGGCCTGGGCGGCGAGCTGAAGGGCGAGACGGTGCCGTTCGCGCCCAACGTGCTGTCCGTCACGGTGCGCGAGCCGCTGGGCGTGGTGGGCGCCATCATCCCGTGGAACGTGCCGATGCTGCTGATGGCGCTGAAGGTCGCCCCGGCGCTGGTCGCAGGCAACACGGTGGTGGTGAAGTCCGCCGAGGAAGCCCCGCTGACCGTGCTGCGGGTATGCGAGCTGGTGAACCGCGTCCTGCCCGCCGGGTGCTTCAACATGCTGTCCGGGATGGGGCCGGACTGCGGCGGGCCGCTGGTGGCGCATCCCAAGGTGCGCAAGGTGACGTTCACCGGCAGCGTGGAGGTGGGCCGCATCGTCGCCAAGGGGGCGGCGGAGAAGCTGGTGCCGGTCACGCTGGAGCTGGGCGGCAAGTCCCCCATGCTGGTGTTCGCCGATTGCGACTTCGAGAAGACCGTGGCCGGCGCGCTGACCTCCATGCGCTTCACCCGGCAGGGCCAGAGCTGCACTGCCGCCAGCCGCATCTACGTGGAGCGCCCGATCTTCCGGCGCTTCGTGGACGCGATGGCGGAGCGGGTGGACGCCATGGTGATGGGCGACCCGCTGGACGAGAGGACCGACATCGGCACCATCATCAGCCACGACCAGTTCGACAAGGTGCAGCGCTACATCGAGCGGGGCCTGGCCACCGCGGGGGCCGAGGGCCGCGCCTGCTCCGCCATGCCGTCCGACCCGGCGCTGCGGAAGGGGCTGTTCATCCGGCCGCACATCTTCACGGACCTGCCGGACGACAGCCCGCTGGTGCAGGAGGAGATCTTCGGCCCCGTGACCTGCATTTTCCCGTTCGACGACGCCGAGGACGTGCTGAAGCGCGCGAATGGCACCGAGTACGGCCTTGCCGCTTCCGTGTGGACCAACAATCTCAAGCTCGGGCTGGATCTGGCGCACCGGCTGGAGGCCGGGCTGGTGCAGCTGAACCAGAACCTGGTGGTGCAGGCCAACCTGTCCTACGGCGGGGTCAAGAGCAGCGGGCTGGGCAAGGAAGCCAGCCTGGAAGCGATGCTGGAGCATTTCATGCACAAGAAGACCATCATGGTGAATTACGGCTGACATGCCCAAGGAACTGGACATCCCGGCGGAGCTGCAGCCCGACCCGGCCGACTACGCGTTCGACCTGGACGCCGTGCTGAGCGCGGTGGTGGGTCTGCGCGCCTCCGCGCCGTCCGACGCGTTCACCGCTTCGGCGCTGGGGACGGAACGGGAAGGCTCCGGCGTGGTGATCAGCGACGACGGGCTGCTGCTCACCATGGGCTACCTGATCACGGAAGCGGAAACGGTGTGGCTGAGCCTGGCGGACGGGCGCGCGGTGCCGGGCCACGCGCTGGCGTTCGACGGGGAGACCGGGTTCGGCCTGGTGCAGCCGCTGGGCCGGCTGGACCTGCCGAAGCTGGAGTTCGGCGATTCGTCGGCGCTGACCCTGGGGGAGAAGGTGCTGTTCGCCTCAGCCGGCGGGCGGCGGCGGGCGATGCAAACCAAGGTGGTCGGGCGGCAGGAGTTCGCCGGGTACTGGGAATACCTGCTGGACGAGGCGATCTTCACCGCCCCCGCGCATCCGTTCTGGGGCGGCGGCGCGTTGATCGGGCATGACGGCAAGCAGGGGGGCAAGCTGCTGGGGGTGGGCTCGCTGATCTTGCAGCAGGGCGACGGCAAGGGGCGGCGCCACGACATGAATATGATCGTGCCCATCCACATGCTGCCGCCGATCCTGGACGACCTGCGGCGCTACGGCCAGGTGAACCGCCCGCCGCGGCCGTGGCTGGGCGTGTACGCGATGGAGGACGACGAGGCGGTGGTGATCGGCGGCCTGGCCGATGGCGGCCCCGCCGACCGCGCCGGGCTGCGCACGGGGGACCACGTCCTGTCGGTGGACGACGAGGAGGTAACGGACCTGGCCGGGCTTTGGCGCGGGTTGTGGGCGTGCGGCCCGGCGGGCGCCAAGGTGACGCTCATGGTGCGGCGGGACGACCGTCAACTGCCGGTGAGCATCGCCACGGTGGACCGGCGGACG
>CAXTLC010000134.1:0-5501 GCA_964245075.1 uncultured Acetobacteraceae bacterium
CCGCCGCCGCCGCCCGCACCGGCCCCGCCGCCGCCGCCCGCGCCGCCGCCCGCTGCCCAAGCCGGACCGGCGAGTGAGGCCAGGAGGAGGCCGGCCGCCGTCATCGTCAAAATCCGCATTGTCTTGATCCCGCCATTGCCCTGAACGCTACGCGGCAGAAGGCCGAAGGTTGAGGCGCGGGGCAAGCGGCCCCTTCACACCTTCGCCACCGCGGTGCGCGCGCCCCTTATCCCCGATGCTCTCGAGCGCGACGGTCCGCGGCCAACAGGGGGCTTGGCGGAACGAAAGCCTCAGGCGGCGGCAGCTGTTTCCCCGGCCGCCGGGGCCAGCCGCCGCCGGATCGCTTCCAGCGCGAACCCGCTTTCCACCCGCGGCGCGCAGAAGCCGCCTGCCGCCGGGGCATGCCCGGCGTCGGCCGCGTTGTGGAACATCCCCCGGCTCCCGTCGTCCAGGAACGTCTCGGATGGCGCGCCTTCGGCCAGGATGACGTCATGCCCGGCCAGCTCGACGTGGATGTAGTCGATCTCCCGGCAGCCATGCTCCTGCCGGATGGTGCCGCCGTTAACCAGCAGCCCGGCCGGCACCAGCACGCCATCCAGCAGCATGGCGTGCAGCGGCGACACGCGCAGCGCCCGGCGCGGCAGCCCGCTGCCCAGGGATCCGGCGGCGAACACGATCGGCAGCAGGTGGTGCTGCCCCGCCAGGAAGCGCCCGGCATAGCTGCGCCGGCCGATCCAGCGGACCGGCTCCGCCACGCCCGCCGCCGTCAGCACCCGGTCGCCGGCCGCGAGCCGTTCCACGCCCACCTCGCCGTCCGGCGTGGCGATGCGCGTGCCCGCGGCGAAGCAGGCGACGCCGAGTACCGCCAGCGCCTCGTTCGCGATGGCAGCCTGCCCGGTTTCGGTGGGATGCATCTTGTCGAAGAACAGGTACTGGTTCTGCGCCGCCCCCGTCACCGCCGGCGGCGGGCTGTCGGCCGTGAAGCTGCCCGTGTAAACGGACCCGGTCACGTTCAGCAGGCCGTATTCCTGCGGGTTCTCGATGGCGCCGTCGATCAGGCTGTAGGTGTCCTCCAGCTTCACCGTCGCCGTGCCGAGGTTCGCCGCGCCAAGGCCGGCCTTGAGCTGGGAATCGAAGCTGGACGCCAGGGCGGACGCCGCCGTTTCTGCGGCGGCCCCTCCGGCGGTGACGGCGGGGATCATGCCGAGGTCCGGCACGTTCAGCACCAGCACCGACTGGGCGCCATCCGCAACAAGGCTCTGCACCGCCTTGATCTCGTTGTTCACCGACGCGGTCACGTCGGCCGCCGCCGTGCCGTTGGCCGAAAGCGCCGCGAAGTTTGGCGCGTCCAGGAGGTTCAACAGGTCGTTGGAGCCGCTCCACACCGTGTAGAGCGCCGTGGCGGCGGGCTTGGGCACCGCCCCCTGGAAGTTCGTGATCTGCGCGGCGAGGTCGGTTGCCGCCACCTGCACGCCCGTGTTCTCGCCGCTCGCCCCCGTCACGGAGCCGCCGATGGCGAAATCGGTCCCTCCCGCAGCCCCGCCAGCGACGGTCTGGTAGCCCAGCGGCGTGGACAAGCCCACCGGCCCCGGACCCGGCACGGCGATGCCCAGCGAGGCCGCCAGGTCCTGCACCCAGACCGGGCCGTTGCTGAACAGGCTGGCGCTCAGCGTCCCGCCCCCCGGCGCCGGGTAGGACGCCGCGTAGTAGGGCGGGCTGACCGGCTCGGGCGACAGGCCCAGCGTGGACGCGGCCGCGCTGTTGGTCAGCAGGTAGGCGTCCCCGGCGTCGGAAAGACTGTCGCCGAACGCATAGATGACCGAATAGGGGGAGGTCGTGCTAGCCATGAGGGCGGACTCTCCTGGTTGTTCACCCGCTGTAGCGCGAACCGGCGGCATGCGCACCAGCGCTTCCGCCGGTCCTCGCCCGCCACAGCAGCAGGATGGCGGCCAGCCCCGCTCCCGTGCAGGCCGTGCTCAACGGCAGCCCCAATCCGATGCCGCCGGCGCCGGCAAGGGCATCGCCGGCCGCCGTGCCGGCCGAGCGGACGGCCACGACGCTGCCCCAGTACCCCGCCGCCGCCGCCCAGCCGGACCGGCCCGCCACGGCGAGCACGGCAGCCAGCACCGCCGCCAGCAGGATCGAGGCCGGGCCGGGTCCCATGCCGAGCCCGTCCGCAACGCCGTCGCCGATGACGGTGCCCAGCGTGCCCGCGGCCAGCATCGCCGCCCAGTACCAGCCATCGGCCGAAACAGGCCCGCCACGCCCGCGGCCGGACGCCGGCTGAAGCAGCAGCAGCACCAGCAGCGTTCCCAGCACGCCGGCCGTCCCGGCGTAGGGGAGCGCCAGGTCGTGGGTCGCGAGATCGGCGAGGTTGGTCGCGGCGGTGCGCAGCACCACGATGGCGGCCCAGTACCAGGCCTCGGTCCGCACCCCGCTCCGCCGTTCCGCCCGAAGCAGGCCGGCGAAGGCCAGGGCAAGCAGCGGCAGCCCCCTGACGTGCCCCAGGTGCAGGACGTGGGAGGCGAAATCCCCCGAGTTCGCTCCGAACACGCTGGCTGCCGATAGCGCGGCCCAATACCGGGGGCCGATCGCGGGGATGTTGGTGGGGCGCATCGATGCAGTCCGGTCCAGGGTCCGCCGCCACCAACTCACCCGGCGCTTCGGTCCGCAAGCCCGCCACGGTGTCCGTTCCGTGACATCCGCCGCCATTCCGGCGCCATGCGGATCAGCGCCGGTCGCAGGTCCCGGTCAGCGTGTTGTAGAACTGGCCCGCCCGGCATGGCGGAGCGGGCGCTGCCGGCCCCTGCGCCCCCGGCGCGTAGCTGGCCGCCGCCGGACGAGGCGGCACGGGGACCGGAACGGCGGGCGGAACGAAGCGCGGCGGCGGGTATCCGTACCCTGGCGGAAGCGGATAGGGGTACGCCGAAGGGTAATAGCCGTAGGGGTAGTACGGGTAGTAGCCGTAGGGATAATATGGGTAGGGCCGGGCGATCGCCGTTCCCACCACGGTGCCGACCCCGAGTCCCACCGCAGTCCCGAACAGGAAGCCGCCTCCGCCCCACGCCTCGGCGGGCCTGGCGACGGCGGTGCAGGCCGTTGCTGCGGCAAGTCCGGCGTAAAGAAGCTTCCTCATGGCTTTGTTCCTGCTCCCGATTGCCTCGTTGCCACACATCCCGGCATTCGGCCCGCGGGGTCAAATCTCGAAATGTGACAAACCGCAGCGCCGCTCAGGCGTCAGGCCGATTCACCTGACACAACGGCGGCGGCGCAGCAAAATGTAGCAGAGGACAAAGTATTGTAACAAAGCATCGGCCCGGGACAGACTATCCAGCTCAAAGCGATGGAGGACCAGCCGGCCTTTGTTGGATTCATCCAGGGTCTTGTTGCCGCAAATAACGATATGTTGTTTTTCGCTTGTGGATCGAGTTGCGTCCGCGTCGCGCCGTTCATCGTTCGGCTTGTCGCAGAGGTCGAACGCGGCAGCGTTCCGGGCGCCCGATGGCCGGGCCGCCACCACCAGGGAGGAATTCAACATGGAAGTTCCAGATCAGATTCTCGAAGCCGGGCGGGCCGCCTTGGAACGCCGCGCCATGTTCAAGCGCGCGGGCGTGAGCGTTCTCGGCGTGGCGTCCATGGCCGCGCTGGGCGTCGCCGCCGCCGCCGTCAACCCGGCGCAAGCGTCCTCCACCATCGTCCCGGCCACGGCGCCGCCGACGGCCAACGACATCAACATCCTGAACTTCGCCCTCAACCTCGAGTACCTCGACTCGACGTTCTACCACATCGCATTGCTTGGCACCCCGCTCGCTGCCGCCGACACGGTCAGTGGCAACGGCGCCACCCCGGGCGCCACGCCGCTGATGACGGGCGCCGGCCCGGTTCCGTTCCAGACCGACATCATCCGCCAGCTCGGCCAGGATCTCGCGGCGGACGAGCAGGCCCAGGTCCGGTTCATCCGCAACACGCTTGGCGCCTCGGCCGTGGGGCTCCCGCTGATCGACCTGAGCGTCGGCCCCACCAGCGCCTTCAACATGGTCGCCCTGCAATCGGGCTACATCCAGCCGGGGCAGATCTTCAATCCGTACCGGGACGAGAACTCCTTCCTGCTCGGCGGCTACATCTTCGAGGACGTCGCGGTGACGGCCTACGGCGGCTCCGCGGCGCTGCTGTCGCAGGCCAGCGCCCTGGTGCAGTACGCGTCCTCGCTGCAAAGCGTGGAAGCCTACCACGCCGCCACCATCCGCACCTTGCTCGCCATCCGCGGCGGCGGCGCCGCGACCGACGGCATCTCCAACCTGCGTTCGATGCTGTCCAGCGGCGCAGCCCCCGGCACCCCGAACGGCGACGACTTCGGCACGCTCGACCCGGTCAGCGGCGACGTGGTGCTCGCCCCCGTCGACGCGAACGGCCTGAGCTACCGCCGCAGCGTCGCGCAGGTGCTGAACATCGTTTACGGCAACGTGAACCGCACGCCGGGCTTGTTCTTCCCGAACGGCCTGAACGTGCTGCCGGGCGTGACCGGGTTCAGCTGAGGGCTGGAACGGGCCGGCCTTCAGGCCGGCCCTGTCCGCCGCATCAGCCCGGAAGCGGCACCACTTCCGCGGCGGTCAAGCGGAAGGCGGGTCCGACAAAGCCGAAAGCACAGCGGCTTGGCCGTGCTCACGATACAGGTCGTCGCGGTTGATCTCAGAATTCGTCAGGTACAAGCGGAGCGCGGATTTGTGGTACGCGCTGCCTTCGCAGGCACGCCTGACCACGTAGTCGGCGGCATCCCATGAAAAATCGAAGGGGGAGCCAGCCTCCAGATGCCGGATGAACGGGGTTGCGCTCGACACCTCGATCATCTCCCATCCCTCGATGCGCGCCTGCGTGTTGTCGAAGTCATGCAGCAGCAAGTCCTTCCACGGAACATCCAGGCGCAGTTCCCAGAAGCAGGCTGGAGCCGGGTCATCGGGTTGCGCTTGTTCGCCTTGCTCGTGGTGGCTGAGGTCCGTTTCTGCTTGCCGGCACTTGTCGGTGGGGAAGGAATGCCGCTCCCGGTGGGCCGCGAAATCCTCCGCCGGCATCAGCATGACGACGCTGCCCGTGCGTTCCGGATCGTATAGGTTCAGGCTCCCCCCAAGTTTCGACATGATCCGGGAATGCAGCCTTGCAAGCGTCCCCTCATCCGGTGCGTGGGGGAGTGCTTCCCGGCCCCACAACGACCCATCCGCCTCGAACCAGGCAATCCGCTGGCCGTCCAGCACTAGGGTGCTTCCGTCATACGAGATCGGCACCGACAACTCCGGCTGACCATCCAGGAGGCGTCGCACCGCATACACCTCCAAGCGGGTGGCCGATGACCCCGGCGGCAGCCGTTCCAGAAAATCCCGTAACAGCGGATTGGCTACCTGGTCGAATTCAGGAAACGATCCGTACGAGACGAACATGTTGAGACTGGTCCGAAGCCGGAGCATGCAACCTCCGATGATTGCCCGCACGGTCTTGCAGGCAAGCGG
>CAXTLC010000135.1:0-4983 GCA_964245075.1 uncultured Acetobacteraceae bacterium
AAGCCTGTTTGCCGCACGCAAGAATCGCTGCCGCAAGCTGCACAACCTGGCCGGCGCGGTGATCGTGCTGGACGAGGCGCAAACCTTGCCGCTCGCGCTGTTGCAGCCGTGCCTGGCCGCGCTGGACGAGCTGGCGCGCAACTACCGCTCCAGCTTAGTGCTGTGCACGGCGACCCAGCCGGCGATCCGGTCGCAGGACGGTTTCGAGGGCGGGCTCGACCTTCCGCCCTGCCGCGAACTGGCGCCCGACCCGGCAGCGCTCTACGGCCGCCTACGGCGCGTCCAGGTGGATCATTTGGCGGAGCCGGTGGACGAGGCAACGCTGGCGGCGGCGTTCGCGGCCAGCCCGCAGATGCTGTGCATCGTCAACCGGCGCGACCACGCGGCGGCACTGTTCGGGCGGGTGCGACCCCTGGAGGGGGCGGTGCACCTGAGCACCCTGATGTGCCCGCGGCACCGCCGGGCCGTGCTCGATCGAGTGCGTACCCGGTTGGCAGGCGGCTTGCCGGTACGGCTGGTCGCCACGTCCCTGATGGAAGCCGGCGTGGACGTGGATTTCCCGGAGGTATGGCGCGAGATCGCCGGCCTGGATCAGATCGCGCAAGCGGCAGGGCGCTGCAACCGGGAGGGCCACCGTGTTACGGGCCGGGTGGTGGTGTTCACCCGGGCGGAGCAGCCGCCGCCGGACTTCCTCAAGCAGCAGGTGAAGGCGACGGCGAGCGTGCTGCGCCGGTTTGCGGCAGACCCGCTGAGCCTGGCCGCGGTATCGGCGTATTTCGCCGAGCTCTACTGGCACAAGGGGCCGGATGCGTTCGACACCGCGAAGGTGGGCGGGCGGAACGGCATCCTGAAGGCGATCGCCGAGCGGTCGGGCACGTTCCACTACCCGTTCGCTCAGATCGCCGACGCATTTCGCATGATCGATGACGCGCTGGACCCGGTGACCGTGCCCTGGCCTGGCGAAGACGGTAGCGATAAGACGGCAGCAACGCTGCTCAGCCGGATCGCTTCGATGGACAAGCCGTTGCGGGATGATTTGCGCCAGTTGCAGCAATACACCGTAACACTGCCGCCGCGGCTCCGGACGGAGTGGCTTGCCAAGAAATTAGTTCGGCCCGTCAGCCCTCGGCTTGGCGAAGCGCTGCTGCAAATCGAGCCTGGTTCAGTGGCGACGCTGTATGACGACACGACGGGCCTGGTCATCACCGGATCGCTGGCGCAGACGCAGTTCTAGCCGCCCGCCAAGCGGAACAGTAATCAGGCTTCCTAAGATGGTAATGGGTTGGGAATGGGAAGGGCCTAGATGCCGATTGACTGACAGGAGCAGAACGTTCCACTATCGTTTGGTGGACGCAACGGCATCTGGACGGTAGGGAGGCGGCATGCCGATGGCTCGTTGGAGTGTCGTTCCCGCCTTGGGACGTGGATCGAAACCTCAGCCGGTAGATGGGTTGGGACCTGAACAGGGAAGCCCCAGGCTCACCGCGGGGCTTCCCGCCAGGACGCTTTGATGGGGTATGGCGTCAGGCTGCTGGTGACGGGCGACTGGGCCTGCTTCACCCGCCCGGAGATGAAGGCCGAGCGGGTTTCCTACGACGTCATCACGCCTTCGGCCGCCCGCGGCATCCTGGACGCGATCCACTGGAAGCCCGCGATCACATGGGTGATCGACCGCATCCACGTCCTGAACGAAATCCGGTTCCAGTCCTTCCGCCGCAACGAGGTCGGCGCCAAGATCAGCGCCGCCACCGCCGGGCGGGCGATGCGCGCCGGCAGCCTCGCCGGCCTCGGCCTGGCGGTGGACGACAACCGCCAGCAACGCGCCGCCACCCTGCTGCGCCACGTCGCCTACGTGGTCGAGGCGCATTTCGTCCTCACCGGCCGCGCCGGCGGCGAGGACACCGAAGCCAAGCACCTCGCCATGTTCAACCGCCGCGCCGCCGCCGGGCAGTGCTTCCACCGCCCCTGCCTGGGCACGCGGGAATTCCCGGCGGACTTCACGCTGCTGCCTCCCGGCACTCCCGTGCCGCCGAGCGGACTGCCGCCCGACCAGCGCAACCGCGACCTGGGATGGATGCTGCACGACATCGACTTCGCCAACGGCAAAACCTCGCGCTTCTTCCGCGCCCGCCTGGTGGAAGGCGTGCTGGACGTGCAGGCCTGCCTCGCCGAGGGGGTGGCGTCGTGACCATCCTCCAGTCGCTGGACAGCTACTACGCCCGCATGGCCGAGCGGGGTGAGGCGGAGCCTACGGGCTTCTCACGGGAGAAGATCAGCTACCGCATCCTGCTTTCGGAACAGGGCGACCCGGTCGGGGTGGTGCCGCTGTTCGAGACGGTCGGCAAGAAGCGCGTGCCGCAGATGCACAACGTGCCCGCGGCGGTCAAGCGCACGGCGGGGATCCTGCCCAACCTCCTTTGGGACAAGACCGCCTACGTGCTGGGCCGCACCGCCGGTGAGGGGCGGCGCACTACGGACGAGCACGCGGCGTTCAAGGCCGCCAACCTGGCCTTCATAGGCGACGGCAGCGATGCCGGGCTGGCCGCGCTCAGGCAGTTTCTCCAAGCATGGACACCTGGCCGCTTCGACGGGCCGCCGTTCGATCCCGCCATGCTGGACGCCAACCTCGTCTTTGCCCTGGACGGCGATGGGCGCGACCTGCACGAACGCCCGGCCGCGCAAGCCCTGCTGGCCGCGCGGGCCGGCCGCGGGACCGCGCGGCAAGTTTGCCTGGTCACCGGCCAGCTTGCCGCGCCCACCCGGCTGCATCCCGTGATCAAGGGAGTCTGGGACAGTCAAAGCGCCGGCGCCGCGCTGGTCTCGTTCAACCTCGACGCCTTCACATCCTACGGCAAGGAGCAGGGCGACAACGCCCCCACGTCGGAGGCCGCCGCCTTCCGCTACGGGGCCGCGCTCAACCGAATGCTGGACAAGGGCAGCCGCAACCGCCTGCCGCGCCCGGTGGGCGACGCAAGCGTCGTATTCTGGGCCGACACGTCCGAAGCCGTGAAGGAACACGAGGCGCGCGCCGCCGAAGACGCCATCGCCGCGTTCATGGAGCCGCCGGACGATGCCGGGGAAGCGGCCAAGCTGCGCGACAGGCTGGATCTGCTGGCCGAGGGCCGCCCCGTCGCCGACGCCATTCCCGGCGTCGCCCCCGCCACCCGATTCCACATCCTGGGCCTGGCGCCCAACGTCGCCCGCCTGTCCGTCCGCTTTTGGCTGGATGGCACGTTCGAGCTATTCGCCCGCCGCCTCGGCGACCATTTCGAGGCCACGCGGATCGAACCCGTTCCCTGGCGCGCCAAGCCGCCCTCCGTCAGCCGCCTGCTGGTCAAAACCACCGCGCTCCAGGAAAAATTCGAGAACATACCGGATGCCTTGGCCGGCGAGGTCATGCGCGCCGTGTTCTCCGGCACGCCATACCCGCGCACCTGGCTGGCCGCCGCCGTGATCCGCCTGCGCGCCGGCGACAACCCCGGCACAGGCTGGCACGCCGCGGCGGTCCGGGCCTGCCTTCGCCGCCCAAACCCCAAGGAGTGCCCGCCCGTGTCGCTCAATCCCGATTACGACAACCAGGCCTACCAGCTCGGGCGGCTGTTCGCCGTGCTGGAAGCCGCGCAATACGCGGCGCTGGGCCGGGTCAACGCCAGCATCGCCGACCGCTACTACGGCGCGGCCTCCGCCACCCCCGCTCGGGTGTTCGGCGCACTCCTGCGCGGCGCCCGCACCCACGTTTCCGCCGCCAACAAGCTGAACCGGGGGTTCTGGCTTGGGCCCCGGCTGGAATCGATCATCGGCCGCCTGCCGCCCGAGCTGCCGCGCACGCTGCGGTTGGAAGACCAGGGCCGCTTCGCCGTCGGCTACTACCATGAACGCGCCCATCGCCCGGCCAAGCCGGAAGGCGAAACCATTCCAAACGAGGAAACCTGAGGATGCTTGAGGCCGCCCTGCGCCAGCGCCATGAGTTCGTGCTGTTCTTCGACGTGAAGAACGGCAACCCGAACGGCGATCCCGACGCCGGCAACATGCCGCGCATGGACCCCGAAACCGGCCGCGGCCTAGTGAGCGACGTGTGCCTCAAGCGCAAAGTCCGCAACTATGTCGAGATTGCCCGCAGCGACGCGCCGCGTTTCCGCATCTACGTCACCGAAGGCGCCGTGCTGAACGAGAAGCACCGCGAGGCCTACCTTGCCGTCCGGCCCGGCGAGGCTGCCGCCGTCAAGGAGAAGAAGCTTTCCCCTAAGTCCGACGAGGAGGCCGCACGCCTGCGCGCCTTCATGTGCGACAACTTCTACGACATCCGGACCTTCGGCGCGGTGCTGTCCACGGGGATCAACGCCGGCCAGGTCCGCGGGCCGGTGCAGATCGGGTTCGCCGAATCGGTCGAGGCGGTGCTGCCGCTGGAAATCTCCATCACCCGCATGGCCGCTACCAACGAGTCGGAAAAGAAGACCCGCACCGAGGGCAGCGACCCGTCCGAGGACAAGCGGGGCGACAACCGCACGATGGGCCGCAAGCACATCATCCCGTATGGCTTGTACCGCGCCCATGGCTTCGTGTCCGCTCCTCTGGCGCATGATGCGCGCAAGGGGACCGGCTTCACCGAGGACGACTTGCAATTGCTGTTCGAAGCGTTGCGCGACATGTTCGAGCATGACCGTTCCGCCGCACGGGGCGAGATGACCACCCGCCGGCTGGTGGCGTTCCGCCACGCCAGCGCACTCGGCAACGCCCGCGCGCAGGATCTGTTCCGCCGGGTCGACGTGCGCCGCAACCACCACGGCAGCCTCCTGCCGATCGACGACCCGGCGCTGGACAACGCTCCGCCCGCTCGCTGCTTCGACGACTATGCCATCCGGGTGGACGGCTCTGGGCTGCCGGAGGGTGTCGAGTTGCTAGACCTGGCGTGATGGCGGTGCTGCCAGCCGCGGAGGAGGATGCGCTGATCCCGCTCTCCGCCCTACAGCACTACCTGTTCTG
>CAXTLC010000136.1:0-4716 GCA_964245075.1 uncultured Acetobacteraceae bacterium
CTGGGCGCCAACTTCGGCGTGCAGGGCTTCAACGGCACCGGTCCGTTCTGCTGGGTGTCCTGGACGCCCCGGCAGGACTTCGTGTTGAAGAAGCACGACGGCTACGTTTGGGGTCCGCCCATCTTCAAGAACCCGGCGCCCCAGGTGGATCGCGTGATCTGGCGCGTGATCCCCGATCAGAACACGATCCTGGCCGCGATCCAATCCGGCCAGGGCGACGCCACGCAATACGTGCCGCCGATCGCCCTGCCCTCGCTGCGCAGCACGCCGGGCATCACGCTGTCCAACCAGCCCAACTACTTCTGGGACTACTTCGTGGGCTTCAAGGTGGACAAGCCCGCCGTGGACGACCCGGCGCTGCGCCGCGCCGCCGTGATGGCCACCAATCGCGAAGCCATCGCCAAGGCCGTCTGGTTCGGCGCCGCCACCGCAGCCGACAGCTACCTGAACCCGGCGGTGCTGGACTACGATCCGAGGTCGAAGGAGGCGTTTCCGCCATTCGACCCGGCTGCCGCCCGCAAGCTGCTGGACGACAACTCCTGGGTGCCCGGCCCCGACGGCATCCGCGTCAAGGACGGCGTCCGCGCCAGCTTCACCCTGTATGGCATCAGCGAGGCGCTGAACAACCGCATCGCCGAAGCGATGCAGGCCGACCTCAAGCGCATCGGCATCGAGATGAAGGTCCAGATGTGGGACGCGACTGTCGCCTGGGGCAAGCTTGCCACCCAGGAATTCGGCGCGTTCCTGATGTCGTACCCCTATGTTTCGGCCAGCGAAGCGCTGAACCTGTATTTCAACTCCGCCGGCACGCCCACGCCCAACCGCATGAACTGGAAGAACGCCCAGACCGATTCCTGGCTGAAAGAGGCACGTACCGCCACCGATGACGGCGTGAAGCGCGCGGCGCTCGACAACGTGCAGGAGCAACTGACCGGCGCCAGCGTGTGGATTCCGCTTGTCCGCGAACAGCTCTGGGTGGCGGCCGGGCGGCGCGCCCATGGTGTGCGCGCGCATGGGATTTACGGCATCGGCTTGTACAAGGGCCTGGATATCACGCTTTCGCCGTGATGCGGCCGTCCCCGTCGCGTGGACGAGCCAGGCCTTGGTTCACGCAGGGCCGCCTTGCGGAGGGCTGGCTGCTCCGGTCCAGGCAGCGCGCCAGATGAACGCGGCCCCGCCGTCAAGCCGCGATGGCTCGAGTGCAACACGAACGCGTCCGGCATCCACGGCTCGATTTCCGGCAGCACGCGCGTCAGCCTGCTTTTCCTGATTGCGTCCGCTGCCATGTAGTCAGGACCCAGCGCTCCCTGCGGAGAACACGGGGGCTGCGATGCGATCGAGATCGGCTGGAATCACGCCAGGGCTGAGCGCCGCCCCTCGGCCGGCATGCTAGACCGGCAAGCCAGATGACCCGGAGCGGAAATGACCTTGCAAGACCTGCGCTACGTCGTGGCGCTTGCCGATCACGGTCATTTCGGCCGGGCTGCCGCTGCATGCGGCATCGGCCAGCCGACCCTCAGCACACAGATCAAGAAGCTTGAGAAGCGGCTCGGCGTGACGCTGTTCGAGCGCACCACCCAATCGGTGAGCGTGACGGCCATCGGTGTGGACGTCGCCGAGCGGGCGCGTCAGGTGTTGGCGGGCGTCGAAGCCATCGCCAGCGTCGGGCAGCGCATATCAGGCCCTCTGACCGGCGGGTTCAGCCTTGGCGTCATCCCGACGCTCGGACCCTACCTCCTGCCGTGGCTCGTGCCGGCCTTGACCAAGACCTATCCCACGCTGCGGCTGACCGTGCGCGAAGACTTGACCGCCCCGCTCCTCGAAAGACTCGGCTCGCACCGGCTTGACGCCGCGCTGGTCGCGCTGCCGGTCGCCGGCGGTCACCTGGAAACCCTTCCCCTGTTTGACGAGCCGTTCTGGTTTGCCGAACCGAAGGATCGCAAACCAGCCGCCCCGAAAGTCATGACGGAGGACGACCTGCACGGACGGCGGCTGCTGCTGCTGACCGAGGGCCATTGCTTGCGCGACCAGGCCTTGGCGATTTGCGGGACAACCAACCGCGATGCTGAGGGGGATTTCAGCGCCACCAGCCTTGAGACCATTCTCCAGATGGTGGCGACGGGCTTGGGGAGCACGCTGCTGCCGGCGATGGCGTGCAGCGACGCCCGCGCCCGTGCGGTCACGACCAGGCCGCTGGCAGCCGGGGTCGGGCGGCGCATCGGACTCACGTGGCGGCGCAGCTATCCCAGGCTCCGTGACATACACCTGCTGGCCGAGACCCTGCGTGTTCACCTGCCGCGGAGCGTCCACCGCGTTTGACCAGCGGCGATTGATCGTTCTGATCGATCGACACGCTGTCGATAATCAATTTCCCAACGGAACACGCGGGCGCTAGGGTGTGGTCGCTGAGTTCGGCGAGAGTGAGGCATGCCAGGCGTTCGGAAGCAGCGCCGGGCGTTGCCGGCAAGCGGAACAGGCCGACGTGACAGGAGAGACACCATGGACGGAATGACCGAGAGCACGGCTTCGGGCCAGTGCCCCGTGGCGCACGGGGCTTCGCGGCCGCGCGGGGGCTCGCGCCGGGGCAACCGCGACTGGTGGCCGGAGATGCTCAGCCTGAGCACGCTCAGCCAGCACTCGCCGCGGGCCAACCCGATGAACAACGGGTTCGACTACGCCGAAGCGTTCAAGACGCTCGATCTGAACGCCGTGATCCAAGACCTGCATGCCTTGATGACCGACTCCCAGGAATGGTGGCCGGCCGATTTCGGCCACTACGGCGGCCTGTTCATCCGCCTGGCGTGGCACAGCGCGGGCACCTACCGCACCACGGACGGCCGCGGCGGCGCCGGCGGCGGCCAGCAGCGCTTCGCGCCGCTCAATAGCTGGCCGGACAATGCGAACCTCGACAAGGGACGGCGGCTGCTGTGGCCGATCAAGCAGAAGTACGGCGAGAAGCTGTCCTGGGCCGACCTCTTTGTCCTCGTCGGCAACGTCGCCCTGGAATCGATGGGTTTCCAAACGTTCGGCTTCGCCGGCGGGCGCGCCGACACCTGGGAGCCGGAGGAACTGTACTGGGGTCCCGAAGGCACGTGGCTGGGCGATGAACGCTACAGCGGCGAGCGCCAGTTGGAAACCAAGCTCGGCGCCGTCCAGATGGGCCTCATCTACGTCAACCCGGAAGGACCCAACAGCAGGCCCGACCCGGCCGGCTCGGCGCACGACATCCGCGAAACCTTCGCGCGCATGGCGATGAACGACGAGGAAACGGTGGCGCTGGTCGCCGGCGGGCACACCTTCGGCAAGACCCACGGCGCCGGGGACCCGTCCTTCGTCGGTGCGGAGCCGGAAGGCGCCGTCATCGAGGACCAGGGCCTCGGCTGGCGCAGCAAGCACGGCACCGGGCACGGGGGGGACGCGATCACCGCCGGCCTCGAGGTCACCTGGTCGCAGACGCCGACCAAGTGGAGCAACAACTACTTCGAGAACCTGTTCAAATACGAGTGGGAGCTGACCAAGAGCCCTGCCGGCGCTTGGCAGTGGGAAGCGAAGGACGCGCCATCGGACGTGCCGCACGCCCATGACCCTTCCAAGTCCCAGCGTCCGCGCATGCTGACGTCCGACATCGCCCTGCGGGCGGACCCGGCCTACGAGAAGATCTCGCGTCGGTTCTACGAGAATCCCGACCAGTTCGCGGACGCGTTCGCCCGCGCCTGGTTCAAGCTCACGCACCGCGACATGGGTCCGGTCCAGCGCTACCTCGGCCCGCTCGTCCCGAAGGAGACGCTGATCTGGCAGGACCCAATCCCGGCCCTGGATCATCCGGTCGTCGGGGAGCAGGACATCGAGGCGCTCAAGGCCCAGATCCTCGCCACGGGGCTCTCGGTGCCGCAACTCGTCTCGGCGGCCTGGGCGTCGGCTTCGACGTTCCGCGGCTCGGACAAGCGGGGCGGCGCCAACGGCGCGCGCGTCCGGCTGGCGCCGCAGAAGGATTGGCCGGTGAACAACCCGGCTGAACTGGCGGACGTGCTGCAACGGCTCGAAGCGGTGCAGACGGCGTTCAACGCTTCGGCATCCGGCGGCAAGAAGGTCTCGCTCGCCGACCTGATCGTCCTTGGCGGCTGCGCGGCGGTCGAGAAGGCAGCCAAGGATGCCGGCACCGACGTCAAGGTGCCGTTCACGCCCGGGCGCATGGACGCATCGCAGGAGCAAACCGACGCTCCCTCGTTCGCTCCGCTGGAACCGACCGCCGATGGCTTCCGCAACCACTACGAGGGCGCCCAGTTCATGGCGCCCGAGGAAGCGCTGGTGGACCGGGCCGAGTTGCTGCGGTTGACCGGGCCGGAGACGACGGTTCTGCTCGGCGGCCTGCGCGTGCTGGGCGCGAACTCCGGCGGGGCCACCCACGGCGTTCTCACCAAGCGGCCTGGCAAGCTGACGAATGACTTCTTCGTCAACCTGCTGGACATGAGCCTGGAATGGCAGCCCACGGCGTCCGAGAACGAGTACGAGGGCCGTGACCGCAAGACCAAGGAAGCCAAGTGGACCGGCACGCGGGTCGACCTGATCTTCGGATCGCACTCGCAGCTTCGTGCCTTGGCGGAGGTGTATGCCTGTTCAGATGCCCAGCAGAAGTTCGTGAAGGACTTCGTGGCCGCATGGACCAAGGTCATGAACGCCGACCGTTTCGACCTGGCGTGACCTCGGCCTACCTAG
>CAXTLC010000137.1:0-4654 GCA_964245075.1 uncultured Acetobacteraceae bacterium
CTAGAGCCGGGTCGTTGACCGGAAAGCGCTCGCCCGGCGCGGGCAGCGGATAGAAGTCGCACGGGCTGGGCGCATGGGGATCGATGCGGGCCGAGAGGGCTGCGATCTGATCCGGGGTGAAGAACTGGGCCAGCGCCGCGCCGCCCGCGTTGCTCGCTCCGCCAGGCAGCCAGCGGCCGCCCAGGCGGTGGCTGTAAACGCCATAGGCCGGCGCGAACACCGGCGCCGGCGCCAGCAGCTTGAGCGTCAGCGTGGACCCGAGCACGGTGACGCCGTCGCCCACCCGGTCCGCCCCCGTTGCCAGGAAGGACGCGCAGCCGTCCGTCGTGCCGGCGGCCACGGCGGCAGTCCGCGGCAAGCCGGCCCGCAGGGCGGCGGCGCTGGCCAGGCCCAGCCGCGCGCCCGGCGGCACGACGCGCGGCAGCATCGCGCGCCGCATCCCCGCCGCTTGCAGCCAGCCGGGCCAGGCCTGGGCCAGCGGGTCGTAGCCGATCTTGAGCGCGTTGTTCTCGTCCGTCGCGTCGAACCGCCCGCAGAGCTGGCCCGCGACCCAGCCCGCCTCGTCGATGACCCGGACGGCCCCGGGCGCGTCTTGCAGCCCGATGGCCCGCGCCAGCGCCGAAGCAGCGCTGCCCGGCGGCGCGCAACGGTCCACGGCCGCCTGGGCCGCCGCCGGCGGAGCGTCGTTGTACAGGCTCAGCGGACTAGCCGGCGCGCCGTCCCCCTGCACCGCGAGCAGCGTGCCCGACGTTCCATCGACCGCCAGCGCGCCCACCCCCGCCAGGTCCAACCTGTCCAGCGCCGCAATCACCGCGGCCCAAAGCAGCGCGGGGTCACGGCGCGCCGCCGGGTGGAGGCGGACGGCGCGCGTGGCGAGCACGCCGCCGCCATCCTGCGCCAGCACGGCGGCGCGGACGCCGGAGGTGCCGAGGTCGATGCCGAGCGTCGCCCGCGTCACCGCGCCGCGGCCAGCCGGTCCGCCAGCGCCGGAACCTCCCCGAACGTGGCCGCCACCGCGGCGGCGCCGTCGGCCATCGCCCGCGCGCCATACCCCCAGCCAGCGAAGATGCACGGCAGCCCGGCGCCTGCCGCCGCCTCGACGTCGTTGCGGTGGTCGCCGACCATGACGGCGGCGTCGGGCCTTCCGCCGGCAGCTTGCAAGGTCATCAGCAGGTGCGCCGGGTCCGGCTTGCGGGCCGGGAAGCTGTCGCCGCCGCCCACGGCCGCGAACCAGTGCGACAGGCCCAGCGCGTCCAGCAGCGCGCGCGCCGCCGCGGCCGGCTTGTTGGTGCAGACCGCGAACCGCCATCCCGCGCCCCGCATGGCCCCGAACGCGTCGAGAACGCCGGGAAACACCCGGGTCTCGACCGCCGCGTGGGCGGTGTAGTCGGCCACGAAAGCCTCCAGCCCGGCCTCGCCGAACGCCGCGCCCCGCGCCGCGCAGGCGCGCTGGAACAGCACCCGTGCGCCGTCCCCCACCATCGCCGCGGTTTCCGGTCGGCTGAACGGCCGCAGCGGGGCGACGACCCGGTTCAGCGCCGCCGCGAGGTCAGGGACGGAGTCGACCAGCGTCCCATCCAGGTCCAGCACCAGCGTGCGGCGCCGGTCGTCCCCCCCGCTCACGGCGCCTCCATCGTGCCTGGTCATCCGCCACCCTTAGACGATCCCGGGCTACCCGGCGAGGCAAACCCGGCATAACCTTGCCGCAAGCAAGACAAGGACTCCCGGGATGACCGTCAGCCGCCGCCTGCTGCTCGCAACCACCGGCGGCCTTGCCTCGGCCGCGCTCGTCCGGCCCCGCGCGCAGGCCGCCGACGCCATCCGCATCGGCGTGCTCAGCGACCTGTCCGGCACCTACAGCGACACCTCTGGCCCGACCTCCGTCGCATGCGCCCGCCAGGCGGTGCAGGACTTCGCCGGGTCGAGCGGGATGCGGGTGGAGGTGCTGGAAGCCGATCACCAGAACAAGCCCGATCTCGGCGCCTCGATCGCCCGGCAATGGTTCGACAGCGGCGTGGACATGATCACCGACGTGCCGAACTCCGCCGTGGCCCTGGCGGTCAAGGCGGTCGCGGTCGCGAAGAACAAGGCGTACCTCAACACCGGCGCCGCTTCCACGGCGCTGACGGGGGCCGACTGCACCCCGACCACCGTCCACTGGGGCTACAACACGACCATGCTCGCCCGCTCGGCCGGCGCCACGGTCGGCGCGGGCGGCAAATCGTGGTTCTTCGTGGTCGCCGACTACGTCTTCGGCCGGGACCTGGTGCAGCAGGCGAGCGCGTTCATCGACGCGGCCGGGGGCACCGTGCTGGGGTCGGCTGCCTACCCGTTCCCTGCCACCACGGACTTCTCGTCCTTCCTGCTGCAAGCCCAGGCGAGCGGGGCGGACGTGGTGGCGTTCGGCAACGCGGGCAGCGACACGGTGAACTGCATCAAGCAGGCGCACGAGTTCGGGCTGGCCGGAGGCGGCAAGCGCATCATCGCCATGCTCGCCTTCATCCAGGTCATCAAGTCCGTGGGGTTGCAGACCGCGCAGGGCCTGCTGCTGACCGAGAGCTTCTACTGGGACCTCAACGACCGCACCCGCGCCTTCATGGCCCGCATCAAGCCCAAGCTCGCCGGCAACTACGTCAGCTCGGAGCAGGCGGGGACCTACGCCTCGACGCTGCACTACCTCAAGGCCGCGGCGGACCTGGGCGCGGCGCAGGCGAAGGCGAACGGCGGCGCCGCCGTGGCGCGGATGAAGGCCATGCCGACCGACGACGATTGCTACGGCACGCTGCGCATCCGCGCCGACGGCCAGGCGATGCACCCCGCCTACCTGTTCGAGGTGAAGCGGCCCGGGGAAAGCACCGGGCCGTGGGACCTTTACAAGCTCGTCTCGAAATCCGACGGCGAGGACGCGGCGCCGCCGGTCAGCGGGTGCAAGCTGGCGACCTGAGTGGGGGGTGGCCGCTTCGGTCCCGACGGGGTGTTTGAGCAGGTGGTGAGGCTGCTCGTTCAGTGCCGGCGCCGGGCCGTGGGACTGGCGGGTTGGGGTGGGAAGCGGACATAGGCTCGATGCGAGACGGGCGACCATCTCGACGCTTGAGCGATTCCCGTAACTCCATGTGGATCGTATGATTTCGGAAAAGATGATTTGGGAACAGGTTTCGGGAAGGCGGCGCCTGCTACCGCCGTACTAGCCCGCTAGGAGGGTCGGCTTCCCGCTGCTCCTTCCTTTTCAGGAAAGCCCCAATTGCGGTGTTCCCGGATTGGTTGGCCTCGGGTCAGGTGATGGTGAGGCCACCGTCCACGACCAATTCCGCGCCGGTTGTGAAGCCAGATGCGTCGGAGGCGAAATAGAGCGCGGCAGCAGCGATCTCGTCGGCATCGCCCATGCGGCCGAGCGGAACGCGACCCATCATCGGGCCGAACAACCCGACGATCTGCTCCTCTGTCAGCCCTAGCTTCTGACCAAAAGGTGTCGCCACGGGGCCGGGGGTGATCGTGTTGACGCGGATTTTGCGAGGGGCGAGTTCGACGGCAAGGTTCAGGCCGAGGGCGCGGAGCCCGGCCTTGCCGGCGCCGTACACGCTGGTGGTCGCCATGCCGCGCAGTGCCACCGTGGACGAGGTGAGGATGATCGAGCCGCCCTGCGACATGAGGCCAACCGCGTACTTCAGCAGGAAGAACGGGCCGCGCAGCGTCAGCCCGAGCAGGCGATCGAAGGTCGCTTCATCCACTTCCTCGATCGGCGCGAGCCGGTTCGTCGCGGCATTGGCGAACACCACGTCCAGACGCGCGTGGGTGGCGCGAACATGCTCGACCAACACTTTGGCGGCAGCGGGATCGCCCGCGTCCGACACGATGAACTCGATGCCGGGCATCTGCGCTTGCGCCGTCTGGACGGACGCCGCGCTCGATCCTGTTGCGACCACGGTAGCTCCTTCGTCCCGGAACAGCGTCGCCGTGGCTGCGCCGATGCCGCTTGTTCCTCCGGTGATGAGGACGATCTTGCCATCGAGTTTCTTCATATGCTGTTCCTGATCCTGGCCGTCGTTCGACCGATGAGGAGGAAGCGCCATCGCAACCTTCCCTGGCGTTCACAGATACGCTACGGTATCGTGCTGTTCAAGAGGTGATGAGTGCCGGACCAGTTGCCGAAGCCCGACAAGCGCACGGAGCGGTCCAAGGCGGTGGTGCTGGCCGAGACGTACCGGCAGCTCTCGAAGAGCGGCCTCGCCAACGTCAGCATAGACGAGATTTCCCGCGTGTCGGGCGTCTCCAAGACGACGATCTACCGCCACTGGCCATCGCGATCGGCGCTGCTGATCGACGCCTGTTCGCGGCTCGGCGGAACGGCCGATGTGCCCGACACCGGCAGCCTGCGGGGCGACCTGCACGCGCTCCTGTCAGGTCTGGCGGAGCAGTTGCAGACGGCCAGTTGGAGCGCGGTGGTGCCGTCGATCGTGGACGCGGCCGAGCGCGACGGCGACGTGCTGGCGATGCAGACCGGGTGGCACCAGGGCCTCATGAAGCCTTTCGCCACCGTGGTCGAACAGGCGAAAGCGAGGGATGAGGTCCCGTCCGACGCCGATCCCCAAGACATGATCGCCACGACGGCCGGAGCGTTGTTCTATCGCCGCTGGTTCTCCCGCGAACCGATCGA
>CAXTLC010000138.1:0-4628 GCA_964245075.1 uncultured Acetobacteraceae bacterium
CCTGTCTCGTCCCGTTCACCCCATTCGTCACTTGTTTTCGCCGGATGTTGCCGGCCACCGTCATCGCTTGACAGAGATCATGTCCGGGTAGTGTGATGGAGCCATAATAATCAGGCTTCCTGGGAAGGTCCGTCGCCCGTCTGACCGGCTTGATACCCGCTCCGGACGCCAGTTCTGCTTGTTGAACTGGTGTTGCTCAACCAGCCCGCTGCTGATCATGCAGGTTGGGTCGGCCGTCGGGGCGTTTAAGTATCGCGTTGGTCGCATGGGTCGGTCCCGCCCACAGCCACAGGGGCGGAAATGATGAAGGCACTCACCGGGATCGGTCGGGTTCTCTGCGGCTTTGCGGTGCTCTCCGTTGCAGGGCCGGCGGCGGCAAGTCCGGAACATCCGAAGATCGGATTTTCAATTGACGACCTGCGGCTGGAGCGGTGGGCGCACGACCGCGACTACTTCGTGGCAGCGGCGACAAAGCTTGGGGCGACGGTGGATGTGCAGTCGGCCGACGCGAACGAGTCGCGCCAAACTGCGCAGATCGAGAACCTGATCTCGCGCGGCATGGACGTGATCGTCATCGTGCCGTTCAATGGCAAGGTGCTCGCCAACACGATCTCGGAGGCGAAGCAGGCGGGGATCAAGGTGATCTCCTATGATCGCCTGATCCTGGACTCCGACATCGACGCCTACGTGTCGTTCGACAATGATCGGGTCGGCCAGATGCAGGCACAGGGCGTGGTCAACGCGGCACCGACTGGCAGCTATTATCTGCTGGGCGGGGCGCCGACGGACAACAACGCCAAGCTCCTGCGCGAAGGGCAGATGAAGGTGCTGCAGCCCCAGATTGACGCGGGCAAGATCAAGATTGCCGGATCGCAGTGGGTCACTGAGTGGAGCGCGACGCTCGCGCTGTCGATCACGGAGAACGCGCTCACGTCCAACAACAACAATCTTTCCGGCATCGTCGCCTCGAACGATGCGCTGGCGGGTGGCGCGATCCAGGCGCTGGCGGCGCAGGGACTGGCCGGCAAGACAGCCGTGTCCGGGCAGGACGCGGACCTGGCGGCGGCGCAGCGCATCGTGGCGGGGACGCAGACGATGACAGTGTACAAGCCGTTGAAGCTGATTGCGTCGACCGCGGCCGAGCTTGCGGTCAACATGGCAAAAGACAAGCCGTCGCAGTTCACGTCGAAGATGAACAACGGCAAGAAAGAGGTCGACACCATCCTGCTGACGCCGGTCGCGCTGACCAAGGCGAACGTCAATACACTGGTGAAGGACGGCTACTTCACGCAGGCGCAGATCGAGGCGAAATAGCCACGCCTGGGGACGGCCACCTCCCGCGTCTGCCGAGGGTGGCTGTCTCGGTTGCTGGTCCTGATGTCGTAGGCCTTGCGTCCACGCCCATGACTCGGCGGTTGCTGCGCAATCCTACAACCCCGGAGAGGCGACGCCGAAGGAGCGGGCGATGCTGGTGGCGACGGTGCCACTGAAGTCGATTGCGGCACGCGTGGAGGCGGAGGCGCTCGGTCCGAAACTCAGACGCTTGCCGCGCCCGGCGTTCCGGCGGCACCTTGCGCGGACGCGAGATGACAGGGAACGTCATGCCCAACACGGTGCAGAAGCTTTGGGCCGAAGGCAGGCCCGCGATCAATGGCTGGCTCGCCATCCCCGACGGCTTCTCGGCCGAGATCATGGCGCAGGGCGGCTTCGACAGCATCACCGTCGACCTGCAGCACGGCGTGCAGGACTACCGCTCGATGGTCTCGTGCTTCCAGGCGATGCAGTCGCGCCCGGTGCTGCCGATGGCGCGCGTGCCCTGGAACGAGCCAGGCATCATCGGCAAGGCGCTCGACGCGGGCGCCTACGGCGTGATCTGCCCGATGGTCAACACGGGCGAGGAGGCGGCGGCGCTGGTGAGCGCGATGCGCTACCCGCCGCAGGGGGCGCGCAGCAACGGGCCGATCCGGGTCGGGATGTATGGCGCGGGCAGCTACCAAGGGGGCGCGAACGGCGAGGTGCTGTGCATCCCGATGATCGAGACGCGGCAGGCGGTGGACAACCTGGACGCCATTCTCGACGTGGCAGGCATCGACGCCGTCTACATCGGCCCGAGCGACCTCGGCTTCAGCATGGGCCTCCCGCCGCTGCTCGACCGCGAGGAGCCGGAGATCCTGGCGATCTACCAGACGGTACTGGACGCGACCCACAGGCGCGGGCAGCGCGCCGGCGTGCACTGCGTCTCGCCGGCCTATGCCGTGCGGATGCTGCGGATGGGCTTCGACCTCGTCACGCCGGACTGCGACAGCGGTCTGCTGCTGACCGCCGCCCGGAGCGCGGTGGAGGCCGTCCGCGCCGGGCAGTCCTGACGCCCGGGACAGCTCGCCCATACCGGAGTGTGTATGGGCTACGGCGCAAACGGCCGTGGCCAGGGGGCGGCGGGCTTCACCGAGTCGCGAGCCGGCGGGCTGGCGCTGATCGGCATCGCGCGGGAGCATCGGGTCGGCGTCGAGCGCCTGTCCGGCACCGCGGGCGTCGAGACGCTGGCGCGGGACAGCGTGGGGAGGGGACCAACCGCGGCCGCTCGGCGCTGTTCGCGGTCGACGCGGACGCTCTTCTGGCTAACGGCAGCCTGGGCGAGGAGGTGTTCGGCGCGTCCTCGCTGCTGGTTCGCTGCAAGGGCCAGCGCGGGATGCGCGCGGTGCTGGAGCATCTGGAGGGCCAGCTCACCGCGACCCTGCACATGAACGAGGGCGACACCGACGATGCCCGCGCGCTGCTGCCGGAGGCGCTGCGGCGCAAGAGCACGCTGCGGGCGCCGCGCCTGGTGGACGGGGTGATGCAGAGTGAGTGAGGCGCGCGGCAGGCAGGCAAGGTTGAGGCGCCATCTTCAAGCATGGGCCTCAAACCTACCCGCAGGCTCGCCTTTGGAGTTCATCATTGAAGGCGGGAGTTTCCAGACTCCAGACCTTTGGCGGGTCTGGGCACAGCCTGCCAGAGGTTTCGACGACCTCCTTGCATGGTGTGAGGAGCACGTTCCGCTGGTCGGCCCGACAAACAGGCATGATGTCCTGCGGGAGGCAGCGCCAGGATGCGCAGTGTGAGAAGGTACTGGTGTCGCCCTGCGTCATTTGCTCGACCCGATCCGCCTTGTGGTCCTCGCCCTGGATTATCGGACAGATCGGCCTGACCAGACGTTCAGGCTGCCTTGGAAGGCAGTGCCTTCACGAAGACGATCAAGCCGCCAGCATCCCCTGAGACCATGACGATGTCCCCGGCAGAGACAAGATCGCGGGCGTCGTCGAAGAATCCGTCGCCGACGACCGCCGAGCTTTCGGTCCCTGCGCTGTAGTGCCAGAGAGTGAAGCCGTTGGCGTATGCGAGTACCGATAGATTGCAAGGTGAGAACGCCATTCTGGCTCCGTTGTGCTTGCCTCTGACCGGAACGACCAGCAAGCGAGTACCCTGCGGCCACATATAGTGCATGACTAAAAGTTACTATACCTAGGGTTGTGGAATGGTCAAGGACTAAATTCCTTTAGGTGGCTTTCGTATCAATTGTGGGCTTGAAGGCCAGCGAGTCTCCGCAGGACGTCCTTTTGAGCGCCGTGACGGGCTCGCGCCTTATCGTGTCAGAACATAAGGCGAACACGCAATCGCTTTCTCCAGGGTTGCGGAGGCGCCGCCGCCTCCCGCCCGCATTCCTATTGCGGCGCGGTCGCAAGGCAATCATCCTCGGCTCCTCCCGGAGTCCGTGGCCATCCCGAACGCTTCTGAAACAAAGGTGCCTGCATGTTGCCACGTCGACGTCTTGCGGGAAGAGCGCTGCAACCGGCTGGCAAGACCGATGCTTCATGAATCATGATGACATATGGCGAGCACTTGACACGCTTGCTGCCGAGCGCGGCCTGTCCACATCGGGGCTGGCGCGTCGGGCAGGCCTCGACGCGACGACGTTCAATCCCTCGAAGCGCCGTACTCCCGACGGCAAGGCGCGCTGGCCTGGAACGGAGAGCCTTGCCAAGGTCTTCGACGCCACCGATACGGACATCCTGGACTTCGGCAGCCTGGTCAAGGGTGCACGGGTCCTCACGAGGTCCCGTCCGGCCACCAGGGTCATCCCGCTGCTCGGCCTCGCGCAGGCGGGCACCGCCGGCTTCTTCGACGATGGCGGTTATCCGGTCGGAGGAGGGTGGGACGAGGTCGGCCTCCCGGAGATCAGCGACCCCAATGCCTACGCCCTGGAGATCAGCGGCGACTCCATGGAACCGGTGTTCCGTGACGGGGACATCATCATTGTCTCGCCTGCCTCGCCCGTCCGGCGTGGCGACCGGGTTGTCGTCCGCACCATCGGCGGAGAGGTCATGGCCAAGCAACTGGCGCGGCAGTCTGCGCGTCGCATCGAGCTGCGCTCGCTCAATCCGGATCACCCGGGCCACACGTTCGAGCTTTCCGAGATCACCTGGATGTACAGAATCGTCTGGGCCAGTCAGTAGGCGATCGGTCCGTCTCGGCGCCACGGCGAAGAGGCATCCGGCACCGGGTCAGTCTGCCCGGTGTCGCCGCAGGCAAGGCAGGCAAGGTTGAGGCCTCGCCTTCAAGCACGGGCCTCAAACTCCGCCAGACGCTCG
>CAXTLC010000139.1:0-4435 GCA_964245075.1 uncultured Acetobacteraceae bacterium
GATGCTCCTGGTGGCGAACCACGCCGCCGGGGTCGTGCTCACCTTCTACGGCGCCGCTCTGGTACTTAGGGCTGGCCTGGGTCTGGACATGAGGTTGAGCTGAAAGGCAGACAGCCCTTCAGCTCCGGTATGACCCGTTGATGTCGATGTAGCCGTGCGTCAGGTCGCAGGTCCAGACCGTCGCCCGGCCCTCGCCCAGGCCGAGATCCACCGCGATGCTGATCTCCCGCCCCTTCATGTGCGCCACCACCGGCGCCTCGTCGTAGCCCGGCACCACTGTGCCGTCGCGCGCCATCCAGGTGCCGCCCACGCCGACCGAAAGCCGGTCCCGGTCCGCCGGCTCGCCGGCCTTGCCGACCGCCATCACGATGCGGCCCCAGTTCGCGTCCTCGCCGGCGATCGCCGTCTTCACGAGGGGGGAGTTCGCGACCGCCATGCCCACCCGCTTGGCCGAGCCGTGGTCCACGGCGCCGGCGATCTCGATGCGGATCAGCTTCTGCGCGCCCTCGCCGTCGCGCACCACCTGCAACGCCAGATCCAGCAGCACCGCGTCCAGCGCGGACGCGAACCCGGCCAGATCCCCGGCGTCGTTCCCCGCCGCGCCGGTCGCGAACAGCAGCACCGTGTCGCTGGTGGAAGTGTCGCTGTCCACGGTGGTGCGGTTGAAGCTCGCTTCCGTGCCCGCCGACAGCAGCGCCTGCAAGGGGCCGGCCGGGATGGCGGCGTCCGTGAACACGAAGCAGAGCATGGTCGCCATGTCGGGCGCGATCATGCCGCTGCCCTTGGCGAAGCCGGTGATCCGCACGGCCTTCCCGCCGATGGCGGCCGTGCGGGTGGACGCCTTGGGGAAGGTGTCGGTGGTCATGATGCCGCGCGCGGCTGCTTCCCACCCGTCCGCAGCGAGGGCCGCGTGCAGCGCCGGAAGCGCGGCGGTGATGCGATCGGGCGGCAGCACTTGCCCGATCACGCCCGTGCTGGCCAGGAACACCTCGCCCGCCGGGCAGCCGAGCAGGGCGGCGGCGGCGGCGGCGGTCGCTTCCACCGTCTCGCGCCCGCGCGCGCCGGTGAACACGTTGGCGTTGCCGGCATTCACCACCACGCCGCGCGCCCGGCCGCCGCCCAAGGCGGCGCGGCACCAGTCCACCGGCGCGCCAGGGCATTTGTTGCGGGTGAACACGCCGGCCGCCGCCGTGCCCGGCGACAGCTCCACCATCACCAGGTCGGTCCGTCCTTGGTAACGGATGCCGGCCGCCGCCGCTCCCAGCCGCACGCCGGCGATGGGCGGCAGCGCCGGGAGGGGGACGGCCAGGGGGGAAGGCGCGGCCACGGCCATTACTTCGGCACGGCGGGCGGCGGCGCGCCGGGCGTGGGCGGCAGGTCCGTCGTGGGCGTCGCAGTCGCGTCCGGGGCGGCGGCGGCGGGCGTCATCGGCGAGCCGTCCATGTTGAACTTCTGCACCGGCAGCCCAACCCGCGCCTTGTCCAGCGCCACCCGCACGCCGCCCTGGATGATCTGCTGCCGCAACTCGTCCCGGGACTGCTCGAAGGTCGGCGGCGAGGCGGTCCGGCGCTCGTCCAGCTTGATGACATGCCAGCCGAACTGCGTCTTGACCGGCGTTTGGGTGAACTGGCCCGGCTTCAGCCCGAAGGCCGCGTCCGCGAATTCCGGGACCATGTCGGCCTTCTTGAAGAAGCCGAGGTCGCCGCCGTTCTGGGCGGCCGGGTCCTTGCTCTCCGTCTTGGCCAACGTCGCGAAATCCGCGCCGTGGTTCAGCTGGTCGATGATCTTCTTCGCCTTGTCCTCCGAGTCCACCAGGATGTGGCGGGCGTGGACCTCCTCCTCGCCCGGCGCGTGGGCGACGGTGGCGTCGTACTTGGCGTGCAGCGCGGCATCGGTCACGGTCGGGCCGACGTCGCGGCTGAGCAGGGCGTTCTGCAGCACCTGGTCGGTCGCGCGGGACATGGCGCGCTGCACCGCCGGGTCGTTCTGCAACCCCTCCTTCTTGGCCTCGATCACCAGCGCCTCGCGGTCCACCATCTGATCGAGCAGCATGGGATACAGCACCTGCGGGGGCATGGAGCGGACCTCGTCCGGCAGGCTCTGCGCGGCCTCGGACACGTCGCTGAGGCGGATCTCCTGGTCGCCGACCTTGGCAACCACGGTGTCCGGGCGCGGCGCGCCCTCGGCCTGCGGCGGCACCGGGGCAGAGAAGCCCGCAGCGGGCGCAGGGGGGGCGGCAGGGGCGGGAGCGGTCCCTTGAGCCGCGGCGAGAGTGGGCAAGCTGAGCAGGGCAGCCGAAATGGCAACCGACAAGCGCATGGCGTAACCTCGAGGGGCAGGGGGCGGCACAGTTGGGCCGCTTATGGCCGAAGCCGCCGCGCAAGCCAAGTTAAGGCCCTGTCAAGACCCGGAAACCCGGCCGCGTTGACCAGGGGGCTTGCGCCACCTATCTCAAGCACCCGCCCGGGGAGCGCCGACCGAAGTCCCGGTCAACAGCTCCCTTGGCCGCCCAGTCCCGGACCGGAACCAGCATGTTAGCCAGCCTCGCCCGCAGCATCTTCGGCAACGCCAACGACCGCTCGCTGAAGGGCTATCAGCGCCGGGTGCCGGAGATCAATGCCCACGAGCCGGCCATGAAGGGCCTGTCGGACGCCGAGTTGCAGGCCAAGACGGCCGAGTTCCGCGCCCGCCTGGCCGAGGGCGCCACGCCCGACGAGCTGTTGCCGGAAGCCTTCGCCACGGTGCGCGAGGCGGCCCGGCGCGTGCTCGGGATGCGGCATTTCGACGTGCAGATGATCGGCGGCATGGTGCTGCACGACGGCAAGATCGCCGAGATGAAGACCGGCGAAGGCAAGACCCTGGTCGCCACCTTGCCGGTTTACCTCAACGCGCTGCCGGGCAAGGGCGTCCACGTCGTCACCGTCAACGACTACCTCGCCCGGCGTGACGCCGAGTGGATGGACCAGATCTACGCCTTCCTCGGCCTCTCGACCGGGATCATCGTGCACGGGCTGGACGACGTGCAGCGCCGGGCCGCCTATGCGTGCGACATCACCTACGGCACCAACAACGAGTTCGGCTTCGACTACCTGCGCGACAACATGAAGTACCGGCTGGAGGACATGTCCCACCGGAACTTCGCCTACGCCATCGTGGACGAGGTGGACAGCATCCTCATCGACGAGGCGCGCACCCCGCTGATCATCTCCGGCCCGGCGGAAGACAGCTCGGACCTTTACCGCCAGGTGAACGCGGTGGTGCGGGACCTGGTGCGGGACCCGGCGACGTTCGAGAAGGAAGAGAAGTTCAAGACCGTCACCCTGACGGAAGCCGGCACCGAGCAGGTGGAGCAGCGCCTGCGTGAGGCCGAAGTGCTGACCGAGGGCACGCTGTACGACATCTTCAACGTGGCCGTCGTGCACCACGTGCAGCAGAGCCTGCGCTCCCACACGCTGTTCGCGCGGGACGTGGACTACATCGTGCAGGACGACAAGGTCGTCATCATCGACGAGTTCACCGGCCGCAAGATGGAAGGCCGCCGCTATTCGGACGGCCTGCACCAGGCGCTGGAAGCCAAGGAAGGCGTCACCGTCCAGGCGGAGAACCAGACGCTCGCCTCCATCACGTTCCAGAACTACTTCCGGCTCTATCCCAAGCTCGCGGGCATGACGGGCACGGCGCTCACCGAGGCGGACGAGTTCGCCGAGATCTACAAGCTGGACGTGGTGGAGATCCCGACCAACGTCCCCGTGCAGCGCACGGACGGCGACGACGAGGTGTACCGCTCCGCCGCCGAGAAGTACGAGGCGGTCGCGACCCTCATCGCCGAGGCGCGGGCGAAGGGGCAGCCGGTGCTGGTCGGCACCACCTCCATCGAGAAGAGCGAGATCATCAGCGCGCTGCTGACCGGCAAGAACGTGCCGCACGCCGTGCTGAACGCCCGCTTCCACGAGCAGGAAGCCCGCATCGTCAGCCAGGCCGGCGCGCCGGGCGCCATCACCATCGCCACCAACATGGCCGGCCGCGGCACCGACATCAAGCTCGGCGGCAACCTGGACATGCGCCTCAAGCTCGAGCTGGAAGGCGTGGAAGGGCCGGAACGCGAGGCGCAGGCGGCTGCCATCGCCGCCGAGGTCGCCGCCGCGCACGACGTGGTCAAGGCGGCGGGCGGCCTGCTGGTGGTCGGCACCGAGCGGCACGAGAGCCGCCGCATCGACAACCAGCTCCGCGGCCGATCGGGCCGGCAGGGCGACCCGGGGGCCAGCCGCTTCTTCCTCAGCCTCGAGGACGACCTGATGCGGATCTTCGGGTCCGAGCGGATGGGCGGCATGCTGCAGAAGCTGGGACTGAAGCCCGGCGAGGCGATCATCCACCCGTGGATCAACCGCGCGCTGGAAAAGGCGCAGAAGAAGGTCGAGGCGCGCAACTTCGACAC
>CAXTLC010000140.1:0-4374 GCA_964245075.1 uncultured Acetobacteraceae bacterium
CCAACACGATCCAACAACGGCGTAACAGGACGCACAGAAAGAAGAGAAGCGTTCATGACGGGTATGCTCTCAATTGGTGGAACGCACGGCGAGTGACCCGTCAGCCCGTTGCACGATGGCCTGCACCCGGGCTTCCGCCTCTGCCAGCTTGGCCTCGCAGTGGTGACGGAGCTGGGCGCCGCGTTCGTAGGCCGTGATGGCGTCTTCCAGCTTCTGCTGACCGCCTTCCAAGCCTTTGACGATCCGTTCCAACTCGGCCAGCGCGTCCTCGAACGACAGGCCGGAGATGTCTTGCGACATGCGCGCTCCCCTCCGTCCAGGGTGCTTACGCGCTCCACGGCCAGACAACAACATCGCGGCAGTGCAGCGGCGTCACGGTGTTGCAGGGACAACACTGCCGATGGGAGCCGCCCTCAGGACCGCATCAGCCGCCGGACATGCGCCGCCGCCGAGGCGGCCAGCGCGCCCAGGTCATACCCGCCTTCCAGCACCGATGCCACGCGCCCGCCGCAATGCGCGTCCGCCACTGCGAGCAGCCGGTCCGTCAGCCAGGCGAAGTCCTCCGTCTCCACCCGCAGCTCCGCCAGGGGGTCGGCACGGTGCGCGTCGAAGCCGGCGGAGATGATCAGCAGCTCCGGCCGCCACGCGTCCAAGGCCGGGATGATCCGCTCGGCCCACGCGGCCCGGAACCGCTCGCTGCCGGCGCCAGGCGGCAAGGGCGCGTTCACCACGTTGTGCGCCACCCCCGTTTCCCGCGGCGCGCCGGTCCCCGGGTAGCACGGATGCTGGTGGCTGGAGCCGTAGAACAAGGACGCGTCGGGCGCGAAGATGTCCTGCGTGCCGTTGCCGTGGTGCACGTCGAAGTCCACCACTGCCACCCGGCCCAGCCCCCAGCGCGCTTGGGCGTGCCTGGCGGCGACCGCGGCGTTGTTGAACAGGCAGAAGCCCATCGCACGCGCCTGCTCCGCGTGGTGGCCGGGCGGGCGCACGGCGGCGAAGGCGGCGCTGGCCCAGCCCTCCATCACCGCGTCCACCGCCGCCACGGCCCCGCCGGCGCCGCGCAGGATGGCGTCCTGCGTGCCGGTGCTGACGACCGTGTCCGGGTCGATCGCCAGCAGCTCGCCCGCTGCCGGGCGCAGCGCCAGGATGCGGTCCACGTAGGCCGCAGGATGCGCCAGGCAAAGCTGCTCCCGCGTTGCCAGCGGCGCCTGCTCGCGCAGCAGGGGCACGAAATCCGGGTGCTCCAGGGCTTGCAGCACGGCGCGCAGCCGGTCGGAACATTCCGGGTGGTGCGGCCCGGTGTCGTGGCCGAGACAGGCCGGGTGGGTGAGCAGCGCCACCGGCTTCACGGCGCCGGGTCCTCGGCACGGCGGCGGATGGTGAAGGAGAACACGCCTGCCTCCTCGCTGAAGCTGGTCAGGGTATGGCCGGTTTCCCGGCAGTAGGCGCGGAAGTCGGCCACGGCGGCGCGGTCCGTCGCCAGCACGCGCAGCTTGTCGCCCGGCGCCAATCCCCGCAGCGTGCGGTTGGCGCGCAGCACCGGCAGCGGGCAGTTCATGCCTTTGACGTCGAGCAGCGTTTCACCGGCCATCGTGGCATCCTGCGGTGGGCGTAGCCGATTGGGCAAGGCCCAGGGTATGGTGGCGTCATGCTACGCATGGGAATTGATCTAGGCGGCACCAAGATCGAACACGCCGTGCTCTCGCCGGACGGCGCGGTGCTGCTGCGGGACCGTCAGCCCACGCCGCGCGGCTACGACGACGCCGTGCGCGCCCTGGCCGCGGTGGTGCTGGCGGTGGAGGCCAAGCTAGGGCCGGTCACGGTCGGCGTCGGCATTCCCGGGGTGATCAGCCCGGCGACCGGACTGGTGAAGAACGCCAACTCGATCGCCTTGAACGGGCACGCGCTGGACCGTGACCTCGCCGCCGCGCTCGGCCGCCCCGTGCGCATCGAGAACGACGCCAACTGCTTCGCCCTGTCCGAAGCGGCGGACGGCGCCGGGGCGGGCGCGCGCACCGTGTTCGGCGTCATCATCGGCACCGGCTGCGGCGCCGGCATCGTGGTGGACGGACGGCTGGTGGCCGGACCCAACCGCATCGCCGGCGAATGGGGCCACAACCCGCTGCCCTGGGTCACGGCGGAGGACTTGCCGCTGCCGCGCTGCTGGTGCGGACAGGCGGGCTGCCTGGAAACGCTGGTGGCCGGCCCGGCGCTCGCCGCGGACGCGGACGGCCCGGGCGCGCGGGACGCCTCCGCCCTGCCCGCCCGCGCCGCCGCGGGCGATGCGGTGGCTGCCGCGGCGCTCGCCCGCCACGTCGACCGCCTAGCGCGCGGGCTGGCGCAGGTGGTCAACCTGCTGGACCCGGACGCGGTGGTGCTCGGCGGCGGCTTGTCCAACATGGACCACCTGTACGAGCAGTTGCCGGCCTTGCTGCGGCGGCACGTGTTCAGCGACGAGTCCGCGACTCCCGTGCTGCGCAACCGGCACGGCGACAGTTCCGGCGTGCGCGGTGCCGCTTGGCTGTGGCCCCTCGCTTGACGGCCGCGCTTGGCCGGGACTGCTTCGCCGAGACCATGGATGAGGTTTGCGCGGCTTGCCGCAGCCGCCGGGTGGTGCGCCACCCCGAGCCGTTCCGCCCCGCCACCGCGCACGCGACGCTGCGGGATGCCGGCTGATCACTGGTCAGCGCCTGCCGCGACCGGCTGGAACGCATGGTCCCAGGTCCAGTCCGCGACCTTGCGCCCTTCGATCATTCCCTGGTCGGCGTCGAACTGCCAGTGCACGCCCAGGTATATCCGGCTCTCGGCGTTCTGCCGCTCTGCGGCGCTGAGGCTGTCGAAACGCAGCGGGCGCAGCGGGCGGGGATTGCCGTTGATGTCCTTGTTGATGCCATTCCACTCGTCGGACACGAAGGTGAACGGAGTCCTGTCCGGGTAGTAGTGCCGCATGACCTGGAACAACGCTCCGCCGATCGCCGCGTGTCCTGACACATAGGCCGGGAACGGCGGCGTGAAGTTCGGCCCGCGCGTGTTGGTCGCCTGCCCGCCGAGCGGGTACCAGCCTGGGTCCGGCTGCACGTCGGTGTTGCCGCCTTGCTGGGCAGAGCGGATGGCGGTGACCGGGCGCCAGTACTGGTAGTGCCACTTGCTGTCCCAGGCGGAGATCGCGGCGTCGGCCATCGCCGTGTTGATCATCGCCAGCATCCGGGCCGCGTCCGGCAGCTTGCCCATGCCTTGCTGAAGAATGATGCTGCGCGCCACCTGGTTGTAGATCCGCGGCGGCGCGCACAAGGCCGGCGTGCCGTCATAGGACCAGAAGATGCCTTCGACCGTCTGCTCGCGGGTGCGCGCCGTGGGCGTGCCGAAACGCGGGTCGCCCCCTTCGCGCGCCACCTGGCCGAAGGCGGCGGTGTACCGGGGATCGTTGAGGCTGGGCGGCGGCGGCGCGCGGAACTGCTGCCCGGAGGCGAGGGTGAACGGCGTGACGTTCCCCCAGTAAGCCCCAAGGTAAAGGCTAAGTCTGCTGACCGGATCGGGCGACCAGTGCCCGACGCCGCCAGCGGGGGTGAAGGCCCCTCCTACGCTCGGATCTGGAACCTGCGATCCGTCGGCCATGCGCAGTGCGATGATCGACCTTGCCGCGGCCACACCCAGCGCTTGGCCGGCAGCCAGCCCGGCATCGCTGCCCGTGATCTGCGCCGCGTCGGCGGCCAAGAGCGCATCCAGCCTCACGCTTTGCGACGGGTAGAGAGAGACAAGCGTGTCGTGGGCTGACTGCGCGATGGCGTGATCCACCGACACTTCGCCACCGACCGGGCTCAGCTTGGTGTAGCTGACGAAGGTCTGCGTCACCGCGTTCACCGCCTCGAACATCGCGATGTGGATGATCGCCATGGCGCGGCTGGCGCGCGTGGGGCCGTACTGCTCGCCGAACACACGCATGTCGCCGGGTTGCACAGGGGTGTGGTCGATCGCGGTCGTGTCCAATGCGATCTCGTTCCACAGGAACAGCCGGCCGAAACTGTCCGAGGGTATCCACGGCGGCGCGTGATTGCTGAAAAGCACCGAAGTCTGCTGCTTCTGCACCTGCAACAGGTTCTGCAACTCAAGCGAATTGGCCACCTCGAGGGTGGGCGGGCCGCCGGCGAGCGCGAAGGTTGGCATGGCCAGACCAGCAAGCAATGCCGTCGCTTGGGCAGTCTCAAGAATCCACTTGCTTGAAGGCATCGCAGTAGAATCTCCTGCATCCTGAAGGTTGTGCATGCTGAGTAACTGGATCGTCGGGTCAAGCGCAAGGCATCCTGCCATCGTGGCAACTAATGCCGACGGCGCGATTACGTGGCCTGTGCTGGTGGTCTCGTAGCGATGGGACGG
>CAXTLC010000141.1:0-4268 GCA_964245075.1 uncultured Acetobacteraceae bacterium
CGGTCTTGGCCTTGATCAGGCTGACGTCGGCGTCGCGGTCGTAGTAAACGCGCATCTCTTTGGCACTCCGTTTAAGTTCTCTCCCTCTCGCGGGGAAAGAGGGCTCTTTGATTGCGATTACAGCGTCCCCGGCCCCCGGCTGATCGCGGCAACGCCGCTGCGCGACACCTCCGCCAATCCCAACGGCCGCATCAGCGCGATGAAGGCGTCGATCTTCTCCGTCCCGCCCGTCATCTCGAACACGAAGCTGCCGACGGTCGCGTCCACCACCCGGGCGCGGAACGCGTCGGCGATGCGCAGGCTCTCGCTGCGCCCGTCCCCCGTGGCCACCACCTTGATCAGCGCCAGCTCCCGCGCGATGTGCGGCCCCTCGCGCGTGAGGTCCGCCACCTTGTACACCGGCACCAGCCGGTCGAGCTGCGCCTTGATCTGCGCGATCACCATCTCGGTGCCGCTGGTCACCACGTTGATCCGGCTGCGCCCGCGGTCGTCGTCGACCGGCGCCACCGTCAGGCTGTCGATGTTGTAGCCCCGGCCGGTGAACAGGCCGATCACCCGCGCGAGCACCCCCGGCTCGTTCTCCACCAGCACGGAGATGGTGGCCGTCCGCAGCAGCGCGTCCCCACTTGGCATCAGACCAGCATCAGCCCTTCCTCGGTCAGCCCGGCGGCATGCGCCTCGCCGCCCGGGCCGAGGATCATCTCGTTGTGCGCCGCGCCGGACGGGATCATCGGGTAGCAGTTCTCCGTCTCGTCCACGCAGATGTCGGCGATCACCGGGCCGGGGGTGGCCAGCATCCGCTCGATCACGCCGTCCAGCTCGCCGATGTGGGAGGCGCGCAGCCCGGTGCCGTGGAATGCCTCCGCCAGCTTCACGAAGTCCGGCAGCGCCTCGCTGTAGCTCTCGGAATAGCGGCTGCCATGCAGCAGCTCCTGCCATTGGCGCACCATGCCGAGGTACTTGTTGTTCAGGATGAACACCTTCACCGGCAGGCGGTACTGCGCCAGCGTCGCCATCTCCTGGATGTTCATCAGGATGGACGCCTCGCCGGCGATGTCGATGCACAAGGCGTCCGGGTGCGCCACCTGCACGCCCATGGCGGCGGGCAGGCCGTAGCCCATGGTGCCCAGGCCGCCGGAGGTCATCCAGCGGTTCGGCAGGTCGAACCCCCAGTGCTGGGCCGCCCACATCTGGTGCTGGCCCACTTCCGTGCTGATGAACGTGTCCCGCCCGGCGCAGGCGGCGTGCAGCCGGCGGATGGCGTGCTGCGGCTTGATGACCGCGCCCGGCGTCGTGTCCTGCTCGTAGCGCAGGCATTGGCTGCCCCGCCACTCGTCGACCTGACGCCACCAGGCGGTCACCGCGGCCCGGTCCTGCTTCTGGCTGTCCTCGTGCCAGGCGGCGATCATGGCACGCAGGATCAGCCCGGCGTCGCCCACCACGGGCACGTCCACCGCCACGTTCTTGTTGATGGAGGACGGGTCGATGTCGCAGTGGATCTTCTGCGCGTGCGGCCCGAAGGCGTCCAGCCGGCCGGTCACCCGGTCGTCGAACCGCGCGCCGACGTTCAGCATCACGTCGCTGCCGTGCATCGCCAGGTTGGCCTCGACCGTGCCGTGCATCCCCAGCATGCCGAGGAACTGCGGGTCGGACGCCGGAAAGGCGCCGAGGCCCATCAGGGTGGAGGTGCACGGCGCGCCGGTCAGCCGCACCAGATCCCGCAGTGCCGCCGTCGCGTCGTCCCCGGCGTTGATGACGCCGCCGCCGCTGTAGATGACTGGGCGCCGCGCCCCCTTCAGCAACGACACGGCCCGGCGGATCTGCGCCGGGTCCGGCTCTGTCCGCGGCCGGTAGGACCGGTGCTTCTCCTTCGAAGGCGGCGTGTAGGGCGCGGGCGCGATCAGCACGTCCTTCGGCAGGTCGATCAGCACCGGGCCGGGCCGGCCGCCGGCGGCGATGGCGAATGCTTCGTGCACCACGCGCGCAAGGTCCTCGCCGCGCTTGACCAGGTAGTTGTGCTTGGTCGCCGGGCGGGTGATGCCCGTGGTGTCCGCTTCCTGGAACGCGTCGTTGCCGATCAGGTGCGTCGGCACCTGTCCGGTCAGGCACACGATCGGGATGCTGTCCATCAGCGCGTCCACCAGACCGGTGACCGCGTTGGTGGCGCCGGGACCGCTGGTGACCAGCACCACGCCGACCTTGCCGGTGGACCGGGCATAGCCCTCCGCCGCGTGCACCGCCGCCTGCTCGTGCCGGACCAGGATGTGGCGTATGGCGTTCTGCTTGAAGATCGCGTCGTAGATCGGCAGCACGGCGCCGCCGGGATAGCCGAACACCACCTCCACGTCCTGGTCCTTCAGGGCTTGCAGGAGGATCTCGGCGCCGGAGCGGCGGGTGCTGGCATGGACGGTCATAGGACGGAGGTAAAGCCATCACGCCGGACGGTCAATCACCGCCACTAAGAAAACGCTGCATACCAGCCATCCACGTTTCTGAAAGTTGCTCGAAACCTTCGTACCGCGCATGGATAATATGCAGATGCTCCCATGCGACGATCGGTTGATGCCGGAACCAGGTTGCCTGCCGCTTGGTGTACTGCCCCGTCGCCAGCACAGCGCGGCCTTCCGCCTCGGCCAGGCTCAGCTCGCCGCGGCGGAAGGCGGCAAGCTCGGGCACCCCGTGCGCCCGCATCGCCGGCACCGCCGGGTCGAGCCGGAGCGCCAGCAGCGCGTCCACCTCCGCCAAGGCGCCGCCGGCCAGCATGGCGGCGAACCGGGCGGCGATGGCCGTGCGCAGGGCCGGGCGCGGCGGGTCCAGCAGCACGGCCCGGAACGACCAGCCGGGCAGGCCCGGCGTCGCGCGCTGCCATTCGTGCAGCCCTCGTCCGGTGCCGCGCCACACTTCCCACGCCCGGGCGACGCGCTGGCCGTCGCCGGGGTGCAGGGCGGCGGCGGTCGCCGGGTCCGCTTCCCGCAGCCGCGCATGCAGCGAGGGCGCGCCCTCGGCGGCCAGCAGGGCGCGCGCCTCGGCCCGCGCCGCCGCACCGGGGTCGGGGATGTCGGCCAGCCCGAACAGCAGCGCGCGCAGGTAGAGGCCGGTGCCGCCGCACAGGATCGGGACGCCGGCGGTTCCCATGGCGCCCAGCGCGGCGTCGCGCCACCAGGCGGCGCTGCCGGGCTCGGCGGCCGGGCGGATGCCGTAAAGACGGTGCGGCGCCAGCGCCTCCTCCGCCACCGTCGGCCGGGCGGTGAGCACGCGCAGCTCGCGGTAAACCTGCATGGAGTCCGCGTTGATCACCGTGCCGCCGAAACGCTGCGCCAGGTGCAGCGCCAGCGCCGACTTGCCGCTGCAGGTCGGCCCGGCCACGATCAGCGCGCGCTTGCCGGGGGGGCGGGTTGGTGCCATTGCCCGGCGAGCATGCCGCATTTTCTCACCCTGGTCGCCGCCCGCACCGCCACCACGCTGCGGCCCGCCACGCTGGACCGGGTGCGCGACGCCGTCCGCGGCGGCACCCCGCTGGTCTTGTCCCCCGGCGAGGCGGCGGACATCCCCTGCCCCGCCCCGCCCGACCTCGACGCCGTTCGCGCCGCGCTGGACGGCGAAGCCGTGGACGCCCTGGCCGTGCACAGCCGCGGCCGTCGCAAGGGCTTGCTGGTGGCGGACATGGACAGCACGATCGTCACCGGCGAAACGCTGGACGAGCTGGCCGCGGTCGCCGGGGTCGGCGAGCAGGTCGCCGCGATCACGCGCCGCTCCATGAACGGCGAGATGGACTTCGCCGGCGCGCTGCGCGAGCGGGTGGCGCTGCTGCGCGGCCTGCGGCTGGACGCGCTGGAGCGCACCTGGGCCGGCGTGCGGCTGACCGGGGGGGCGCAGACGCTGGTCGCGACCATGCGGGCGCACAACGCGCAGGCGGCGCTGGTGTCGGGCGGGTTCACCTTCTTCACCGGCCGGGTGGCGGCGCTGTGCGGCTTCGACGTGCACCGTGCCAACACGCTGGACGACGATGGCGCGGCCTTGACCGGACAGGTGGGCGAGCCGGTGCTGGACCGCGACGCCAAGCTCGCGGCCTTGCAGGAGTTGGCGACGGCGCGCGGGTTGCGGCTGCACGCGACCCTGGCGGTGGGCGACGGGGCGAACGATCTGGCGATGGTGGCCGCAGCGGGCATGGGCGTGGCGTTCCACGCCAAGCCCGCCTTGGCCGCGGCGGCACGGCACCGGGTGGACCACGCGGACCTGCGGGCGCTGCTGTTCGCGCAGGGTTACCC
>CAXTLC010000142.1:0-4201 GCA_964245075.1 uncultured Acetobacteraceae bacterium
CAGCTGCCGTAGCGGTGGCTCGGCGTTGTAGGGCTGCTTCGAGTGGACGATCAGGTCCGGTTTCGTGTGGAACGGGTTGAACATGGTCACCTTCCTGGTTCGATGCGTGACGACGTCGATCAAGACGGTCGCGCCCCGGCTGCCGTCAGAACAGGGCATGGTTGACGCCGGGGTTGCCGATCACGGCGCTCACATGCCGCGCGGCAACAAACGCCTGCGATCCAGCTGGCCGGGCATCCGCGCCCTGCCCACTAGCGAGCCTGCCAGGGGCGGCGTCGCTGCCTCTCGCCCGAAGCGATCGGGCCCGCGTTCGTAGCGGCTACGGCTTGCCCTTGAGCTCGGCGAGGTAGTCGATGATCGCGGCCTGGTCCTCGGGCGAGACCGGGGCCTTGTAGACGTTCGCCATCTTGTGGACCTCGCCCGCCCACTCGCCCTTCGTCAGGGCAGGCTGGTTCAGCACCATGCCCGCGGAGTGGCAGGTGACGCAGTTGTTGTTGATCGCGGTTGCCTTGTCGCCGCCGGGGAAGGCCCGGTCGCCATTGGGCAGCTCGACCTTCTCCGAGCGGAAGGTCATGGGCGCCTCGGCCAGGGCGGGGGCCGCGTGCCCCAGCGCCGCCAGCAGGCACGCCGCCGCCAGGATCCTGTTCATCATCACGCGCGCTCCTCAGCCTGCCACAAGGGCGGTGGACTCGATGCCATTCTGCATGAAGCCGTTGGCGTTCCAGTTCATCGCCGCGGGCTGCATGATGCCGTTGGCGTTGGTGCAGCGGACCATCAGCGCGTGGCTGCCGGCCGCGGGCAGCGTCAGCGTCGCGTCCCAGCGGCGGAAGCTGTACTTGCCCTCGTCCGTCCCGAGCGTGGCCGGCTGCCAGCTCGCGCCGCCATCGGTGGAGACGTCGACCTTGCCGACGCTCGCGTCGCCGCCCATCGCGATGCCGCGCACGGCGAGCGGCGCGCCCGCCGCGACCTTCTGCCCGGGCGTGAGGTTGGTCACGAAGGAGCGCGGGTTCATGCGGTTGATCGGCACCGTCTTGAACCCGGTCTCGCCCGGCTTGACGTTGGCATTGGGCGTGTCGGGGATGCGGTAGGCGGTCTTCATCCAGAACTGGTCGTCGGGGTGGTCGAGCACCTCGATGTCGCTGAGCATCTTCACCCAGTACGTCGAGTACCAGCCCGGCACGACCAGGCGCAACGGGAAGCCGTTGAGGAGCGGGAGCTGCTCGCCGTTCATGGCGTAGGCGATCATCACCTCGCCGTCGCGGGCGTGGTCGACGTCGAGCGACTTCATGAAGTCCGGCGCCTCGTCGACCACGGGCTGGTCCAGCCCGTTGAAGCGCACCTGCACGGCGCCCGCCTTCACGCCGACGCGGTCCAGCACGTCGCGCAGCCGCACGCCGGTCCAGCGCGCGTTGCCCATGGCGCCGTTCGCCCACTGCCCGCCCGCGATCCTCGGCTCGAACAGGCCGCGCGAGTTGCCCGAGCACTGGTTCACCGCCACCATCTCGACGCGCGGCAGGGCGGCCAGGTCGGCGAGCGAGAGGGAGAGCGTGGTGTTGACCTCGCCGCGCACGTTGAGCCGGAACGCCTGGGCGTCGATCTCCTCGGGGATCACCGACCAGTGCCAGCGCACGAAGAAGCGGTCGTTCGGCGTGAACACGCCTTGGTCGAACACCTCGAACGGCGTCTCCAGCAGGGCGGGGCGCGTGCGCTGAAGAATCATCGGGCTCTTGCCCGGGAACGACCCGTCCTGCGGGAATGCCGCGGTCAGCGGCCGCTCGTCCGGGCCGCCCGGCAGCGGCAGCGTCACCGACTGCGCCGCGCGCGCGGGACGCCCCGGCAGCAGCGCGGCCAGCCCCGCGGCCCCCGCGCCGCCCAGGATCAGTCGCCGCCCTACCGTGCCCTGAAAACTTGGCATCCCGTTGTCTCCTCCGTCATTTTCGTTTTGATCAGCTTGTCGGACATCGCCCGCAAGGCTCAACTCGACAGCAGCTGGATCGCCGGCCCGAGAAGGACGAGCTACGCCACGCCCAGTACCTGGATCAGCCCAAGGCTGACCACGCCCAGCACCACCAGGGACAGCGTCACTGCGGCCGTGACGCGCACGCCGGCCTTCGCCACCACGCGCACGTCCACCCCGAGCCCAAGTGCTGCCATCGACACCGTCGTCAGCAGGTTTGCCGTCACGGTGATCGGGTGCAGCAGGGACAGGGGGATCAGCCCGGCCGAGCGCAGCGCCAGCACGATTAGGAAGCCCACGATGAACCACGGCACTAGCTCACCCAGCGCGGGTCTGCCACGGGCCGGGCGGTCACCCGCAGTTACCGCCGGCGCGGCCTCGTCAGGCTCGTCGCGCAGGCGGCGCGTGAGCAGCGACAGCGCCAGCACCACCGGGCCCAGCATCAGCACGCGCACCAGCTTGACCACCGTGCCGACCTGATTGCTCAGCGCGCCGATCGGCAGCGTCGCGGCCAGCACCTGCGGCACCGCATACACCGTCAGCCCGGCCAGCACGCCATACTGCGTCAGCGACATCGCGAGGATCGGCACCAGCAGCGGCAGCAGCAGCACCACGACCACGCCGAGCACCGCGGTGAACGCGATCGAGGATGCGATGTCGTCGCCGTCCGCGCCGATCACCGGCGCCACCGCCGCGATCGCCGAGTTGCCGCAGATCGAGTTGCCGCACGCTACCAGGATCGCCATGCGCTGCGGCAGGCCAAGCGCGCGGCAGATCGCGTAGCTCGACGCGATCGCCACCGCGACCACCAGCACGATCCCGCCCAGCAGCGCCGGACCCAGCGCCATCACCGTGCGCGCGCTTACCGACGCGCCGAGCAGCACCACCGCGACCTCGAGCAGCGTCTTGGCGCTGAAGCCGATCCCAGCGTTGAACCGCGGGCCTGGCGTCCAGGCGGTGCGGATCGCCACACCGAGCAGGATCGCCAGCACCAGCGCCTCCAGATACGGCTCGCCGACCAGGCCCACCTCGACCGCCTGCAGCAGGCCGGCGACGACGGTGACCGCGACGCAGAGGAGGATGCCCGGCACGAGGCGGGAGATGGAAGGAATGCTCGACACTGAACGGCCCTGGATTGCTCTGTCGGGACGATACGACCACGCTTCCGATCTATCCAACAGAAGTTTCTTCTTGTAATGATCGGTTTCATAGATCAAATTCGAACTTTGCTTGTCCACTGTCGAGCGCCGCAGCGGACACGGAGCGGAAGCGGCGAACCGCTGGCTATGGCTGGACGGTTCGTGGCCCGTGTCGCTACTCCTTGGAGAACGTGAGGCGATGACGCTCGACCAGCTCAGGGTGTTCGTGGCGGTGGCGGAGTGCCAGCACATGACCCGTGCAGCCGAGGCCCTGCACATGGCCCAGTCCGCGGTCAGTGCCGCGATCGCGACACTCGAGAGCCGCCACGCCGTCCGGCTGTTCCACCGCGTCGGACGCGGCATCGAGCTGACGCAGACGGGGGCTCTGTTCCTGCTTGAGGCGAAGGCGGTGCTGGCCCGGGCGCAGTCTGCGGAGTTGATGCTGGTCGAGACCGGTGGATTGCTGCGGGGATGCCTCACCGTACAGGCCAGCCAGACCGTTGGCTCCTACTGGCTGCCGCGTCATATCGTCGCGTTCCGGCGGCTCCATCCAGGGATCGACCTGCGGCTGGAGGTCGGCAATACCGTGCAGGTCGCGGGCGCGGTGCGCGCGGGCACCGCCGAACTGGGGTTCGTGGAGGGAGTAGTGCAGGATCCGTCCCTGAACAGCACCGTGGTGGCGCACGACCAGCTCGTGCTGGTGGTCGGTGACGGCCATCCCTGGGTCGGCCGCGACTCAGTGTCGCAACGAGATCTGGTCGGTGCGGACTGGGTGCTGCGCGAACCAGGGTCCGGCACCCGCGCGGCGCTGGAAGCGGCGCTCCGACACCTGGGCATAGCACTGGACAGCCTGCCCCGGCCGTTGGAGCTGCCGTCGAACGAGGCGGTCCGTGCCGCCGTGGAAGCTGGAACCGGCGCCACGGTGATCTCCGCCGCGGTCGCGGCGCCCAGCCTGGAGGCCGGGCTCCTGCACCAGGTGCCCCTCGATCTGCCGCCGCGCGAGTTTCGGATGCTTTATCACCGTGAACGCCACAAAAGCCGTGCTGCCGAGGCACTGCTCACCGTCATAGGAGTTGTGCTTGCACACGCGCCTTCAGATCACCGT
>CAXTLC010000143.1:0-4194 GCA_964245075.1 uncultured Acetobacteraceae bacterium
CGCTCAGCAAGTCACCACCGGGCGCCACACGGCCGAGACAGACAGCACACCCGGCGCGCCTGCCTCACTCGCCAGCCGTGGCGTCGTGGATGGCGAGAAGGTCGACCAAGCCGGTCCGGCCGTCCAGCCGGTGCGTGTTGGTGAACACCGCGTCCCCATCTGGCAGCAAAGCCAGCTCGCAGCACTTCGAGGCGAAGTGGTCGATCTCCGACAACGACTGCCCGGGGGTGTTCGGGTCGAGGTGGAACCCAAGATTGAGCGCGCGCAAGCCCTCATTGCCTCCACCGGACGGCGGCAAGGCGCGCAGGGCTTGCTCGGCGGCCTCCAAGCTCAAGGGAAGCACATGCAGATCGGCGGCCCGCCCGGGCTGCCAGGTGAGTAGGTAGTCGGCGAGGTCCACGCAGACCAGCCGGCCCAGGCGCGGGATCATCGCGGCGCGCAACGGGAAGTGGTGCAGGTGGTCGCCGCCTGCGGCACCCGGGTCGGCACCGCCGCGCACCACGAAGGCGCAGCGGTCGAGCAGCCGCCGCACGAACACCGCATCCTGCGCAGCCCCGGGCACGGCCGCGATTGTCACGATCACGGTGATCCTGCGTCCCAACGGGTCGCGCCGCTTCGTCAAGGCGCCGACCAAGCCGAGCGCGGCCGATTGCTCGGCCTGCCCGGCGCCGCACGGGACGGCAACGGCGGCATACCATGCGCTGGGAAGCGGCGCGGACGCGAAGAAAGCCTCGGCCGAGGCCGCAAGGTGGCCCCCATCTCCGGATGCTCCGCTGGCCCACTCCCCGCAGGCGAGGCCACCTGCGACGGCGAGGTCCTCCGCCCGCGGCTCCAGCCCCGCGAACCAGCTTGAGCGCGCCAGGCGTGCAAGCCAGCCGGCGCCCTCCTGCCCGATCCCGAATAGCAGGCATGCCACCCCCCACGACGGCGTCCCGTTCCCGGGCAGCGGCGGCCAATACTCCGGCCGGGCCGAGAGCCACGTGACGCCCGCTGCCTCACCCGCCTTGCGTTTCGCGGCCGTGTCGGCGGTCGTCGCGGTGACAACAAGGGCATCCCCGGCATCAAACATGGCTTGGCACTGGTTGCTTGGTTCGGCGTGTGTGCCCATTCATCTGATCCTCCCGATGGCGAAACCACCGCATCGGCGATCCCTTGGACGTTGGACCAAGCCCATCGCCCGCCGGAACCGACGCGATCTGCCGCCCTTTCTCGTCACACACGTGGACAAAGCTGCCACGCCGCACCGCAATGGCACGCGGGCACGCCAGAACCGGACGCAGTCGTCACGCCGCCCGGAAGCCCATCGAGCTGCGGGCACCGGCGCGGCCCTCACACTCGGCGGCCAGGAGCCGTTGCAGCACCCGGACGTCGCCCAGCTCCCCTGTCAGCACGGCCCGGCGTCGCACCAGCGCGAAGTCGGCCGGGGTCAGCGCCTGCAGCGCATCAAGCCCGCCCGGCGCATCCATCCCGAAGAACCGGCGGAACGCCGACCGCGCCTGCGCCGCCGTCATCCAGCCGAACCGCAGCTTGACCAGGAAGCGCCGCAGGCTGGCCGGGTCCAGCCGGTCCGGCAGGTTGGTGGTGCAGGCGAACGGCAGCGGGTGCTGCTCCATCCAGGTCAGCATCTCGTTCACCTGGCTGACCTCCCAACTGCGCACTGCGCCGCCACGGTCGCCCAGCAGGCTGTCCGCCTCGTCGAACACCAGGAACGCGCCAGCCTCGGCCGCCTCGGCGAAGGCAGCGGCGATGTTGGCCTCCGTTTCCCCCACGAGCGGCCCGAGCAGGTCGGAGGCGCGCTTCTGCAAAACCTCCATGCCCAGGCGCTGGGCCAGGTGGCGCGCCCAGGCGCTCTTTCCCGTGCCGGCCGGGCCGGACAGCAGCAGCGACACCGCCCGCGCTGCGCCCGGCCGGGCGAGTTGGCCGGCCAGGGCCGCCAGATCGGCATCAGCATTGACCAGCGCCGGGTCGTAGTGGTCGGGACGTTCAGCCACGGCCGCCGGCGCGCGGCCGCCGGACACGGCGCGGGCGATCCCTTCCACGATCAGCCGCGCGGTGTTGGCGCCGCCGCCCGCCAGGCGTGCGGCCCGCAACGCGGTGGAGGCGACGGCCGGGGCGGCGGGGACCAGGCGCGCGAGGCGGTTGGCATCGGTCTCGGCCAGCGCGATCCCCTCCGCATCGGCGATGCGGCGCCACAAGCGGGCGCGGACGGCCACGCCGGGGATCTTCTGCTCCAGGCACATGGTCATGCGGCGCAGCACGGCCGGCCCCAGCGCGCCGATGTCGTTGGCTGTCCAGATCACCGGAACCGGGGTTTGTTCCAGCAGCCGGTGCATGAACACCCGGGACGTGGCGACCGGGCCGTCTTCGCCTTGGATCAGCCGGACGAAGACATCCTCCGCCTCGTCGAACAGCAGCACCGTCTCGCCCTGGGGTGCTAGGCGTTGGGCGAGCTGCAGGCCCGACAAGCGTTCGTGGCGGCTGGGCTCGCCCCCGGCCTGGTCCTGCTCGGTCACTGGCCGCAGTCGCGCGCCGACCCGGGCGGCCAGGGCGGCGGCAAAGGTGGTCTTGCCGGTGCCGGGCGGGCCGTAGAGCAGGATGTTGACGCCGGGCTCCCGTCGGGCGACGGCCGCGGCCAGCAGGTCGGCGGCAACGGCGCCCTCCTGTCCCAGATGCGCGAAGGCATCCCATGGCAGCGTGGCCGAAACGGCGCGGCCGAGCAGTTGCTCGAAAGGATCGTCCTTCGGCGCCGTGGAGGAGCGGACCAGGGTTTCGAGGCGGCGGGCCACGTTGAGATCGCCGTCCCAATCCACCCGGAGCAGGCCGCTAGCCCGAAGCCGCCCCTCGGGCTGCAACGCCTGCTCAACGGCGCTTGGCGACGCTGCCAGGAGCAGGGCGAACAGGGTGAAGTCGAATCGCAGCCGGCTCGGGCTGCCCCGGGCGGCGTTGACGCGGTCCACCAGGTGCTCGACGCGTTCGTCGAGCGCGTAGCGCAGCGCAAGCCCAAGGAGTTGCCGGTCCAGGTTGCTGAAGCCGAGCCGGTCCGCCAGCACGGCAAGCCACTGCTCGGCAGGCGTGCCCGCCACGCTGGACGCGGCGCGCAGCCCGCGGGTGATCACGGCCCGGAGCCGGCGCCAGTTCGGAGCCGGCACGCCGGTCCCGCGGACTGTGCCGGCACTGAAATCCTCGCCGTCCGGCAGGCCGAGGGACGCCCTGTCCTGGTCCAGCCAGCCGGCCAGTGCGCCGGCCTCGGGCATGCGGCGGTCCACGGCAAGCGCGACGTTGTTCGCGAAACAGAATACCTGGTGCAGGCCGCCCTGCGTTGCCGGCACGAAGGAACGGGAGTGCCTCATGTCAGCGAGCCCCGCACGTTGGCCGGGGCGCCGGAGCCCAAGCGCCGGCCATCGCGCAACCGGAGGCGGGCGAGGACGGCGGTCCTGGTGGAGTGGATGGGGCAGCCGGGTTCGTTGAGGGGGTGCTGGTAGCCTAGCCCGGGGCGCCGCGTCAACATCCGCATCACCGCCCTCCCCTCGTGCGCCGCGCCGCCGCCTGCGCCTCGGCCCGGCGGAACTGCGCCGCGGTGACCACCCGGGGCTCCTGCCGGGCATCGCCAAGTCCGATCTCGATGGCGATGGCCCCGTCCGCGCGGAGGCGGGAGCAGAGCGCAAGGGTGACGCCGGCGAAGGGGAACTGGAGGTTGGCGAACTCCAGGCCCTGGCCGCGGCGGGCGATCTCCCGCCAAGCGGCCTTGCCGGCGGGGCGGAGCTGATCGCCCAGTGCTTGCCGGACTTCAGTGGTGAAGTGGATGGTAACGGGGGCGAGAACCTGGAACATGGCTGGACTCCTGCAAACGTACGAGTTCCGGTCCACAGCACCGGAGAGTTGCTGCGGATCGCATCGCGTTGCAGGACGGAGGTCAGTGACGCATGGGTTCAGGCTTTGCTCCTCGGCTCACGCGCAAGATAGCCCGTGGCTACGACAGAACCGGACGTTGCTGTCGACCAGACCGCCCCGTTGGAGGGCTGCTGTTCGTGGAGCCGATGGGGATGGTAGCGCGAGAAAGCCCAAGACGCGGCGGCAAGGTGCAGGCTCATGGCCTTTCTGCCCACCCACGGCATGGCCGGGGCGCTGCCCATTGCGCGTTGCGGGCACACCGCCCCGAACAGCCAGGCGGAGCCGTGCCGGTCGTCGCGCGCC
>CAXTLC010000144.1:0-3745 GCA_964245075.1 uncultured Acetobacteraceae bacterium
ATCTTCCCGAACGAGGGCTCCATCATCCGGCTGATCGGCGCCGTGCTGCTCGAGGCCAACGACGAGTGGCAGACCCGGAGCCGCACCATGCAGACCGAGCCGATGGCCGAACTTGCACCGCCCATGAGCGACGCCGTGACCACCCGGATTTCCACCCAGGCCCCGTGATCCACGACCATCTCAGCCACACTGAATTTCCACCACGTTGACGGACACGACCGACTTTTTTGGAAGCCCACGCGCTAACAAGCCCGTGGCTTTGCCCGTGTCTTTCAAACCAGACTGTGAACAACCGGTAGCCGCGGGAACGCGGCTGGAGAGTTCGCGGGAGCAAATCTTAATAGCGCGTTAAGCTCTGACCGGTATCATCCGGCATGGTCCCAAAAAATGGGAGGAGCTGCCATGCCAAAACCGACACCGATTTCCATTCTGAAGACCGGTGTTCCGGGCCTTGACGCTGTCCTGCGTGGCGGACTGCCACAGCACAGGCTTCACCTCGTTGAAGGTTCTCCCGGCACGGGCAAGACAACGATCGCGCTCAGCTTCCTGCTCGAGGGGGTCGCCCGCGGCAAGCGGTGCCTCTACGTCACGCTCTCGGAGTCCGTCGAGGAGCTGACCAGCTCCGCGGCTGCACATGGGTGGTCGCTGGACGGCATCGACCTCTTCGAACTCGTGCCGACCGAGGCGGAGCTGGAAAACCAGCAGACCGTGCTCTATCCGGCCGAGGCCGAGTTCGGCGAGACCATCCGGCAGATCACCGGCCGCATCGAGGCGGTCCGCCCGGACCTGGTCGTGATCGACAGCCTTTCGGACCTGCGGCTGCTCGCCCAGGAGCCGCTGCCCTACCGCCGGCAGCTGCTCGCGCTGAAGCGCTTCCTCCAGGGCCGCCGCATCACGACGCTGGTCCTGGACGACCTGACAGCCATGGCCGGCGACAGCGACCTGCACAGCCTGGTGCACGGGGTGCTGTCGCTCGACCAGATCGAGCGCGACTACGGCGCGTCCCGTCGGCGGCTGCGCATCGCCAAGATGCGGGGCACCAACTACCAGAGCGGCTGGCATGACTTCGCCCTTGTCACGGGCGAGGTGCTGGTGTTCCCGAGCCTGATCGCCGAGGAGCACAACACCCCCGTCGAAGGCACCGTGATCACGAGTGGGGTTCCCGGACTGGACGAGATCCTCGGTGGCGGGCTGGATCGAGGCACGACAACGATGCTGGTCGGACCCTCGGGCGTCGGCAAGTCGTCGATGGCCGTGCACTACGCAATGTCCGCCATCCGGCAAGGTGAGCACGCCGCCTACTTCTCTTTCGATGAGGGTTTCGAGACGCTGTCGCTGCGTGCCGACGCGCTCGGGCTGCCCATGAGCGAGGCGGTGCGGGCGGGCACGCTCGGCTGGAGCCGTGCCAGTCCCTCTCGTCTCTGTCCTGGCGAGTTCATCTGGCAGGTGCGGCGAGAGGTCGAGGAAAGGCAGGCGCGGATCATCGTGATCGACAGCCTGAACTCCTACCTCGGCACCATGCCACAGGAACGCTCGCTGGTGCTGCAGATGCACGAGCTGCTGAGCTATCTCAACAACCAGGGAGTCGTGACGATCCTGATCCTGGCGCAGCAGGGGATCATCGGCGACGTGCACAACCCGATCGACCTCAGCTTCCTGAGCGACACCGTGGTGCTGCTGCGCTTCTTCGAGGCAGGTGGAGGGCTGCGCAAGGCGGTCTCGGTCGTCAAGAAGCGCACCGGCGTGCACGAGTTGGCCATCCGTGAATACCAGATGTTCCCGCATGGGCTGCGGGTCGGACCGCCTCTCATGGGGCTCCAGGGCGTCCTGACCGGGGTTCCGTCCCACGTCGGCCCGAGCGAGGCACTCATCGGCAGCGGGGATCATGCCACAGGCTGATCTCTCGGCCTTGGGCCCGGTCCTCATCCTGGCGCCGGTCGGACGCGACGCGGCAGAGATCGGGCGCGTCCTGGGCGGGAGCGGCATTCCGGCGGAGGCGGTCTCGAACATCGCCGCTCTCTGCCAGACGCTTCGGGCGCAGGGCGGCGCCGACTTCACGGCGCTCGTCATCGCCGAGGAGGCCTTTGCCGGCGGGACAGGGATGATTGCCGCCTGTCTGGAGACGCAGCCACCCTGGTCCGACTTCCCGATCGTGGTGCTCACGGCGGCCCGGCAACAGCGAAGGCCTGGGGAACGGTGGGCGCACTTCGAAGGGTTGGGCAATGTCACCCTGCTCAACCGACCTCTCCATGCCGAGACCCTGCTGAGCGCTGCCCGTGCTGCCGTGAGAAGTCGAGTACGCCAGCACGAGACGAAGCAGCACCTCGAGAGGCTGCGCCTGGCAGCAGAAACCCTGGAGGCTCGGGTCGAGGAGCGGACGCGCGAGCTGATGGCGCTCGAGCAGACGCTTCGCCAGGCACAGAAGATGGAGGCGGTCGGTCAGCTGACCGGCGGCATCGCCCACGACTTCAACAACCTGCTCACCGGCATCTCCGGCAGCCTGGAGCTGTTGCAGACCCGCATCGCGCAGGGGCGGACCACGGAGGTGGGCCGCTATGTCAACGCGGCGCAGGCCTCTGCCAGCCGCGCGGCAGCGCTGACGCACCGGCTGCTCGCCTTCTCGCGCCGGCAGACGCTCGACCCGAAGCCGACGGATGTGGATCGGCTGGTGGCCGGCATGGAGGAACTGATCCGGCGTACGATGGGACCGGCCATAACGGTCGAAGCCGTGGTAGCGGGCGGGCTGTGGATCACGTTGGTGGATCCGAGCCAGCTTGAGAATGCGTTGCTGAACCTGTGCATCAATGCGCGCGACGCGATGCCCAGGGGTGGCCGCCTGAAAATAGAGACCAGCAACAAGTGTCTCGACGAGAAAGCGGCCCGCGATCGCGGCTTGCCGGCCGGACCCTACGTCACGCTCTGCGTCAGCGACGACGGCACCGGTATGTCGCCGGAAGTGAAGGCTCGGGCCTTCGACCCGTTCTTCACCACCAAGCCGATCGGCCTGGGCACCGGCCTCGGTCTGTCCATGATCTACGGCTTCGCCCAGCAGAGTGGTGGAGACGTGCGCATCTCTTCCGAGGTCGGGCTGGGCACGAACGTGTGCCTGTACCTGCCCCGGCACCACGGCGCAGTGGAGGAAGCGGATCAGCTGGCTGAAAGGTCCAATGCGCCGCGCGCCGAACCGGGTGAGACGGTGCTGGTCGTCGATGACGAACCCGTGGTTCGGATGCTTGTCACGGAGGTGCTGAAGGATCTGGGCTACATGGCGATCGAGGCGGCCGACGGCAAAGGCGGCGTCGAAGTGCTGCAGTCGGACGCCCGGATCGACCTGCTGGTGACCGATGTCGGACTGCCCGGCGGCATGAACGGCCGGCAGGTCGCCGATGCTGCCCGGGCGTTACGCCCCGGGCTGAATGTGCTGTTCATCACCGGCTTTGCCGAGAACACCCTGCTCAGCGACGGCCATCTCCCTCCCGGCATGCACGTGCTGACCAAGCCATTCGCGATGGAGACGCTGACCAGTCGCGTCAAGGATCTGGTCACCGTTCAGCAGGAAAGCCGCTGATACTCGCAAGTCCGCTTCCCACCAACTGCCCGCATGCGGGCCTGTTCCTGGCAACCTGTCACATCCCGTCAGGACGCTTGAAGCCGGCCTTGCGCTCGCTGTAGCGGTCCACGAGCATGTCCGCCCGGTCGCGCAGCAGCAGCGTGAAGCGCACCAGCTCCTCCATGACGTCCACCA
>CAXTLC010000145.1:0-3702 GCA_964245075.1 uncultured Acetobacteraceae bacterium
TAAGGACCACGCCCGCGTTCCAGGCCATGCGACACGGTTGTCATCGGTGCCCGCCATGCACCGCCAGCCGCCTCGCCTCGATGTGCGGGCGGTCGACGCTTGCCACGTAGGCCGTCAGTTGCGCCCGCAGCTCGGCCGCGAACGCATCGCCGGACAAGGCCGCCATGCGCCGCTCCGTCGCCTCGACTGCCTTGCGCTGCTCGTCCAGCAACCGAAGTCCGGCTCGGGTGAGAAAGACGGTTTTGGCGCGCCTGTCGCCGGGATCGGGTTGGCGCACGACGAAGCCGAGCGCCTCCGCCTTGTCCACCAGCTCCGCCATCGCCTGCTTGGTCATCCGCGCGCGTGACGCGATCTCCGTCAGGCGGGTTCCGTCGAGGTCGAGGTTGCGGAACAGTGTCAGATGGGCCTCCGCCACGGCATCGAAGCCAGCCTCGTGCATCACGCGCAGCACGTCGCGGGCAAAGGTGGCGGACGCCGAAAGCAGCACGCGGCTGACGCTGCTTGTCCGCCACGAATCGTTGCAGTCCGACATCCGCAGCTCGCCTTTCCCCGCCGCCGCGACATAGGCGGCAAGCTGCTGCCTCATCGTGGCCACGAACGCGGCCCCCATGATCCCGGCCATGCGCCGCTCCGCCACGGCCACGCCCTCGCGCACCTGTTCCAGCATGGCAAGCCCGACCGGCGTGAAGGTGACGGTCTTGGCCCGCCGGTCCTCGGGATCGGTCCGGCGCTCGACGAACCCCTGGGCCTCGGCCCTGTCCACCAGCTCCAGCATGCTCTGCTTCGTCATGCCTGCCCGTGCGGCGATCACGGTCAGCCGCGTGCCGTGCAGGTCGAGGTTCTGCACCAGGGCCATCTGAGCCTCGCTCATGGCAGCGAACCCGCCCGCATGGACGATGCGGAGCTTCTCGCCGCTGAACAGGCTGGTCGCGCGGAACAGCAGGCGATCCAGGCTGCAGGTGCGCCACGCGCCATCGCCGCCGCCTGCCGCCGACACCTCAGCCTCCACCGCCGCGGTCCGGGTCAGGCCAGCAGCGTCGCAAGAATCGCGCGGTAGTCGCCGACGCCCGGCCTGTAGGGGCTGGCGCGGTTGAACGGGCTGGCGGCCATCGCCTCCGCCAGCGCGTCGACGGAGGCGGCCCGGTAGCCCGCCTCGCGGTAGCTGGCGGGCAGCCCGAGGGCGGCGTTCAGCGCCCGCAGCGCGTCCGCGATGCCGTCGCGCCCGGCAAGGCCCAGTGCGGCTGCGATCCGCTCGGCCTTGGCCGGCGCGTGCGGCAGGACCAGAGCCACCGTGTGCGGCAGCGCCGCCGCGACCAGCATCCCGTGGTGCAGGTCCTGGTCGCCGCAGGCCAGGGCGATGGCATGCGCCGGGCCGAGCCCCTTGTGGATGGCGACGCCTCCGGCAAAGGCCGCCGCCATCAGCTCGCCGCGCGCCGCGTCGTCGCCGGCCACGGCGGCGGCGATGGCGGCGTGGGCCCGCGCCAGCCCGTCCAGCGCGAGCGCGTCGACGATCGGGTTCGCCGGCTTGGAAAGGAACCCCTCCAGGCAGTGCGACAGCGCGTCGATGCCGGTCGCGGCGACCAGCCGCGGCGGCAGGGTGCGCGCGAGGTCCGGGTCGCAGATCGCCGTGCGCGGCACCAGGCGCGGGCTGCGCGTGCCGACCGCGGGGCCGCCCGCCACGTCGTGCAGGGCTGCCACCGGCGAACTCTCGCTGCCGGTGCCCACGGTGGTCGGAACCGCCACGAGCGGCGCCACGTGCAGGCCGATCCGCTCCGGCCTGCCCTGCAGGTCGGCCGCGCACGCCAGGCCGCCGCCCGCGAGCGCCGCCACGAACTTCGCCGTGTCGAGCACGGAGCCGCCGCCCAGGGCGACGATCCCGTCGCAGCCCGCGTCGCGATAGGCCGTGAACGCCGCGTCGGCCCCGGCCAGCGTCGGGTTCTCCGGCACGTCCAGGTGCCGCGCCGTCCCGGGCGGAAGCAGCCATGCCGCGCTCGCCACCGCGCCCGCGCGCTCCAGCCCCCGGTCGCTCAGCAGCAGCGGCCGCCCGACGCCGAGCGACAGCAGCTCGCCCGGGAGCGACGCCAGAGCGCCGGCGCCCAGGATCAGGCGCGGCAGCGGCAGCACAGGAACCATCGGAGCCTCCCCATCGGGCGACGGCGGCCCGCCCGTCTTGCGTCGTTCGTGCGGAGTGCTTAGTCAGGGAACCTGACAACGTCAACGAAGCGCAGGCGGCCGATCGTCCCAAGGCAGGCCCACAGATGGCCCGACGTCACGCGGAGAGGAAGCTGACATGAACGAGATCACGCCGGTCCGGCTGCCCGGGCGCACGACGCACTACATCGGCGGCAAGTGGTCGGCCGAGGGCGGGCGGACCTTCCCGGACCACAACCCCTACGACGGCGAGGTCGTGGCCGAGGTCGCGGCCGGCGGCCGTGCGGAAGCGCAGGCGGCGATCGACGCGGCCGACGCCGCCTTCCCGGCCTGGGCCGCGACGCCCCCCGGCGAGCGGCAGCGCCTCTTCCTCAGGACCGCCGACATCGTGGAGCGGCGGCGCCAGGACATCGTCAGGACGATGTCCGTCGAGACCGGCACCGGCGCCGCCTTCGCGGGCTACCAGGTCAAGCTGGTGGCCGACCAGCTGCGCCACGCCTCCGGCTGGGGCTTCAAGCCGATCGGCGACGTGATCCCCAGCGACGTGCCGGGCCGCCTCGCGCTCGCGGTGCGCAAGCCGCTTGGCGTGGTGGCGGGCTTCTCGCCCTGGAACGGCGCGTTCACCCTGGCGTGGCGCACCGTGCTGCTGCCGATGGTGTTCGGCAACACCGTGGTGCTCAAGCCGTCCGAGGAGGCGCCGCTGTCGGCCGGCCTGCTGGTGGCCGAGATCATGGACGAGGCGGGCTTCCCGCCCGGCACGATCAACGTGGTGACGCACGCGCCGGGCGAGGCTGGCGCGATCGCGGACGCCTTCTTCGACAGCCCGGCGGTGCGCAGCATCAACTTCACCGGCTCCTCGGCCGTGGGCCGGATGCTGGCGGCACGGGCCGGGCAGGCGCTCAAGCGCATCGTGCTGGAGTTGGGCGGCTACAACCCGGTGCTCATCCTGCGCGACGCGGACATGGCGGCCGCGGTGGACACCACGGCGTTCAGCGCCTTCTTCCACCAGGGCCAGATCTGCATGAACGCGCGCAAGGTGTTCATCGAGCGGCCCATCCACGACGAGTTCGTCGACCGGCTGGCGGCCAAGGTGCGGGGCTTCAAGTCGGGCGACCCGAGCGTGCCGGGCACCGTGATCGGGCCGCTGATCAACGACCGCGCGCTCCGCTCCGTCGAGGAGCGGGTGCAGGACGCGGTGGCGCAGGGCGCGCGCCTCGTCACCGGGGGCACCGCGGAAGGCCGGGTCTACGCCCCCACGATCCTGACCCATGTGCCGGACTCCGCGCCCATCAACCGCGAGGAGACGTTCGGTCCGGTGCTCATCGTCGAGGCGGTCGACAGCCCCGAGGAGGCGTTCGCCAAGGCCACCGACACGCGCTACGGCCTGTGCGCGAGCATCCTGACGGGCGACCAGGAGCGCGGGCTGGAGCTGGCGCAGCGCTTCGACTGCGGCATGGTCCACATCAACGGCCCGACCATGGCCAGCGAGCCGTCCATGCCGAACGGCGGCGTCAAGGAGAGCGGCTGGGGGCGCTCGGGGCCCTACGCGGT
>CAXTLC010000146.1:0-3401 GCA_964245075.1 uncultured Acetobacteraceae bacterium
CAAGGAACATCGTCGGCGTCATGGCCGTAACCTGTCGGAAGGCGCATGAGAAGGCTGCCGTACTCGCGAAACCGGACTCCGCGGACACACGGGCGATTGCGCTCCCTCTGGCGAGCCGGTCCATCGCGTGCACGATCCGCGCCCGCTGCCGCCAAGCCTTGAAGGTCAGCCCGGTTTCCACCGGGAACAGCCGGCTCACGGTGCGGACGGAGGTCGCGGCGCGCGATGCCAGTTCGCCCATGTCCAGCCGGTTCTGGTGATCGTCAAAGGCGAGGTCGGCCACGCGCCGCCCAAGAGGACTTGTGGGCAAGGGAAGGAAGGTCGGTGCGTCCGCCGCTTCCGTGAGTTCGTGAAGCATGAGCCTGACGATAAGTTCGGCCTTCTCTGGTCCGGTGTCGGCCGCGAAGGCCGCAACGAGCAGGGAACGCAGGAGCGGAGTGACCCGCAACGCAAACGCTCGGGCCAGCAGCGTTGGCGGCGCCCACTCGCGCGCCGCCGATGGCTGCCAGTGTACCGTCCAAAGCTCGGCATCGGTCAGCACCTCCACCCGGTGCGGCACCTCTGCCGGAACCCACGCGGCAAGCTGCGGCGGCACCAGCCAACAGCCTTCTCCCGTGTGGACCTGCACGGTGCCCGATGCGGCGAAGGTCAGCTGTGCTTCCCCGTGGGCATGCATGGGCAGACCCTTGCCGCGGCTCTTGGCGCCACGGTGGATGGTGAAGGGAAATCCTGACATCGATTGGCCTTTCTGCGATGTCGATTGGCGTCACGTCGCGGATCTACACTGCTATCACGATGGTTATCGCTCATCGAGCATCCCTGAACATCCGGGTCCGTCCGGCGGCAAGTCCGAACTGAACATGGTCTGACGTCTCATGCCGCCCCACCTTGTCGAACCGGTCCAGACGGACCGCAGCTTGCTCAAGCTCTACTGGCTCGCCTTAGCGTTGTTCGTGGCCTACCTTTGCATTGCTGCGGCCTTGCCGGTCGTTCCGGTGTTCGTCACGGCCAGGCTCGGCTACGGCAACGGTCTTGCCGGGCTTGCGGTCGGGATCGCATTCGCGTCCACCATCCTGACCCGGGGGATGGCCGGCCGGATCGCCGATACGCGGGGGAACCGCCGCTGCATGGTGATGGGCTTGCTGGCTTACGCTGCGGCCGGGCTGGTCTGCTGCGGCGCGGGCTGGCCAGGTTGTCCCGCCCCGGCGGCGTACACAATCCTCTTGGCCGGCCGGTTGCTGCTCGGATTGGGTGAAAGCCTGGCGACGGTCGGACTGATGGCTTGGTGCTTCGGTGTGACCGGGCCGCGTCGCTCGGGCCTGGTGTTCGCGGTGGTCGGCATGGCCCTGTACGGGGCGTTCGCGGCCGGCAGCCCGATCGGCGTGGCGTTGTTCGAGTGGGCCGGCTTCACGGGCGTCATGGTGGCGTGCACGTTCGCTCCGCTTCTGGCGCTGCTGATGGTGTTGCCCGTCGGGGCCGTTCCGGTCGTCGCCGGCGCACGGCTGTCCTTCTGGCGCATCATCGGCCGCATCTGGCAGCCGGGCTTGGCGCTCACCCTCCAGGGCGTCGGTTCCGCCGCGATCGGTGCGTTTATGACCCTGATGTTCCTGAGCCGCGGTTGGCCGCACGCAGGGCTGGGCCTGACCTGCTTCGGCGGTGCTTTCGTGCTGGCGCGCGTCCTGGCCGGGCATCTGCCGGACAGGGTCGGCAGCACCCCGGTTGCCCTGGCATCCATGGCCGTGGAAGCAGCGGGGCAGTTCCTCCTGTGGCAGGCGTCCAACCCGGCGGCGGCGCTCGCGGGTGCCGTCCTGACGGGCCTCGGCTGCTCCCTCATGTTCCCTGCCATGGGAATGGAGGTGGTGCGGCGCGTGCCGTCCCACCTGCGCGGCACCGCGGCGGGCGGGCTGGCAATGTTCCAGGACCTGGCCCTCGGCGCGACCGGCCCGGTGACGGGCGCGCTGGCCGACCGCCTTGGCTACAGCGCCGTGTTCCTGGGCGGTGGCCTGGCCGCAAGCCTGAGCTTCCTTCTAGTGGCCGCGATCGCGTGCAACGGCTGCCACCAGGATGCGTGATCCCGTCATGTCAACGATGGAACGACCATCGTCGTAGCCATCGCCCTAACTTCCACAACGCACAGGACATGAGAGCGAACATGAAAGCAGTGATCATCAACGAGTATGGCGACAACAACGTGGTGCAGTGCACCGACGTTGATCGTCCGGAACCCCAGGCCGGCGAAGTGCTGGTGAAGGTCCATGCGGCGGGCGTCAACCCGGTGGACTGGAAGATACGCGGCGGCGCGGGTCAGCGCATGGGCATGACCCTGCCCATCCACCTGGGTAGCGAGATCGCCGGCACCGTCGAGAAGCTCGGCGATGGCGTCAGCGGCTTGGAGCAAGGCAATGCTGTCTACGGCATCATCAAGGCCGGCGGATTTGCCGAGTATGCCGTCGCCAAGGCGGCGGACATGGCGCTCAAGCCTGCCAGCCTCGACTTCATCCACGCGGCGGCGGTGCCGCTCGGCGCCCTGACTGCATGGCAGGCGATGTTCGACGTGGCCGGGCTTGCCAGCGGCCAACGCCTCCTCGTCACCAGCAGCTCGGGCGGCGTCGGCTCCCTGGCGGTGCAGCTCGCCAAGGCCAAGGGCGCGCACGTCACCGCCATGGCCTCCGGGCGCAACGAGGAGTACGTCCGCAGCCTGGGAGTGGACGAGTTCATAGACTATACCACACAGCCCTTCGAGCAGGTCGCGCGCGACATGGATGTCGTCTTCGACACAGTGGGCGGGGACACCTTCCAACGGGCGTTCCACACTCTCAATAAAGGCGGCTTCCTGGTGACCTCGGTGGCGTTCCCCAAGGACGAGGCGCAGCAGTACGGCGTCGGCGTGGAACGGGTGTTGTGCAAGCCAAGCGCGGAGCAGCTCGTGTCCATCCGCGACCTGGTGGAAGCTGGCAAGCTCAAGGCGCACGTCGCCACGGTCCTGCCGCTCGCGGGCATCAAGGAGGCATTCGAGCTGTCTGAGGCCGGCCGTACCCGCGGCAAGATCGTCCTGCGGATCACTGCATGAACTAAACCCAAACAAGTGGTCGATACCTGCCGATGCCCGCTTCTCGTGCTGGAGCTATCCGTACAAGAGACAGCCCTTTGCATTGGTAATTCGGGCTGGCGGGGCGACTGCGAGACCGACATAATGCCCATCATTCCGCATGGCTGTCCGTCAAACCAAGGTTGGCGGACACTGGTTCGCTCCAAGTGTGTATGGACTCTAAACGGTGGTTTAGAGTCCATACACCTGCCTGGCGTGCTAGGTTTCCAGCTCAGAGGAGCGGTCACGATGGACCTGGCGACCACGACCAGCCTGGCCGAGCGCGTGATCGCGACCTTGCGGGCGCACGAGG
>CAXTLC010000147.1:0-3383 GCA_964245075.1 uncultured Acetobacteraceae bacterium
GACGCGCGCCCGGCTGCTGCCGCTGTTCCTGGTGTCCGGGGCGGCCGTGGGGTTCGAGACGGCGCTGACCCGGTACTTCGCCGTCGCGAAATGGTCCGAGTACGGCTACTGGGTGATCTCCATCGTCATGGTGGGCTTCGCGTTCAGCGGCGTGGCCACCGCGCTCGCCCGCGACGCGATGGTCCGCCACGCGCGGCCCCTGCTGGCCTGGCTGCCGGTGGCGCTGGTGGTGGCGGCGGCGGCCGGGTTCTGGGGCGTCACCGCCAACCCGTTCAACCCGCTGCAACTGCAGAACGCCGCCACCTACGCGCCGCAGGTCGGCAACATCGCGCTCTACTACGCGGCGCTGCTGCCGTTCTTCTTCCTGACCGGCCTCTACATCAGCCTGTGCTTCGTGCTGAACGCCGGGCAGATCGGCCGGGTGTACGGGGCGGACCTGCTGGGCGCGGGCGCGGGGGCGGCGCTGGTGCTGGCGCTGATGTTCGCCGTCCCGCCGTTCCTGCTCGTGCCGGCCTTGCTGGTGCTGCTGGCCGCTGCCGCCGCGTTCGGCCGCGACCGGCGCGCCGGGCTGGCCGGGCTGGCCGCGCTGCTCGTGTGCGAGGCGGGGCTGCTGGCCGGCAGCCAGGCCGCCTACAACGACTTCAAGGCGATCTACGCCCCGCTGCACGTGCCGGACAGCCGCGTGCTGGCGCAGGTCCGCTCGCCGCGCGGGCTGTACGCGCTGCTGGACGACTTCACCGAGCGGGTGGACACCGACGTGTCCAACGACCTCGGCCTGCTGAACCTGCCCGGGCCGCCGCAGACCCTGGGCCTGTACCGCGACGGCAACCGCATCGCCGCCTTGCCCAAGCCCGGCCTGCTGGACGTGCGCTACGCCGGCGCCACCCTGGCCGCCCTGCCCTACGCGCTGCGCCCCGGCGCCCGGGTGCTGCTGGCCGGCACGTCCGGCGGGTTCCGGGTTGCCGAGGCGCTGGCCCTGGGCGCCCGGCGGGTGGACGCGCTGGAGCCGGACCCGGTGGTGCTCGGCGCCCTGCGGCGCGGCCTCGCCGGGTCGCAGCCCTTGCCGGCCGACCCTCGCGTGCGCCTGTCGCCGGAAGGGGCGCTCGCCGCCGCGCGGCCCGGCGCCGGCTACGGGCTGGTGGACATCTCCGGCGACTTCCTCGACGCCGCGGAGGCGAACAGCACCGCGTTCACGGCGGAAGCGCTGACCGCCGACCTGCTCGCCCTGGACGGGGACGGCATCGTCTCCCTCCCCGTCTCCATCCGCGAGTTCCCGGTGTACGCCCTGCGCGTGCTGGCCACCGGCCGGCAGGCGCTGCTCGCCGCCGGCGTCGCGGACCCGGCGCGGCACGTGCTGGTTTACCGCTCCGCCTGGAACGTCCGCATCCTGCTCTCGCCCGCGCCGTGGAGCGCCGCGGCCATCGCCGCCGCCCGCGCCTGGTGCGACGCCCGCTCCTTCGACATGTCGTACTATCCGGGCATCGACGTGGCGGCGGCGCGGGAGAGCCTCTACAACGACCTGCCCGCGGTTTCCTTCGATGACGGCGCGGTCACGTCCGGCGCCGGGTCGGAGGACGCCATCGCCGACGAGGCCGGCGCCGTGCTGCGCGGCGAGCCGGCCGGCTCGGATGCCGCGTTCGACCTGTCGCCCGCCACGCTGGACCGGCCGGCCTATTACGACGTGCTGCGCTTGCGCCACCTCGGCACGGTCGTGCGCCGGCTGGAGATCCTGCCGCAGGCGGAGATCGGCCAACTGGTCAACCTGGCCGTGCTGGCGCAGGCGGCGGTCATCGCGCTGGGGGTGCTGCTGGTCCCGCTGCTGGCGGGCAGGCGGCTGCGGGCTGGGGGCGGGATGGCCCGCCCGGTGGCGTACTTCGCCTGCCTGGGTCTCGGCTTCCTGTTCATCGAGATCGCCGCCATCGAGCGCGCGGCGCTGTTCCTGAACGACCGCACCTCCGCCTTCGCCCTCGTGCTGACGTCCATGCTGGTGTTTTCCGGCGTGGGCAGCCTGCTGGCGGAGCGGGCGGGGCCGCGCGGCATCGCGCTGGCCTGCGCGGCGGCCGCCGCGTGGTGCGTGGCCGCTTCCGCCGGGCTGCTGCCGGCGATGCTGGCGGCGCTCGACTGGCCCTGGCCGGTGCGGGCCGGGCTGGTGGTGCTGGCGGTGGCGCCGGTGTCGGTGGCGCTCGGCATGCCGTTCCCGCTCGGGCTGCAACGTCTCGGCTCCGGCCCCATGCTGCCGTTCGCCTGGGCGGTGAACGGGGCGTTCAGCGTGGTCGCGACGCCGCTGGCGAACCTTTTAGCCACGCAAGGCGGCCTGCGCTGGGTTCTGCTTTGCGCCGCCCTGCTGTATGGGGTGTGCTTCGGGCTCCATCCCTCCTTCCGGAAGACAGTGCAGTGGCAGCCATCCCCCACCTGACCCGCCGTACGCTGCTGGCCGCCGCGGCCGGCGCCTCCATCGCGTCCCGCCACGCCCCCGCCAACGCCGCCGCCAACGCGCCCGGCTGGACACGGGAGGCGTTCGAGGAGGCGATGCGCCGATCCGGCCGGCCCGTGGACCTGAGCCAGGCGCAGTTCGACGCCATCCAGGCGCGCAAGCCCGCCGCGATGGCCCGCATCCAGTCCTACCTCAAGGAGCGGCTGGGAAGCGCCGACCCGGCGGTGATGCGCGCCTTCGAGGAGGTGCCGCGCGAGTACTACCATTACGACTACGCCGACCGCCGCGCCATGTCCGGCGAGGCCTACGAGGCCGACCCGAAGCCCTGGGCGCTCGGCTACGGCTCCGCCCTGTCGGACTACCTGGGCCAGGCGTACATGACCCAGGTCTGCAAGCCGGCGCCGGGCGACGTGACCCTGGAGATCGGCACCGGCAGCGGGTTCCAGTCCTCCCTGCTGTCACGCATCGTCAAGCAGGCCTACTCGATCGAGATCATCGAGCCGCTGGGCCATGCCGTGGCCAAGCTGTGGGCGCCGCTGGGCTACCGCAACATCGAGAGCCGGGTGGGCGACGGCTACTTCGGCTGGCCGGAGGTGGCGGGCGGCTTCGACATCATCATCGTGACCTGCGCCGCCCAGTACACCCCGCCGGACCTGTTCAAGCAGTTGAAGCCGGGCGGGCGCATGGTCATCCCCATCGGCCAGCCGTTCAAGCGCGGCCAGGTGCTGTACGTCTATACCAAGGACGCGGACGGGAAGGTGCATTCCAAGCGGGACGTGGGCGTGTTCTTCATCCCGATGACGGGCGCGATGATGAACCGGCCCCACCCCGCCGGTACGCCGGAAGCCGCCGCCGCCGTCGCCCCGGCCGCCGCGCCGGCAGCGGAACCCGCCAAGGACTGAAGCCCACGAGGATTGGGGCTCACAGGGCGATTGGGGCTCACAGGGCG
>CAXTLC010000148.1:0-3367 GCA_964245075.1 uncultured Acetobacteraceae bacterium
GAAGGCCAGGGGCTCTGCCCCTGGACCCCGCCAAAGGGCAAACCCTTTGGAAACGCTTACTTAAGTAAGGGGATCAAAGGGTCCTCGGACCCTTTGCGGGTCTGGGCAGAGCCCAGCCTTGCTTCCTTCGACCGGTCACCAATTACGACCACTGGTATAAGAGCTCCCAGGGTCGTATGCGCACCCCAGTATTTACCGCAGATTAACCGTCCGCCTGCAAGATTACCACAGCACCAGCCATTCTGGACCAGTCGATCAAGCAGCCGGAGTGTGGATGACACTTCCCCCACCCTTGTACCGCCAGGCTGTCGCGCTGCTGCATGATCGCGGCGGCGGCGCCGCGCTGGAGTTCGCCATCGTCTGCCCGGTGTTTCTCCTGCTGCTGCTCGGGGTTTTCTGCGCCGGCGCCACCGGCCTTATCCAGCTGGCACTCGACGACTCTGTCCGCGATGCCGCTCGCCAGGTGCAGATGGACACTCCGGCGTCGGCGACCGCGGCCGGGTTCCTCGCCGCCGTATGCAGCGAGTTCAGCCTCGTGGCGCCCAACTGCTCCGCGTCGCTGACCTACGACGTGCAGGGCGCCCCGCAATCCAGAGGCTTCGCCAGCCTCACTCCGGCGACGCTCAACGCCGCCGGTGCCCTGCCGAACAGCTTCTTCGGCTCGGGCACGGCGTTCGCCGCCAACATCGACGTCCTGGTGCAGGTGGCATACCCGCTGCCGTTCAGCATCCCGCTTGTCGGCAGGTTCGCCACCCTGACCGGAACGAACTCCGTCCTCGCCACGGCAAGCGTACGCGTCGAGCCGTTCTCCTCGTGATCCGCCGCCGTCTTCCCGGCCTGCCGGCGGACCGCACCGGCGTCGCCGCGCTGGAGTTCGCGTCGGTTGCGCCGGTCATGATCGCCCTGGTGTTCGGGACCGTCGAACTCGGCAACGCCTTTCGCATCCAGGCCAAGGTGAACACCGCCGCGGGTCAGCTTGCCGAGCTCGTCGCCGGGCAGCAGGGCGTCACTGCGCCGGGCGGCTCGCTGGCCGACATGTGCACCGGCGCCGCGATGAATCTCCTGCCCTACGCTCAGGGCCGCTTCGCCGCCGACATCGCCTCCGGCACCAACGACCATCCCAGCAACCGGGTCGCCGGTTCGACGGACAGCACGACTGTCGGGCCATACCTCGACTGGGAGGTCATCTCCTCCTGCCCGACAAAGTCGCCCAGTACCATGGGCGCCAACGGCGCCTACGCGCTGGCTGATTCGCCATCCTCCCTGCTGACCAAGACTGGGCTGCCGCCAACCAGCACCAGTGACTACGGCATGGGCTACTCGGTCATCGTGGTCCAGGCGAGCTACGTCTACACCAACATCTTGCCGCTGTTCCTCGGCAAGGCCCTCACCTTCAGCGCCGTCGCCGTCGCCCGGCCACGTCAGAACAGCACGATCCAGTGCACCAACACGGCAGGTACGACCGCGTGCCCGGCGCTCCAGTGAGATCCGCCCTGCGCAGGACCGTGTCCGCCTGGCTGAACCGCCTGTTCCGGCCGGGCCGGCTCGACACCCGCGCTCGTCGCAGCCGGCGCGGCTCGATCGCGATCATCGTCGCCGTGTCGGCATTGCCGCTGGTCACCGCGGCCGGCGTCGCCGTCGACATGTCGCGCATGACCGACGCCCGCTCCGCATTGCAGCGCGCGGCCGACAACGGGGCCTTGTCTGGTGCCGCCGCCTACGTCCTCTACACCCAGAAGGACGGCTTCAACGTGGTCGCCCGCACCATGGCCAAGTCCGCGTTCTGCAACGCGGTCACCGCGCTGCCCGCCGGTTTCGCCCTCATCGCGACCAACGGCAGCGCCGCCTGCGTCAACGGCCAGGGACCCGCCGTCTCCGCCGTCATCGCCGGCTACAACCCGGGAAGCCGGGGCACCGTCGCCAACAGCGGCTGCACCGCCACCAACACCGTGGTGGCCGGCGTCACCTGCGGCTTCGTGGTCACGGTCTCCGCGTCCGCCACGGTGAACACCGTATTTCCGTTCCTGCTGGGCGGGCGCGCCACGGTGTCGGTCACCGCCTCGGCCATCAACCCGTTCATCGATCTCGCCACCGCCTTGTCGCCGGGCATCACCGGCGGGGCGAATGCTGCGGACAGCCTATGGGTCTATCCGCTGCTGCTGGACGCGAACGGTGCCCCGGACTTCACGACGAACCAGGGCGCGCTGCCTGACGCCAGCACCTGCACCGGCGATCCCACGCAGGCCTCGTGCGGCAACTACACCATGCTCGCGAGCACAAGGTACGTGACCGGGTGTCCCGCGACCAATCCCTGCAACGTCAAAGGCACGATCTTCATCGACGGCGTCGTGCAGAACCCGGTGGTCGGCAACGCTGTGATCACCGCCACCACCCCGCTCGGCATCGCGATGCAGAGCGCGGCTGGCGCCGACTCCCCGTTCAATCTCAACACGCAAGCCAGCCCGCAGCCCGCGGACTCGGGCTGCAGCTGGCCGCGCACGTTGGCCTACAACACCGTCGCGGCGGCATTCGATGCCAACGGCTATCCGCTCGAACTGGACAGCAACGGCAACTGGACGCTGCCGACCCACTGGCTGTACTCGTCGTTCCTGGCCCACAATCTGCCGCCGGACTACAACGAGATTCAGCTTCAAAGTAGCGTTCAGACCATTCCGGCCGTTCCAAAAAACCGCGCCTCCTACGATCCGAACGCAGTCAAGGCACCGGTCGCGTGCGCCAATGCCTACTCGACAAACCCGAAGAATGCCGAGCAATTTTCTACGACCTATCCGACTTCCGGCGCGACCAACTGCGCGCTCTACATCGTCAAGGACGCAACCTCGCTGCAGCCGGATCCAAGCTACAGGAACAACTCGACCGGCACTTCGCCAACCTGCTTCAGCCCCAGCGCTACGCCAGGCTACCAGTATGCCGCGCTAAGCTGCCAGAACTACGCAGGACATACCTATACGTTCTTCTGGAACAGCATGAGCGGCACCAACAATACAACTCCCTCCACTGACGATACGGATTACGGCAACGGCACCCTGCAGATCGCCTGCTCCGGATCGTCCTACGTCCAGCTTATCAATTAAGCTCTCAACGGTGTCCGGGATGGTGCGGCGGAGGTCACGTGACCAAGCCGGTGGCTTTGACTAGCCCCCACCGGGTGATCCGGTTGGCAGGCAAGGCCAGGGGCTCTGCCCCTGGACCCCGCCAGGGGAAGGTCCCCTGGACCGCCTTTCTTAAAGAAAGCCGGGTCCAGGGGCGGCTTCGCTCCTGGCGGGTCTGGGCAGAGCCCAGCCTTGCTTGCTCACGGGCCGGCAAACCTGGCCGTCGGCGTCAGTATCCATAAATCGCGTAGAGC
>CAXTLC010000149.1:0-3367 GCA_964245075.1 uncultured Acetobacteraceae bacterium
TGGGTTCGGCATCGCGGCGCGGTCGTGACCGGAGCGCTTGCAACGTCTCCGCCCGGCGGCTCAAGGTCGGGTGGTCGGGCACAGCGAGATCGAACCCGAGCAGGGCGACGATGGAGCCGATCAGCCCCTCGGTCTGGCGCAGGGCCAGGCGGAACACTACCCGCAGCGTCAGCGCCGTGGCAATCGCCAGGCTGGAGTAGCGCGGCTACCCGCCCCTCGTGGTCCGTGGCTCCGCTTTCCAGGCTGCCACTGCTTCCTCGGTGAACCACACCGTCAAACTGCCGCGCTGGCGCAAGGCAGCATCGTAGGCGGTCGAGTTCGTGCCCGGTGCCGCTGCTTCGGGATGCGGCGGGGACGGTCGGCGTTGGCCTTGAGCGGCAAGGTGACTTTCTCAAGCAGCGACAGGACGTAGGTCGCCCATCCTATTCTGACCCGGCCGGTCCGACCTGTCTGTGCAACACAGTCGCGCGAAGTCGCAGCGGCGCTCCCGTTTCGTCTCACCCGTGTACTAATCGACAACGGTAGCTGTTTCACCCCGGCTTGCGCCAGAGCTTGCGCCGATCTGAAGGCGCAGTATCGCCACGCCAAGCCGCGGACGCCTTAGACCAGCGGCGGAGTTGCCGTCAGCGCGTGCTCGACGGCAAGACGCCAAACCAGGTCGCCGCTGAGCGACCCCCACCCGACCACGACGTGCCAACCTTGCGCCGCATGGCCAGGCAAGCCCCCGCAACACCACATGGACACGCATCATCGCTCAAGCCGCAAAGAAAGCCTCGCAAGCTGACAGCTAGAACGGGCTGGCAGCTATCGGCCAGATGAAGCAAATCATCTGGCCGACGGGTCCTTGGTTCGGAGAAGCTGCGTTTACGCCAGCCGTTCGCGACACCGCTCAGGAAGCCATCCTGTAAAGCGCACAGAGCTTGTTGCCATCGGGGTCACGAAGGTAGGCGAGATACAAGCTGCCGGAGCTGCCTTCCCGTATACCGGGCGCATCCTCGATCGCCGTGCCCCCGTTCTCGACACCAGCCTTGTGCCAGGCGCCGGCTTCTTCGGAGCTGTCCACCGCAAAACCGATCGTGCCCCCGTTCGCACAGGTAGCAGGCTCGCCGTCGATAGGCTTCGTGATCAGAAGACGCCCGCCGCGGTGTGCATAGATCAGACGCCCCTTCGGGTCCTGCACGCCGGGCTTCCCGCCAACGGCTCCGATGATGGCGTCGTAGAACGATTTCGACCGGGTGATATCGTTGCTTCCGATCATGACATGACTGAACATTCGGTCCTCCCCTTCTTCGTGCCTTGCTGACCCCACCGGGATCGCAGCCCAGAAACATAGCCCCGGTTACATGGAGGGACGCCGATTCCACAACCCCTTGTGCATTTTATATCCGCTGCCCTAGCCTCATCTCGACGCTCCCCGTCCGTTGTCGGCCACTCATGTAACAAGATGGAGCCAGCATGCCGTCGATTTGACAGGTGCAAATGCCAGGCTTCAGCCCTGTTCGTGCTACCTCACCGCCCATGGAAACCAAACCTGCGACCCCGCTTGCCGTTCTCGTCGGCATCCAGACGGCGGAGGTCGATGACGTCGCACACGAAGCAAGCCTGGAGGAACTGGGGCGATTGGTGAAGACGTTAGGCTACAAGGTGGCGGGCACGGTGTCGCAAAAGCGCGAAGGCACCGGGGCCGGGTCGCTGCTAGGCAGCGGCAAGCTGGCAGAACTGGCGGCGCTGACCGGCGGCACTGGTGTGATCGGCTCCATGGCGCCGGTTCCAAAATCCAAGGCCCGGCAGCGGTTCGAAGGTGTGGCTGACGCCATCGACCCGGGCGTTCCCGATCCAGACACGACTCGCAGGCCTGAGTTCGTCATTGTCGACCATGAGCTCTCACCCAGCCAGATCCGCAACCTGGAGCGCGCGACCGGCGCCCAGGTGCTCGACCGCACCGGCGTGATCGTCGAGATTTTCCACCGTCACGCCAACACGCGGGAGGCGAAGCTGCAGGTCGAGATGGCACGCCTGAAATACGTGGCTCCGCGCTTGCGCGAGTCCTCGGCCGGCGGCGGGCGGCAACAAGGGCCGGGAGCCGGCGAAAGCACGCTGGACCTCGATCGCCGCAAGATTCGAGACCGGCTTTCGGAGCTGAAAGACCAACTGGAAGCGGTGCAGCGCGATGGCGACCAGCGCCGCTCTGCCCGGCGGGACCAATTGCGCGTGGCGCTGGTCGGCTACACCAATGCGGGCAAGTCGTCCTTGATGCGGGCCCTCACCGGCAGCCAAGTGCTCGTGGAAGACAAGCTGTTCGCCACCCTGGACACCACCGTTCGTATCCTGCAACCGGAGACCCGGCCCCGCGTGCTGGTGTCCGACACGGTGGGCTTCATCAAGCAACTGCCGCACGACCTGGTCGCCTCGTTCCGCTCGACGCTGGCCGAAGCGCTGGAAGCCTCGCTGCTGTTGTTCGTGGTCGACGCGTCGGACCCAACCTACGAAGCGCAGCTGGAGGTGAGCCGCGGCGTGCTGCGCGAGATCGGGGCGGATGCGGTGCCGTCCCGCCTGGTGCTGAACAAGATGGACCGCGTGGACGCCACCGGGCGCGCCGCCCTGGCAGAGAAGCACCGGGACGCGATCCTGCTTTCTGCCCACGCACCGGACGACGTGAGCGCGCTGCGTGACACGATCATCGCGTTCTTCGAGGCGGCGATGGTGGAGGACGTGCTGGTGCTGCCCTATGCCAAACAAGGGCTGCTCGGCGACATTTATGAGAACGCACGAGTCTTGTCGGAAGATTACGACGAGACTGGCCGGGTGCTGAAGGTGCGCGGCCTGCCCGGCGCCATCACGCGGCTGCGGCAAAACCTGGCCTCGCAGTAAGGCTGCAGCCTCGGGTTGTACTTGGCGGAGAATGGCGCATAGAACGAACGTCTGCTTCTCCAGGACGAGCGCTCCGCAGCAGCCCTTCCGCTGCTGGCCACGTGCGCGGAGACAGGCAGCCGGAATGCGTTCGGGCGTGGAGAGCGGACTTTCTAAATCTGGCAGGCCTACCCGGCTATCCTGATCCACGTCATGGATTGCACGATCGCCAGCTTTGGTCCTGCCGGCGTCGCGGCGGCGTACGGCTTCGCGGACCAGAGCCACCTCGGCCGCCGTTTCTGCCGCGCCTACGGCCTGACCCCGGCTACCTGCCGCACTCTCTGCGCGGATGTTCCAGACAGGATGCCCTGGAACACATAGCACTACTTTGGCACTTTCAGGGTGGGTACGAGTTGCCATACGCGTCTGACGTGAGCAGCAGATGGTGAGGCGGTTGTGGCTGGTGGCATTGGTGGTCTGGACGGGTGGCTGGCGCCGTTCCTGTCGGTGATGGGGC
>CAXTLC010000150.1:0-3366 GCA_964245075.1 uncultured Acetobacteraceae bacterium
CATACCAGCGGCCCTCTGCCTTGACCTGCGAGGCAAGCAAGGCTGGGCTCTGCCCCATGCTTGAAGGCGGGGACCCGCCAGGGGGGAAGCCCCCCCTGGACCGGCTTTACTTAAGTATTGGATTCCAAAGGCGAGCCTTTGGCGGAGTTTGAGGCAGAGCCTCAACCTTGCTTGCGCTAGCGGTCACTTCAAAGGGCCGTCGGCATCACACCAACGGCCGCCTGGAACGACCCATGAGGGAAGGCTGAGGCCGTTCCTTCAGGCACGAGCCTCAAGTTCCGCCAGACGCTCGCTCCCACCTTGAAGCAGGGGCGGGTCTGGGCAGAGCCCGGCCTTGCCTGCCTTGCAGGTCGATATCCGGCTGTCCCGAGGCGCCGCGCGCGGGATGCGGCCGCATGCAAAAAACGCGATGTCGGTTCGCAAAAACGGTGTGTCACCTGGCTGCTACAATTGCCGTGAAATGCCGCACGTCGGGCGCATCGGCCGGATTACAGCGTGCCGGCCCGGCCAAAGCCTGCTGTACTCTTCCTATACCGCATTCGAGGCGACGCAGATCAGCCATCGCGGAGCGCCTAACCAGGGGAACGTGTCCACAATGCATCAAGCCAAACCTCGCCCGCGTCTCGGAGGTCGCCTCCGCGTCGCTGCCGGCGTCGCATTCGCCCTCGGATCGCTGGCGCAGGCCGCGCACGCGCAGAACATCAACAGCGGCGTCAGCATCGGCCCGAGCCAGCAGCTCTCCACGCCGCTCACCCCGGGCACCCCGTCGCCGAGCGCCGACTCCAACGTCGAGCGGCTCATCGCCGGGTTGCCCATGTTCAGGGACGCGCGGGTCACGCTCGGCAACCTCGGCATCGACGTCCTGGGTGACGTCATCTCGGAGTTCGCGAGCAACGTCAGCGGCGGCGTGCACCAGGGCTCGACCTTTGCCACTCAGGTCGGCCTCGAGGTCGACGTCGACTTCCAGAAGCTGGCGCGCATCCAGGGCCTGTCGACGCACGTCGTGCTGGTCAACCGGTCCGGCAGTCCGGACAGCGGCGGCGGCCTGATCGGTGGCGGCCTGCAGCCGGTACAGGAAATCTACGGCGCCGGCGGCGATGCCGGCATCCACCTGGTCTATGCCTATGCCGAGGAGAAGCTGGCGAGCGACCGTCTGGACATCGCGTTCGGACGCATGCCGGTCACCAACGATTTCGCCGCCTCGCCGCTGTACTGCAATTTCATGAACAACTCGCTGTGCGGCAATCCCAAGGCGCTGCCGGGCGGCAATATCGGCTTCAGCTCCTACCCCGACGCGGTGTGGGGCATACGCCCCCGGGTGAGGCCGACCAGCGACACCTACATACAGTTCGGCCTGTACTCGGTCGACCAGGGGCTGTACGGTCACCAGCATTTCCGCTCGGGCTTCGACTTCACCACCTCGCGGATCAGCGGCGAGGTGTTCCCGGTCGAGGTGGCCTACCTGCCGACCCTCGGCGCGGACAAGCTGCCCGGCCACTACAAGCTCGGCTTCAGCTACGACAATTCCAGCTACAACGACTTCTACGTCGGCGACAACGGCGCGCCCGCCCTGCTCACCGGCGACCCCTACAAGATCCACAAGGGCCACACCCAGGCCTGGGCCCTGTTCGACCAGATGGTGCTGCGCAACGGGCCGGGAACGAACGACGGCCTGATCGTCCTGGGCGGCTACGCCCACAACGATCCGACCACGTCCGCCTATGCCGACCAGTATTTCGTCGGTGCGCTGGACCGCTCGTTCCTGAGGGCCCGTCCGCTTGACACCGTCGGCGTGCTGTTCTCCTACGTGAACACCAGTCCCTATCTGAGACGGGAGCAGGAGCTCGACGTCCAGCTCGGCATGCCGATCTCCGGCGGTGCCACCGGCGTGCAGCGCCACGAGGAGATCGTCGAGGCCAACTACGATATCCACGTCTATCGCGGCGTGAACTTCCAGCCCGAGTTCGAGTACGTCATCCGTCCGAATGGCCAGACCAACATCAAGAACGCGGCAGTGCTCGGCTTCAAGACCCACGTCGCCTTCTGAGCCTGGGCGCTGCGTGCTAGGATGCGGCGGGACCGGTGGTCCCGCCACATCCGTCCGGGTGAGACCCTCATGATCGAGACGCGTCTGCTGCGGCCTGTCCTGCTGGTCGTGCTGCTGGGCGCGGCGCTCGGTTCGACTCCGGGCAGGGCCGAGCCCGGTTTCTCCAAGGGGCCGAGCGAGGAGCTGTCCCAGCCGTTGCCGAAGCGGCCCCCCGCCCCGGCCAACCATGACGCACCAGGCACGGGGGCAGGGACCGGAGCGGAGCCGATGCCGCGCGCGGGAAGTGCGGCGCCGCCGGCCGCAGCCTCCGACGCGCAGGGGCCGGGCACGAGAACGTCGCGGCCGTGACGTCCCTGTCTCCGACGCGGGCGCAACGCCTGCCCGCGGCGGCATCCTGTGCGGCACCAGCGCGTGCCGCGTGTCCTGTCTCCGCGGCCCGGCCCACCCGCTCGCGACGGATTACGGGTCGTGCGGCCTGTGTGCTGCTGCTGCTGGCCGGGTGCGTGCCGCGCCCGACCGGCCCGATCCTCGGCGACTGGCGCGGCACCCAGCCGGGCCCCTGGGTCGCCGAGCCCAAGATCGTCGAGCTGGTGCTGGACGGCGCGCCCGACGCGGCGACGGGCCGCTACCATGTCGCCATCACGGTGCAGAACACGCAGAAGGGCACCGGTCCCGGCACGACGCGCTGGCAGGGCGAATGGACCGGCGATCAGGAGACGATCGCCGGTCATGTCGTGCATGTGATCCGGCTGCGTCACATGATCGACGGCGAGATCGACCGCTACGAGCTGTCCGCCGATGGCGCGCTGCGCCCGTTGAACGAGGCCGTCCCGGGCGGCAACCGCTACAGCGAGGCGCAGATCGCGCTGTACGCCCTGCAGCCACTGCGGCGCGACAGCTGGAACTACGGCGTGGACTAGGCCAACCGCCGAGATCGCTTCCTCTCCGGCTGCCGCCGCGTCGCCATCGTCCGGCCCACCCATGCGGCCGGCGCATGTGCCGTATGAACGGCGCACCGCTTCCATATCCCCCCGAGCGACCCATTGTTGCAGTGCACCATAACGCGCCCACCGAAAGGGAGCACCGCAATGACCAGGATGCTCGTCATCACCGTCGCCGTTCTAGCCCTGGCCTGGGTCCCGAGCCGGGCCTCGCATGTTGGCGCCACGCAGGCCAGCGTGCAGGCCGTATCGTCACCGGCCGCGACGATGCCCAACCGGTTCTCCGGCACCGCCCTGCGCTGAAGACCGGCCTCTGGCGCTGCGGCAGCAAGCAAGGTTGAGGCTCTGCCTCAAACTCCGCCAAAGGCTAGCCTTTGG
>CAXTLC010000151.1:0-3315 GCA_964245075.1 uncultured Acetobacteraceae bacterium
AGGTAGTCCACCGCCGGGATCGCCTGCTGGTTGGGCGCGGCGCCGGTGTAGAACACGTTCTTGCTGCTTTCCTCGCCCTCGTACTGCACGGGGTAGAACAGGATGTTGCCTGTCTCCTCGAACACCGGCAGCACGGATTTGCGGGACACGCTGGTCCAGCAGCCAAAGACGGCGCTGACCTTGTCAACGGTGATCAACTGCCGCGCCTTCTCGGCAAAGAGCGGCCAGTTGGATGCGGGATCGACCACGACGGCTTGCAGCTTCTGGCCCAGCACGCCGCCCTTCTTGTTCTGGTCGTCGATCAGCATGAGCATGGCGTCCTTCAGCGTGGTCTCGCTGATCGCCATGGTGCCGGACAGGGAATGCAGGATGCCCAGCTTGATGGCGCCTCCCGCATTCTGCGCCTGGGCGCCGCGCGAGGCTGCTGCCAGCGCGGCAGCCAGCGCCGCCGCTCCGAACGCACGCCGGCTCATCGTTGAGTGCATGACCTGTCTCCCCCGAGGTATTCGCGCTCGTTCGGCAGCAAGTGTCATGCCATGGAGAACAGCGTGAACACGGCATCCAACCGCTCACGCTTTACTCATTGCCTGCCCGGTTCGGAACCAGGTCGCACTCAGCCTGCGCAATGGATCGCGGCAAGCCGCGATCAGGGTTCGTCGAAGAGGTCCGCCGGGCTGTCCGCGCGCAAGCTGTCCCCGAGGTCCGTCCCGGCGCGGACGGCATCCGCGAACGAGCACTCGGTCGTGCGCCGCAGGAGGAAGCTGCCATCCGCCCGCGCCACCAGCCCGGTCAGGTGCAGCCGCCGGCCGGGCAGCGGCCGGGCGTAGCCGCCGATCGGCGTGACGCAAGACCCGTCGAGCGCAGCCAGCAGGGACCGTTCGGCGTCCGACACGGCTTTGGCGACCGGGTCCTCGATGGCGGACAGCAGCTCGCGCAATTCCGTGGCGTTCTCCCGCACCGTGACGCCCACGATGCCCTGGCAGGCGGAGGGCACCATCACGTCCGTGCCCAGGATGACGGACGCCTCGTGCTCCAATCCCAGCCGGCGCATCCCGGCCAGGGCGAGCAGGCTGGCGGCGAACTCGCCCCGCTTCACCTTGTCCAGCCGGCCATGGACGTTGCCGCGGATGGTCGCCACCCGCAGGTCTGGCCTGACGTGCAGCAACTGCGCCTGCCGCCGGACGGAGGAGGACCCGATCACGGCGCCATGCGGCAGGTGGCCGTACGGCTCGTCGGACACCATACTGTCGCAGTCCGGCTTGTCGCAGTCTGGGCCGAGGATCAGCGCGTCGCGCGCATCTTCCCGCGTCAGGGTGCAGGCGAGCACGATGCCGGGCGGCAGGAAGGTCTCAAGGTCCTTCAGCGAGTGGACGGCGAAGTCCACCCGCCCGTCCAGCAGCGCTTCGTGGATTTCCTTGGCGAACAGCCCCTTGCCGCCGATCTCGGCCAGGCGCTGGCCGGACGCCTGGGACGCATCGCCCGTGGTGCGGATCGCGTGTTCCTGGAACACGTCCATGCCGCGCAGCACCGGGCAGAACTTGGTCAGGGTGTTGAGGAACGCCCTGGTCTGCACCAGGGCGAGCGGCGAAGCGCGGGTGCCCACGCGCAGGGGCAGGCCGGGGTGGTGCGGCCGCACGTGCGGGCTGGGCCGCGCCGGTTCGAGATGCCGCAGGCACGTCTGGCTGCCGAGCATGTCCATCGCCGTTTCCCCGGCTGTTATTTTGCTGTCAAGCACTTAGGCAGCTCCAAAAGGGGGGTTCAGTTGCACCACACGCAGGTTGAGCCAGCCGGCAAACGCCACCCAGGCGACGTAGGGCGCGAGGAGCCACCCCGCCCGGCGGGACGCGGGCCAAAGGGCGGCGGCCAGCACGAGGATGCTCAGCCAGAACGGCACCACCTCGGCCAATGACCAGTCCGGCCGCCTGGCGACGAAGAACAGCTCGCTCCACAGCACGTTCAGCAGCGCGTTGACTGCGAACAGCACCAGGACGCGCCGGCGCATCGCCCCGCTGGTCGCGCCACGCCAAGCCAGCACGCCGGCCAGGGCGGCCAGCGCGTAGATCAGCGTCCAGGCCGGGCCGAACAGCCAATCGGGGGGCTTGCCGGGGGGCTCGCGCAGCGACTGGTACCAGGGTCCGATGTCCGTCGCGGCAGCGCCGAGCGCCGCGACGCCGGCTGCCGCGACAGCCGCCACGGCAACCGGCGCCCAACGGCGGCGCAGCGTGCCGTCAGGCACGGGCGAAGCCCATCAGGTGAGCCATGTCCTTGAAGAAGATGCGGACATGCGCCATCGGGTCGCGCCGGGTCAATTCCTTGTTCATATAGCTTTCCCAGGTGAGGCGCTGCACGTCCGGGTCGCGGCACATCTTGACGAAGCTCTCGCGCCGCTTGTCGCTGCTGTACCAGAAGCGCTGCATGATCCCGAGGACCAGGAACACGCGGCCGTGCAGCTTCATGAACCGCTTGCGCGCGGTGGCGAGGGCGCGGACGTCGCCGGTCGCGCAAAGCTTGTCCACCGCTTCCGCCGCCAGCCGGCCGCCGAGCATGGCGTAGTAGATGCCCTCGCCCGAGGCCGGCGCCACCACCCCGGCGGCGTCCCCGGCCAGCACCACGTCGCGGCCGTTGTCCCAGCGGCGCATCGGCTTCATCGGGATGGGGGCGCCTTCCCGCCGCACCGTTTCCAGCCCGGCCAGCCCCGCCGCCTGCCGCAGGGCGGTGATCGCCGGGCGCATGCCGAAGCCCTTCTGGGCGGAGCCGGTGCCGATGCTCATCGTGTCGCCGTGCGGGAAGATCCAGGCGTAGAAATCGGGCGACAGCTTGCCCTGGTAGAACACGTCGCAACGCGAGCCGTCCCACGCCGGGTCACCCTGCGGGGTGCGGACGATCTCGTGGTAGGCAAACACGTAGGGGATGCGGTCCGCCCCCTTCACGCACTGCTTGGCGACGGCGGAGCGCGCGCCGTCCGCGCCCACCACGCAGCGGGCGCGCACGCTCTGCTCGCCGACGGCGTCCGTGTAGTGCACCACGGCGACCCCGTCCGGGTCGTGCGAGATGCGGGCGTAGCTGCCGGTGCGGCGCTCGGCCCCGGCGGCGGCGGCGCGCTCGCGCAGCCACTCGTCGAACTCCGCGCGGTCCACCATGCCGACGTAGCCGCCGTGGATCGGCATGTCCGCCTGCTTCTCGGACGGCGAGATGATGCGCGCGCCGCGGGCCTTGGCGACCAGCAGGTGCTCGGGGATGCCGAAGTCGCGCACCAGCCGCGGCGGGATGGCGCCGCCGCACGGCTTGATGCGCCCGGCGCGGTCCAGCAGCAGC
>CAXTLC010000152.1:0-3276 GCA_964245075.1 uncultured Acetobacteraceae bacterium
TCAACCGCGCGCTGGAAAAGGCGCAGAAGAAGGTCGAGGCGCGCAACTTCGACACGCGCAAGAACGTGCTGAAGTACGACGACGTCATGAACAGCCAGCGCAAGGAGGTTTACGGCCAGCGCCGCGAGTTCATGCTGGCGACGGACGTGAGCGAGACGGTCGACGACATGCGCGCCGAGGTGATCGACGCCGCGGTCACCCGCCGCATCCCGGCCAAGGCGTTCAGCGAGCAGTGGGAATCCGACGCGCTGGCCGAGGATTGCCGCCGCCTGCTGGGCGTCGACCTGCCCGTCGCGGAATGGGCCGCCGAGGACGGCATCGACGAGGAAGCGATCCGCGAGCGCGTCACCGCCGCGTCAGGCGCGCACATGGCGGCCAAGGCGGCGCAGTTCGGCCAGGACCTAATCCGCTTCGTCGAGAAGCAGATCCTGTTGCAGACCCTGGACGCCGTCTGGAAGGAGCACCTCCTGGTGCTCGACCAGCTTCGCCAAGGCATCCACCTGCGTTCCTATGGCCAGCGCGACCCGCTGAACGAGTACAAGAGCGAGGCGTTCGCGTTGTTCAACGCCATGCTGGACGATCTCAAGCAACGCGTCGCGGGCACGGTCGGCGGATTGGAGTTCCAGGCCGAGCCACCACCCCCGCCGCCGCTGCCTCCCATCCTGTGGGAGAACAATCCGGAAGCGGTGCTGGAAGCGCCCGCCTTCACCATGGTGGCAGCCGATCCGGTCGAGGTTGCGACCTTGCCGGCCCGGCCGGAGGTGCTGGTGTCCGACGACCCGGCAACCTGGCGCGCCACCCCGCGCAACGCGCTGTGCCCGTGCGGGTCCGGGAAGAAGTACAAGCACTGCCACGGCCGGACGGGCTGACTACCAGAACAAGCGATGCAATCCGTGCAGCAGCGCCGCGCCGCCGCTGAGGAACAGGCTCTCGTCCCAGCCATTGAGGCTGCCGCCGCCCGGCCGCGTGCCGGACCGCGTCGCGCCGATGATGCGGCACAGGGCGGCAAGCGAGAGGCAAGTCCCGCAGGCGGACAAGGCATCGGGCAGGCCGGACCAGCCAGCCAGCACCGGGAAGGCGGCGACCAGCAGGCACAGCGCCGTCACGACGCCGACACGGGTGACCACCCGGATCGACGCCGCGTCCAGCCCCCCAGGATGGGCGACCGCCTGATCCGCGCCGGGCTTCCTCATTGGCGATGGGGTCCGTAATCGGCAGCCAGCGTGCCCCCGGCCATGTCAGGCCCGCCGCATCCCGGCGTGAACGGTGATTGGCACCGGGCCAGCGAGAACGGCCAGATGCGCCCGAGCGTCTGGTTCGACCCGGCGGTGACGGCGCGCACGACGGTGGACAGCAGGGCGGCCAGCATCAGCACGGTGAGTACCCTGGCGAAGAAGCCGATCCGGTCGAGCACGTTCATGCGTCACCGGACGGCGGCAAGGGCCGGCCTGCCGACCGCGTCCTCCTCCGCAGGCAGTATCCTGGACAGCAACGTCGCCAGCCGGTCCCGGGTGGGCTTTGCGGCGCGGGTCAGCGGCAGCCGCAGCGCGCCGTCGCACAGCCGAAGCGCGGACAGCGCGGCTTTCAGCGGGATGGGGTTGCTTTCCACGAACAAGGCGTCGTGGAGCGGGGCAAGGAGGTCCCGCAGCGCGTTGAAGGCCGGCATGTCGTTGCGGTCCCACGCCGCGTGCATGCGGGCGCACAGGGCCGGAACCAGGTTGGCGGTCACGGAGATGCAGCCATGGCCGCCCATGGCGCGGTGCGCCCCGGCCGTCGCGTCGTCCCCGCTGAGTTGCAGGAGGCCGTTGCCGCACAGCGCCCGCAGCCGTACCGGGCGGGCGGCGTCGCTCGATGCATCCTTGATCGCGCCGATCAGCCCGCACTCGAACAGCCGGGCAACCGTGGCGTCCGCCACGCCGACCGCGGCCCGGCTGGGGACGTCATACAGGATGACTGGGCGCTCGGCCGCTTCCCGCACGGCCAGCACGTGAGCGATGATGCCGTCCTGCGTCGGCTTGACGTAGGGCGGCGGCGCGCAGAGCACTGCCGACGCGCCCGCGTGCCTGGCCTGTTCGGCGAGGGCCACCGCGGCGGCGGTGGACGCGCCGCCGCAGTTGGCGATGACCGGAACCCGCCGGGCCACCGCCGCCACGGCCGCCGAGATCACGGCCGCCTGCTCGGCCCCCGTGAGGGCCGCGCCTTCGCCCGTGCTGCCGCAGGCCACGATCGCGGACGTGCCGCGCCGGGCTTGCCGGTCGCAAAGCTGCGCCACGGCCTCCAGATCCACCTCGCCCCCCAGGAACGGGGTGGCGAGCGCCACCATGGAGCCGCCCAGCCCGGCCAGGCAGCCGGCGGAGTCGTTGAGCGTCCTGAGCCTCATGACGATGCCCCGGCTTGGCCGCGTCCAGCGGTGATGACCGTCACGCCGCCGCGTTGCTGCACGCGCCCGGCGCCGTAACCCTGCTCAAGCAGGGCCTTGCGGACCTGCAACACGAGGGAGCGGGACGCCCCCGGGCGCAACTGGATGAACAGGGCAGCGGCCGGGCCGGCAGCGCGGCGGGCGTGGGCGAGCGCCTGGCACGCGGTGTGGGCGGCGCCGACGTCGGCGATGACGACGAGGTCGGCCGGCGTGCCGCGGGGGCAGCGCGTGCCCCGCATGGCCGTCACGGCGGCGCATCCGCCCCGCATCAGCCCGCACATCACCTCGACCGTGCCGCTGCCGAGCAGCAGAACATGGAGGCCGTCCACCGGGCCGATCAGACCGACGAGGGTGGAGGCGGCGCCCCCGTCCGGGCTGGGGGCTAAGTGCGCGGGCTCGACGATGGCAGCGGATGGCGCAGGCACAACGAACTCCTGATTGAAGCCGGAGCCAGAATTGTGCTGCCCGGCATAAAGGAGCAATGTCGAGTTCGTAGGCGCGTCCTGATGGTTTGACGGGCGCTTGGCGGCGACGGTTCGCCATGGACCACCCGCGTCGTCAATCCGCGCGGGGCAGCGCTGCCGTTGACTTGGCGGCGCGAGTTGCCAGCAGGGGCGGGAAGTGCCGCGACCTTACGGATTCGAGCGTCTCGCGGTCAGTGTCTTCTCGAATAGGTGGGTCAGCAGGAAACCCGCTTTGAGTTGGCCGCCGATCTGGCTTTCCAGGCTGTGGCTGAACTGCACCGTGTGATCGTGTTCGATGAGCTGACGAAACACTTGGTACCTTCGGGTTGGGACTGATTTCGACCTCATTCCAGACGACAGGCCGGTTTGCGCCGCTTCCCGATTGCAGACATT
>CAXTLC010000153.1:0-3274 GCA_964245075.1 uncultured Acetobacteraceae bacterium
GAGCTGTTCGTCAACCATTACGGCAGCAGCGAGGTGTACACCTGCACCATCGACCAGGACGCGGCCCGCAAGCCCGGCAGCGCCGGCCGCTCCGGCCTCAACCAGCGCATCCGCGTCGCACGCCTGGGCGCCGCCACCGCCGACGAGCGAGCCGCCCCCGGCGAGGAAGGCGAGATCGTCGCCTCCCTGCTGGGCGACGAGGCGTTCGAGGGCTACTGGCGCCGCCCCGAGGCCAACGCGAGATCGCTCCGCGGCGACTGGTTCTTCACCGGCGACACCGGGGTCTTTGATGCCCAAGGCGACCTCTTCGTCACCGGCCGGGTCGACGACATGATCGTCACAGGCGGAGAGAACGTCTCCCCCGTCGAAATCGAAAGCTGCCTTTCACTCCACCCGGCCGTTTCCGAAGTCGCCGTGGTCGGCCTCCCCGACGAGCGCTGGGGCAAGGTCGTCACCGCCTTCATAACCACGTCCCGCCCCGTCTCGGACGCCGAGTTGGACCGCTACTGCCGCGACAGTGGCCTCGCCAACTTCAAGCGCCCGCGCCGTTTCGTCTTCGTCGCCGCGATCCCGAAATCGCCCGTCGGCAAGCTGCTCCGCCGCAAGCTCGTCAGCGGCGACTACGACCCGGCCCCCGTCCAAGCCCCAACGCAGGAACCCGTCGCATGAACGACATGCCCTCCCCCGACACCATGCTTGACGGCTTCCGCGTCGACATCGACGAGTCCGCTGCCCGCGGCGACGTCGTGCTCGACCGCGCGCCCTACAACGTCATCAACATGGGCCAGCGCGACCAGCTCCGCCACGCCATCGAGCAGCTCGACGAAGACCCGCGGGTCCGCGTGATCGTCATCCGCTCCGAAGGCAAGCACTTCAGCAGCGGCGGCTACATCAAGGGCTTCGTGGAAGCCTCCCCCGAGCACGTCAGCAAGCTGGCCTGGAACATCGCCGCCCCGGCCCGCGCCAGCAAGCCTGTCATTGCCGCCAACCGCGGCTACTGCTTCGGCGTCGGCTTCGAGCTCAGCCTCGCCTGCGATTTCCGCATCGCGTCCGAAACCTGCCAATATGCGCTGCCGGAACAGAGACTCGGCCAAATTCCCGGTTCCGGCGGCTCCGCCCGCCTGCAAAAGATCGTCGGCATAACCCGCACGAAGGACATCGTCATGCGTTCCCGCCGTATCGGCGCGAAACAGGCGCTCGACTGGGGCATCGCGACCGAGGTCGTCCCCGACGACCAGCTCGAGGCGGCGGTGTCGGGGCTGGTAGCCGAGCTGGTCACGTTCTCCCCCCTCGCGCAGCGGACCGCGAAGAAGCTGCTCAACGACACCGAGGAGTGCAACCTGGCTACCGCGATCGAGCTGGAGGGCCATTGCTATTCCCGCCTCCGCTCCTCCGACGATTTCAAGGAGGGCGTTGCCGCCTTTCACGAGAAACGCGAGCCCAAGTTCAGCGGTCTTTGACCGGGGAGGCAAGGCTGTCCACAGCCGTCACCGGCGGCGCGCCACCCATCGAAGCCACGGGCCGCCAAGTGGCCGCCGCCGTCGCCGCCTCCTGCCTCGGCTGGTCGCTCGACCTGTTCGATCTGTTCATCCTGCTCTACGCCGCTCCCGTCGTCGGCGCCGCCTTCTTTCCCTCCGACCACCCGACCATTTCGCTCGCTGCCGTCTACGCCTCGTTCGCCGTCACGGTCCTGATGCGCCCGGTCGGCTCGGCCGTGTTCGGCTCCTACGCCGACGTGCATGGCCGCAAGAATGCGATGACCGTCGCGGTCGTGGGGGTGGGCGTCGTCACGGCCGCCTTCGGCCTCCTGCCGACGATGCAGCAAGTAGGCCTGGTCGCGCCCGTGCTGTTCCTCCTGCTGCGCCTGGTTCAGGGCGTGTTCGTCGGCGGCGTGGTCGCCAGCACCCACACGATCGGGACGGAAAGCGTGTCCCCTCGGTGGCGCGGCTTCCTGTCCGGCCTGATCGGCGGGGGCGGCGCCGGGCTTGGCGCCCTGCTCGCATCCGCAGCCTTCCTGCTCGCCTCGTGGCTTTTTCCCGGCGACGCCTTCGCGACCTGGGGTTGGCGCTTCATGTTCTTCTGCGGCCTGGCCAGTTCGGTGCTCGGCTTCTTCGTCTTCAGCCTGCTTGAAGAGTCGCCGGTCTGGCGCGCCATGGACGCCAAGCGCGCCGCCGCCAAGGCAAGCGGCGACAGCGTGACGCGCACCAGATCGCCGCTGCGGACCCTGTTCGCCAGCGAGTACCGCCGGGTGCTGCTGATCAACCTGCTCATCACCGCAGGCGGCGGCTCGGCCTACTACCTCACCTCCGGACTGATGCCGACGCTCCTCAAGGTCGTCGGCAAGCTGCCCAACCAGACCTCCTCGCTGATCCTCATGGTCGCCAGCGCCGCCGCCATCGTCGCTTCCATGCTGGTCGGCACGCTCAGCGACTGGATTGGCCGCCGCCTCACGTTTCGTCTCTTCGGCGTGGTCAACTTGGTTCTCCTGCCCATCCTCTTCCTCTCGATGCCCGGCGCGTCGGGAACACAACAGTTCGCGCTCTACGCCGTAGCCATATGTTTCCTGGGCAACGCCGTTTATGCGCCGATCCTGATCTTCCTCAACGAGCGTTTCCCCACCGCCATGCGCGCCAGCGGCACCGGCCTGTCGTGGAACATCGGTTTCGCCATAGGCGGCACGATGCCCACCTGGGTCTCCCTCGCCAGCGGCAGCCCGGACAACCTGCCCACGACCCTCGCGGTCTTCTCGGGCGCCGTCACCTTCGTGTTCCTGCTTGGCTCCTTCGCCATCCCCGAAACCCGGGGCCGCTTCGTTTGACCAGGCCCGGTGCATCCACGCCAGACCGTTCGCCGCCTCGGAGCCGGCCGCGAGGCCAAGCTCCCACGCGGGGTCTCGTTCGGTTTCCATGGCATGTGAGTTCCGGCGTGGCAGGCGCCCGCGCCACAGGCCCTTCGCCAATGCCGTCGATTTGTCAGGTCGAGCTTGTGCCGACGCACGACAAGGGCGGTGTGCTCGCGGCCGCGACGCAACGACAGCGCCGGTGACTTAGGCCCAAACCTGGAAGGCCGGCGTCCGGGCGGCTCGATGCTGGACGGCTGGAACCGCTTCATCTGCCGCTCTCGCCGCCGCGTCGACCGATGCGAGGTCTCCTTCCCGTTGTCCAGGCCCTTGTGCTTGCTGTGCCCGACCAAGGGCATCACCTCGCGCTTGGCCGCCCCGAAGGCGTTCCGCTGGACCAGGTCGGCCCCCCACATCCTGGCCGGCGTCGAACGC
>CAXTLC010000154.1:0-3262 GCA_964245075.1 uncultured Acetobacteraceae bacterium
GAGCCGGCCCTGGTCGCCGGCCACCTTCACCAGCTCGCCCACCGCCTGGTGGTCGAGGGCGGAACTGGTGCGGTGGTTCAGCGCGGCCGCCCGGAGATAGGCGGATACCGACAGCCCGGCAGCGGCGGCCCGCCGCTTGATCTCCGCCCGCTCCGCCGGGTCCACGACAACCTGAAGGTGGTTGATCCGGTCCCGCGGACCCTTGCCGCCGATCCTCTTCGCCATGGTGTCCTGACCGCTTCACGTCGAGCCGGAGGCGAGTAAGGCACCCGCATTGCTACGTAGCAATGCCTATCCTGCCTTCCTACACCAAGGCGTATTTAGGGCGGTTATGTCCCCTTGTGGCGAATGGGACACTCCGGCCGACTTTCGCCCTGTTTCGCCTTTTATTGCCCGTTTTGGGAATGAATGGGAATACACCAGCACCCCGCTTGTGCCTATGCTTGCGACGCCGCCGAAACTGTGTCGGCGGACCAACCTGGATCATCCAATGGCAGACAAGCCAGCCACCCGACAGCGAGGAAGTGGGCGAGCCGCTTTCATCGCCCGCCTGTCAACCATCCGCTCCGAGATAGCGGCTGGCGACTTCCTGGTGACCGTTCACGACCGCCACAAGGCCGCTCTGGGCATCACCTACTCGGCTTTCCGCAAACTCGTCCAACGCTACGCCGACGATGCCAAACCGCTTCGCAGGGCAATGCCCGCCCGCCCTTCAACCCCGGCAAAGCCCGCACCGCCACCACCCATCGAGGCCAAGCCGCAACCAGCAACGGAAGGATCACCAGCCCATGCCCGACGTGAACCCACCTCCCGAGGCTTCAACCACGATCCGATCGAGAGGCCGGACGACAGAAGGCGCCTCCTCGGCGAAGAGTGACGTGGCCCGGAAGCTTCACTTCGTGCTGCAAGGCAAAGGCGGCGTCGGGAAAACCATGGCCGCGCTGCTGCTGTCCCAGTGCCTCGCCGAAAAGGGCGAGCCGGTGGTATGCATCGACACCGATCCGGTCAACGCCAGCTTTTCCAACTTGTCCAGCCTGCCCAGCGATCGCGTCTCGATCTTCAACGGGAACAAGGTCGATACCAGGGCCTTGGACGAGTTCACCGAACGCCTGGTGACGGAAGACGCTCACTTCGTGGTCGACAACGGCGCCAGCTCGTTCGTGCCGGTCAGCCACTACCTGCTGGAGAACGATGTCTCGGCCATGCTGGTCGAGGAAGGCCGCCTCCCCGTGGTGCACGTCGTCATCACGGGCGGCCCCACCATGCTGGACACGATGAAGGGCTTGAGCTCGATCCTGTCCGACTTCCCGTCAAGCGTCCGCATCGTCGTCTGGATCAACGAGTACTTCGGTCCGGTGATCAACGCCGGCGGCAAGGGGTTTGAGGATCTGCCCGTCTACCTTGAGAACCGAGAGCGTATCTTCGCCCTGGTGATGATGCCGCAGCTCAGCGAGGAAGCCACGTCCGACTTGCGTGACATGATCGGCAAGAAGATGACTTTCGCGAAAGCCCTGGAAAAGGAGAACACGTCGATCCTGCGGATGCAGAAATCGCGGCTGTTCAAGATACGCCAGGCCTTGTGGCCGCAGATCGAGAGGGTGATCTGATGGAACCGTCCAAGCTCCGCGAAGGCTTGCGCAGAGAGGGCCTATACGTCGCCGAAGGTGATCCCGTACTCGAGCTGGCGGCAATCTGCGAGGTGGCGCTCGCCGATACCGTCAAGACCATCGAGCGCGTGACCAAGCAACAAGCCGATCGCATCACCATCACATCCACACAGACCCTGGCGGACGCCAAGAAGCAGGCGGAAGCCCTGGTGACTGGAGCGGGTGCATGGGGCGAGAAGCGGATCAAGGAAGCCGCCGAAGCCGCGGGTGCCATGGTGCTCGCCAGGCTACGCGAGGAGACGGCGAGGGCAGAGCAGGCCAGCCACATCGCGGTCCGCATCGCCTGGGTCACGGGCGTCAGCTGCCTCCTGCTCCTCGCCCTGCTCGGTGGCATGGCACTGGCGGCGCTCGGGGTGGGGCATCCCTGATCGACCGGCTAAGTAGGCAGAACATCTGCCGAGCGAGTTTTAGTCCTAGACTCCCGGAGAATGTTCTGTTTACGTTCTTACTATGCCTGACGATGATCTGCCACTTCGCCCCGCCAGCCGCGCTGATGTGCTGTTTGCCATGCAACTCGGATTGAACACCCGGCATGGCCATGAGCTGTCGGCCAAGATCGCCGCGGAAGTGGTGCTGGAACATCTGGAGCGGCAGGGCTTCGTATTGATGCGGAAGCCCTCGCTGCCGATGCCTGGAACTGCGCCGAAGCGCCTCGACCCGGGCGGCTAACCGCCGGCAATGGGCGGCAAGGATGCGGGCCGGCAACCTCGGTTTAGCAGCGTTCGCGACACCCCGGCCGGGTGGTTGCGTTTGGCGACTTGCACCGCTTGCGGCAACGCGGGGGTGCTGCCGGCGGCGTCGCTTATCCGCAGGCACGGTGAGCTGGCGCTGCTGGAGTTCGCGCTGGTCAGGCTGCGATGCAGCGCGTGCGGCAACCGCGGCGCCACAGCCAGCATGGTCCAGCTGTGCGATCCTGGGTGCCCACGGCGGACAGTGGGCGGGGCCAGGTTGGCGGCGGAATAGCTGACCGGGCATGCTTGCCGGACAACACGGGAGCACGCGGACATGGTTGACCGATACACAAAGGGCGTTCTCACCGTCATTGCGGCTTGTCTGGTGTGGAACATCTTTGCCGGTGCCAACGGCGTCCGATCGGCATTAGCCCAATCCGGGCCTGTGCATGTGATCGTGGATGCTTGGGGAGCCTATATCGCCACCATGCCCATTCACGTCACGACACAGTAAGGCAGGCCCGGGTAACGCAAGCCGGACTGATCGTTACCCCCGCACCGGGTTGAGCTTGTGCTGGAGTTGCGCCACCACGCCGCGCTTGGCTTCCAGCCGCTCGGAATATCGCGCCGGCATTTGCACGGACTTCCACCGTCCGGCCTGCATCAGCCCGGCCACGTCGGCGCCGGCCGCCACCAGATCCTGCGCCATGCCGATCCGGCACGAGTGGCCGGACAGCCGATCGGCCGGCAGCCCAGCCTTGCGCGCCAGCCGCTTGACGATCCGCGCCACCTCCGGCGCTTGCAGCCGCTCGCCGGGCCGGCCAGCCTTGTCCACCGCCCGGAAGATCGGCCCCTCGGTGATGCCGGCAACCTCCAGCCAGCGGCGGAGCTGCGCCACGGCCGGCGGCGACAGGTAGAGCTGCG
>CAXTLC010000155.1:0-3132 GCA_964245075.1 uncultured Acetobacteraceae bacterium
ACGTCGCATTGGCCGTCAAGAAGGGATCAACGGTCGAGACAAGCGGAGACGCCGAACACCATGAGCTGATGGCGTGGTCCCTGGTCAATGACGTGACGGCCGGGATTACTCTTGCTTCAGCAGCTATTCTTCCGCCAGCGGGCATGCCTGCCGGCCATCCCGACGCGGCGCTGCTGGCTGATTGCGCCGCCTTCGGCGTGCTCGAACGCGAGTTCAACGCGACCGACTTCGACGCCGAGCCCGGTACGCCGGCGGCAGACCTGATGGAAGCTGATCAACACCGCATCGCCGGCGCCCAACGCGTCATCGCGGACCGGATGGTTGCCTACCGTCCCGTCACCCTGGAAGGGCACGCGGCCCGCATCCGCAGCCTGGTGGTCTGGTCACCGGACATGCTGGCCCGGCCTGGGGCCTGCGCGACGGAGCGGCTTATGCAGACGATCCTGCGGGACCTGGCTGGGAGCGCGGTGGCATGAGCCGCCGCACCCTTGCGCGGGCGCCGGACCCGCACCAGGCGCCACCCGTGTCGGCCGCCGTCCGCCGGGATCTGTTCGGCACGGTGGGCGCGCTGCTGCTGCTGTCCGCCGCGGAAGCCGGCCCGGCCAAGGCGGCGGAGCTGGACGGCGAGCTGCTCGCCTGCTGCGCGGAAGCGGACCGCCTGGAAGCGCAAGCCGACGTGCTCACCGCGGGGTGGCCATCGTCTGGCCAGTGCCCGCGCTGGATGGAAGCCGATCGGTTGATGGATGAAGCATACGACCTGCGGGAGCGGGCCACAGAGTTGCCCGCCCGCACCCCGGAAGGGTTGCAGGCCAAGGCCCGCTTGGTCCTGGCCCGGCTGGATGCCGATGGCCTGGCGGGGGAGATCGCCCAGTCGCTTGCCCGCGACGTGCTCGGGAAGGCCGGCCAGACGCCGCCGGTGGGCGGTCACCCCCGTGATTCCCTCCCGCATCCCGACGCGCAACTACTCGCCGCCTGTGCCGCATTCGACGCGCTGGAACGGGCATACATCGCGCTCAGTGGCGATCACCGGGCCGGCAGCCCGGAGGAAGCGGCCGTGGAAGCCGAGCGGGACTGGCTGGTGACGGCGCAAGCGCCGTTGGTGGCCAGCATGTGCGAGTTACGAGCGGTCACTCAGGCGGGTCACGTGGCCCGAGCGCGTAGCCTGACCCTGTGGGACGGGGAGTTGCTGAAAGACACGGTGGACGCCGGCGCGTGCCTCACGGCCGCGCTCGTGCGGGACCTGATCGGGAAGGCGCCTTCACCGGCAATGGAGGCAGCTCGTGGCTAAGCAAAGCGCCAAAGGACGGGCTGTTGATGCGGTGGCGGAATTGGATTGCGTCGTTGACGTCATCGCCACCTGGGGCCGCGCCATGGCGGACGGCGAACCCGTGCCTGGGTCGTGGCTGACTTGGCTCGCCAGTGAGGCCCGAAAAGCCACCCGCAGCCTCACCGCCGCCCTAGCTGAAATTCCCGACAGACGGTTGCGACGACCGTAGGGGGCAGACGCCAGTTCTATCCTTGGCGTTCAACGAGGGGCACCGCTTGGTGCCCCTTCTGCTGTCCGCGCTCACACCCGGCCCACGATCTCGGCTAGCGTGCCTTGCAGGTCGCCGAGCCGGTCGAGCAGCCGGCGCACTTCGATCTCCGGCGCGCCGCGGCCGGGCTGGTCCACCAGCCACAGTTTCAGCACCCCCCCGAGCCGGCCCTGGTCGCCGGCCACCTTCACCAACTCGCCCACGGCCTGGTGGTCGAGCACCGATTGCACCTGCCGGCCAAGGGCAGCAGCTCGCAAGTAGGACGCGACCGAAAGGCCGGCTGCCGCCGCTCGCTTGGCGATCTCGGCCTTTTCCGCTGGCGTGACCGTCACCTTAAGGGGGTGCTGCCGGTCCCTGTTCTGGTAACGCGCCCGGTTGCCGGCGACCCGTTTGTTCGGCTCGGGCACTCCCTCCGGCAGCGTGGCCACGCCTTCTCCCACGTCGAGCCGGAGGCGAGTAAGGCATCTGCATTGCTACGTAGCAATGCCTATCCTGCCTTCCTACACCAAGGCGTATTTAGGGCGGTTATGTCCCCTTGTGGCGAATGGGACACTCCGGCCGACTTTCGCCCTGTTTCGCCTTTTATTGCCCGTTTTGGGAATGAATGGGAATACACCAGCACCCCGCTTGTGCCTATGCTTGCGACGCCGCCGAAACTGTGTCGGCGGACCAACCTGGATCATCCAATGGCAGACAAGCCAGCCACCCGACAGCGAGGAAGTGGGCGAGCCGCTTTCATCGCCCGCCTGTCAACCATCCGCTCCGAGATAGCGGCTGGCGACTTCCTGGTGACCGTTCACGACCGCCACAAGGCCGCTCTGGGCATCACCTACTCGGCTTTCCGCAAACTCGTCCAACGCTACGCCGACGATGCCAAACCGCTTCGCAGGGCAATGCCCGCCCGCCCTTCAACCCCGGCAAAGCCCGCACCGCCACCACCCATCGAGGCCAAGCCGCAACCAGTAACGGAAGGATCACCAGCCCATGCCCGACGTGAACCCACCTCCCGAGGTTTCAACCACGATCCAATCGAGAGGCCGGACGACAGAAGGCGCCTCCTCGGCGAAGAGTGACGTGGTTGCATTGTAGAAGCCGGCAAGCCGAGTTGCGGTTCGGATCGTCCGGGTCACCAGCACTAGGCTGCTCGGTGAGCATCTCTGGCAACGTTCGGGTGAAGCATTCCTGACCGACCTTGCCTAGCCGCGATGGAGGTTGTCGTGCCTGGCGGCAGCGGCTAGGGGTTAGGCCATCTGCTCGTCTAGGCGCCTTCATGGTTTTACCTGACGACGCCGAGCAAATCAGCGCAGTAAGGCAACTGTCCTCGATGCGGCCGCGCGTCATCTGCCAGCGTTTGCAGGGTGCTTGCCCAGCCAGTCCAACACCTTGCGCACCACCATGTCTGCCACTTCCTTGGCGTCTCTTGCCTCCTCGGGCCGGAAGTCCGGGACGCCGCCGGGATGATCGGCAAGCATGCGCCCCGCATGGATGCGCTGCCTCCTGCGGATCAGGCCCTCGGCTCTCAAACGCGCTTCATTGTCGAGAATGGGATTCCGGTAGCAACGGAACCGAAAGTGCATTTGGCGGCGTGGCATGTGAT
>CAXTLC010000156.1:0-3113 GCA_964245075.1 uncultured Acetobacteraceae bacterium
TCCAGTCGTTCCAGCATCGAGAACAAGGTCTCGACGTGGTGACGACGCGCTGGATCGTCTTGTCCCAGCCCGCATCGTCCGCAAGGGCATGCAGCTTCGAGCACAGGCCGCAACGGCTGCGCCCCGGGCACTGCGCCGCGGCATTGCCGGGCGCAGCGCCTCGAACATCAGCTCCCGCCAGCCGCGTGCCGACCCGTGCCGGAAGCGGTGATCGCCCGGACCCGTGGCCCGGCGCTCATCCCGTTCAGCCTTCCTCGCAGACCGGGGCCCGCATTGATGTCGGTCGCATGGTGGAACCCGGCCGCCCGTGGCCGGGCGGCTCCAGGGAAGCGGCGCGTGCTAATCCTTTCTCAATACAGAAGCACCTATGATGCCTCGCCCACGGTGTCTCACTGACACTGGAGGATTTGACGGCGTGAGCTGGGAAGGAACCCTCCGACCATGCCGTCCCGGCTGGGTGTCATCCTGGAAAAGGCTCAGAGTTGGGGGGGAAGGTGGTGTGCTTCGGGGAGCAGGTGCTCACGAACGTCGGCCGCGCCGCACCGGTGAGCCCGCCCGAGTGCCACCTTGCGAGGCTTTCCCTGTCTCCGGAGATCCTCGCTGCTGCGGATCGTGAGTCCATGGACCGGTCCGACGATGGGCGTCCGGCTTGCGTCGATTGTCCGCGCCCGGTCCTGGCAGCGGATCTGGAGATGGCGCTAGAGCGCGGTGAGTTCGAGCTCCACCTCCAGCCGATCGTCAGGCTCGCCGATGGCAGGATCAAGGGCTTCGAGGCGCTGGCCCGCTGGCAGCGACCCGGAAGCGGCATGGTCATGCCGTCGGACTTCATCTCCGTGCTCGAGGAGACCGGGCTGATCATCCCGTTCGGCGCGTGGATCGTTCGCGAAGCCTGCCGGATCCTGCGGGAGTGGCAGTGCCGGTATCCGGCCGCCGAATGGCTGTCGCTGAACATCAACCTGTCGGCGCGCCAGTTCGAGGACCCGCTCCTGTTCGACACCATCTGCGGCGTGGTGGACGAGGCCGGCCTGCAGCCGTCCTGCCTGAGGCTTGAGGTCACCGAAAGCCTGATGATGCGCGACCCCGAGCACGTGGCGACGGTGTTGCGTCACCTCGCCGCGCTGGGGTTCGGCGTCAGCCTCGACGATTTCGGCACCGGCTACTCCTCGCTCGGCCATCTCCAGGCCCTTCCCGTCGACAGCCTCAAGATCGACCGCTGCTTCGTGACCGGTCTTGAGACCGAAGGTGGCAACCTGCGCATCGTGCGGGCGATCCTCGGCCTCGCGGCGTCGCTTGGCCTGAGCGTCGTCGCCGAGGGGATCGAGAACGCGGAGCAGGCCGCCCTGCTGGGCAGGCTGGGGTGCAGTCACGGGCAGGGATACCACTTCGCCCGCCCGCTCCCTGTTCACGAGGCGGAAGCGTTGCTGACGGAGCAGCAGGTCCACCCCCTGCAACCAGCGGGCCTCATCGCCCGCGAACCGCCTGCCGAGGCCCCGGACGTGTCGGGTCCAGGGTCGCGGTGGACCGGGCGCGTCCGTCGTCGCCTGGCTTCTGCGATGACCGGCCCGGCCGGGCGGGAACTCGAGGCCTCCAAGGCGGAGCTGATCGCTGCGCCCGGTTCGCCCGGGGCGCCACCGGCGTCCGGCCGAGCAGGCGTCGGACACGCCCGCAATCTTGCAGCCCTGGCGCCGTTCGCGTTGGCGCCCGTTCTCATGGCGCTGCATGCCGGGCTTGTCGCGGCCCTGCCGGAGATGCGTGGCTTCGTCAGCTCCGCCTTCCTGGCGATCGGGCCAACCGTGGCGTCGGCGGCATGCTGCCGCGCGGCGTTCATCGCCGACGCCGAGCTGCGCCCGAACTGGCTGCTCGCAGCTCTCGCCTTCCTGTTCTGGGCTTTCGGCTCCGTGCTCTCGTTGTGGATCCCGATGGACACGTCGGCCGGACCGGTCGACTTCTCCTACTTCCTTTGCAGTGTGGCACTCCTCCTGGCGCTCACGGTTCCGGAGATCGATCGTCCCCGCCACCTGTTTCTGCTGCTCGACGGCCTGCAGGCGCTTCTCGGCGCCATTCTCGGCTATACCGTGATCTTTGGCGCGGTGCCGTTCTCGTCGCAGCAGCTGGCGCCCCTGTCAGGGCTGCCCATCCTGTCGATCTACGACATCGAGAACGCCTGCATGGCGGCGCTCGCCTCCCTGCGCTTCTTCGGGGGCAACCGTTCCCCTTCGCGCCACCACTTCGACCGTGCCATGCTTCTGTTCACCCTGACCTTCGGCATCATGGGAAGCGCTTACGACCACCTGTCGCTGTCGGATACCTCTCCGCTGGACGTCATGCTCGATCCAGCCTTCCTTCTCGTGGCGGGCGCGGCAGGGCTTGCGATGCGGAGCCTGTCGGAGACCGACCGGTTGCGGACCCCGTTCACGGCGTTCGTCGACAGCATCGGCCCGGTGTTCCTGACTGCGGCGCTGCTCGTCGTCGGCGCCTGGATTGCACGGCAGCAGGTTGTTCCAGGCATCGTAAGCATCCTCGTTGCCGTGGCCATCTATGCGCTCCGGGCGTCACTCCTTCACGCCCGCTGCCTCGTCACGCAGCAGGACCTGCGGCAGGCGAAGGACCGGCTCGAACGGCTCAGCCTGGAGGACGGGCTGACCGGGGTCGGGAACCGGCGTGCCTTTGACGGCGCCTTGTCCACCCTGTGGGCCGAGGCGGAGCGCGCCGGTGCGCCTCTGGCGGTCCTTCTCGTCGACGTGGATTTCTTCAAGAAGTACAACGACAGGTATGGGCATCTCATGGGCGACAGGTGCCTCGTCCATGTTGCCGAGGTGCTCCGGGACGTGGCTGGGCCGCAGCGTGGCTTCGTCGCGCGCTACGGCGGGGAGGAGTTCGCCGTCCTGCTGCCGACCACCTCGGGCAAGGCCGCTCTTGCCACGGCGTCACGGGCCCGTCAGGCGATCGCCTCGCTTGAACTGGTGAACCACTCGGGTGTGCCGGCCCCGGTCACGGTGAGCATCGGCTTCGCCCTCTCGACGCAACTGCGCAGCGAGGAGGCGCTCCTGCTGAGGGCCGATGACGCACTCTACCGGGCCAAGCGCAAGGGTCGCGACCGGGTCGAAGCCGAG
>CAXTLC010000157.1:0-3085 GCA_964245075.1 uncultured Acetobacteraceae bacterium
AAGCATGCGCCGGGCAGGACTTGAACCCGCGACCAAGCCGTTATGAGCGGCCCGCTCTAACCAACTGAGCTACCGGCGCATACCCCGCCTCCATGCCCCGCCGAAGGCCGCCTTGGCAAGCATGGGGGCCGCCGGTAGGGTTCCCCACCTACACTTTGACCACCGGGGTACACCATGGACGTCACCAAGCTCGCCACCGGCAAGGAGCCGCCGCACGACATCAACGTCGTGATCGAGATTCCCCAGGGCTCCCAGGTCAAGTACGAGGTGGACAAGGACAGCGGCGCCATGGTGGTGGACCGCTTCCTGTTCACCCCCATGGCCTACCCGGCGGCCTACGGCTTCATCCCCGGCACCCTCGCCGATGACGGGGACCCGGCGGACGCCCTGGTGCTCACCCCCCACGCCCCCGTCGTGCCCGGCGCCGTCATCCGCGCCCGGCCGATCGGCATGTTGCAGATGGAGGACGAGAGCGGCCAGGACGAGAAGATCATCTGCGTCCCGCACGACAAGATCCATCCGCAATTCAAGTCCGTCCACGCCGTGGAGGACCTGCCGGAGATCACCCGGCAGGCGATCGAGCACTTCTTCACCCGTTACAAGGACCTCGAGCCCGGCAAATGGGTCAAGGTGACCGGCTGGGCCGACAAGGCGGCGGCCGAGGCGGTGATCCAGAAGGCGATCGCCGCCGCCAAATAGCGCGGTGCTGCGCCGCCAGGCGGCGCTGCATGCCGCGGCGTTGCTCGCAGTGTTGGCAGCCTGCGCCGTCCGCGGGCACGCCGCCCCGGATAACTGCCGCATCCTGACCGGCGACGGGCTGCAGAACTGCCTGGACCAGTTGCCCGAAGGCGCGCGGTTGGCCCTGCCGCCGGGCCGCCTGGTGCTCACGGCGCCGGTGGTGCTGCGCCGCCGGGTCACCCTTGCCACTGCTGGAATGTCGCCGGCCGCGCCGCGCTGCCCAAAGGACGGCGCAGGGTGCGCGGTCCTGGCGCTGCGCCCCGCACGGCCCGACGGCCGGCACCCCATCACCGTCGCGGCGGCCGGAAGCGTCCTGGACCACATGGTGATCGAGGGCGGCCGCGCCGATCCGGCACAGGACGGCCGCGCCGCCTGCGCCGGGTCGGGACGCCCCTCCATGGGTGGACTGGACATCGCGGCCGCGGGCGTCACCGTCGCCGGCAGCGTCCTGCGGGACGCCGCGTGCTACAGCGCGATCGTGGTGGAGCCCGGGGCGGACGGGTTCCGGTTCACCGGCAACGCCGTCCTGTCCAACGGCATGCATGACCAGAGCGGCCTGTGGGCGGATGGGCTGACCGTCATCGACGGGGTGAACGACGTCATCCGGGGCAACCTGTTCCGCGACAACACGGACGTGCAGCTCGTGCTGGGCGGCTGCCTCCGCTGCACCGTCGCCAGCAACCGGATCGAGACGACCGACGCGCCGGGCGCCGCCGCCTTCGCCGGCCTGCTCGTCCATGGCTGGCCGGACAGCAGCGGCGACTACGCCGGCACCGTCGTCGCCGGCAACGTGATCGATTGCGGCCCGGCCCGGCGTTGCGGGTTCGGGCTCGGCGTGGGCGGGCGGGCCTGGTACCGTTCCGCCACCTCCGGCGGGTTGATCGCAGGCAACACCGTTGCCCGTGCTGCCGTGGGCATCAACGTGGACGACGCGACGGGGCCGGTGGCGATGCGGGACAACCGGGTGACGGAGTCGGGCGGGCCGGTGCGCTCGCATTGCGGCCTGTGGTTCGCCGGGCCGGTGAACATCTCGGCCGCGTCCCGCCCGTTCGTGGACCCGACCGCAGGCGTCGCCATGCCGGAAGCGGGCGTCACCCGCCACAGCTTCGCCGGGTGCCTGCCTGGAACCTGATGGAATTTTTAGACTTGAGCATGGCATAATCCCTTGTGGACCAAACTTCGGCAGGGTGAGTGACAGGATGAAGCGCGCGAGCTCCACGAAGCCGGCCGAGCGCGCGAAAGCCCTTGGCGAGGAACGCAACCGCAAGATGGCGGAATCTGCCCATGCCTACGTGCGGGGCAGCACGGTGCGGTTCTACGAATGGCTCGAAGCGTCCGACCATCCCGCCTTGCCGGAAGGCCCGCCCGTCTGGATCTGCGGCGATTGCCACACCGGCAACCTCGGCCCGGTGGCCAGCAAGGACGGCGCGCTCGCCATCCAGGTGCGGGACCTGGACCAGACGGTGATCGGCAACCCGGCGCACGACCTGATCCGCCTCGCCTTGTCGCTCGCCATGGCCGCCCGCGGGTCTGACCTGCCCGGCGTCACCACCGCGCAGATGGTGGAGCACATGGTGGACGGCTACGAGGCCGCCTTCGCGCCGGATGCGCAGGGCAAGACGCTGGACACGGCGGATTCCATGCCGAAGACCGTCCGCCAGGTCATGCGCGCCGCGGCAGGCCGGTCATGGAAGCACCTGGCGGACGAGCGCATCGAGGGCGTCGAACCCGTCATCCCGCTCGGCAAGCGGTTCTGGCCGCTCACGGCGGAGGAGCGGCAGGCGGCTGAGGCGCTGTTCGCGGAAGACAAGCTGAAGCACCTCGCCACGTCCTTGCGCTCGCGCGAGGACGTGGCCGAGGTCCGCGTGCTCGACGCGGCCTATTGGCGCAAGGGATGCAGTTCGCTCGGGCGGCTGCGCATGGCGGTGTTCGTGGCGGTCGGCAGCGGCCGGGCCGAGCGCCACTGCCTGATGGACGTCAAGGAGGCGATCGCGGCGGCGGCCCCCCGCAACCCCGACGCGGACATGCCGCGGGACAACGCCGAGCGGGTCGTCACCGGCGCCCGCAACCTGTCCCCGTTCCTGGGCAGCCGGATGGAAGCGGCGCGGCTGCTTGGCAAGGCAGTCTTCGTGCGCGAGCTGCTGCCGCAGGACCTCAAGCTTGAGATCGACCACCTGACCCGGGAAGAAGCCACGGAGGTCGCCAAGTTCCTGGCCCTGGTGGTGGGCCGCGGGCACGCGCGGCAGATGGGCACGATCGACCAGAAGCGTTGGCTGGCCGAATTGCAGAAAGGCCGCTCCAAGTCGCTGGACGCCCCGTCCTGGCTCTGGAACAGCGTCGTTTCCCT
>CAXTLC010000158.1:0-2870 GCA_964245075.1 uncultured Acetobacteraceae bacterium
ATGTGGCGGGGCCGCATCGCCTCCGGCACCACGCGCTTCAGGGCGACGTGCAGCAGGCCGTGCCGCAGGTCTGCACCCTCGACCACCAGGTGGTCGGCCAGCACGAAACGGCGCTCGAACGCGCGGCCTGCGATGCCGCGGTGCAGCATCTCCGGCTTGGGCGCATCGGCGGCGACACGGCCGCTGATGAACAGCGTGTTGTCGCGCACGACCAGGTCGAGGTCGGCCTCGGAGAACCCGGCCACCGCCATCGTCAGGCGGTAGCTGTCCTCGCCGGTCTTCTCGATGTTGTAGGGCGGGTAGGCGGGGACCGGAGCCGCCTCGGTGGCGCTGTCGACCAGGCGGGCGAGGCGGTCGAAGCCGATCGCGGTACGGAACAGTGGCGCGAGATCGTAGGTCATGGTGATACCTTCTGCACGAGCAAGGTTGCGGGCCGGACCTCCCTGACGGGACGATCCATTCGTCTTCCAAGGCCCCGTATGGGCGCCTCGGACCACACCGAAATGGGCAGATGGCACGCCACGATCAAGGGCGTGGCGGTCCCTGCGAACCGCCACGCCCCGATCGATTTTTCGTGAGTTTCGCAGGCCGCGACGTGACCCGGCGGAAGAGCCGGGCGGAGTGCCCTACTTGCGGGTACCGATGCTCGCGAAGCGCTTGTTGAACTTCGCGACCTGGCCGCCGGTGTCCATCATGCGCTGGATGCCGGTCCAGGCAGGGTGCGACTTGGGATCGATGTCGAGGCGGATGGTGTCGCCGGCCTTGCCGTAGCAGGAGCGCGTGGTGAACTGCGTCCCGTCCGTCATGACGACGGTGATCTCGTGGTACTCGGGGTGGATCCCGGACTTCATGGCGGCTTCCCGTGATGGTGCCGCCGATCCCGACCGGCAGCGCAGGGGCGCGGTATAGACGCGGGCAGGGCCACCTGCAATGCACGGGTCAGCCCGCGTCCGGCAAGCAAGGCCGGGCTCTGCCCGGACCCGCCAGGGGGTGGCCCCCTGGACCGCCTTCCTTGAGGCAAGCCGGTGCAGGGGAGCTGTCCCTGGCGGAGGAGGCGGAGCCTCGACACCCTCTTCCCTGGCCGGCGCCGGCCCGGACGTCAGTCCTGCTGCATCCGCGACGACCCGCGGCGGCCTTCCTGGCGCTGCGCCTGGTGGAACACCTGATCGGCCAGCAGGCGCTGCTCCGGCGGCATCGCCTCGTACAGCGCGCGGAAGCTGGCGGACAGGTGGCCCAGCATATCGGCCCGCGCCTGCGCCGCCTCCGCCCGGGCCGCGAGACCCTCGGCGGCGCCCAGCGCGGAGCGGGACTGGCGCGACCTGAACCTGTCCTCGGAGTCCAGGGCGTCGCGCAGCATCGTGTCGGCAAACTGGTCCCACAGCACCTGCTCGGCCGGCACGATCCTGAGCCGGCGGTGCAGCGCGTCGATCCGCTGCGCCACGGCCTCGCGCACCTGGCTGCGCTCGGCCGGCCGCGGTGCCACGCCCGCGGCGATGCCCGAGGTCGCGGCCCACGGTTTCTGCGCCGGCCCCGGGACCTCCCCGGCCGCCGCATCCGCCGCCGGCGTCTCGGGGACGAGGTGCGTCGAGGCGGACCCGGCCCCGATGCGGCTCCCGCCGACCCAGCCGGCCGCGCCCAGGCAGAGCACGGACGCCGCCAGCGCCGCCCACACCCTGGCGGACACGGGCAGACGCCTGGTGGCACGCCCGTCGGGCGGCACGGGCCGGCGGGGGCGGAGCGCCAGCGCCATTCAGCCCGGGACCGCGCGCTGGTACTGCGGCGGCACGGCGGCCGCGGTGCCCAGGGCGCGGGCCGCGTGGTTGGTCCAGTTCGGGTCGGCCAGCACGGCGCGCGCCACGAACACCAGGTCGGCGCGGCCGTTGGCGACGATCTCGGCGGCAAGCTCCGGGTCGCGGATCAGGCCGACCGCGCCGGTGGCGATGCCGGTGGCGCGCACCGCCTCGGAGAACGGCACCTGATAGCCCGGGTAGAGCGAGGGGATCTGCTGCGCGGGCGACAAGCCGCCGGCGGAGCAGTCGAGCAGGTCCACGTCGCCGCGTGCCTTGAGCATCCGCGCCAGTTCGACCGTCTCCGCGATCTCCAGCCCGCCCGGGACCCAGTCCACGCAGGACAGCCGCACGAACAGCGGCAGGTCGTCCGGCCACTCGGCGCGCACCGCGTCGATGGTCTCCATCAGCATCCTCGCGCGCCCGGCGAGGTCGCCGCCGTAGCGGTCGCGGCGGACGTTGGACACGGGCGAGAGGAAGCTGTGCAGCAGGTAGCCGTGGGCCGCGTGCAGCTCGACGATGCGGAACCCGGCCTCGCGGGCGCGGCGCGTGGTGGCGGCGAACCGCGCCACGATCTCCGCGATCGCGGGTTCGGTCAGGACATGCGGCGTCACGGTGTCGTCGCTGATCGCGAGCGCGCTGGGGGCCGCGGGCAGCCAGCCGCCATCCTCGGGTCGGATCGGACGGCCGCCTTCCCAGGGGCGCTGGCTGCTGGCCTTGCGGCCGGCGTGGGCGATCTGGATGCCGGGCACCGCGCCGGAGTAGGCGATGATCGCGGCGAGGCGGGCCAGGAACGCCTGCTGCTCGTCGTTCCACAGGCCGAGGCAGCCGTGGGTGATGCGCGCGTCGGCGGAGACGTGGGTGGCCTCGGTGAACACGATGCCGGGGCCTCCCATCGCCTTGGCGCCGAGGTTCTGGATGTGCCAGTCCCAGCCCAGCCCGTCGGTGGCGCTGTACTGGCACATCGGCGCCACGGCGACGCGGTTGCGCGCCGTGACGGACCGGAGGCCGATCGGCTGGAACAGCAGCGGCGTGGGGCGGGCCATGGCCGGGCTCTCCTGCTGGGCGTGTCGGGACGCAGGC
>CAXTLC010000159.1:0-2868 GCA_964245075.1 uncultured Acetobacteraceae bacterium
AAGGGGGCTCTTGTCGGCGCCGCTCGCGCGGCTCCGTCGGCTGATCGGCCACGGTCTGGAGCGAACGGCGGCACTCTGGCCGGATGTCGAGCGGGCCTACGCTTGGGTGCATGCCGCGGCCCGACTGCTGGGCAACCACAAGGGCGAGGACGCCGCCACCGTGCGTCGCCGCTTTGACGGCCTGGTGGCGGCCATGCGCCGTCATCACGCTCGGGCCGGCACGCTGGCATTGGCCATCGAGCATTTCGCCAAGGTAACCCGCAGCTACCGCCCAGGACTGTTCCACTGCTACGCCGTGCCTGGCCTGCCACGGACCAACAACGACCTCGAGCAGCTGTTCGGCTCGCAGCGCTACCACGAACGGCGTGAGACGGGACGCAAGGCAGCCTCGCCGGCCGCCGTGCTGCGCGGCGAGGTGCGCCTGATTGCAGCCGCCGCGACCAGAGTGCGTCCGCCGACCGCGCGTGGGCTGGGCCGCGTCAACCGCAAGCAATGGAGCATGCTCCGCCGACGCCTCGACCAGCGCCGCCGCGCACGCACCCTACGCACACGGTTTCGACGTGATCCGACCGCCTACCTGGCCGAGCTCGAACAAAGAACTTGCCAGCGTAGTTTTTTCGGCGTCGAGGTCAAGACGCTGTGGCGTCAGATCGCCAGTCTGCACAGCCTCGCGGTCACTGAGCCAGCAAGGCGCGCATCTCATCGGCAACATGCCGCACAACCAAATCTCCGTCGCGACGCATATGCCAGGCCAGGTCCAGGCGGAAACCGTCAATGGGGACAGGCGGCACGAAAGTCGCAAGCCTGGCCGCGACATCCGGGGTGACGCACCGGCTCGGCAGCAGTGCTACCAAATCCGACCCGGACAGCAAGGGCGGCACCATGGCGAAGCTGGGCACCACCACGCCGACCCGGCGGGACAGGCCGTGTACCGCCAAGGCCGTGTCCAGCCCAGCAGTGGTGCTGCCGCTGCCCGAGACGACGACATGCGGGCAACCAAGCCAAGAATGGAGACAGAGGCCTTGCGTGGCCGGATGGTCCGAACGCATGGCGACGACGTAATGCTCGTCGAACAGCGGCACCTTGCGGAAGGCCGGGTCCAGGGTGGGCAGAACCGAAGCTACCAGCTCCACTTCACCGGCGGCGAGCTGGCGCACCGCCTCCGTGCCGCCGCGCCATGGCAGCACCGCCAGCGTGATGCCCGGCGCAGTCCGCACCAAGCGCGCGTGCAGCACGGGCAGCACGGGCAGCAGCATCACAGCCGGAGCGTCGGCAATCACCACGCGGACAGTCTGGCGCACTGTTGCAAGGTCTGTCTTGCCGCGGCGCACCAGGGTGGCAATGGACCCGAATGCATCACGCAGCGGCAGGCGTAGTGCCTCGGCGGCCGGCGTGAGGCGCATTCCGCCGCCGCCACGTTCCAGCAGTCGATCGCCGAACAAGTGACGGAGCGGGTCAAGCGCGCTCGACGTGGCGGGCTGCGACAGGTGCAGCCGAACGGCTGCGCGGCTGACGTGTGCCTCTTCCAACAAGGCGTCCAGGATCACTAACAGGTTCAGGTCAACGGAGCGCAAATCATTCATCGGGCAAATATATGGCCACACCTACAATCACTTGGAAGGATAACACGGGATGCGCCACGTTTGCACCGTCACTAACCCCGGAGAGAACCCATGATCCTTGTTACCGGCGCCACCGGCAGCAACGGGACTGAACTCCTCAAGCTGCTGTCCGCCCGCGGCGTGCGTGCACGCGCCATGGTCCGTTCCACCGACAAGGCGGATACGATTGCCCACTTGCCCGGCGTCGAGATCATGGCGGGGGACTTCGACGACGTTGCCTCGCTTGACCGCGTGCTGCACGGGATCAAGCCGGTGTTCCTGCTGACCAATTCCACCGACCGGGCCGAAGCGCAGCAGATGAGTTTCGTCGCGGCTGCCAAGCGGGCGGCGTACGGCACGTCGTCAAGCTGTCGCAGTTCGCCGCCGACGAAGCCTCGCCGGTGCGCTTCTTGCACTATCACGCCGCCGTGGAACGGGCGATCCGGGAGGCGGGCCTGGACTACACCTTCCTGCGCCCGAACCTGTATATGCAGGGGCTGCTGGGCTTCGCATCGACGATCAAGGCCGAAGGACGGTTCTATGCGGCCGTGGGCGACGCTAAGGTCAGCATCGTGGATGTGCGCGACAACGCGGCTGCTGCCGCGGCTGCGCTGACCGGAGAAGGCCATGCCGGGAAGACTTACACTTTGACAGGGCCGGAGGCGCTATCCCATGCCGATATGGCCGCCGAGCTGTCAGATGCCTTGGGCCGTACCATAATATTTGTGGATGTGCCACCTAAGGCGATGCGCGAGGCGTTGTCCCATACGTCAATGCCGGTTTGGCAGGCGGACGGCCTGATCGAGGACTATGCACACTATCATCGCGGCGAGGCGGCCGTGGTCGCTTCGGGCGTGCAGGACGCTACGGGAGCGGCACCGCGACCATTCGCTGCCTTTGCGCGCGACGTCGCAGCAGCATTTTCCTGAAAGATACTCCAGGATCAAGCTGTACCACTTTGTCAAACGACCGGACCCTGTTGGCGAAATCCGGAGCGTTCGGGCGGGTTGCGGCGTTGGCTGTTTTCCTGCTTGGAGGTCACCCATGTCGCTCCCGTCGCAGCCGCTCCCGTTGGTGCCCGACGACACCGGCCGCGCCGCGCGCGCCGCGTTCCGGCGCGGCAACCCGTAGAACACGGCGCCAAGCTTGTCCCGCAATACGACGCCGACTTCGTCGACCTGTATCACAAGCTCGGCCAGCCCGCCTATGCGCCGTGGCGGCTTGCCCTGGTGACCCTCATGCAGTTCCGCGAGGGCCTGAGCGACCG
>CAXTLC010000160.1:0-2645 GCA_964245075.1 uncultured Acetobacteraceae bacterium
GAGATAGGCTGCATCACGCCAGCCAGCCCGCGCCACACGAAGTGCGGAAGAACCAGAATGCAGGTGCTGATGACAGCTGGAAGCGCCTCATCGGACCCGGCGGCACATGGGGCAGGTCGCAGAACACCACGCCTGCCTCGCCTGCACCCTCGACCAGGTTCAACAGGAACCGGGCATTGCGTGACAGCCGATCCAGCTTGGCCACCAGCAGCGCCGCCCGCCGGGTGCGGCAGCATGCCAGCGCCGCGGCAAGCTGGGGCCGGGCCGCCGTGCGCCCGCTCTCGACCTCCTGGAACTCGGCCAGCAGCTCGCCCTCGTGCTGCGCCAGGTAGGTGGCGACGGCCTGACGCTGCGCCTCCAAGCCCAGCCCGGACCGGCCCTGGCCCTCGGTGCTGACGCGAAGGTAGGCCACGAACCGCCGCGGCGATGCAGCGGCGGTCAGGGTTGCCAGCCCTCCGGCAGTTCGTCGCCGGGATCAGGGGTGCGGTCAGGGACGCGCGCAAGGATAGCGCGAAGGTCGCCGGGCTTTGCGCCTTCCCCGCGCCGCTTGAAGAACTCCGCCGCCGTTTCCACCGCGCCCACCTTCTGCGCCACCGCCGCGGCAATCCACTGGTTCAGCGACACGCCGTCCTCACGCGCCAGGCGGGCCGCGGCAGCCTTGATGGAGGCTGGCAGCTTGAGGGGATAGGTTGCCTTGCTCATTGTCCAATCCTTTTCAGCAGTTCGCCCGGCCGCAGCAGCGTCAGCCCGAAACGGGGAGCGGCCAAGGCGAAGTGTGCGAGGTTGTGCGTCACCAGGGCGTCAGCCTGCCCGTTCACCGCCGCGTCCAAAACCATCTCGTCGCCAGGGTCAGCGAGTTGCGGGCGCCAACTGAACCGCACCTCGACGGGCTCCACCAAAGCCGCAAGCGCCGTGAGGGCCACATCCACTTCCGCCAACGACAAGCCCGACGCTTCCCGCTGCTCGGGCCGTTTCAGCACGTCCTCGTACTCGATGAACAACGCGGGCGTGGCGAGTGGCACGAGACGGCCATCCTCCACCAAGTCGAGCAACCGGCTTGATGCACCGGACCGGCTGCGAAAGGCCGAAACCACAACCGAGCTGTCCAACACCACACGCCGCATAGGAACAGAATGACATATCCCATAGGATGTGTCTCCACCTCACACAGTCTGTATTATTTTGTCAAACTGTCGGACCCTGTTGGCGAAGTTGGCCGCTAGGCGGCGAGTGCGGAGAAACGTGAGGTACGGGTCGGTGCGAGCGGGCGTCCGGCGAACCATGCGGCCATCCGGTCAAGGTTGAGGGCCGCGGCGGTGGCGACGCCTTGCAGGCCCGTCTTCGCCAAACCGCGGTAGCGCGCCTGGCGCAAACCGAAGCCGCGGACGGCTTGCGACAGGGTGCCTTCGACGCCGTTGCGCTGCGCATACAGAGCCTTGCCCTCGGCCGTGCCCTCGCGCCCCGGCGGCGGCAAGCGCCTCGTGCTCGGGCCGCAGCATCACCGCCAGGACCCGGCCATGGTACTTCGAGCGCGACCGGGTGCAGCGGGCGCGGGACGGACAGGCCCGGCAGTCGGCAGCGCGGAACTCCACGTGAATGACGCTGCCCTGCCCTCGATGCTTGGCGCCGCTGATCCAATGGCCACTCCCCTTGCCCTCGGGGCAGCGGACGGCTTTGCGGTCCCAGTCCACCGTGAAGTCGGCCAAGGTGAACGCATCGCCGCCGCTGCGGCCTTGCCAGCTCACGTTGGGCCGGCCGGGGCCGACCAGATCTATCCCGTGCTGAGTGTGGGCGGCCACGAGGTGGCCGGCGCTGACGTATGCCGAGTCCACCAGGTGCTCGGACGGGGCTAAGCCTTTTGCCGCGAGCGCGTCATGGATCGCGGCCGTGCACTCGGCCTCGTGCATGTTGGCCGGCGTCGTGTCGGTATTGACCACCAACCGCGGCATGTCCGCGTCGCAGGTTTCGGTAAGGTGGACCATGTAGCCTGTCCAGCGTGTGGCGCGCTTGGACCGGAACCGGGCGTCGGTCTCGTAGGGCGACTCCACCCGGTCCCCGGGGCCACGGCCCTGCACCGGGCGCATCCGCACACGGCCGCTGGCCTGCTTGCCAGTCTGTTCGCCAGCACTGCCACCACCATCGGCCTCCGCCTCGTCGCGCTCGAAGTGCCGTGCCCACACGCGGCGCAGCACGGTCACCTCCGGCAACGCCGCCGCGTCCGCCGGCGCGCCCGCGCGGTCCATGGCGTCTAGCAGGGCGAAGCCGTCCGTCCCAACCTGGATGGCGTAGGCCTCGCGCTTGGGAGGTGTGTCGGGCAGGCGCATGTCCTCGACCCAGCGGTCGTAGCGGTCGTGCCAGTTCGCGAGTGCGATGCAGCGCAGCCAGTCGGGCGTGACAACAGCGAGTGCGTTCAGCGCCGCCCGCAGCGTTTCGCCCACCAGCTCCAGCCGGTTCAGGGTCCGCACGGCAGCGAGCACGTGCGTGCTGTCCGTGCGCTGGCGTCCCCGGGCCTTGAGCAGCCCGCCCTCGCGGGCCGCGTCCAGCAGGCGGGCCAGCAGGCGCTCCGTGGCCTCGTGCTGGAGCAGGCGCCCGCGGAACTCGCACAGGACGGAGAAGTCGAAGCCGGCGTCGGCCAGGTCGAGGGC
>CAXTLC010000161.1:0-2597 GCA_964245075.1 uncultured Acetobacteraceae bacterium
GTGCCCCGCCTTCCTTAACCCACTCCTGCACGTCCTGGACGCCTCGTACGGGCAAATTGAAACCCGTCCGCTTCTTGCTCATGCCGCCGCCGCCTCTAACTCGGGGTTCCGGTAGCAGCGGAACCCCGAGATGCAGGTCATGGTGCCGCGTCCTTCCTTGATAGGGCGGGTGGGTGCGGCTGGCCAGCAGGGTAGGCGGTCACGCCGGGCTGGATGAGGCGACGAAAGACCGGGCCATCGCCGGGGCGCCGACCTCGAACGGCGTCACGTCGGACCAGAAGCGCTGCATGAACTTGCTGGCATCAACCTGGTAAGGACGATCCCAGGTGAAGCCGACATCTGCGACCTCCCTCATGAGACGTGAGAACAGGCCGAGCAGCGGCAGCAGCCAGAGCGGGACGGCTGTCACCTTCAGCGGGACGCCGATCGCGTCGGCACCGAGCTGGAGGATCTCGCGCGGGGTGCGGGTCGGCGCGCAGGGCATGTTCCAGACCTGCCCAAACGCATCATCGGGCGCGTCGAGCAGCGTCACTGCGGCGCGGGCGATGTCGGGGACGTAGGCGAAGTCGTGCGGAATGTCGGGCGGGGCGAGAAGCATGGCGGATTTGCCGCTCGCAACCCGGCCGAAGCCGGTGGCGCCAACATGCGACACGGCGACGCCCGGTCCGTAGAAATCCGGGCAGCGCAGTGAAGCCACGCGAACACGACCCTTTGCCGCCATCCAGATGCGCGTCACCTCCGCCAGGATCGCCGGCTTGTCGCCAGCCGAACTGAGCGGCATGTTCTCGTGCCGTGGCTCATGCTGCGGCCCGAGCTGGTACAAGTTGTCGATGAAGACGATCCGCGCGCCGGCCCCCGCGCACGCCTCAACGACGTTGATCATGGCCCTGGGCCAAGCGGTGCGCCACACCCGCGCGTCATAGGGAAAGCTGACCGCCAGCAGAACCTGCGCGGCGCCCTCGACAGCCTTCCGGACGGCATCCGGTTCAAGGATGTCGCAATGCATGAAGGCAGCGCCCTTCGGAAGGTCCACCGGCCGGTTGCGCTGCGCGATGCGCACGACGCCTCCCCTCGCCAACAGAGCCTCGGCGACCAATCGGCCAACGGTCCCGTATCCAAGGACGACAGTGGTTTCGCTCATGATGATACCTTCTCAATGCCGCCGGATGCGGTTTGGGTCCGCCCTTCCACCCGGGCCGGGCTGATCCCGGCTGCTCTACGGAAGCTGAGATCACAGCTGCAGGAGCAGAAGAGAATTGAGGACAATCGTAGGGATGCTATACGGAAAAAGATGAACACCGAGCCGGATTGGGACCTGCACCGCACTTTTCTGGCCGTTGTTCAGGAAGGATCGCTGTCGAGTGCTGCGCGTCGGCTCGGTCTGACGCAGCCGACGGTTGCTCGCCATGTCGATGCGCTGGAAAAGGCGGTCGGCGCAGATCTGTTCCTGCGCTCGCAGCGCGGCCTGGTTCCAACCGAGATGGCCCTGGCCCTGGCACCCTATGCCGAAACCCTGGCCGCCACCGCGGCAGCGCTGATGCGGGCCGCAAGCGGCCGTGCCGGCGAGGTGTGCGGCAGCGTCCGGGTCAGCGCCAGCGAGGTCGTCGGCGTCGAACACCTGCCGCCGATCCTGGCGGCCCTGCGCCGGCGCCACCCTGGCCTCGTGGTCGAGTTGGTCCTATCCAACGCCGTGGACGACCTGCTGCAGCGTGAGGCCGACATCGCCGTACGTATGGTCGAGCCGACCCAGGAAGCCCTGGTTGCCCAACGGCTGCCGTCGGTCCTGCTGGGGCTTCATGCCCATCGCAGCTACCTTGAACGACACGGGGCGCCGGCGTCAGTGGGGGAACTCGCCGGTCATGACCTGATCGGGTTCGACCAGGAGACGCCGGCAATCCGCGCTATCATTGGGCGCTTCCCAGCACTCAACCATTCAGCCTTTGCCTTGCGCGCCGACAGCGACCTCGCGCAGCTCGCAGCGATCCGCGCCGGATTCGGGATTGGCATGTGCCAGGTGCCGGTGGCCCGCCGCGACCCGGACCTCGTGCGCGTCCTCGCAAACGCAATCAGCATCAACCTCAGCCTTTGGGTAGTTATGCACGAGGACCTGAAAACCAGCGCGCGCTGCCGGGCGGTGTTTGATGCGCTGGTAAGCGGGCTGGCCTCGCCGTAAGCCGGCCAATCGAACTTTCGGTTCCGCTGCTACCGGACCCCCAACTCTGCCAAAATCGCCCGGACCTCATCGGCTGCGGGTCCGTCTGACTGCTGCTCGATCACCGTCCGCCCCGCCGTCATCGCGTCGGCGTAGATCACGCGCTGCGTCGTGCTGGCGGTCAGGATCGGCAAGGCGAACTCGGCCAGGGCGTCCCCAATCTCCCGGCTCAGGGTCACGCCATGGAACGGGCAGGATAGCACGGTAGGCGGGGCGAACCGGGAACATGGAGGCACCCGCGCTGGTTCGTGCGCTTCGCTACGGCCATTCCTGAATCATTGATGTAGCAGCGCGCTTTTCCTGAACCCTTTCCGCATTTCGCCGCCTCTATTGGGGTTCCGGTAGCAGCGGAACCGAAACTGCAATTCAGCCTTCGTCGACGGTG
>CAXTLC010000162.1:0-2498 GCA_964245075.1 uncultured Acetobacteraceae bacterium
GCCGGCCAGGTTGTGCAGCTTGCGGCAGCGATTCTTGCGTGCGGCAAACAGGCTTTCAAAAAATTGCACCGCGGTGGTGACGATTACCGGGGCGTCCCAGTTCTCGGCGGCGCGGCGCAGGTGGGCAACCGGGTTTTCCGCCGTGTCGTCGGCATTGTCGGGCGCACCGCGTGCCGCCTCCCAATCGAAGCTGGCGTGGTGTTCCAAGACGTCGGTGTTGCCCAGCACGCTGCGGAACACCGCCGCCGTCTGCTCAATCACCGAGGTGTACGGCGCTACGAACACGACCCGGCGCTTGCCGTGCGCCAGCGCATGCTCCAGCGCGAAGCGAAGGGCGCTGAGCGTCTTACCACCGCCAGTGGGCACGGTGAAGGTGAACAGGCCGGGCGGCAGGGCGGCCTGAGCCACGGCGTGGTCCAGCACTTCCGCCCGCAGCACGTCCACGTCCGATTGCGGGGCTGCCCGGCCGGCCTGCCAACCTCGCAGAAGGTCGAGCAAGGCCGGCAGCGGGGTGAAGCCGGGCTGCGCTGCCTCACCATAGAAGCGCGCGGTCTCGACCGAGTCCGCATCCACCAGGCAGGAGAACAGCATCCGCGCCAGAAAAGCCGCGCTGAACCCCTTGCATGGCCCCTTCTTCCACGCGGGGGACATGACGCGCGCAAGGCTGGGCAGCGGCTCCGCATGGTGTTCCCAGCCTTGGAAACCAGGAATGGACCGGGCCGGGTCCAGCCGGCGTTCCAGGCCGTCGGTCCAGTCGCCCAACCCGGCATGGTGGCCGGCGATGCCATAGGCGAGCAACGTGCCGAATGCGCCATAGGCGTCACGAGCCACCCGTGCCCCCGCCGTGGAATGATCGCCGCCACGGCCTCGCACCTCGCCATCGTCTGTCTCGGCGGCGCGCCGGATGTAGGCCTGGAATTCCGCCGACACCTTGCCGATGTCGTGCAACCGCCCAACGACCCGCGCTGCTTCGCTCCACCCAAATGGCGCGGCGAACCTGGCCGCAGCATCCTCGACTGCGTGCAGGTGTTGCCGCAAGGTCTCCCAGTCTGCGATCAGATGGCCTGGTAAGGAGTGCGCGTAGATTTCAGATGTTGTGACCATCAGCCTTTCGACCCCTACAAGCCCAGCGATGCCGGTTCTCTGACGTCTCTGAATGATCTCGTCATCGACACGGCGGCGTTTCTGCGCCAAGGTCCAGAAAGCACTGTTGATGGCAAGTCCTCGAGTCCCGGGCGCCAGCGACACGCCTTCTGTCCCACGGGTTTGCTCAGGGCTTGAGGTCACCTGCCACGGTGCTCCTTAGCCGGGGCCTACCACTGCTTAAGATGGTCAGCAGGCATTCCGCTTGACGATGGATGTGGGCAACGACAATGTCGCAGGACATGCTCAGGAACCAGACCCTTTGTAGCCGACGCCGACGCCGCTGCACCCATGCGGCGGCTTCTCGGGCTGCGCGCCGATCAGTGTCCTTCCGCGTGGTGGCTGCCTCACCGTAGGTTTCCACCCGCCGGAGCGGCCCCGGTTTCGCGTTCCTGAACCCCCGCAGCCATCGGCTCCGGGGGTTTTTCTTTGCCCTCACTCCAGCAGCAGGACACCACCATGAGCATTCGTGCCGGTATTGTCGGGATCAGCGGTTTTGGCGGCGGCGAGGCGATGCGCCTCCTCGCGGGCCACCCGTCCTTCGAGCTCATCTACGCTGCGGGCGAGGGCAGCGCCGGCAGCCGGTTGGTGGACCGCTTCCCCGGTGTGCCGGCCAAGCTCGCCGAGCTGGTGATCGAGAAGTGGAACCCTGTGACGCTGCCGAAGCTCGACGTGCTGTTCGCGTCGCTGCCCACGGGCGCCTCGGCCGAGGCGATGGCGCGCGTCCCCAAGGACGTGAAGATCGTCGATATCGGCGGCGACCACCGCTACGCCGAGGGTTGGGCGTACGGCCTGGCCGACGTCTGGCCAGCCCGGATCGAGGGGCAGATCCGCGTTGCCAACCCCGGCTGCTTTCCCGCGGCGACGCTGACGGCGCTGGCGCCGCTGCTGGCGAGCAAGCTGATCGAGCCCGGCAACATCGTGATCGACGCCAAGACCGGCATCTCCGGTGCCGGCCGGGGCGGCGCCGACAGCAGGTTCGGCTACGCCGAGAGCAACGAGAACCTGGTGCCCTACGGTCTGCTGGAGCACGTCCACATGCCCGAGATGGCCAAGACGATCGAGCGGCTGAGCGGCGGCAGCGCGGCCGGGCTGGTGTTCACGCCACACTTGGCGCCGATGACCCGCGGCGTGCTCGCCACCATCTACTGCCGCGGCCGCGCCACCACGGGCCAGTGCTTGGACGCGGCCCGGCGCTTCTACGCCGGGCGGGCGTTCGTCCGCGTGACCGACAAGCCGCCGCAGACCAAATGGGCGACCGGCTCGAACCTCGCGTTCGTCAGCTATGCGGCCGATCCGGAGCGCAACCTGGTGATCGCGATGGGCGTGGTCGACAACCTCGGCAAGGGAGCGGC
>CAXTLC010000163.1:0-2482 GCA_964245075.1 uncultured Acetobacteraceae bacterium
CCGCGGAGGAGGATGCGCTGATCCCGCTCTCCGCCCTACAGCACTACCTGTTCTGCCCGCGGCAATGCGCGCTGATCCATGTCGAGCGGCTTTGGGCCGAGGACGGCGCCACGGCCGAGGGGCGCGTGCTGCACGAGCGCGTCGATGCCGGCGGCTTCGAGACCCGGCCGGGCCAGCGCGTGGAGCGGTCGATGGCGCTGCGCTCGGTGGCCTTGGGCGTCACCGGAAAGGCTGACGTGGTGGAGTTCCCGCGTGGCGCCGGACCCGTGCCGGTGGAATACAAGCGCGGCAAGCCCAAGGCGCACCGGGCCGACGAGGTGCAGCTTTGCGCGCAGGCGCTTTGCCTGGAGGAGATGTTCGGTGTTCCCGTCCCCGTCGGGGCGCTGTTCTACGGCACCGTCCGCCGCCGCACCGCCATCGCGTTCGACCCGGCGCTACGCGCGCTCACCGCCCAGGTCGCCGCCGAGGCTCGGGCCATGATCTCGGCCGGGCGCACCCCGCCGCCGGTGTTGATGCGCGGCTGCACCCGCTGCTCGCTGCTGGACCCTTGCCAGCCCGCGCGGCTGCAACGCCCGCCAGCGGTGGCCCCGTGGCTGGCGGCGCAGATGGAGGGCTGACCGCCATGCGCAAGCTGCTCAACACCATCTATGTCACAACGGAAGATGCCTGGTTGCACAAGGATGGCGCCAACCTGGTCGTCGAGGTGCAGGGCGCCGAGCGGGGCCGCGTCCCGTTGCACCTGCTGGACAGCGTTGTCAGCTTCGGCCGTGCGGGGGCGTCGCCGGCGCTGATGGCCGCCTGCGCCGAAGCGGGGATCACCCTGTCCCACGTGACGCCAGCCGGCCGCTTCCTGGCGCGGGTCGAGGGCCAGCGCAGCGGCAACGTGCTGTTGCGCCGCACGCAGTACCGTGCAGCCGACGACCCGGCGCGGCACCTGCCGATCGTGCGGGCGATCGTCGCCGCCAAGGCCGCCAACCAACGCACGGTGCTGCGCCGTGCCTTGCGCGACCACGCCGAGGCCCTGGCAGGCCCGCCGTTGGACGCGCTGGCCTTTGCCGAGCGCCGGCTGACGGTTTGCGGCCGCCAGATGCTGGCCTGCGCCGAGGTGGCGCAGTTGCGCGGGCTGGAGGGCGAGGCAGCCAGCGTTTATTTCGGCGTGTTCGACCACTTGATCCTGGTGGGAGGCGAGGCATTCCGCTTCGGCGGCCGTTCGCGCCGCCCGCCGCTCGATCGGATGAACGCGCTGCTGTCGTTCCTGTATGCGATGCTGGGCCATGACTGCCGCTCGGCGCTGGAGGCGCACGGGCTGGACCCGCAGGTGGGCTTCCTCCATGCCGACCGGCCCGGCCGGTCCAGCCTGGCGCTCGACCTGATGGAGGAGCTGCGCCCCGTTCTGGCCGACCGTGTCGCGCTGAGCCTGGTGAACCGCCGGCAGTTGGGCGCCGATGACTTCGTGATCGAGTCGGCCGGTGGTGTCCGCCTGACGGACGATGCCCGCAAGACGGTGCTGACCGCCTGGCAAGACCGCAAGCAGGATGAGATCCGCCACCCATTCCTGGATGAGGCGATGCCGTTCGGGCTGCTCGCATTCACTCAGGCACAGTTGCTGGCCCGGCACCTGCGGGGGGACCTGGACGGCTACCCGGCATTTTTCTGGAAGTAGGCGCGTGATGCTGATGCTGGTGACCTACGACGTGGACACCAAGGATGCCGCTGGCCGCAAGCGGCTGCGCCGGGTCGCCCGGGCGTGCCTGGACTGGGGGCAGCGGGTGCAATACTCGGTGTTCGAATGTGAGGTCGATCCGGCGCAATGGGTCGTGCTGCGGGCCCGCCTGCTGGGCGAAGTGGATTTGACGCGCGACAGCCTGCGGTTCTACCGCCTGGGCCATGCCGGCCGTTTGGCTGTGGAGCATGCGGGGGCAAAGCCGGTGCTGGACTTGGCGGGCCCGCTGGTGTTCTGAGCCCAAGGCGTGTTGCGCGAACCCCAAGCGGCCATCGGAAACTGGGCGGCTTCGCAACGGCCCGAGTGCGCTGATGTTGGAGGATTGTTGATGCGGCATCGTGTCCAGTGCTTGATGATGTGCCTGCGGGCCGGTGCCGTTCGCGCAGAAGCGCTCTTTCATCATTGTGGATCAGAGCTGTAGGCTGGGTGCCGTCGCCCCCCGCGCGGGGGCGTGGATCGAAACTCACTACGGGATGTCCGCGTGGGATGGCGCAAGCTGTCGCCCCCCGCGCGGGGGCGTGGATCGAAACAGGCGACACGGCGGGCGTGCGGTTATACTTGCTCGTCGCCCCCCGCGCGGGGGCGTGGATCGAAACACCACCGTGCTGGCGTCGCTGCTGACCGGGGTGGTCGCCCCCCGCGCGGGGGCGTGGATCGAAACACCTCCAGAGCCAGGAACCGCGCCACACCGGCCGGGTCGCCCCCCGCGCGGGGGCGTGGATCGAAACCCTGTTTTCCGTTGATGCCGCACCCGCCGCA
>CAXTLC010000164.1:0-2132 GCA_964245075.1 uncultured Acetobacteraceae bacterium
CCGCGATGGCAGCACAGGGCAAACGGGTGCTGCTGATCGACGCGGACCCGCAGCAAACGGCACAGGACTGGGCAGCGATCCGGCAGGAACCGGTGCCGTTCCAGGTGATCGGGCTGGCGAAGCCGGTGCTGCACCGGGACCTGCCAGCCATGTCAGCCGACTACGACTCTATCATCATCGACGGAGCACCACGCAGCTACGAGGTTGCGCGTTCGGCCATAGCAGCAGCGGACATGGTGCTGATCCCGGTCCAACCATCGGGAGCAGACTTCTGGGCCAGCCGGGAGACAGTCAACCTTGTGAACGAGTCGCGTGGCTTCAAGGAAACACAGAAATCCGCATTCGTGGTTTCACGGAGGATTGGCCGCAGCGTGCTTAGCCGGGAGATCGGGGACGCCCTGGCCGAATTCGCCTTGCCGATCCTGACGGCCAGCACGGCGCAGCGCGTGATCTATGCCGAGGCGATGACGGCCGGGCGGACCGTGATCGAGCAGCAGCCAGACGGACCCGCAGCCGATGAGGTCCGGGCCATCCTCGCGGAGCTGGAAGGGATAGCAGCATGAGCAAGTTCAAGATGCCGCCAAAAGCTCCCCAAGCCGTGCAGGAGTGGGTTGAGGGTGCCCCTGCACCGGAAGTACCCTCCGTAGTGCCGGAGGCGTCAGGGAGGCTTCCAGGCGCGAAGCAGGCCCGGTTAACCATTGACCTGTCGCCGCAGCTCCACGCCCGGTTCAAGGCGGCTTGCGCGATCAACCGGACTCGGATGGTCGAGGAGGTTACCCGCTTCATTGAAGATTGGACACAGAAACACAGCTAGACGGAAATGCAGAAGGAGGCTTCCATGGCGACCAGGGGTCACGCTGCGGCCGCGATCGGTTCGGCTGAGCAAGAACACCGTGGCTGGCATCGTGAAGCGCAACGGCGGCCTGGTCCGGCCTGACCGCGCCCGCACGGGCGAAGCTACTCCGGTGCCGACCGGTCCGCCCGTCCGCCCTGCTCGGCCAGGCGCAGCATCATCAGCCCGTGGCCAAGTGCCGCCCCGGCTCGCAGGGACGCGGCGATAAATGCCACCTCGGCCAGTTCCTCTCGCGTGGCGCCCGCTTCCAGGGCGCGTCCGGTGTGCACGTCCAGGCAGTAGGCGCACTGCGTCGTGAGCCCCACCGCGACCGCGATCAGCTCGCGGTACTTGGGCGGGATCGCGCCGTCGCCGCGGCCCACCGCCTTGTCGAAGGCAAGGAACGCCTCCGCCTCGGGCCGGGCGAGCCGGGCCATCTCGGGCAACAGGCGGAAGTCGGATGGGTCCTGGTAGGGCATGGGTCGTCAGCCTCGCTGGTTGGAAAGGGCGCGCAGGCGCTTGGCCAGGCCGAGCAGCCAGCACATGGGGCAGCCGCGCAGCAGCAGTGCGGCCGCGGGCAGCAGCAGGAGCGCGGCCCAGGACGGGCCGGCGTGCGGGAGGAGCGCCGCCGCAACCAGCACGGCCGCGCCCAAGCCGCGCAGCAGGTGCCAGGCCACGGCAGTCACAGGTCGCCCCCCGACAGGTAGCCACCGGCCACGAGCCGCTCCCGCACCTCGGCGCGTGCGCGGTGCAGGCGGCTCTTGAGCGCCTCGGGCGTGATGCCGAGCACCGCGGCCGCCTCAGGCGCGGTCAGCTCCTCCACGTCGCGAAGGATCAGCGCCGCCCGGTACGGCTCGGGCAGGGCCTCGATGGCGCGTGCAAGGTCGTGCCGCAGCCCTGTGGGCACGGGGGCCGCTTCCAGGTCGTCGAGCAAGGTCGGCACCGTGGGCGGCCCTCGTAGCCCCAAGAGCCTCCTGCACTCGCGCGCCACCACGCGGAACAGCCAGGCTGCAACGGCGGACGCGGTGCGCAGCGCACCGACCCGGCGCTGCAACGCCCAAAGCGCGTGCTGGACGGCGTCCTCCGCGTCCTCTGGGCCGCGGCAAGCCCGGCGCGCAACGCGACGCAGATCCGGCCGGGCCTGGGACAGCAATCGCTCGATCGCTCCCGACTCACCACGCTGGGCCGCCTCGACCAGTTCGCCACCTGTCCACGTCGACATCTACCGACCCTCCAGCACAATAGGGGATTCCGGTAGCAACGGAACCGAAAGTGCATTTGGCGGCGTGGCATGTGATCG
>CAXTLC010000165.1:0-2095 GCA_964245075.1 uncultured Acetobacteraceae bacterium
CTCGCCCGGCGGACGGGTGCGCTCGCCCTCCCGGCGGCGCAGCTCGGACTGGATTTCCCGCGTGCGCGCCTGCTCCATCTGATCGGGGACGTGCACGTCCCCGCCATCGGCGCGGCCCGAGGTGCCGTCCCGGGTCGAGCGGCCGAGCGGATCGCGCGGGGTGTCGGCGGCATCGCTGTCCGTGCCGTTCTCGCCATTCTCCGCGTCCCGGTCGCCGCGGCCGCCGGGGCTGTTGTCGTTGCCCTGGCCATCGCCTTGGCCGTCATCCTGCGCCGTCTGGTCGCCCGGGCCGTTGCCCTCCCCTTCACCCTCGCCGGGCTGGATGGCGATGCCGAGCGATTGCGCCATCTGCTGGCTCATCTGCTGCTCGCCCTTCTGCAAGGCGTCGATCGCGCGCTGCTCGGCGGTGGCGGCGTCCTTGTCCTTGCCGGCCGCGAGCGCCTGGCCAGCCTGGTCCATCGCGATATCCGCCTCGCTTAGCGCACCCGGCACCTTGCCGGTCAGGTCGCCGAAGTTCTGCATCATCTCGCCCAGCGCACGCCGCATCGCGCGCTGCTGCTTGCCGTCCGTGCCTCGCCCGGGCGCGTCGTCCGCCGTCTCGCGCCCGCCGGCGCGGCCCTTCAGCGCGCCTTCCCGCTGCACCATGTCCTCGGCGGCGCCCATCTGCTGCTGGCCGCTGCGGCGCTGCTGCCGGGATTGCTGGCGGTCGCCGCCCGGGTTCGCTTCCGCCTGCTTGAGCTGTTCGAGCATCTGCTCCAACTGCTTCATCTTGTCCTGCGCCTCGTCCATGCGGCCGGCGCGGGCGGCGTCCTTCATCTCCTGGGTCAGCCGGTCGAAATCCTGCTGGTTGAGCGTGCGCTGCGAGGGGTCGAACGGCATGGCCGTGCCATCGCGCCGGGCCTTCTCGGCCAGCGCCTGCAAGTGCCGCTGAATTTCCCGCCGCAGCGCCTCGGCCTTGCGGTCCATGTCGGTCTTGTCGCCCTTCTGCACGCTCTGCCGCAGCGCGTCGCGCGCCGCCTGCACGGCCTGCGCGGTGCGGGCCACCGCGTCGTCCTCCAGTTGCAACGCGAGCGACCAGAGCCGGCCCTGCGCTTCGGCGATGTCGGCCGGCTCGCCGCTGCGGTCGAGCAGGCTGGCCGTGCTGCTCAGCGCCAGGAACACGCCCGTGTTGTTGTCGAACGCTTCCGGCGCGTCGGCCAGCGCTTGCAGGTCAGACGCGCCCTGCCCGTGCGCCTCGGGCGCGACACTCAGCCGCTTGCGGATGTCCAGCACGGCGCGGGCCAGCGGGTTCTTGAACGGGCGTTCCGGCAAGACGAAGCCTGCATCCGCGCTGGCGGCGGCGTGGCCCGGCGCGTCCTTGGCGACCAGCCGCGCCGTCACCGGCAGCCCGGCCCAGGGATTGGCCGTCAGGTCCTGCACCGCGGCGCCATGGGCCTGCTTCGGCGCGCCCCCGGGCAGCGGGACGGTGATCACCAGCGGCGGCGCGTCCGGGCGGTCCTTCAAGCGCAGCTCCACCTGCACGGAGGCGATGCCGTAGTCGTCGGTGGCGGTCCAGGGCAGCCGCACCTGCAACCGCCGCTGCCCGCGCCCGGCGCCCGGCGCCTCGGCCCAGGCGACGGTCGGCGGCGCGTCGGGGATGGCCGTCAACTGCCAATGCCCGAGTTCGCTCCAGTGGCGGCGCACGACCAGGCTCCCACCATCCACGACGTCCCGCTCGGCCTGCCAGCTCGACGTGTCCAGGGCAGTGAACGGAACGGCCGCGCCGTCCAGCGTCATGGACGGCGCGGCGGAGCCACCGGTCAGGCTGACGGTGAGGTGGGAGCCGGCGGGGACGCTCACCTCCGCGGCGTCGGGGTGCAGGAAGACCGGCGGCAGCCCCGTGTAGGAGGGCGGCGTCACCCAGGCCTGCAACTGCGGGCCGGGCGCCGCGCTGCCGGACGGCAGGGACGGCCAGACCGCGCGCAACAGCCGCCCGGGCGCGTCCGCCCCGGCCACCGTGATCCCCGCCACCAACAGCACGCCCAGCGCGGCCTGGACGGCGCGCACGCCGCGCCGCGGCAGGCCGGGGCGCGGCCAGCCGGTGCGCAACCGCGCC
>CAXTLC010000166.1:0-2062 GCA_964245075.1 uncultured Acetobacteraceae bacterium
GCCCAGAAGCGCCACGACCGGGCGCACGAGCGCGAGCAGCAGGCGGAGCGGACGGCCCAGCAGGTCGAGGCCATGTGGATGGCCGCCACGCCGACCCAGGCGCATCCCTACCTGGCGGACAAGGGCGTGCAGGCCCACGGGCTGCGGCAGGGCGCGCCGGGGCAGACCGTCACGGTCAACGGGGCGGATGGCCAGCCACGCGCGTTGAGCGTCGCCGGGCAGCTCTTCGTCCCGGTGGCGGACGAGGACGGCAAGGTGACCAGCTTGCAGTTCATCCGCCAGGACGGGAGCAAGATGTTCATGCCGGACGGCAAGGTGGAGGGCGGCCACTTCGTCATCGGCGACGTGGAGCAGCCCGGTCCCATCCTGATCGCGGAAGGGTTCGCCACGGCCGCCACGCTGCACGAGATGACGGGCATGCCGGCGGTTGTCGCCTTCAACGCCGGCAACCTGCGTCCCGTGGCGGAAACCTATCGCGCGCTCCATGCCGACCGAGCCATCACCATCGCCGGCGACGATGACCGGCAGCGCGAGACGGAGCGCGACGCCCAGGGGCGGCCGAAGGTCAACGTGGGGCGGGTGAAGGCGGAGGAAGCCGCCGCGGCGATCGGCGGGCAGGCGGTGTTCCCGAGCTTTCCGGCCGGCAAGGAGGGCACGGACTGGAACGACCTGGCACAAGGCCAGGGACGCGCCGTGGCGGCTGTGCAGCTCCGGGACGCTCTCGCGGTGGCGGATCGGGAGCAGGCCGCCCAGGGCCTGTCCGCGGCCCGGGAAACGGCCGAGCCGGAGCAGGACCTATCCAAGTCGATCGGGCAGGCCCTTGGCCGGATCGGCAAAGCGTTCACCAGGGATCGGACGGCAGCTCGGGAGCTTGAACAGGGACAAAGCCGGTAGGGAGAGTCATGCGGGCGTTCAAGGAACTGGGCGGCGTGATCCTGGCAGGGCTCGCCGTTTTTCTCGGCCTGATCGCCGGCGCGGCTATCGCTTTGGTGCTTGGAGTGATGGCGTTGGCCAGCGCCTTGCTGCTGATGGTGTCTGCGTTCGGGGGGTTGATGTACGTCTTCACCCAGGACCAGCACGCCAGGCTGATCGCGCTGGCATACCTCGGCTATGCGGCTGTGCCGTTCCTGGTGGCCTTCGTGCTTCGCCACTACTTGGACAAGCGGGCAGACCCGAAACCGAAGCCGCGGCAGGTCAAGGCGGCGCCGGATATCAGCGGCGTGCGGTTAACGCGGGATGTCGATTTCAGTCGTAATACGTTATGACACTGAGGTCCGGCTGCGTCCGCGCCAGCGCCTCGCGCACGATGTCCTCCGCCTTAGCTGATTTATGGGTGGACCGCAGCATGTCATCCACGCCGGCGTTCGGCAGCTGTTGCTGCAGCACGCCCAGCAGGTTCTCGTCTTTCCAGCGTTCAAAGTCCGAGTCGAGTGTGGCCCGGATGTGGTTCACGAGGTCCACCAACTCGCCGGCATTCATCTCCGGCGTGGCGAGCCGGGCGAGGTAAAGGGCGTCCAGTCGGAACAAGCCCGCGGCAACCTCCTCGGGGTCCTCCTCAAGATCGAGAAAGTGCCAGTGTGAGATGATACCGCCTTGCGTGAACGCCCATCCAAGGCGGTTGCGTGTCCAAACGTCGAACGGGCCGGATACCATGGCCCAGAGTACGGCGTCGGCCGTTTCGGCCGAGCTCATGCGCGCCAAGCGGCTTTGCCGTTCAGCCCAAAGCGCGTATCGCAGCACGGCCTCTGGCGGCTCGCGCCAGGTGGACTGCCGATGCAGCCCCGCGCGAGGCAGCACACGGATGAGTTGGCGCAGTAACGTGCGTACCTGCGATGCGGTCACGCCCGGGCTGCGCACCCGGCGCAAAGCGTCCAGCATTTCGGCATCCGAAAGCGGGCGTTCAGTGGCCATCTGAGCATAGGTGATCCGGCGCGTTGGAAAGCGCCGCTTTCGCCCCGCGATCGCGAGTAGCTGATCGAAACTCATGGATGAACATAGCAGAATATCAGCAGCTTGCAGATGGCCCGGGATGCCGATTGGTCACGCGGCGAGGTTCTATAGA
>CAXTLC010000167.1:0-2035 GCA_964245075.1 uncultured Acetobacteraceae bacterium
AGCGCAACCTGGTGATCGCGATGGGCGTGGTCGACAACCTCGGCAAGGGAGCGGCCGGCCAGGCGGTGCAGAATGCAAACCTGATCTGCGGCCTGCCGGAAACCGCGGGGCTGGACGGCGGGCCTGCTTGGCCATGATGAAGGCGGGCACCAAGGCGGCTGTTCAACACGCTTCGTAGCTCCGCCCGGGTCGAGTGGAGCGGTGGTCTTCCTGGCGGGGCAGGGAATGCCTACCCCGCCCCCTGCGCCTTCCGCACCTCGTCCAGCACAGCCCCGTGCGTCGCCAGTATCCGCCGCAGCGTGGGCTTTCCTTTGTCGCTCGCCTCGGCGATGCCCTCGTGCATCTCCTCGATCCCCGCCGTCATCTGCTCGGCCAGGCCGGATAGCCGCTCCTGTAGCTGCTCGCCATCGTCCTTGAGTTCGGCTTTCCAGATCTCCAGGACGCGGGTGAGTTCGGTGGCAGCGCGGTTGGGTGAGACGCCCGCTTGCAGGAGCTTGATGAGCGGGGCCAAGTCGGCAGCAGGGGAGCGGGGCATGCGTCGGAAGGTAGGTGGGCGGCCTGTGGGTGGCTACCCCTGAGTTTGGGGGCGCCCCTGCCGTCAAAGCGCGTTCTGCCGTGCTGCCTCTGAAACCTCCGTAATGAGGCTGACCCGGTTTGGCGGCTCTCCCGCGCTTCGGCCGGCGCACCGTCGCCGAGCGCCTGCCCGATCTGGTGGCGCCCCGTGCCCGGCGCACGCTGCCGCTGGCCGGGGCGCAAGGGCGGCCCGGGCGGCGCCCGGCGGGGAAACGGGCGCCCGATTGCCGTCCCGGCTCGCCATGCCAGTCAGCCCAGGCACGCTGCTGCGCCTCGCGCGTTGCCTCACGTTGGTGCGGCATCACGTGGCGGCTGCCACCACGTCCCTGCTCTGCGAGGCGGGACCGTCTGGCTACCATCCTGGGCCTTGGTGTTCCGGGATGGGGAGTTGCGATGGCCGGGTTGCATGTCGTGGGCGTGTTGCGCGAGAAGCGGTCCGGGCTGGACGGGCCCGCCGGTGGCAGCTGCTACATGATGCCGGCAAAGTCCTTTCCGACCAGCCTACCTGTCATCGGCGGTGACGATCTCCTCGGCAAAGGCGCGGTACGTCCGCAACGGGTGTCCAAGCGTTCCCACGAACTGGTCGGCAGCGCCCGATGCACCGAACACGCCGTCCTGCACGATGCCACGGAAGATCATCGCCAAGCTGTATGCGCCCGCCGACGGCATCACCGTGCGGAACGCCTTCTGCACCGCTTCCAGGTCATCCCCGGCGTACGTCACGGGCTTGCCGAGGACATCCGACCACAGGCAGACGATGCTTTCTCGGTAAACGCTTCCGGTCCGACGAGCTCGATCGTCTCCGCCGGCAGCGGATTGCCGGACTGCTCCCGTCGCAGCAACTCAAGCGCCGCGATCTCAGCAACGTCGCGACCATCGATCATTGTGAGGCCGACCTTACCAACCGGGGTCGCGTAGGTCTGGCGGGACCTGAGAGCGTCCTTCTGCATGATGCCATTCTGAAACAGAGCGTTTGGCCGTAGGATCGCGGCCGACAGGCCCCGCCTCGCAATCGCTTCTTCAGCGACTCACTTGGCCGCCGCGCGCGGCGAATCGGCAAAACGGTCGGCGCCGATCACCGAGAGGTAGGCGATGCGCTTGATTCCAGCCTCCTCGACCGGGGCCAGGGTCGGCAGTGCTCTCGTGAGTTCGTCTGCTACAGCCGGGTGCAGCGCAAAGACCGTGCTGACCGAGCGCAACTGGCTGCGCATGAAGTCGACGTCGAGCACGTCACCGGTCACCAACCCGACGCCGGAGGGGAGGCCACCAGGCCGCCGTTTCGTGCCCAACGCGCGCACCTGGGCGCCACGCCGGGCCAATTCCTCAACGACGAGAAAGCCAATCTGCCCCGTTCCGCCGATTGCAAGGGTTGTCATGCTATTGTTCCGCTTGTTGTTGCCCATGACAGATCAGGCGGACTAGAGCGTCAGCCGTGCTGATAGACGCACGGCTGACGCTCTAG